>NZ_BAAHBP010000038.1:0-101707 GCF_054776615.1 Spirosoma pomorum
GCCAATCCGTTAAGTTGTCTCCCATGATCTGTGAATTCCGTGGCATAGATGGGCACAAACTCATCAATGCAGGGCCGCCCGTGCGGTCGTAAACGCACATTCATAGTGGACACACAAGGGCGGCTATGGATAGCCGACGTGGCCGCGGCTCATCAAGCTGATGGCTCGTTGGGTGCAGGATTAGTAAGGAGCTTATTGTGGCGTTGCGGAGAGCGCCTATCGAAGGTAGTAGGTGACCAAGCGGCATCGGCCGTCCGACTATAACGGGGTCTTCAAAGTGGCGTTAGCCCAGTGGAGCATCGATTTTGAGAAAGCGTCCCGCCCCGCATCGGCACGTGGTTTCGTGCCAGTTGCCAAACGATGGGTTGTTGAGCGGAGTATTGCTTGGACAAATTTCTTTCGACGGGTGACCAAAGACTATGAGTATACCACGGTCCGCCGTTGCGGTATCATCTTCGGTTAGTTGGCTGTACTTAGCCAACATTCAGATTATGCTACAGCGTATCGACGCGTATTGCCAAAGCTAATTCCCCAACACACTCTTAGCAAAGTAAGTGCCCAGGTATCATATCTATCATAAATACCAACACTCATAAAGAGTACTGTCGATAGATAGACTGTGATATAAAATCCTAACAGATGAATCCAGTTAGTCAAAATTATACTCGGTAATTTTCTCAATGGCTGTGGTGCACTTTTGTTGTATAAGTGGCAATATGTAAAGTAAGAAATAAATAAAGCCCCCCGGTCAACCGGGGGGCTTTATTTATTTTCGGATGATCATCTTGATCAGGACAGCCAGTTGAAGGTGATATCACTCTCACTACTTTCTAGTTGGACTGGCCGGAAGTGCTCCGGTCGCCGAATAACGAAGTTTCAATTTATTGCCCTCACCAGGCATTCGAAGCAGGTGCTGTTCGCTCACGATCGGTGCCTTTACTACCACTGTCGAGTAAGCACTAACACCCGTCTCCTTGTCTCGGACAAAGACAATATATTCAGCGTCTTGAGCTGGCACTAGCAAAACTTCCGACGCATTATTTGGCGGAACGGCACCTGGCGTGGTTCGACCCCAGGCGTAACTATAGTTGCCCGATCCACCAATCGCTTTAGCCTGAATAAGTTGCTTGCCACTAGAAGCATCCCCACCGACCTCTGTAGTGACTTTAACTTGCGCAAATAAGGTAGTCGAGCTTACTAAGCTCACGAGAATTAGCAGAATACACATTGAGTGTTTCATTGTGGAATGAGTTTATAGGATTAGAGGGTTTGAAGAGACGGGCATACATGCGTATTTAGTTAAAGTACAAAACGTCAGGCTAAACACTGTTACTGAAAACGCTCGTGGCTGGTGTACACCCTCAAAGGACTACTTTTTAAACCATTCCTTGAGGGTTTTGGGCTGCGTTGCCTGGTAGCTATAAACTAGACCCAATAGCACATTGAGAACAAGGCCAATGAGCCAGCCGGCTAGCCGCCCATTAGCATGAGTAGCAAAGGTTCCCATAAAGATAGTCCACCCCCAAACAAGGACCATACTGAGGGTCAGCAGTATTTTTGTGAGTTTGGCCATCGACTTGGGGGAGGTTACTACGACAGTTTTCAAACGATATGTTTCTGGCTTTCTAGGGCCCTGCCCTGATAGATGAAGATAAAATCGAATCTATCTTACTAGTCTGGTACGTATTTCTAAGTGAGTCCTCAAAAAATTCCTCGAGCTAAAAAATGAATGCAACAGCCACGCCCCGTTCTAGACGCATTTATTAGCCGCTCGCCTTAGGAGGGAGCGTTTTAGAAGACGTTTATGTTTTGCTATATGTCAAACCGCACCGGCGGACCGGCCATCAGTCGCATACGCTTCGCTACTACCACTATGACTAGTTATAGCTTCACTTTCATCCAGTAAAAATTATTTCACTCACCTCAAATTTTAAGCTATTTACTGCTGTATTCTACTTTCCGGAAGGGCTTTGGTAGCAATGAACCTAATCGTAATCGACAATCATCTTTAAGTAGTTTCAATACCATGCGGATTCATGTTCTCATAGGTCGGCCGGTTAATCTTTTTGTCTACACTGACCATGAAGCCATGCCTGTTATTGATTTTGTAATCAATAAAGGCTGACGGAAAAAGCTGGACGTAATTTTGCCCGAATGACTGATTCGCTAGGAACTGCTGGCCACGGTTCCGGGTTGCTTCGGCACGAAGACCAAGTTGATACGATAGTTTCTTGCGCTCCTGGTGAAATGTAGCGTATAGGGCGTGGATAGTTTCCCAATACTGATAGGTGTCCGCCTGGGAATCGCTGCGCACCAGGTCCGCGCCGTTGATGGCATAAAGTAGGTTGCGGTTGTTTGTTGCTACGTAGCTGGACTTGAAACCAGTTTCTAGTTGCGCTTTGTGTTTGAGAGGAACGGTCAGATCAGCCTTGGCTGAATAGACAGCGAAGGCGTTGTCTTGATCAAAGTACGTACGCCTTGGCGTACCAACTGCTGGTTCGAAAAACCATTCGGTATTATACTGATCCGAATGATTGGTGTTTTGGTAGTAATCCACGTCGACCGTCAGTTCCTTGCCCAGCGTATCCAACTGGTGAAGCAAATGCAAGCCTGACGAGAACGTATTCGTTGTCGTTTTTACCTGATTGTCGGAATCTTCCCTTACCGCCCCTTCTCCAATACCTCGGATCTGCGAATACGCATTCTTTCCAAATAGTTGCCCCGCATTCATTACAGCCAGGGAGAGGGTGGTTTTTTTGTCAGGTAGTAATCAAGCCCCAGCGTGGGCGTCATATTATTGGTTTGTCGAATGCTCCTGATCGTCGACTCTGCGACACCGGGAGAGGAGCTTAGCGGCTTAACAGGGGTTGACTGAATATAATTGATAACGTAATATTTGTTGCCATTGTAATCGGTATTGATCAGCAAATTGTATTTGCCCGTTTTCAGGTTAAGGTTGAATCCGCCGTTGCCTTTCGGATAACGTCCAACGCCCCCGCCCCCGTATAGGTTGCCTCTGAGCCCCTCCCGGGCGCCCCGTTTTCGGATGATATTAATAATACCCCCATTAGCGGATGCGTCGTATTTAGACGAAGGCCGGGCAATCAGTTCAATGCGTTCAATCGACGTAGACGACATGCCCCGTAATAGACCCGATAAGGCGTCGGCAGACAGGGGTGTGGCCTTACCGTCTATGTAAATCTGTACGTTACGTCCATTCAAGCTGATCTGGTTGTCCAGGTTCACCTGTACACCCAGCAGGCGATCCATCACGTCCAGCAGTGACGACCCGCCGGTTAGTTGATCGTTGAGGTTGATGACGAGTTTGTCCGCGCGCCGTTCGATAAAGGGTTTATGGCCAGAAACCGTAACGGCGGATAACGTTTTTGTCGACGGAGTAAGTTGGATGATTCCTACCGCAAGATCACCACCGCCCTGGCCAACCTGGATCTCCTGTCGGACCGGTTCGTAGCCAAGCATACTGGTTTCGAGAATGAACGTCCCAGCAGAAAGGCCGGTCAGTTGGAATTTACCGCTTATCTCGCTTATTGTCGTCTTGGTGATCGCAGAATCAGCTTTGGCTTTGAGTATAATGGCTACAAAGGGTAGCGGGTTTTTCTGCTCGTCCACGACTACACCCGATAAGCTTGTTGGGCTCTGTTGCTGAGCGGCTACACCGCTGACCAGAAAGGAAAGGAATAAAACGAACCAGCAAGCCAGGCCGCCTGAATTCAGTACTATTTTCATGACATAGTTAGTTGAACCACCACCTATCGGGCAGAACAAATGTATAACTTAATTATTAGTTATATAACTATGTTTTAAGCTATGGCAGCTTAAGGATAAATATTTAGTGGCTCCCCATTAAGCTAAATTAGTAATAATCAATTTACAATCAGTTGCTTATACTATACTGATAGCCGAGTTCAATTTGATATTGGACACGTACGGGTTGGCCATTTTGGTAGCCGGGTGACCACTGAGGGGAGTGCTTGATAATATCAGTCGCTTCCTGGCCTACCGCTTCGTTGGGACTCGCCAACACGCGAGGCATAACCACACGGCCATCGGTGTCAATGACAAAACTAACCAGTACCTTCCCTTGGTCTTGATGAGCTCTGAAGACAGCAGATTTACTTATTTCATGGCTTAGATACTGACGAAACCCGTTAAAGCTGCTGGGAAATGCCGGTGCGCGGTTTCCTTGCCCCATTGAAGCAGCCGGTTCGGTAGTACGGGTAATCAAGACCGAAAAGGACGTCATACAGAGTAAGATCGGGATCAGTAAGCTATACTTCAGCAGGCTTATCGTGGGAGATGAATGCCTACCTAACATAAAGATCCGTTGTTTGAGCAGATGCTTGTCGGTAAACGGACTCGTCAGTTGTGGGGAGCCAGCCAAGGCTCTTTTCAGCAGTAACTGGGCATATCGATGATAATCCCCCATATGGCGGGCAGTAGCGCGGTCGGCTAAGAATTCGTGCACCCGTTTGATGCTTACCTGATATAAATACACAACGGGGTTAAACCAGGTAACGATGGTCACCAGCTCAAAAAACAAGATATCCAGACTATGCCATTGCCTGATGTGAACATTTTCATGGTAATCAATGACCGAAAAATCGTCAACGTTCGGGTCGATAGCCTTATACGTAAAGAACGAAAAGGCCAAATTACGGACCGGCCTGCGCAGTGTCTTTTTTACGTATAACAACTTAACGGCTAGCCAGCTAATCCGCAGTAATACCCCGGCCAGATAAACTCGCTCCAGCCAACTACTCATGGGGTTAGGCCATAGGGGCGGCAGCGCACGCGGTAAAGCCCCAACCTGGACGACATGATCTAGCGCTATAGAGGCTGATAAGTGCTCGTTAGTCGAAATTCCCGGAAGGCAAAATGAGAGTAGGGCAAGCCCAATGAGCGAAATCCGATTGAGGACAAAAAACGTTTCCCGCTCCAGAAAGACTTTGTAAAATCCATAGCCCACCACTAAAAAACCATTGACGGCGAGAAGATAGGCAGTCATCGGTCGACGTTCTTGTCTTTGAGTTGATGGATCATTTTTTCAATGGCTTGTACATCCTCTTCCGGAATCGGTTGTTCCTGGATGAAGTACGAAAACAGCTTATGAACGGAGTTGTCAAAATAGTTGCCTAGTAATTTCTTCAACTGAAATTTTTTGTACTCTTCTCTAGATATCAGCGGGTAATACCGGTGACTTTTACCAAATGCCTCATACCCCACTACGCCTTTGGCTTCGAGAGTTCGCATGAGAGTGGAAACAGAGCTTTGAGGCGGTTTAGGTTTGGGCATCTGATCTATAATTTCTCGTACGAACGCCTTCTGCATGTTCCACAACACCTGCATCAATTGTTCTTCGGCTTTTGTCAGTTCTTTTGTGTCCATCCGCTTTTATCAATAGGCACTTATTGCGATGAGTTCCAGCTACCAATCGCATAAGGACTCACTCTTATTTTTTTTGAGCTGGTCCGTAAAAGCAACGCTATACAGGTGATTAGGTGTCATATAAACAACGTTGCGTTGTAAATCAAGAAACGTGTTGAAACGCTTCAGTACCTCATTTCCTAAAATATGAATGTTCTTATCTTTCAAGGGTTTACTGGTCGTTACCCGTTGAACGGGAACATTTGTTAGTTGATACTTTCCGATTCGTAAGGCGCCAAGGTTGGCGGTAATCACCGGAATCTCATTGCCTTGAGCCCCCTTCATTACTACCTGGTTGAGAATGGCCATTTTTTCGATTGGAAAGCCACCTTCCCGTAACAGGTCATTGTCTAACATCACGGTTCGTTGGTAGCCCGTGTCGAACAAGAACAGGCCTTTATTGGTGATGCCATCTTGTTCAATCGATCCTTTAACCAACATAAGATCCTTAGCAAACTCGATGTCGAGTTTCGTATATACATCCGTTTCTGCCACGGCGCTGGGCAGTGCTGAATGGATGATCAGCCGGGACTTGTCGTAGTCGACTTCAACAATCTTGTTTTTGAATAAATCCCAACCAAATCGACCATCGGTTTGGTGAGCGGTCAACTCAGCATCATATACCTTGGTGAGGTAGGTTGTTTGGCCAAGCTGTAGCTCGTAGATCGTGCTGTAGAGCTTAGGCGTTGTTTTTAATTTCCCTTTCAGAACGCTGTTGGTTAACACAAGTTCAGTGGTTCCCGTATCAAAATTCAGATTCAGCGTGTCGGTTCGGTTAAACACTGCTTTGACGAATAGATTGTTTTGCTCATTCATGGCAAAGGCAATCGTGTCACTGAGCGTGTTTGTTTGGGTAAACCCCTGGACGGATACGAGCAGCAGGCTAATCAGCAATGAGTAGTTCATTGAGGATAGGTAATCAATACGAGCAGACTGAGACATGGGTTATTTCAGCATCAGAAGACCTATACGCTTTCAGCATCCAGCACCCGACTCGCAAGGTAGTTGAAAATAGCCGAGATCACTGTAAAAGCTAAATGGCTTGATTGATAAACCGATTTGATAGTACTGGCTTTGTTGTAAAGAAGACAACGCTAGTTGTAGGATAATTTTTTAAAAATGACCTCAATTTATATTCTCACAGAAGGCTCAGGCATGAGATAACAGGAATTTAAAGTCGTTCAGGACAGTGCTGTTTAGTAACTGGTCTTAGCCAACCACTAAGCTTATTTTAGCTCATCGTGTTGACAATAACCTAATAAGGTAAGTAGTCCCTTATCCAAACCTAAAACAATCCCGACGTCATCTATGATTTGAACACAACGAACCGTTATTTGAACACAGTTCTCGGGACGACGGGTATCAATTTTGTTTCATAAACAAAAGAAGATATGGACGTAACCTTAATCACTGGAGCTTCAAGCGGTATTGGCGAAGCCTTGGCTAGCCAACTGGCCGCACGTAACCATAATTTGCTACTCGTAGCCCGCAGTACCGATAAACTTGATAAGCTATGCATACAACTTGCGAGCACGTATGGTATTCAGGCGCAGTACGTGTCGGCAGACCTGACGAAGCCGGAGGCTACCGGGCAGATCTACGAAGAATGTCGAAAAAGAGAGCTGACCGTGACCTTGTTAATCAACAATGCAGGCATTGGATCCAGTGGCGAGTTTGTAAAAAATGATCAGCAAGCCGAGTTAGCCATGCTGCAAGTGAACAATGCTGCCCTGGTGGCCCTCTGTCACCTGTTTCTACCCGACATGATCGCTAACAAAAAAGGCGGTATTATCAACGTAGCCTCACTAGCCGCCTTTTTTCCAAGCCCCTACATGGCGGTATATGCGGCCTCCAAAGTTTTTGTCCGCTCATTTACCCAAGCTCTAACCGAGGAGTGTAGACCCTACGGCATTCGGGTAATCTTGTTCAGTCCCGGTTTTACCAGCACTAATTTCATGAATACGCCCGCCAACGATAATGCCTGGGGCAAAGTCCTGACCGACGGGGCCTATACGCAGACGGCCCAACAGGTTGCCACCGAAATGATCCAGGCCTGGAACAGGAAAGAAACCTTTCACGTATCAGGCCGCTTAAATGCGTGGGGTGTGCGGTTGGGAGCGTTGGTACCCAGCGGCACTATCGCCCGGGTCTTTGCCCGTCAAAAACAAAAGCAGATGAATCGGTAAGCGGAACGGCCATGCAAAGAGAGAACATACCTACCATCCATATAGACACCATTGCTCAAAGCCATAAAGCCTTGGGCATTGCCAAGCCCAAGCATCCGTTGTTCAGTATTCTTAGATTTGAGGACTTGCCCAGCATGAACAATGATGCGCGGGTGCGGTTAATTTTCGATTTTTACCAAATCGTCCTCAAAAAAGACTGTCCCGGTAAGATTCAATATGGGCAAACCCCCTATGATTTTGACGAAGGGATCATGTCTTTTTTTGCCCCCAAGCAGGTTAGTATTCTGGACCCAGGCGAGGTGTTAGCTAAATCCGGCTGGTTGTTGAACATTCACGCTGATTTTTTTCGAACATATCCATTAGCGAAAAAAATAAAGGACTACGCCTTTTTCGACTACGCGGTTCATGAAGCTCTGATCCTGTCGGAAGACGAAGAACACTCGATTGAGACAATTTGTCAGCAAATTGAAAAAGAGTACCAGTTACCTATTGATAGCTACAGTCAGGATGTGGTCCTCTCGAATGTGGATTTGTTGCTCACCTATTGCAATCGATACTATAACCGGCAATTTATTACCCGCAAACCCAGCCATAGGGAGTTATTGAGCAGGGTTGACCAGGTGCTTTATAAGTCGGTACGGAACGCGGCTGAGCAAGGCTTACCTACCGTCAATGGTCTGGCCTTGCAACTGAGCCTGTCGGCCAATTACCTCAGCGATTGCCTGAAGCAACTGACGGGTCAAACGGCTCAGCAGTATATTCACGAAAAGCTAATCGAACACGCTAAAGAAATGTTGGCTACTACAGAACTGTCCGTCAGTGAGGTAGCCTACCAATTAGGGTTTTGCTATCCGCAGTCCTTCAGCAAATTATTTAAGAGCAAGACCAATCAATCGCCCCTGGATTTCAGAGCATCTTTTAACTGATTAGCAACCAGTCGATGCTGCTGTGGATTCTTGAAGAAAGCGAGTTTAGACTTCTCACGAAAATGCCCATACTTGAGAAGTGCACTGAATAAGACGCTTCTCTCCATCTGATGCGAAGCGTCTTATTCAGTGCTTGTTACCGTTACTTGGTAGGCACTAGCCACCCTTCGATTAACCGGGTGTTTTACAAACTCAGTTGCTTAGCTAAAGACGTGTTTCGTAAAAAGACTAGTTTTTAGTCCAATCCCCTTTGACATTGATCTCCCCTACCGATCCATAGTTATTAGCGAAGAGCTGGATGAGTCGGTCGTATAAACTACTCTTTATAAGCAGGCCCCATAATCCGCTGGCGATGGTCCCGACCCCACTGCTTGAGTTCGTCAAGGACTTTGCCCAATGAACCGCTGTAGGGGGTTAGTTGATACGTAACGGTGACCGGAATGGTTGAATAGACTTCACGGGTGACAAACTCATGTTGCTCCAGCTCCCGCAGCTCTTTTGTCAAGACTTTGGGCGTAATGTCGCCCAGGAGCCGCTGCAATTCATTAAACCGTTTTGGGCCATCGGTCAGCGCTAGGATGAGGGGCAGTTTCCATTTACCACTCAGTACATACAGCGCATCTTTGACGGCCCGGATATCGCCATTGCAAGCATCTTTCGAGTGGCTGGTGGGCTGACGTAGTGGGTCCATTGATCTTAGGCGTCTAACTATCCCCAAGGATACTAGTATCCTTGGGGATAGTGCTATACTTAGGATAGTAAAGATAGGTAAGTTTGTGGCATCAAACGAGAAAAAAATGAAACGAACTACAATCATCTATTGGGCATCTACGGGGCTATTATCACTGATGATGACCTTCTCGGCGTATGCCTACTTCACGCAACCCGCTATGCAGCAAGCCTTTCATCATCTGGGCTTCTCCGATACGTTTCGGATTGAATTAGCCATCGCTAAGCTAATAGGGGTGGTGGTACTGATTACGCCTTTATCGGGATGGATAAAAGAGTGGGCGTATGCCGGCTTTGCCTTTACGTTTTTATCTGCCTTTCTGGCGCATACAGCAGCCGGCGACCCTTTGTCGGCTCGCATCGCTCCTCTGGTAGCGCTGGCCATGCTGGTGGTTTCGCACCGCAGCTATCATCAACTGACAACGAACAGGGCAACCAGCGCCCAGCCACAGCCTAGTCAGCGTTGACTATTAACAGTGAGACTTGTTTTGAGAAGAGTGAACCGAGCGATTGCCGATTAGCGGTTTGGGCTGCTAGGCTTAGGGTTTTTAGGCATAAACCGCCCCAACTGCAGGAGGGGCTGCCTATTTGGAGACGCCGATAGTCAGAGATGTTGAAAAGAATGGGAACAAGCAGGCTGTGCCGACTGGTATGGCCTGCTTGTTTTTTATCTAGTCCTGTAAAAAGAAGAACTAGACAAAGGAAACTTGATTTTATTGGGGTAACCCCTTCATCAGAAAACGTACGTGTCAAGGATAGGGAGGGGAGGTTTTTCTCGTTTCACGGTCGAGTAGTTTAACAAGTGAGCCTATTGTATACTAACATTGGTTGACCGACTGCATGGCTATATATAGCATTCTGCCCTTAACCTAGCTGTTCTCAGATAAAGCTCCCACCCAAGACGAACTGGATTCGCCTGTCCATAGCCTTCTACGGAGCGAATAGCGTTTAGTAAAGAAGGCTACCTTACTCGACATACAGGCCTTGTGCTTACGTTCAACGGTTGAACTACTTCAACCTTATTTCCTAATCTACTTCATTTTTCTTACTGGCACCACAGCCCACCTTTGTCCTGTCAATAACGACTTCACTAAAGACGCTAGCAACCATGGAAACGCTCACCAATTTCTCCGTTCCTTCCAGAAATGAGGTATCAGTTCATAACCAGGCAATTTTTGATAACCTCCAAAAAGGTTTAGGATTTGTGCCCAACCTGTATGCCTATTTGGCCAAAAACGAAACGGCTCTTAGCGACTATCTCACCTTGCAAAATCGCAAAAGCTCCTTAAGGGCCAAAGAGCGCGAAGTCATCAATCTGGTAACCAGTCAGGTCAACGACTGTCATTATTGTATCGCTGCCCACACGGCACTGGGAAAGCTGAATGGATTTACGGATGAGCAGATTCTGGCTATACGCCGGGGCCAAGCTCCTTTTGATCATAAGCTAGACAGCCTAGTTACCTTCACAAAAGCGGTTGTCGAGGGCCGAGGCCGGGTAAGCCCAGAAGCCATTGAGGCCTTCTTTTCGGCTGGGTATAGCGAAGCTAATCTAATCGATGTAGTAATGACGATCGGCGATAAAATCATCACCAATTATCTGCATAACCTTACCAATCTGGAAATTGACTTTCCGCTGGCGGACGCAGTTTGATGAAGGGTAACCCTATATCCTATCCACTAACTACTCTGTCGGCATAAGCTGACAGAGTAATTCTGTTTTATCTTGCCATCCAACCGGTAACCAAATAGCCTGTTCAGTTGTCAGCAGCTCCGATTTAACATGGACCCGCAGCAAATCATTAGTAACTATGTAAAGAAATTTGTCGCCCTTACTGAGGAGGAGAGGGTTGAGTTTGCTGGGGCTTTTACCCGACTGAGTGTCAAGAAAAGGCAATTTGTCGTACAACCCGGTTTCGTCGCACAAAGCCGGTATTTTGTTCTCCAGGGGTCGCTACGCGCCTATGTGGTTGCGGATGAGGGAGAAGACCATACCATCCAATTAGCCATTGAAGAGTGGTGGATCTCGGATTATAACAGCTATATTTTCCAGCAGCCGGCTAAGATGTTTGTCATGGCAATGGAAGACAGTCTGTTGCTTCAGTTATCCCATCAACAGGAAAGCAGGCTCAAGGCTACTAATCCTAAATACGAAACCTTCTTTCGTATACTGGCCGAGCGATCGGTGGCTTCTATGCAGAGACGTATCGTCAGTAACTTAACCTTATCAGCTGAAGAGCGGTATGAACAGTTTATGGAGACCTATCCGTCGATGACAGTTCGGTTTCCGCAGTATGTGATAGCTTCCTACCTGGGCATGACCACGGAATTTCTTTCCAAGATCCGCAACCAACGCCTTAAAACAAGAAGCTAGCTTTACGATCCATCCTTTTATCGAATTGACTCATTTAGGCTGGTATAGCTAAATGCCCACATCTGCGAAAGTACCCTAATAAACTGGGTTGTCATTCATTCGCCGTTTGATTATCAAATGCGCATAACTGGACATTAATTAAAATGGATTGTCTAATGAAAAGGCTCTTAATTGAGAATGTGGGAGATTTGGCAATAAATTGTTCGGGCGTTTTGCGAGACGAGTGAGATAACTTGAGTAGACGATTAGTATGCTTTATCCCTCGGGCATCCGCTTATTTTGAGTCGGAAGCGTATCCGTGAAGTATTTAAAACTACTTAATGAGCCCGTGGCGGATCATGCTACTATTTGGTTTACAAACGCCCTACGATCTACTAACTAGTTGGCATAGATAGGTGCTTTTTCAGCTCTTCCCCAAACGACGATACCGGCCAGTACGCCTAATACGACGCTAGGAACGGCCATGCCCATTTCGCCCCGTGTCAGGTGAAATCCAGCGGCCAGAACCATCACCAGGGCTAAACCACCGGCGGCTAAACCAGTCAGCGAAGGCCGGATACGGGTTAGAGCGGGCAGGATCAAACCCAGGGCACCGGCCAATTCGGCCACGCCAATAAATCGAACTAACCCTATAGGAACCTGTGCCGTCCAGAGCATCTGTTTGGCTAACTCGGCAATCGGTACGGTAAGTTTCATAAAGCCGGCCATGCCAAAAGCCAGCGCCAGTAGTACTTGTAAAACCCAAAGGGTTATGTGCCAGCCTTTCGAAGATGTTTGCTTACTGATAACGCGTGTTTCCATGTTCTTTTTTTTAAGTTGCTACAAAGGTCTCCAAGCGTGTACTGACGCGCCTTAATGTAGATTAAGAAATACGCTCTGTATCTTAGCGATTCACGCTGTTGACCTATGCAATCGTTTTTAGATCTTATCCCCCCGGGCAAGCTTTCGGCTGAAGCGCTTGACGCGTTGACATCGCGAATCCTGACCAAGCGGGTAGCCAAGGGGGAGGTCCTGCTTAGAAAAGGCGATAAAGTGAGGAAACACTATTTTGTCAAAACTGGCCTTCTACGGAGCTATACGTTGGATGAGAATGGGAAGGAGCATATTTTCATGTTTGCTCCAGAAGGTTGGATCATCAGTGACATTGGCTGGCACGTACTGGGTAAGGAAGCCGATCTGTATATTGACGCTGTTGAAAATTCTGAAGTGGAAGTACTAGAAGACGACTTTAGTTCCTCGATACATCTCCCCACCGAAGAGGCCATGCAGAAGTTGACCAATCGAATCTATGTGCTCCAGAAGCGGATTATTTTATTAATGAGTGCCAGCCTGCGCGAGCGCTATCTTGACTTCTTAGCCACCTACCCGGCCATCGTGCAGCGGGTACCCCAAAGAATGATAGCCTCCTATTTGGGCGTTACCCCGGAAGCCCTAAGTAAGCTACGCGGTGATCTTGCCAAACAGCAGAGACACTAGTAGCTTACCTACTTTATTTCTTAATCTCAGAAAACGCTCGTGGCCGTTGCACAACTGGGCTTGTGGTATAAAACTTCTGCTATGCTGAGTTTTTGTATCTTCAGCTATGCAAGGCAGAAAACACGACCAAGAAAGAGCTGTCATCTCGTTCCAGCTTTCCAGCCATGTGCCCAAGCACAACTTCTATCGGCGGCTGAAGGAAACGCTCGATTTTTCCTTCCTCTACGAGCATACCAAAGAGCTATACGGTTCGACAGGCCATCCGTCCATCGATCCGGTGGTCTTCTTTAAGTTTATGCTCGTTGCTTACTTAGAAAATATTACTTCCGATCGCAAACTGGTGGAGCATTGCTCTATGCGAATGGATATACTCTACTTCCTAGGTTATAACCTGGATGAGCCATTACCATGGCACTCCACCTTAAGCCGCACCCGACAACTTTACCCGGAAGCGCTCTTTGAGCTAGTTTTTGATAAGGTATTTACTCTTTGTGTGGCCAGCAATATGGTAGCCGGTCGTCGAGTAGCTATCGATTCTGCTCCAGTCAAAGCTAATGCCTCAATGGAAAGGCTGCTGGAAAAACAGCCTGATAGACCTGGCCCTAAACTGGTTCAGCCGGTGGACAGTCAGCCTGAACCAGTAACCTCAGTGCCGGCACTTGGCAACCGTCAAGCTGCGCCAGTTATTACTGCTACCGATCATCAGCTAAGGCGGTTGTCCAAGCACCAGCAGAACTTGAAGAGTGTACCCAACACCCCAGGGGCAAGTAATGAAAAGGCACAGTTACTGAGCAACAAAACGCATTACAGTCCTACCGATCCCGATGCACGCATTTCCGTGAAGCCTGGCAAAGCTCGTAAACTCAACTACCATTGCAGTCTGGCAGTCGATACCGCAGAAGGAGTCATCAGCCATGTACAAGCCGATTTTGCAGACAGTCGAGATAGTCAGTGCTTACCTGGCATTACCCTGAAACTACAGCAACGATTGGAAGCTAATGAACTGCACTTACAAGAAATAATAGCTGACACTGGTTACTCGAACGGCAGCAACTACGCCTTCCTAGAACAACACCAGTTGACAGGTTGGATTCCCGTGTTTGGTAAGTATAAGCCGCAAATTGAGGGGTTTCCTTATGACTCAGAGAATGATCAGTTCACTTGTCCAGCAGGTAAACCACTGTCTTTCAAAACCTTTGACACGAATGCAGACGGGGGCTTACAAAAGATTTACCGAGCTGCTTATCAGGATTGTAAACAATGTCCGCTCAAACCCACCTGTGTTCCCAAGAGTCAGTGTCGACAGATTACTCGAACGGCTTATGATGCGGCTTACCGGCGAGCCGGCGATCGCCAGCAAAGTCGACGGGGCAAACGTATGAAGCGACTCCGGAGCATGACTGTAGAACCGGTTTTAGGAAGTTTGGTGGAGTATCAGGGTCTACGGAAAGTGAATGTACGCGGTAAGGCAGGGGCTCACAAAGTGATGCTGATGGCAGCCGTTGCCTTCAACCTGAAGAAGTTCATGAAGTTCACGACCAAGTCCACTGTCAGCCAGGCAGTAGCGCTGAAAGTGGAGTGGGGTTATTATCAGGACACTTTTAGTAGCTCTACTGTGCTCTTTTTAAACTAATTTCTATGGTAGATAAATAGGTATTCCTATTTTCCCAATCAGACAAGGGAAAACTCGTAAGACAAGCCGAGTTGTGCAACAGCCACGCTCCTTTTATGCAATGGCTGTATAAGACTGCTTGAGGCAAACGGCTGTCACAACGATCGATACATTATGTACGATTCGGCAGACCTATTCTGAGTAGCACAGCAGATACGTAAGAATATTTAGCAACGGTCGTATTGCCCTAGACCTATTTTAAAACTTGTCAATTTTTCGCCTTGGTTAGGTCGATTTATTTCTGTTGCGTCGTCGACAAGTGACGCTACAAACCAACAGCGCCGACGACTGAATGCCATCGGCGCTGTTATATCACCGCTGAAATGCAATGTATCGGCTAATCTAACGGGTATACAAAGCACCTTTAGCGATGGTCGATTCATATTCGCCGTTGATGGTTTCCAGGAACTTACCCGCTACCCAGCCAATATCGGCGTTCTTGATGAAGACAAAGCGGGTAGGCGTAGCCATCTTATTGTAAGCTTTCATGACGGCCTCCAGCCAAAGCGCTCCGGCAATGATCTGTTTTTCAGTAAGCTGACTCTGCACACTTCCCAGGGCCATTTCGGCTTCATTACGTTGGGTGGGGTCCGTAATCGAGCCCAGATCAGGCCGGATCAGACGCTGGTAATGATTGAGGGCCAGTTGCTTAAACTGGTCAACATCCTGCATCGTGATGGGTACCGCCTTAGTGCCCGTACGGTCAGGGTGCAGGTAAGTTACCAGGGCCTGCGGAATGCCGCCACTCAGACCAATCGTATTCCGCTTGCTTAGCCCTTCTTTATTGGCGCTAAGCTGCGGACTCATGGCTGAGTCAACCAACGTTTGAATAAGTTGTTGCGCTTCCCGTTTGAACGCGTCAGGGCGCAACGTGCCTTTCGGATCAATTCGTGCCGTCAGCGTTTGCAGGCCAATAGGGACATTGATCCCGTGAAATGCCTGTTTCGTATCAAAATAACCACCAATAGTGCTGGTGTTGCCGAGCGATAAAGAAGACGTACTAGGCCATACCTTGCGGGGAATAGCACCGATGGTGAACAGTTCGGCCTCCCGCTTATCGGTTAGCGTGGTATCAATGGTTAAGGCTTTGTTGGGCAGCGACTGGACTAGCTCGTTGAAAAGCCGTTTCTTCTCGGCTGGATTCAGGCTCTTGTCAACGTCGCTGGTAAAAGCAATGAAAATCCGCTCAGTCGGGATGTTGTATTGCAAAATAGAGTCCAGGCTGGTTCGCAACGCTGTCTGCCCAGATTTGAATGAGGACGATGCGTCAGCTACCAACAGCGAGTTGGGGATCACAAACGTTCGCTGAATGTCTTTCTCGTAGAAATCGGTCTCGTAATCCGTTTTTAGGATGGCTACCTTAATTTCCGTTGGGCCGATCTGTACCCCGGCGTAAAGGTTTTTCCCCGACATGTCCCGGATAATTTCGTTAACGGCCCAGGCACTGGCCACGTATTTGAGTTGGGCATACTGGCTGCGGGCCTGGCGGAGGTGATTCAAGGCCTGGGCGCTGTCTTTCTGGTCTTTGTAACATAAGCCCAGTAATTCGTTGGTAATGGCTGTCCAGTACAGATTTTTGGACTGAACAGCGGGTAGGGCACGTTCGAGCAGGTCGACAGCCGCTGGTGATTTGTCCAGTTCGCGCAGAGTATTTGCCAGCTTGACGTATTGAATAGCCTGGTTGAGGTTACGTGCCTCCTGGGCAAGCAGTCCCGTTGTAAGCAGGCTGAATAGTAAAGAAAAGACTGTTTTCATAGATAGGGTACTAAGTACAGGGTGATAAGTCCGGGATAGTTGAGACATGTCCTACATACGCAATCGAGCTAGGAGCCGATTGTTTTGACTAGTTTTTGGGATAACATGGAGTTTATACATTACGACCAAGTAGTTACCTGCTTTACTATCGCCTGCTGGTTAATGTGACGATTGGTATAGTAAAAATTTGGGGGTGAAGAATTATGCCAAAACCGTGAACTAATTAAGCTCAGAATTACCTAGACGCAGGGGGCTTTACTCTTCGAGCGTGAATGGTTTCTTGGTACGCTTTCCTATATTCTTTCCGGCGGTTTGATAAAGAACGTGAACCAGATGCTGAGCCACAATCGGAGGAGTCATCGATTGATATGACTTGCGAGTGCCGTTAGCGTAAAGAATCATAGTAATAACAGGAGCGTCGCAACATAGTATCTCGTCGGATTGCAGGTTGCGTAAATGACTCGTCTGGATGGCGGCAACGAGTTCGTGGTAAATACTATCGGGTATCCTACCCGTAAAATAACCTTCGCCGGTCGTGTCTTGCCTGGCGTGTCGATACAAAATTTCGGTATGTTGCCGTAGCTGTTTGGCGCTGTCAATCTCCGTGTGAAATACGGAACAGGTGCCAAAACATTCGGTAGTATGGAAGATGATTTTTTCGAAATGAAGTGTCGTATCAACCGAAAATTTCTGTTTCCTGAAAAAAAGGCTGCGTTTGTTGCTAAAGAAGGCAAGCGCTTCTTCTGAAAGAGGGATGAGTGTCATTGAACTGTCTGACTGCTGGCTGATCTTCAAGGTGTATTGCGTCAATGAGCCAGCCGGAGCATGCTTGCGAAGAACTGAGAAAGGGGAACGAAAATAAAGCAGATCACCGTCAGTACGTAGCGAGAAGGACAGATCTAACCCCTGCCTATTCGCTAACTCATGCTGGGCGTTAGAGTCGGCAATGTCGTTGATGTGCAACGCTTCGAGGCTATCGCCTATCCATACGCCTGACAGGTTCGGTTGGTCTGGCCGATGCCGGAGTGGAGCAACCGACAAGGCTAGTAATAAAGAAAGCAGTAACGTACCGACTAATAAGGCGTAGTGAGCAGGCTGGACAATCATAGAGGCTGGGAATAGCCTGTTGATGAACTATACGTACTGATTGCACAAAAATTACCTGACACCGCATCTACCAACTTTTCGATGAGCTCCGTGTTATGCTGTTGAGTCAATAAACAACTTGATGAACGCATTCATGTACCCCGCTACGTTGGCTGACGTAGATCGCCTACTGCCCCTGATGACGGAGTTCTACCAGTATTTCGAATACCCATTCGACGCGTCGAAACACCAACGCTTGATCACTGATTTTCTGGCTAATCCGCAATTCGGGTCACTTTGGCTGATTCGCCACGAGGAGCAGGATGCGGGCTATCTGGCGCTGACTTATGGGTTCATTTTCGAATTTGGCGGCCGGGAAGCGCGGGTCGACGAATTATACATCCGGGATGCCTATCGACGTTCAGGACTAGGCCGGTTTGCCCTGGAACAAATTCAACAGAATGCTCAGCAGCTAGGATTGAAGACGGTAACGATGCAGGTCGAGAGCTACAATACCCGAGCCCGCCAGTTGTATGAATCACTGGGTTTCGTTGATCTGGGACGCGCAACGCTTACTTGGTTTCCAGCCACGTAACGGGCTTTAAGACAATTCAAGCCGCGTCTGAACGTAATGCGTTAGACGCTGCAAAAAATAACAGACAAGTAAACCAAGCAGAAAACCGGCCAGAAGCCCTCCCGCTGAACCGCTGATAAATGAAGCTTTTGGGGTCCACCAGTGCATAAATGAGCTGACAAAGAAAAGCCCCACGCCACCCACCGCGCTTCCGCCCACTGTGCAGACTGACACAACAAAAATGCGGAATCCCTTTGCAAATGAACGTCGGTGTAAGCCAAACAAAACCGAAGCCGATAATAAGCCGAACAAAATAAGTCCGGCGATGAGTAGCACACCTAAAAAAGTCAACGCAATTCCGGCTCCAATGATACCTAGTACTAACGTTACCGCGATCACTGCTCCACCGAATAGGGCGGGGGCGAAATCATTATCCGGCTGGGTTGCATACGTCGTACTCTCCGGGGAAGCTAGCGTAGTGGAGACTGGTGAACCAGCGGTCGCTAATGTATCACGGCTTTGGCCGAAAGAGACAGTTGAGGTGCTGAGCAGCCGCCAGCAAGCCAGAGTACAAAGGAAAAATTTCATTGCCGTTAGGGGGAATTGAACGGATAGGACAAAACGATACAATAAAAGGCTTCTTTGTCAGAAAACAACTCATCGCATACGGAGCGTGACGGCAGGAAAAGTACATAGATAGGGCATCGGCGAATATATTTGCAGCCCGTACTGATTTTATCCGACACGTTATTCATGCTCCTGCCGTCCAAACTTCCGAACGTTGGTACCACCATTTTTACCGTGATGTCTGCGCTGGCGGCAGAAACGGGTGCTATTAACCTCTCACAGGGCTTTCCTGGTTTCGACTGCTCGCCCGAGCTGGTGGCGCTGGTCGACCAGTACATGCGTAAAGGGTTTAACCAGTATGCGCCCATGACGGGCGTGCCTGCGCTGCGGGAAGCGTTGGCCCATAAAACGGAAGCTTTGTACGATGTTCGTTTTGATCCGAATACTGAAATAACCATTACGTCCGGCGCCACCGAAGCCATCTTCGCGGCTATCACCGCGGTGGTGCGTCCCGGCGACGAAGTAATCGTGTTCGAACCGGCCTACGACAGTTACGTGCCCGCTATCGAATTAAATGGCGGTATCCCCGTGTACGTTACGCTGACCCCACCCGATTATGCGGTTAACTGGGAGCAGGTACGCCAACTAATCTCGGATCGTACTCGTCTTATACTGGTGAATACGCCCCATAACCCCACCGGCCGCGTCTGGACCGCTGATGACCTGGAGCAATTAGCCCAACTGGTGCGGGGCAAAGATATCTGGATCGTCAGCGACGAGGTGTATGAACACATCTATTTCGATGAGCACCAGCACCGCTCACTGATGACGCATCCAACCCTGCGCGAACGAACGTTCGTTGTCGGATCGTTTGGAAAAACGTACCACATTACGGGCTGGAAAATTGGTTATTGCCTGGCCCCAGTGGCGCTGACAACCGAGTTCAGGAAGGTGCACCAGTACCTGACATTCAGTACCGTAACGCCCATGCAGTACGCCCTGGCTGATTATTTGAATGAACCAGCGCATTACCAGCAACTGGCGGAGTTTTATCAGCGTAAGCGGGATCTATTTCTGGCTGGCTTGCAGGGATCGCGCTTTCAATTTCAGCCGTCGGAAGGAAGTTTCTTTCAGAATCTGTCGTATGCCGCTATCACCGACGAGCCGGATTACGAACTGGCCGTCCGGCTGACCCGGAAAATTGGCGTGGCGTCAATTCCGGTGTCGGTATTTTACCACCAGAAAAACGACTATAAAATCCTTCGTTTTTGTTTCGCTAAAAACGACGATCTGTTGCAGGAAGCAGCTCACCGACTTAGTGTATTATAAGATTACGGGCAGAGCCAGGCACCGGCAACTGTGCAACTTTACTAGTATGTCTATTCACCAGCAACGTTTGACCACTCACTTCTTATCGCTGGCCCTGCTTGCATCAAGCATAACTGCTGGCTTCGGACAGACTGCCACCATTCCCGTCGAAGCGCAACAGGCAGCCAAAATGGTGCGTCCGAAGGCCATTGAAGCGCATATGCGCTACCTGGCTGACGATAAGCTGGAGGGGCGCAAGCCCGGTACACGGGGCTATGAGCTAGCGGCTAAGTACGTCGAAGGCGAACTGAAAAAGCTGGGCTACAAACCAGCAGGGGAACAGGGGACGTATCGGCAGAACGTACCGCTTCGTAGCGGCCAGGTGGATGCTAAGGGGAGTGCGCTGACAATCGAACGTAATGGTAAGGAGCTGCCTTTGACTTACGGCAAAAACTACATTCTCAATCCCAACTTCGACCAGACCCGGAGTGAAGTCTCGGCTCCTGTTGTTTTTGTTGGCTACGGTGTTTCGGCGCCGGAACTGGGGTATGACGATTACGCCCAGGTCGACGTTAAGGGTAAGATTGTTGCCTATTTCAACGGGGCACCAACCACGTTTCCGTCGAACCAACGAGCGTATTACGGTTCGGCTAAAGCCGAGATGGCGGCTGCGCACGGGGCCATCGGCGTTATCTCGTTTAGTCTGCCCACCGACGTGCGCGCTCGGGTGGAAGCCGCGGCCCCCCGCGCCCGGCAGGCTACGTATCGCTGGGTCGATCGCCAGGGTAAAGCCCAGCGTACGTTCCCGCAGATTCAGGCTACTGTCCTGCTGAGCGATTCGACCGCCCGATCGTTGTTCGTTGGAACGGCTAAATCCTTCGAGGAAGCCGTTGCTGTGGCGCATCGCAGCTATCCGCAGGCTTTCCCGCTGAATGCATCCGTTCGGGTAAAGACGCAGACCACCCTGAACGATGACCTGGTGGGGCAGAACATCATTGGCGTGCTGCCCGGCAGTGACCCGGTGCTGAAGAATGAATACGTCGTGTACGTGTCACACCTGGATCATCTTGGTATTGGGCCGGGGGTAAAAGGAGATTCAATCTACAACGGCGCGCACGACAATGCATCGGGCGTCGCCATCAATCTGGAAGCGGCCCGGCTGTTTGCCGCGTTGCCCCAGGCACCCCGACGATCAATTCTGTTTGTTGGCGTAACGGGTGAAGAAATGGGGCTACTCGGGTCGGATTATTTTGCGAGCAATCCGACCGTTCCTGCCCGGCAGTTAGTAGCCAACCTTTGCCTGGATATGCCGTTCTTCTTTCATCCTTTGCTCGATATTGTTCCCTATGGCGTCGAACATTCGAGTATGGCGCAGGCTGTCCGAATGGCGGCTGGCTTCCTGAACGTAAAGATTGCCCCTGATCCAATGCCTGCTCAGGCCGTTTTTATGCGCAGTGATCATTTTAGTTTTGTGCGGCAGGGAATTCCGGCGATCTACATCAAAAGTGGGTCCGAAACGGGTGATCCCAACATGGACGGGCTGAAGGAAAACCTGGATTGGCGGGCCAGCATCTACCACTCTCCGCAGGACGACATGAACCAGGCGTTCGACTGGGACGCAGCTGCCAAACATGTGCAGTTGCAATTTCTGATTGGTTACCTGACAGCACAGGCTGATGAGCGACCCGTCTGGAATGAGGGCGATTTCTTCGGTACGCGATTTGGTCGCTCGGTGGCGCCTAAGCCCTGATTAACGATTAGCTGGAAAAAGGAGAATTTGGGTAAAGTCGATTAAACCGTTCCGTTCGTACGGTGGTTTAGTTGAATAGTTCACAGAACCGTGGGCTATTTGACTCAATGAGTATGCGCTCTCTATTCTTTTCGTTATTCGTACTTTCGGCTGCCACCTGCTTCGGCCAGATCGACTCCATAACTCGCTCAAAAGGGGAATCACCCCGTACGGCCCAGCAGCCAGTCATGATTCCTGGAATCGATTCGCCCACGTCGGCACCAGGTACGCTTTTGCAATCGCCCCCAAATCCCAATGCCGCTGCACCAGCCAAGGATGATAAAAAACGTCGGCGTACAAACGCGCCCTCAAACCCACGTGCGTTTGGTGTTGCGGTGCCATTAGGTAAGTCGAAGCGAGACACGCTCCGCTAGCGAAAAGCACATTGGCTGAGAAAGAACCTGTTAGGATAATGTCGTCTTGTAAAGTATGGATTCAGTATTCTGTATCCGTCGGTAAATACGTATATTGCCAAACGTTATTGCCTTCATTTGTTGGAGTGTAAGCTTACTCCATCTGGGCTCAAGAACAAACGTCTTACAGCCTGGCGTTATAACTGGCTGTTATTGATTAATTAATGGATATACGTCAAGCAGATCTGATTTCCTGCGAACGGGAACCAATTCACATTCTGGGTCATATTCAATCGCACGGATATTTGGTAGCCATCCAACCGGGAGACTATACGATTGTCCACGCTAGCAAAAACATTGCTCAGCTAGCTGGTGTGGAAGCTGACCAACTGTTGGGCAAGCCGATACAGACGTTGTTGAAGCAGACAAATGCGGGAGCCGATTCGCTGGTCGAACTGCTGAACGTAGGCAGTCGGCATAATACCTGGGATACGATGAACCCGTATCGGCAGATCATTGGCGATAAGGCCTGGAACCTGATTATTCATCAGCACAACGAATTGACCCTGCTTGAGTGGGAGCCCAGCGGAGACGCTACCGACGAATTGACCAACCAGCAGCTGGTAGCACAGTCGCTGACGGAAGTCCAATCGAGCCGGACCCTGACCGATCTGTTGCAGAATACAGCCCAACGCGTTAAAACGATCATTGGTTTTGACCGCGTGATGGTGTACCGATTTGGGGCCGACTGGCATGGTAAAGTCGTTGCTGAAGCGATGGAGCCGCACCTGGAACCCTTTCTGGGACTACATTACCCGGCTTCCGATATTCCAAAACAGGCGAGGGAGTTGTATAAAGTAAATCTGGTTCGGCTGATTGCCGATGCCAAAAGCCAGCCCTCGCCCATTGTTTCGCTGCCCGACTGGTCACTCGATAAACCGCTGGATTTAACGCATTCGGTGTTGCGGGCTGTTTCGCCCGTTCATATTGAGTACCTCAATAATATGGGGGTACAAGCATCCATGAGTATCTCGCTTCTTTACCGGGGAGAACTCTGGGGGTTGATCTCGTGCCATCACTACAGCCCCCGGCTGGTGAGTTTCTCCGCTCGGCAGACGGCCAAGTTTGTCAGTCAGTTGCTGTCCGCAGCGCTGGAATTTAAAAAGGACGAAGAAGACCAGACCTTTCGTTTGCAGAGCCTGCAGAATGGACAGGCCCTGCATGAGCAGTTGCTGGAAGACGGCGATGTGGTGCGGGCTTTACTGAAGCATCCGGTAACGGCGCTGGACGTAACGAAAGGGAACGGCGTGGCGGTCCTGTATAACGGACAGTTTCACAAACTGGGCCAGACGCCTGACGAACCAGCCACTCGAGCGCTGACCGAATGGCTACGTTCCAATAACGCCGAAACGTTTTTCCAGACGGACCGCCTTCCTTCGCTCTATCCCCCTGCCAGTTCCTTCCGGGAGATTGGTGCGGGGCTTCTGGCAATTGCCTTGTCGCCGGACCTGGATGAGTACGTGCTCTGGTTCAAGCCGGAGCAGATTCAGGAAGTAACCTGGGCCGGCAATCCGGAGAAAGCCGTTACGGTGACCGACGACGGCCAGCACCGATTAAGTCCCCGGAAAAGCTTTGCCGCCTGGACCGAGACTGTACGTAATACCTCGACGCCCTGGAGTGAAGCCGAAGTATCAACGGTTGTTAAACTGAGAGAAGACATTCTGCAGGTGATTAATCGGCAGGCGAATGAAATACGCCTGTTAAACCAACGATTGCAGGCTGCGTACGAAGAATTGGACGCCTTTAGTTATACCGTTTCGCATGATCTGCGGACACCGTTGTCGTCTATTCGCTGCTATTCAGAAATCCTGGTTGAGGAGTACGGAGCTAATTTTAACGAAGACGCTCGACTGCTGTTCCAGAAGATTATCGATTCGACCGATCGAATGCGCTCGCTGATCCGGCACATCCTGTACTATTCACGCATGGGTCGTACGGAACTGAATGAACAGGCCGTCGATATGCGGGGAATGCTGGAAGGAATTCGGGATGAGTTTCTGTTGGCAGAGAAAGGCCGACAATTAACAATCGATATCCAGGAAACTCCAGTCGTCAGCGGAGACCCCGTTATGATTGGCCAGCTGTTTACCAACTTGATTGGTAATGCCGTTAAATATACGCGGTTAAACCCTAAAGCTCATATTGAAGTTAAAGGACACCGGGCGAACGGCGAAATCGTTTACTCGATTGTCGACAATGGCATTGGCTTCGATATGAAGCATTCCAGTAAGATATTTGATCTATTCAAACGGCTGGAAAACGCCCGTCAGTTTGAAGGATCTGGTGTTGGAATGGCCATTGTAAAACGGATCGTCAACCGGCACGAAGGAAAGATATGGTTTCATAGTGAGCCGGGACGCGGAACTTCCTTTTTTGTTGCTTTTTCAGAACCAACCGTAGCGTAAATGTCCTATGTCAGATGTCTTATACGTAGAAGATAACGCCAATGACGCCGATATTTTTAGTCGGCTCATGCGGAAATTAGACCGGCCAATCTCGTATACCATTATTGATAATGGTTTCGAAGCACTCGATTACCTGACCAGCCAGGGTAAATATCAGGAACAGCATGGGTCGCAGCCAAAGCTTGTGCTGATGGACTTGAACATGCCTGGAATTAGCGGATTCGAAGTTATTCAGCAAGCTCGCCAGACTGAGTCGACGCGCTTCTTACCCATTATTGCCTTTAGTACGTCAGATAATCCGAATGACATTCGGGCCGCTTACGAGGCCGGTATTAATGCGTACGTCGTAAAACCAGGAGGGTACCAGGCAACAGCCTCTTTACTGGGGCGACTTTATGATTTCTGGTTGGAAAATAACCTACGTCTGGATCATCGATGAGCACCCTGCCCGAACGGTTAAGAGAACAAACGCGCCCGTTGCATGAAGCTACGGAACAGCTGCTGTATCTGAATGAGCTGCGCAACGGTACGTTACTGCCTGATGCTTATACGCATCTGCTCCGTACCCATCTGACCTATCACCAGGCGCTGGAGGAGGCAATCGCCAAATTTCCCGACTTTTTTGCCGATTATAACCTGGATGCACGCCGGAAAACCCCCTGGCTTGTTGCTGATTTAACGCAGCTGGAGCAACCGCTCCCCACACTCATGCCGGAGTTATTCGCCGACTGGTCGCCCGTCGAACTATTGGGAGCTGCTTACGTTAGTGAAGGATCGATGTTGGGAGGAAAATCGGTCTGGCAGATGCTGCAACAGAATCTTGCTATCCTGCCATTGTTAACGGATGCGCATTTCTATCAGGGGTACGGAAAGAATACCGGGCAGCAGTGGAAAGAGTTTTTAGGCTTTCTTCAGGCTCGTGGCGAAGCCCAGGCGGATCTGGTAGTTGGCGCTGCCGAGCGCGCCTTCCGGGTGTATCAAACCTGTTTTCAGCGGACGGTGCCTGTTTACACCACCTGAGGCTCCATCGGCAGAAACACTTTAAATGTAGAGCCCTGGTCCTGCTGGCTACTGACGTCAATGGCGCCACCGTGGCTTTCCGCAACCCGGTAACAAATGGCCAAGCCAATCCCAGTACCACTGTATGAAGTGCCGTCGTGCAGGCGCTGAAAAGGCGTAAAAATGCGGTCTTTGTACTTCTCGTCGAAACCAAGACCATTATCCGCAACTGTTATCAGCCAAAAATGAACGTCCTCATTCTCCGCCAGTCGCTCAGGCAGCTCTTGAGGATGCGCCGGACGGGCCTGAATGTCGATGAATGGCTGTTGACCTGTTTGCTGAAATTTTAGGGCGTTGGCCACCAGGTTCTGAAAGAGCTGTCGCAGGCGGGAATTATTCCCCATAACCGTCGGTAATGGACCTGTTTGAATACGAGCCTGTTTCTCAGAAATGACCATTTCCAGGTCATTACGAATATCCACCAATACGTCGTTGAGGTTGATCGGTTCGAATGGATCGCGGTGCGTTGCCAGCCGGGAGTAAACGAGCAGGTCCTTAATGAGCAACTGCATCCGCCCGGCCGACTTTTGAATTCGCCGGATCATATCCCGCTCACCGTCCGATAGATTGTCTTCGAACTGGTTCTGTAGGATATCGCTGAAAGCCTGAATGCGACGTAATGGCTCCTGCAAATCGTGCGAAGCAACCTGCGCAAACTGCTGAAGGTTCTCGTTACTCTGCCGAAGTTCGAAGTTACTACGCTGAAGCTCATCCGTCTGTTGCTGAATGTACTGGTCAGCCTGTTTTCGATCAGTAATATTCAGGTACATGACCAACAGACCATCATCCTGTTTAACCGAAGAAACGTCATACCAGCGTACGTCCGGGGGACCGTCAAAGCGAACTTCGTTTCGGGTCAACTGGCCCGTTTCAACGGTCTGTACATACTGCTTAAATAGTCTGGATGACTTATACGTAGGAGATACATCGCTAAGTAACCGACCAATGATTTGTTCTTTCGACGCCCCCAAGCTGGCCGCACTCAGACTATTGAGGAACTGAACCTTGAAATCGACAATATTCCCCATTTCATTACGAACAGCGTCAAGCGCCAGCGTATTGATGGGCATATTCTCAAGAACCTGATTGAGCAATCTATTGCTTTGCTGAACCAGCGTTTCCTGTTGTTCTTTGGCTCGAAGGGCTTCCTGCAGGGCCTGCGTACGCTCATTGACGCGTCGCTCTAGTTCTTCGTTGTACTGATAAGTAGGTGTGACATCAACCACAGTACCGATGACCCGCTCCACTTCGCCCCGTTCGTTACGAAGAGTATAACCGTTGGCCCGAATCCAGCGAAGTTTCTGGTCATCCAGCCCAATAACTCGGTACTCTATTTGAAATGGAGCGGTGTTGTCCGGTTGAAGACTCGCGGCTATTGCCTGAGTGACTTGGTCGCGATCGTCCGGGTGAACCCCGCTCATGAATAGATCCTGTGTAATTGGAACGGTTGAGGTGGCATAGAGCCCAAATAAAGCCCTGCTTACGTCCGACCAGGCCAAGGCTCCGGTTATAAGATTTAATTCCCAGGTGCCAATTTGCACGACCGACGAAAGTAGTCGAATACGGTCGTCGTCGCTCATTGGTTCGCTGACAAGGGTATGAGTCGGAGGTGTATTCAATGAGTGAAATAAGGGGTCAGCCATGCAATGAAAACCGCTAAAGAGTCACCAGCATGCCGGGAACCGATCTTTAAGGAAGGCTAATGTAATGGTTTCACTTGGCGAGTGGTCATTTTATGGCCTATATCTTATTAACTGACCCGCTTATTGGTGCGTTCAACGCATTTATCGGTCCGTATAAACACTCAGTGCAGGGGTAGGGTTAAGTGGGAAAGAACCCTTTTTTATGTGGCAGGAACAGGATAATCAACTTACCCGGTCGTTCACGTTTTTGACGTTTAGTGAAGCGTTTGCTTTCATGACGCGAGTCGCCTTGCTGGCCGAGCAGCAGAATCATCATCCCTGGTGGTCGAATGTGTATAATCAGGTGACTATTCGGTTGTCGACGCACGACGCGGGGAATGTCGTTACGGAGAAAGACCGGACGCTGGCGCAGGCTATTGACAAGCTGTTAAAACCGGAATGATACGTATTTGCCGGAAAAGGGCGGGGGAACCCCGCACTGACCGTTAACTTGCAGCATGAAATTGTTTCTTGTACCGACACCCATCGGCAATCTAGACGACATCACCCTGCGGGCCATTAAGGTACTGCAGCAGGCCGACGCGATTCTGGCCGAAGATACCCGGACTTCGGGTGTACTCCTGCGGCACCTGGCGATCAGCAAGCCGCTCCACAGCTATCATATCTTCAACGAACACCAAACGGTGCAACGGCTGATTGATCAGCTCAAAAGCGGTAAAACGCTGGCACTGGTCTCAGATGCGGGCACGCCCGGTATTTCGGACCCTGGTTTTCTGCTGGTTCGGGAATGTATCAAACATGACATCCCCGTTGAGTGCCTGCCGGGGCCAACGGCCTTCGTTCCGGCGCTGGTCAATTCCGGTTTACCGAACGATCGGTTTACGTTCGAAGGGTTTCTGCCTCACAAGAAAGGCCGTCAGACGCGCCTGGCCGAACTCGCCGACGAAGAGCGGACAATGGTTTTTTACGAATCACCCCACCGGCTGCTGAAAACGCTGCAACAGTTTGCCGATCTATTCGGTCCAGACCGTCAGGCCAGCGTATCCCGTGAATTGACAAAGATGTTCGAAGAGAACCGACGCGGACCGTTGTCCGAACTAATTACGTATTTTGGCGAAAAAACAGTAAAGGGTGAAATCGTTGTCTGCGTTCAGGGGAAAGAAGTCAGTAAAGGGAAAAACAAGCGGGTATATGCCGATGAGGAGGAGGACAATGATGACTAAGCGCTTCGTGATCAAAAGGCTTTGTTACGTGCTGATGATCGGATTACTCGCTCCTTTAGTTTCGGTATCGGCCCAGCAACGTCTTTCGCCTTCGGCGCAGATGAGTCTGCTGACGGCGGGGCCGGGCGAGGATTTATATTCGGTGTTTGGGCACACGGCCATCCGGGTGTATGACCCCGTGCAGAATATCGACCGGACGTACGGCTGGGGAGGATTCCGGTTTGCCGAAAATAACTTCTACGTCAAATTCCTGCGGGGTACCCTGCCGTATTACATTGATGCGTACGACATGTATCTGTTCGTGTACGCTTATCAGCAGGAAAATCGGACGCTGCGGGAACAGACGCTGAATCTGACGGCTGCGCAGAAAGATCGTCTGTTCGACGTGTTGGAAACAAACATGCGGCCCGAAAACCGGACGTACCAGTACAAATTCTTTTACGATAACTGCGCGACCCGCCCGCGCGACAAAATAGCGGAGGCTTGTGGCGATAGCCTGACCATCCCGTCCCGGTCGGTGATGACGGGGAAGTCATACCGGGACTTGATGAACCAGTACCTGGGCGAGAAACCCTGGGCAAAAGTGGGCATGAACCTGGCCATTGGTCAACCCGCTGATGAGCAGACCGATGGCTGGCACGCCATGTACCTGCCTGAGCAGGTACACAACCAGTTGGGTAATGCCAAACTGCGGCAGGCCGATGGTCGGGTGGTGAATCTAGTGAGCAATGATCGGACGCTGTTCGAAGCCCGCCGGACGTTTCCGCAGGAGCTGCCTTTTATTTTTAATCCTGAAGTAGTATTTGCTCTACTTGGTATAGCTATAGCTTTCTTTACCGTCCGCCGGTATCAGCGTGGGGTGGTCGACCGATGGTTGGATCGGCTGCTTTTCTGCTTTTCGGGCATCTGCGGCTGGCTGCTCTTCTTACTTTGGGTAGCCACGGATCATGGGGTTACGGCCTGGAACCCGACTTTACTGTATCTGATGCCATTGCATTTTCCGCTGATTTACTGGGTGACGGGAAAAACAACCACGACCCGGCGCCGAACGATGTATTTTGGGGGGACGGCCGTTCTGATCCTGGTGGGAATGCTGTTGTCCAAGGTGCCAGGGGGCGTTGACGTTATCTTTCCTTTGACCTTGCTGGTCCGTTGTATCGTTAACCTGCAACCCCTGCGTGCGGGCAAGCAGTTACCCGTTCAGCGGGCATAAGAAACGGACAATCGCAACCAAACGGGTCGTTTTTTCGTAACTAGCGGTATGATACTATTCGTAAACACGAAGCTGGACGAAACCTTAACGGCCCGGATTCGGCAGCAGATACCCTCTGAGGCAGCGGTCATTTTTCGTCAGGATTTACCAGAAGCCGAGCAGGAGGACGCCTTCCGTACGGCCAATATTCTGATGGGTAATCCCGACCCGGATTGGCTTAGTGAGCCCCTGTCCGAACTCAAGTTCTGGCAGCTTGACTCCGCAGGATTTGATAAATATTCCCAGGTGAAGCTGACGGCTGCTGTAGCCAACATGGGTGACTATTTTGCGTGGCCCTGCGCGGAAACGATGATCGCTGGAATCATGGCGCTGTACCGTCGGATTCCCGAATTGGCCGTGGAGCAGAGCCGTAAAAACTGGGTAGGGGCACCCGTTCGTAACCGGATGGAGCTTCTCCTGAAAAAGCGGGTCGTTATTCTTGGAACGGGCACTATTGGGCAGGCGGTTAAACAGATGCTGACGGGCTTTGCCTGCCAGACGAAAATGCTGGCCCGTACCGACCTGCAAGCCGACCTACACTCAGTGGAGGAATTGACAGCGGCCCTCCCCGAAACGGACATCGTCATCAACTGCCTGCCGGGTTCGGCGCGTAACTTCTTCTCCGCCGATCTGATTGCAGCCATGACCCCGACGAGTATTTACGCCAACGTGGGTCGGGGAACCACCACCGACGAGCCAGCGTTGATTGCTGCGCTTCAGGCTGGAAAAATAGGGGGGGCGGTGCTGGACGTAACGGCTACGGAACCCCTGCCCTTCGACAGCCCGCTCTGGTCGCTGCCGACGGTGTTGCTGACCCAGCATACGGGGGGCGGTCAACCCGACGAGGACGGTGGTAAAGTGGATCTGTTCCTTCGGAATCTGGAGCATTTTCAGAAGGGGGAACCCCTCGAGAACGCTGTTAACCTCAGCAACGGCTACTAAACTCATTCGCCATTGTTTGCCGAAACGAAATAGGCCTTTTTGCGGTCAATAGGCCGGTTTTTAAACATTTTTTTGTATATTTAAGGAGCCGATGAAAATCGGAAAGGGTAAGCAATCCCGCCAATTTTAGCTGAAAAAGGTTTGTAGTCATTCATGATGAACGAAGAAAATCTGGACCCTAAGGACGACGAGCAACAAGCCGATGCAGCCCTGCCTGCGTCGGACGAAACGCCCGTCGATGCGCTTGGGACCGATGAACAAGCGGCTGAGCCAGGAACCGAAAGTTTGCACAATCAAACGGTTGTGTCGGGCCTGTATCAGAATTATTTCCTGGATTATGCGTCGTACGTTATCCTCGAGCGAGCCGTGCCGGCCGTGGAGGATGGCCTAAAACCCGTGCAGCGTCGGATTCTCCACGCCCTGCACGAAATGGACGACGGTCGTTTCAATAAAGTAGCTAATGTCATCGGGCAGACGATGCAGTTTCACCCCCACGGGGATGCTTCCATCGGCGAGGCTCTGGTGAACATTGGCCAGAAAGAATTGCTGTTCGATACGCAGGGCAGCTGGGGCGATGTTCGCACTGGCGATGGCGCAGCGGCTCCCCGGTATATTGAGGTTCGTCTGTCGAAGTTTGCCCTGGATACCGTCTATAATGACAAGACGACTGAATGGCAGCTCTCGTACGACGGACGTAAAAAAGAGCCGGTAACCTTGCCGGTAAAATTCCCGTTGCTGCTGGCGCAGGGGGTTGAAGGAATCGCGGTTGGATTATCAACGAAGATTCTGCCCCACAACTTCAACGAACTGATTGAGGCTTCCATCCAGATTCTCAAGGATAAACCCGTGGTGCTATACCCGGACTTTCAGACGGGGGGACTCATCGACGTTAGTAATTACAACGACGGGCACCGGGGCGGTAAAGTACGCGTCCGGGCCCGAATCGAAGAAGTCGATAAGAAGACGCTGGCGATCCGGGACGTACCATTCGGTGTAACCACGTCACAGCTTATCGATTCGATCGTAAAAGCTGCTGAACTGGGTAAAATCCGAATCAAAGCCCCCAGCCGGAACGTAGCGGCTGTCGTCGATAATACGGCCCGGGACGTCGAAATTCTGGTGCATTTGCAGCCGGGTGTCTCACCGGACGTAACCGTCGATGCGCTCTATGCCTTCACCGACTGTGAGGTGTCTATATCGCCTAATGCCTGTGTTATCATCGGCGATAAGCCACATTTTGTGAGCGTGCTCGACATTCTGCGGGTGAACACGCACCAGACGGTGCAGTTGCTGCAGCGAGAGCTGGAAATCCGACGGAGTGAACTGATGGAGCGTTTGCTGTACAGCTCGCTCGAAAAAATCTTTATTGAGAACCGGATTTATCGGAAAATTGAAGAGTGCGAAACATTTGAAGCCGTGCTGGCAACGATCGACAAAGCGCTCAAACCGTTCAAGAAACAGTTCTACCGGGAAATCGTTGAGGACGATCTCATTCGTTTGACAGAAATCAAAATCAAGCGGATTTCTAAATACGATGGCTTCAAAGCCGACGAACTGATGCGTCGACTGGAGCAGGAATTGGCCGAAACGGAAGATAACCTGGCCAATATTACCCGCTTCGCCATTAATTATTATAAAGACCTACAGAAGAAGTATGGCAAGGGCCGTGAACGCAAGACTGAGATTCGGGCGTTTAATACTATTGCCGCTAACGTAGTCGCGGCCGCCAATCAGAAACTGTATGTCGACCGCGAAGGCGGGTTTATTGGCTATGGACTCAAAAAAGATGAGTACGTTAGCGACTGCTCGGATATTGACGACATCATCGTGTTCCGACGCGACGGTAAATGCATGGTGACGAAAATTCAGGAGAAGGTGTTCGTTGGAAAAGATATTCTGTACGTGTCTGTCTTTAAGAAAAACGACGAACGGAAAATATATAACCTAGTGTACCTGGATGCAAAATCTGGCATTTCAATGATCAAACGGTTCCCGGTAACGGGAGTGACGCGTGATCGGGAATATGACCTGACCATGGGCAATCCAAAGTCAAAAATTACGTATTTCAGCGCCAATGATAACGGTGAAGCAGAAGTAATCACCGTAAGTTTGACAGCGCAGAGCTCGGCTAAAATCAAACAGTTTGATTATGACTTTGCCTCGGTAGGGATCAAAAATCGCTCGGCGCAGGGGAATATCCTGACGAAGTATCCGGTTCGGAAAATTACGCTGAAGTCCGGTGGGGTGTCAACATTAGGTGGGGTCGACATCTGGTATGACGAGCATCTGGGTCGGCTTAACCGGGATGAACGGGGGCGGTTACTGGGGAACTTCGACGCGAAAGACAGCATCGTCGTCGTTTACAAGGACGGACAGTATGAGCTAACAAGTTTCGATCTGACCAACCGTTACGAGCCCGGTGATATTGCCGTGCTGGAAAAATTCGATCCAGACTGCGTGCTGTCGGCGGTGTATTACGAGGCCAACCAAAAGGCCTGGTACGTTAAACGATTTAAGATCGAAACGACATCACTGGATAAGAAATTTAGTATTATTGGTGATGCGAAAGGGTCTAAGCTGTTGGCTATTACGCTGGACCAATATCCTCGCATCGAGCTCGTCCACCAGGTAAAAGACCGAGGGCCGGTTGAAACAATGATGCTGGAGCCCGAAGGTTTCATCGAAATAAGAGGCTGGAAGGCGCTGGGTAACAAACTGCCTTTTGCTAAAGTGAAAGACGTCAGGTTGGCGGAACCAAAAGTTGTTGCATCAACGTCAGCAAAAGCAGCCTCGCAACCGGCTATCTCGCTCGATGAAGATGAGGCTTCCGATGAAAAAGAGTCTATGCAGTTAGGTTTGTTTTCGTAAATAATGCCAGACTAACGCGTGTGTAAATTCGTGAAATGAACACCACCTTGTCCACAACTGATTACAACGGCGAAGCGCCCCGCGAAGCGTTGGGTGTACGTGTGGTCAAACGAGCCACAAAAACATGTATTGCCCTGGCGTTTGCCGGGGCAATTGGCGTGTTGGCGGCTAATTGGTGGGTGGTGCACAGTACACGCAAGCAAGTGTATTTTGATATCAATGAGCTGCCGACCAATGATGTCGGTCTGGTACTAGGGACAAGCAAATTTGTTCGCTCGGGCAAGGAAAATCTGTTTTTTCGCTACCGGATGGAGGCTTCGGCTCGACTCTGGAAAGAAGGGAAAGTAAAATACCTTATCCTGAGTGGTAATAATGATTCAGAATACTATAACGAGCCCGCCGACATGCAACGGGCACTCGTCAAATTAGGAGTCCCCGAGTCGGTAATGACCCTTGATTACGCGGGGTATCGTACGTTCGATTCTGTTGTGCGCTGCAAAGAAGTGTTTAATCAGGACAAGATTACGGTCATATCCCAGAACTTTCACAACGCGCGGGCTTTGTTCATCAGTAACCACGAGGGTATTGATGCGATTGCTTTTGCCGCGCAGGACGTGCCGGATGGGTATTCGCTCCGGACATTACTTCGTGAATATCTGGCGCGCCCTAATAGCCTGCTGGATGTGTACGTTCAGCGTCCCACGGTTGAAAAAGGGAACTGGGAGCGAAGCCGCCGGTCAACCGTAGCCACACCGGCCACTGTGGAAGAACCAACCACACCAGCTGAGCCCGCTGATTAATAGTCCTTTTCGGTAAATAGTTTCCTGATCTTGTCGCGGGTGCGTTTCAACCGCATTTTAACCGCACTATCTTTCAGATCGAGCTGCTGGGCGATTTCCTTGATGTCCATGCCCTCTTCATACTTCATTCGTAGCATCTGCAGCTCATCGGGCGAGATAGTGCGCATAACCTGTGCCAGGTGCTGAAGCTGCATTTCGAGTAGTTCATTTTCTGCCGTATCGACCCAATGATTGTCGGATTCTTGTTCAAGCTCAACGGTCGGCAGTCGATTGGCATACCGCAGCTGATCCATGCAATAGTTATAAGATATTGAATAAAGCCAGGTAGAAAAAGCGGAATGCTCCTTGAAGTTGATGAGGTTACCGTAGACCCTAATGAAAATGTCGTGGGTAAAATCTTCGGCCTTCGCAGTATCTTTTGTCAGTGATAAACAACGTCGATAAACCTTACTGACATAGCGATTATAGAGTGTCTCAAAATAGTCATTTTGCTGCGTACGCAAATACATACGAATCAGTTCCTCATCTTTAAGTTTATGATACGTAACCATCTTGATATGTTAGTTTAAAGGAAGCTAGGTTAAGTAAGTTGTAATTGACGCCATCACAGATGCCCTATCTCAGTGTTGTAATCCTATTTGGTATACTATTTTTCGTAAATGTTTACGCTCTTCTACTTCTACTCTGAAATTATAGATTTTTAATAATGTAACTGGCCCTTGTGCTTTATAGTGTTAACTATTTTTCAGCACTTGATGAGTGTAATTACTTACTGATAATTGAATTGTTATTATGTTTCTAAAATCAATGTTTTGTGTATAAATTGTTTATTTATAGATATTTGTGTAATGGTAAGTTTATAAAATTTCTAATAAGAAAACACGATGTTATTAAAGAGTTGCCAGTGGTTAATTGACTTTGTGTTCTATGAGTAGGTCTTCTTGCTGATTTGGACAAAAATAAGATAAGTGGTCATTTAATTATTATTAGGTACGGTAAAAAATTATTCAATTATTTTTCGCTTAATCAATTGATCGTTAATATACGGTTACAAAAGAACGGTAAGGCAATAGGCATTTGGTCTTTATTTCCAGTCTCGTTTGCTGTTTTTTCTTACGCCTGTAATTATTGCTGTAACTTTGTCTTCGATTTGTGTATTATGTAAGTTGTCTATGGAGAAATGGACACAAAGGAAAGAAGCCATATTCATTTAGCTGTAGGCTTAGACTAGTACACGACGCGCCAACTTATTACATTATGATTGCCAACGACGAACTGATTCGTATAATCGATCTGCTGAACACAACATATGAGAGTGAAGAAGCCTGGCATGGTCCCTCGGTAGTTGAGGCCTTGCGGGGAGTAACACCAGCTATGGCCGGCAAACGAATCACCCCTAATACACACACTATCGCCGAACTAGTTTTCCACATGACTAGCTGGCGTATATTCTGCGTTAAAAAGATGCAGGGCGATGCTGATTTTGACATTACAACGCCCGCTAAGGATTTTGGTGCATTACCCGACAAAATTGACGACTTCGAGTGGGAAGCGCTGGAAATGGAATTGAGTTTGAGCCAGGAAGAACTCGTCAATGAACTGGATAAGCGTGACGACGACGAATTCCTGGAAGACATTGTCCCCGGCCGTCAGTATACATATTATGATATGCTGCATGGCGTGATTAACCATGATCTCTACCATACCGGACAGATCATGATCCTGAAAAAAGCGTTTACGTTTCAAGGAGCAGGGGCTCGCTACGAAAACGACGCTGATGAGTACGGCTCACCCTTCGGCAACAGCCACGATCATGATGATTACTATTGATTAAAGAGCGGAGGAGTTAATGAGTGAAAGAGCGAATATACCGGCTGGAATCGCTCTTCACTCATTAAGTCTTTCCGCGTGGTCTGGTACCGTGGCGCGGTCCAGTTTCGCTTTTTCATTCATTCCCTCCGCTTCGGTGGTCCGATTTCACTCTTTTGAATTTCTGGTTAGTTAAATCCGAGCCCGACAAATACGGGTGGCACCATTTTACTGAACAAGGACGCGCCGTCTGGGATGGTGTTCGTAATTATCAGGCACGTAATAATCTGCGTGCCATGAAACTGGGTGATCAGGTACTCTATTATCATAGCGTAACCAACCCCTGCGTCGTTGGGCTGGCAACCGTTGTCAAAGAAGCATACCCTGATCCAACCGTTCCTGCTGAGCCGGGAGGCCCGCCAACTCCGTGGGTCGTCGTTGAATTGGAACCGGTAATGGCTCTTGCGAGGCCAGTATCATTGACCCAAATCAAAGCCGAGCCCATGTTGGCCTCGGTTGGCCTTATTAAACAGTCTCGTTTATCGGTGATGCCTATTCGGCCTGATGAGTTCGAACTGATTTTGAAAATGGCCCAGTAATTACCAACCTAGACAGTATCTGATGGCGGACTTGTCTCTATCTTGGAGCAGACAATCTCTTTTTACGTGAATTCATGCAATTAATTACCCCCGCGCCCTGGTCGGAATATGAACTGATTGACTCGGGTCAATTTCAAAAACTCGAACGGTTTGGCGAGTATATTCTCTCCCGACCAGAACCCCAGGCCATCTGGGACAAATCGCTGTCGGACAGGGAGTGGGAGAATGCGCACGCTACGTTCCGACGCGATCGTCAGTCGCCCGAGCGGGGCGACTGGCAAGTGGCGCCCGGTATGCGTGATCCCTGGTTCGTTACGTTCCAGCAGGGCGGACTGAATCTTAAATTTAAGCTGGCCTTAACGACTTTCAAACACGTAGGCCTTTTTCCGGAGCAGGCTGACAACTGGGCATTCATTCACGATAAAATTACTGCTCTGAACGAAACAGGTCAGAGCCGCCCCAAAGTCCTGAATCTCTTTGCCTACACCGGTGGCGCATCGCTGGCGGCCCGGCAGGCGGGTGCTGACGTAACGCACGTAGACGCCGTCAAACCGGTCATCAGCTGGGCGCGGGAAAACATGGATTACAGCGGCCTGGATAACATCCGCTGGGTGGTGGAAGACGCGGTCAAATTTGTTCGGCGGGAGGTTCGCCGGGGGAATAAGTATCAGGGTATTATTCTGGACCCACCTGCTTACGGACGAGGCCCCGATGGCGAAAAATGGGTGCTGGAAGAACACCTGACCGATCTGCTAAAGTCCTGTGCCGACTTACTGGACCAGCAGGATTTCTTCTTTATCATTAATTTATACTCACTCGGCTTCTCATCGTTGTTGCTCGATAACCTGATGAGCCAAATTTTTGGTGACGTGCCGAACGCCGAATGGGGTGAACTGTTCATGGGTGACCAAAGTCGCAAGCGTCTTCCATTGGGCGTCTTTTATCGGTTTGCATCTGTACCTTTGTTAAAGAGCGAATCGGACCGCCGAAGCGGAACAAACGAGTGAAAGAGCAAAAAAGCGACATAAGCGCCGTTGGAAGAGTGCTACTACAGGCAATACATGCGCAAAGCCAACAAGCGATTCGTGACGGACTGAAACACCAGAGTCGTATCGTATGGCTTATGCGTTCCGTGAGCCAGTACGTCGTCGCGCTTGTCTGGAAACAAAAGCCTCAGGTGTCCGCTCATGTACCAGTTTCTATTACAACATCATCGCTCTTTCTTCCTTTCGTTCTTTCGCTCTTTTTATTTTCCTGCAGTGATGAAACCCGGCAATCGGCCCGAATCCATGAGGTACCGCAAGTGGGCGATAGTAGTCGGGTGGAAGGAGCGTTACAAGCGCTGACGAATGCCATCAATCAATCGTCACCCGCGTCGGCGTATGCCAAACGAGCCGTGATCCTGCTGGATATGGGGCGGGTGAATGAAGCTTTGGCGGATATTGACGAAGCCGTTAGCCGCGAGCCCAATATCGGTACTTATTACCTGACCCGGGCTCGGGTATTGCGAGCGTTACAACAGCCAGCCAAAGCGCTTGACAATGCCCAGCGGGCCGAAATTCTGGGGGTTGATACGCCCGAACTTTACACGCTGCAGGGGGATCTACTCCAGCAACAGCGTCAGTTTGATCGGGCGCAGTTGTACGTAGCGCGTGCTCTGCAGATGGCACCGTACGACGGCGACGCTTATTTTTTCAAAGGATTGATGGCGGCTAAACTGGGCGATACGATCCAGGCGTTGGCCCTATACAAACATTCGCTGCAACTAAAACCTCGTAACCTGGACACATACAGTCAGTTAGCGTCCGTTTATCGGGCATTGAAAGATCCGTACTCGGCACTAACGTACAATGAACAGGCCATCCGGTATTTTCCCAACAACGCCCGACTGTGTTATAGTCAGGGCGTTACATACCACATCGCTGGGAGGCTGGATAGTGCCGTGGTTTGGTATCAACAAGCGGTTAAGCTGCAACCGAACTATTACCAGGCTTATTTTCAGATTGGCTTAATCAATCAGGCTTACCGGAATTATTACAATGCACTGGCCAATTATCAGCGAGTGCAGCAGCTCCGGCCTCAGTTTCCGCGGATCGATACGTATATCGGCTATTGTTTCGAGCAGACCGGGCAATATGATCTTGCTATCGGTGCTTATGATAAAGCAACGAAGCTGGATGCGAACGACAAACTAGCTTACCAGGGTTTATGGCGGGCACAGCGCCGGCAATACACGCGAAATTCGTATAACCCATTACTTTTGCCGGACGCTTCGGCGGAGGCCGCAGCGGCAGCGGGTCGGAGTAGGCAAGTGCTGGACACGACCCGTGTGCGGATATCGACCATTCAGCCTAAAGCGACCAACTCGGCGGGGGGAAGCGATTCGTTGCGCCGAACCATAAAACCAATCAACTAAAAACCGTCAGCCAGTTATTTTGGCGGGAAAATTGAACGGAGAATACCTGTAAACGTTTACTTATATGAGTGGTCTGCAGTTGTAGGCAGACCACGGTTGCCCACAAATAAACCATAGACGCATGATTGCGCAGGACCAACAAATCCGCGTAACGCTGCCCGACGGGAGCGTTCGAGAGTACCCTAAAGGAAGTACCGGCCTAGATATCGCTTCTCGTATTAGCGAAGGCCTGGCTCGTAACGTACTGGCCGCTAAAGTAAACGGCGTCGTGCAGGACGCTGCCCGGCCCATTGAGGAAGACGCCAATGTGCAGCTTCTGACCTGGAATGACACTGAAGGAAAGGCTACCTTCTGGCACTCCTCGGCTCACTTGCTGGCCGAAGCGCTCGAAGCGCTGTATCCAGGCGTAAAATTCGGGATTGGACCAGCCATCGAAACGGGTTTTTACTACGATGTGGATCTGAACGGCCAGTCATTCTCGCAGGAAGATTTTAAGAAGGTAGAAGACAAAATGCTGGAGCTGGCCCGCCAGAAGCAGCAGTACGTCCGTAAACCTGTCAGCAAGGCTGATGCGATCGCCTACTTTAACGAAAAAGGCGATCCGTACAAACTAGACCTGATCGACGGGCTGGAAGATGGGTCGATTACGTTCTATACCCAGGGCGACTTTACCGATCTGTGTCGAGGACCGCATATTCCCAATACGGGCTTTATTAAAGCGGCCAAGATCATGAACGTAGCGGGCGCTTACTGGCGTGGAAACGAGAAGAACAAACAGCTGACTCGTATCTACGCCGTTACGTATCCAAAACAGAAAGAACTGGATGACTACCTGTTCCTGCTGGAGGAAGCCAAAAAGCGTGACCACCGCAAACTGGGTAAAGAACTGGACCTGTTTGCGTTCTCGGGAAAAGTAGGGCAGGGACTTCCCCTGTGGTTACCCAAGGGAACCATGTTGCGCGAGCGGCTGGAGAACTTTCTGCGCCGGGCCCAGATCCGGGCGGGTTACTCGCCGGTCGTTACGCCCCATATCGGTAGCAAGCAGTTGTACGTTACGTCGGGACACTGGGAGAAATATGGTGAGGATTCGTTTCAGCCGATCCGGACGCCGGACCCGAATGAGGAGTTCCTGCTGAAACCAATGAACTGCCCGCACCACTGCGAGATCTACAAAACCCGGCCCCGCTCGTACCGCGACCTGCCCCTGCGACTCGCTGAGTTCGGTACGGTATACCGCTACGAGCAATCAGGTGAATTACACGGACTAACCCGTGTGCGGGGCTTTACGCAGGACGATGCTCACATCTTCTGCCGCCCCGATCAGGTGAAGGAGGAGTTCATGAAGGTGATCGACTTAGTACTGTACGTATTCAAATCGTTGGGCTTCGACGATTATAGTGCGCAGATATCACTTCGCGATCCTGAGAACAAGGAAAAATACATCGGATCTGACGATCTTTGGGAGAAAGCCGAAGCGGCCATCATTGAGTCGGCTGCCGAAAAAGGCCTTCCGACCGTAGTTGAAATGGGTGAAGCTGCTTTTTACGGACCAAAACTTGATTTCATGGTTCGCGATGCCCTCGGGCGCCGGTGGCAGTTGGGCACTATCCAGGTAGATTACAACTTGCCAAACCGGTTCGAGCTGGAGTACATCGGAGCCGATAACCAGAAACACCGGCCGGTAATGATTCACCGGGCCCCATTTGGTTCGCTGGAGCGGTTCATTGCTATTCTGATTGAGAATACGGCGGGTAACTTCCCGCTCTGGCTATCACCAGATCAGATTGCGATTCTGCCGATTTCGGAGAAATACGAGGACTACGCTAATGATCTGTTCCTGACGTTGCAGGAGCATGACATCCGTGGATTCGTGGATTTACGGGATGAGAAAATCGGCCGAAAGATCCGGGACGCGGAAGTCAACAAAGTACCATACATGCTTGTCGTGGGCGAGAAAGAAGCGGCTGAAGGAAAAATATCGGTTCGTCGTAAAGGCCAGGGTGACCTGGGTAGTATGACCATTGACGAATTTGTACAAACCTTTCAGTCAGAAGTGAAATTATAAGAAGTAATAGTCTGCTTAGACCGGTGTTACGTTCGCGTATATCGACAGGACGTAGCGCCGGTCTACTGCAATCATACGTTTGGTAAGCAAACTTGTACAGAATCTGTATTTTGAATAGCTTTCCCGAACTTTTTACGAATCAATACGTTATCCAAACGACTTTTACGAGTCAGTTACACTTAAACACAATATATGGCATTACCCCAGCGCAGACCACCCCGTCGCGTGGTTGAAGAACCCTACAAAGTCAATGAGCGCATCCTGGCCCGTGAAGTTCGGGTGGTCGGTGAAAATGTAGAGCAGGGAATCTACGATATAAATAAAGCACAGGCGCTAGCCCGAGCCCAGAATCTTGATCTGGTTGAAGTCTCGCCTAATGCTGTTCCTCCCGTTTGTCGTATTGTAGACTATTCGAAGTTTAAATACGAGCAGAAGAAAAAGCAGAAAGAAATCAAAGCGAACGCCACGAAAGTGGTGATCAAAGAAATCCGGTTCGGCCCGAATACCGACGACCACGACTTCGAGTTCAAACTGAAGCACGCCATCAACTTCCTGAAAGAAGGAGCCAAAGTGAAGGCGTACGTGCAGTTTGTCGGCCGGGCGATTGTTTTCAAAGACCGCGGTTTTCAATTGCTGGAGCGTTTCTCGAAAGGACTCGAAGAGTTTGGAAAGATCGAAGCCGAGCCAAAACTGGAAGGCAAACGCATGACCATGTTCCTGGCTCCTAAAACGGTGACGGTTAAGAAATAATTAGTTTGTCAGATCACGCGTCCGTCTTAATCGTTCACTAGGCGATTAAGACGGACGCGTGGCGTTTTGGTGTAAATCAATAAAAGGCGCCAAAGGAATAATGGCATTCTGATCGAAAAAAACGTATCTTTGCGGCCTGTTTACTCAATTTTTCACAAGTAGCGTTTCCAAGACAATGCCAAAAGTTAAAACAAACTCGGCGGCCAAGAAGCGGTTCAAGCTGACCGGTACCGGGAAAATCAAGCGGAAGCACGCCTTCCACAGTCACATTCTGACGAAAAAAACGACGAAACAAAAGCGTAACCTGGTTCACGCTACGGTCGTTGTTAAAGCAGACGAAACACGTATCAAAGCGCTGTTGAACGTCTAAAAAAGACGCAGTTGCGTCTGGTTTCACGTTTCACCCGATTACTGGCCATCAAGTACCCGTTAAGTGGTCGCCAGTCGTCAAAAAACACAACTTATTATGCCACGTTCCGTCAATCACGTTGCCTCACGGGCGCGTCGGAAAAAAGTAATGAAGCTGGCCAAAGGATACTTCGGTCGGCGTAAAAATGTCTGGACGGTTGCTAAAAACGCCGTCGAGAAAGGTTTAGGATACGCATACCGCGACCGTCGTGCCAAGAAACGGGATTTCCGTGGTCTCTGGATTCAGCGGATCAATGCGGGTGCGCGCATCAATGGCATGTCGTACTCGGCCCTGATGGGTGCTCTGAATAAGTCAGGCATCGAACTGAACCGTAAAGTACTGGCCGACCTGGCCATGAACCACCCGGAAGCGTTTGCTGCCGTTGTGGAACAAGTGAAGTAAACAGACCTGTGTATACGAAAACCCCGGCTCAAAAGTCGGGGTTTTTTGTTTTACGTTAATATGTGTATGTGTTTTGTTGGATAGGTTTCCTATTTGTTACTGGACAGATTTTAGGGTATATAAACATCCGCTAAGTAAATACAGTCCTTTCCTGGATACCGTTCGATGTAATGATCTTGGCGACGACTCAGGTTATAGTTAACTATAGCCTGAGTTTTTTTTTACCAAATCCATAGTCGAATGAAACACCTTTTACTAGCGCTGGCCCTTGCTTCGCCCCTCGTAGCGACCTGCCAGACGGATTCGTTACGTTCTGAACCTGCTGCCGTCCCGGCGCATTCGCTACCGCTTTATCGACCCGGCTTTGCCTTCATGATTTCGGCTGGTACAGCCGGGGGCGGTGCCGCTGTTGGCTATTCCATCAACCGTCAGCTAGCCGTTCGGCTTGGTATGAATCTCTTCAATTACAAAGGGAATCTGAAAAGCGGCAAAGACTCCGACGAAATTCAAATCGGTTTCGATTATGCGGTGAAGTTGAAAAGTGCTGATTTATTACTGGACTATTACCCATTCAAAAGAGCTGGATTCAGACTGACCGGGGGAGCCTATTACAATCTTAACCAGATATCCTTTTTTGGGAAGCCGACGAAAGACGTAAAAATCAATGACGTGGTCTTTACGATCAATGAAGTAGGAACGCTGGACGGTAAGGCAAATTTTAACAAGCTTGCTCCTTACATCGGTTTGGGCTGGGGCAATCCTTACACCCGCCACCGGCTCAAGTTTATGCTGGACATCGGATTCTTCTACCAGCAGTCCCCCATCATTACGTTCAAGACGACTGGTCTGCTTGAGCCGTCATCTGATCAGGGTGAAGTTATTCAGAACAACCTGAAGCCACTGAAGTATTATCCCGTTGTCAACCTAGGCTTATCCTATAAATTATAATCCATCTCCAACTGATTATGCAGAACATATTCTACCAACCAAAATGGCAATTATTGAAGACTATCGGGCTATCAACAGCGCTGGGGGTCTTAGTTGGATGCCAGGACCTGAACGACATCAAAAACATCGATCCGTTAAAAGGCGTCGTTTTCAAACTGAACTACGAGCCAGCAAAAACACTGATGCAGGGGTTAGTGGTGGATGCCAAAACGGGAATGCAACTGGACGTACCCATAACCGTATCCGTTTTTGGTCCTGATGCCTCCCGCGTGATTACCTACGAAGGAGTGTCAACAACCTCCTTTAAGAATGAAAAAGGGGATATTTTCATTGGGTTGATTGGCAGTGTGCCTTCGACGGCGAAACCCGCTGAACTACGGGTTGTGGTTGACGCACCGGGTTATATTGGCTCAAGCCAATACCTGACGATTCGGGAAGCCAAGCCTGAACCGTTTTCGATTCGGCTGGTAAAAGAAGATGCACCACCGGTGGGGGTAGCTATATCGACGGAAACGGTCGAAACCAACTCGACAGGCGTAGTGAAAACTGCGGAAGTGATCTCAACGCCTATCACGAACTCTAACTCGACTCAGGTCACCGTAGAATTACCAGCAGGTACGCAACTCAAAGATGAGAAGGGGCAGGCGGTAACCGGTAATTTGTCAGCCGCTGTTGCTGCCTATTCATCGCAGAATCAGTCGTCACTTAGCGCCTTTCCGGGTGGTTTTGAAACGCGGGTGAGTCGGGACAACCAGGGGCAGACGAACTCGGCGGGGTCATTTGCTACAGCAGGTTTTGCATCCATCGAAATTGCATCGTCCAGTGGACAGAAAGTGGCCAATTTCAGCCAACCAGTCAAAGTAGAGATGGAGGTGTCAAAAGCCTTGATCAACCCTGAGACTAATGCACCGGTCAAAGTTGGGGATAAGATTCCTGTGTTTAGCTATAATGAGAATACAGGTGAATGGATATACGAGCGTGATGCTGTGGTGAAATCAGAGCAGGGAGAATTGCAAGTCGAGTTAGAGATTACACACCTATCCTGGTATAATCTGGACTGGTTCTACACGGGACGAAATTGCGATACAGGCGGATGGACAATCACAGGCAAACCAGATGGGCAAGCTGTCCGTTGGGTTCTCTTCCGGGGCGATTCGTACTATAGTAGCGGAATATCTTATGAAAACTCGGTTAATTTTTATTATCCTTTTCCTGGTCAGGCCCGGCTCGAACTGTTCGCCCTGAATGGTAGCAAGATCGGTTCTTCGACGGTTAACAGCATTTGTGGTAATAATTCAGTAGCTGTCAATTATCCACAACTAGTTGATACAAAGGTTAAAGTGTTGGCTTATTGCGAAAACAACAACAACGTTCAAATCTCACCCTCGACCTGGGTGTATTATCGCAAAGCGGGAAGCAGTGACCCAATGAGTGTAGCTTACTTCACCGCCGGCCAAGGAACGTTGACCGGATTGGAGCCTAACACAAATTACGAAGCTGGTGTGTACTACAATGGGTTTCAATCAAGAGTAATCAACTCGGGTAATCAGTCTGGTAATCAAGTAGTCGAGATCATATTCAAGAAGAACGTTACGATCTGTTCGGGTAAATAGAAATGTGACTAAAGTGCATAAAAAGCTAAATCCCAGCCTTTGAAGGCTGGGATTTAGCTTTTTACTGGGCAATGTCCTGAGCCATAGCGATTAGCCGGTCGGGACGGATGCCGCGTTGACCTTCGTTGATGACCTGTTGCATGGTGGCATAATCGTACTTGCTATTTGGATAAAGGTGATAAAAGCTATTGATAGCGCTCGTCATCTGCGTCAGGTCATGAGTATCAAAAGCCGTTAGTGCCCATTCTACAAAAACGGCGGGCGTATAGGTGCCTTTATAGGTCGTCTGTGAGATCCGATTCACAAATTCGTGCGGGCTGCCGGCCTGGGTATAAATCCGCTTGATAAATGTCAGCCGGTTGATGAGGGTTTCGGTACTGATGTTCCTGAGTGTCGCAAAACAACGGGTCGTATCTCGTTGCAGGGCGAACGTCAGGGCTTTGTATAAAACCGGTTCCTGCCATTGTGGTTGTAAACGGGAAGCCGTATCGAAAACGGCAACGGCCTGGCTAAACTGTTGCTTTGCCAGCAGGGCGTTACCCAATTGCAGAAAAGCCGACGGGCGTCGATTACTTTCCAATCTATTAATTTGCCGATACGTAACAATAGCCTTGTCGCTTTCGCCACCGGCCAGATAGAGTGCGGCCACTCGGGCCATTAATCGGGTATAGTCCGGATGCCGACGAAGCTGCTCCTGCACCAGCTGGCTACTGCGTTGGTAGCAAAACTGTTTGGTCGCGGCCGGTAATGTACTTTGCAGGACGCTAAGCGTCAGCGATGTGGCGGCATCGGACAGGTCAAGCTGATGACCAGGCTCATGATCATAAATGGATTCCAGCGCCATGATTCGTTGCTGGACGTCCGTGAGGAGGTTTTGCCGATCAAGCGCCCGAAGTGTCCGGAAGGGTCGGTATACCGAATAGATAAATAACGTAACAGCTAGAGTTAGTATACCAACCCGGGCTGGAAGGAGCCAGCGTAGAGATAAACTTGACACAGAAATCGGAGTCGATACGGTCGAACTTGTCGCCGTATCGACGAATGCCAGCAGGATGAAGAAAAGCTGTAAGGACAGCAGGCTGTCGAAGTTAAGTAGATTAAACAGGAAGTAGCCAACGAAAACGCTAGCCAACGCTATTCGCTCGAACGGAGTGAAATCCTTATTCGCGCGTAGCCGCTGAACCAGGCACAGCCAGACAAACAGATAGCTGCAAAGCCCTAAAAGACCCGTCGAGAATAACCAGTCGACAAACAGATTATGGGTCCGGTCGTACCAGTCCTGCGTGCCCGAAACGGCCAGCGACGCATCGTAATTGCGCGCGAAACCATAGCTGAAATTTTCCTGTCCCCAGCCTAGTAGCGGACGGTCCAGAAAACTGTCAAGCCCAATTTTCCAGCAGACAAAACGAGGAGAAAACGTATTGAACTCGCCAGTAAAGTGAGTAAGGCGGTACATAATCGGAAACTGCTGGAAAAATGCCAACTGACTAACTAACCAGAATGAACCGCCTAGTATCGCCAGCCCCAGCGCCAGCCAACTTACACTGGCCCGCCAGTTCTGCGAGCGGTGCCACATCGTTGCGCCAGCCAAATAGAGCCCGCCAAGAACCAATGCCAGTAAAGCCGACCGGGTACCAGACAGGTAGATGCCCGTTACTAACGTAACGCTAACCAGTGCCAGGACGGTCAGACGAACAGACAGAGTAATCCCTGGGAACTGTGTAACGAGATAAACACTCAGAAATAAATTCATGAGCAGGTAAGCAGCCAGAAAGGCTGGATTTCCTACGGTAGCGACGAGCCGATGATCGACGGCCTGCCAGCCGCTGCTTTGGGTAGCCCCCCAAATAACTACAGTAAGGGCGACCGATACATTGAGTAAAAGGGCAGCGTTCCACTGTTGCCGCGAAAAGGGAATTCGGGTCAGGACGAAGAAATACAGGCCCAGGTGTAGGTAAAGCAGGAAGCCTTCCAGCCGGAGGTAGGTAGAGAAAAAACTTTGAAGCGGATCGACGCCAAAACTGTCCGCCAAGGCAAGAACGAGGAGTAATAACAAGACTGAGAGTTGCAAGCGGGAAAGCTTACCCGAAAAGAAGCCAGATCTGAGTACCGCAATGATAGCCATGGCCTCGACTAGTGCGGAGAAATACCAGGTCCGCTCAGAAACAAAGCCAAAATAAGTCGTTGAACTATAGACCAGCGGAGTTAGTAGAGTAGCCAGGAATAAACCAAAGAGCAGAGCCGGGGCCGACCGACTGATCGTTTGAGGCCGGTACGTTATTGGGTTCGGCTCGGTTGCTACTGGCTTTCTCGATGAGGAAACTGCGAGTGTTGGCCGATTAGGCCTGCGTTGGGGTGTGGATTTTTGTTTCATTACCTGCGAGAGATATACAGCACTGCAAGTAATGAAATGATAATCAAATAGTTAAATGAATGAATTTGGGTGTGATAATGCGTTTGTTTTGCCAATTGCCGGTTACGATGGGTTGATGTGCTGGATTACAGCTAGTATTGTTAGACCAATAATTCGGAAGGTGGACAACGCTGGCGGGATCTATCGAAACGATTTGTTATTGTATTGTCCTGTTTTCTGGAAAGAACAGCGGACTTTTGCTGGATACCCTTACTAAATCAAGTTAACGCTTACACTACACAATGACGTATTCTCCTTCTGCGGAACGATACATGAACATGCTGTATCGACGCTGCGGCAACAGCGGCTTATTACTGCCCGCCATTTCATTGGGATTATGGCACAACTTCGGGAAAATTGATAGCCTGGACAACGCCCGGGCCATGTTGCGGACGGCGTTCGACCACGGGATCACTCACTTTGATCTGGCGAATAATTATGGGCCCCCACCGGGCTCGGCCGAAGAAACGTTTGGGCAGCTTTTCAAAGAAGATTTTGCGCCCTTCCGGGATGAGTTAGTTATTTCGACCAAAGCCGGTTGGCCTATGTGGGATGGCCCTTACGGGAACTGGGGATCAAAGAAATACCTGGTAGCCAGTCTGGATCAGAGTCTGAAGCGAATGGGGCTCGATTACGTTGATATTTATTATCATCACCGCCCCGACCCGCATACGCCCCTGGAGGAAACCATGTCGGCGCTGGATCTAATCGTGCGACAGGGGAAAGCTCTGTACGTCGGTATTTCCAGCTATAGCGCTACCGAAACGGAACAGGCTATTGACCTGCTGAAACAACTGGGCACTCCCTGCCTGATTCACCAGCCCCGGTACTCGATGTTTGATCGGTGGGTAGAAGGCGGTCTGCTGGACGTACTGGAGCGGGAAGGCGTAGGTTGTATTCCATTTTCGCCACTGGAACAGGGACTGTTGACCAACAAGTACCTGAAAGGCATTCCGGCTGATTCCAGAGCCGCTAGTCACCGGGGGAACGGAGCCTTGGAAGGCGACCAGATCACGAATACTAAAATTGCCAAGGCTATCAAACTGAATGACGTTGCCCAGGCGCGCGGACAGGATCTGGCGCAACTGGCTTTATCCTGGATTCTGAAGGATAATCGTATTACATCGGTCCTGTTAGGCGCCAGTAAGCCCCAGCAGATCACTGATTCGTTACGTTGTCTCGACAACCTTACGTTCACGGCGGAGGAGATCGCAACGATCGATACGATTTTGCGCAGCGAAGAGTCGGACCGCTAACTAAAACCATGCTACATTTGATACGTCAATTTATTTACTCACGATGACTAATAAACTTATTGTACTGGCGACGGTCTCAGCGCTAGTACTGGCAACGCAGACGGACTCGCTGGCGCAAGTAGAAACCAAAGAGCCGAACTCAAACTATAAACCAGCTTTTGCCGGACAGACGCGGGTAGCGAGCGTTAAAACCAGCGCCGGATACGAAGGTAAAGTGCTGACGGAATCGCTCAAGTTTCCGTGGGGGATCACCAGCATGCCCGACGGGCGCTTTCTCATCACAGAGCGGGAAGGAACGCTGCGGATTGCGACTATGGATGGTAAGGTAAGTGAACCTGTCTCCGGTATTCCGGCCGTCAATCCATCGGGACAGGGCGGTCTGCTGGGCATTCGGGTTGATCCTGATTTCGAGAAAAACCGGATGGTATACTGGGTTTTTTCGGAAGCAACAACCGGCGGGAACCTGACCGCCGTGGCCAAAGGAAAACTGTCGGCCGATGAGAAAAAGATCGAAGGGGCGACCGTTATCTACCGGGCAACGCCTGCCTACAAAGGCAATCTGCACTACGGCGGACGTATATTGTTCGACAAGCAGGGTAACCTGATCATCAGCACTGGCGAGCGCTCGGATAAAGTAACCCGTCCGCAGGCCCAATCAATCAATTCCGGCCTGGGTAAAGTGATTCGTATTACGACTGATGGAAAACCCGCGGCCGGTAATCCCTTCATCGGCAAAGCCGACGCTCGTCCTGAACTGTACTCGTACGGCCACCGGAACGTACAGGGGCTGGCGATGAACCCCGCAACGGGCGATCTGTGGGAAGGAGAATTTGGTCCACGCGGTGGTGATGAGATCAACCGCATCGAAGCCGGGAAAAACTACGGCTGGCCCACTATTACCTACGGCATTGAATACAGTGGCGAGAAGGTTGGCGAAGGTATTCAGCAAAAGGCTGGGCTCGAACAACCCGTGTATTACTGGGATCCTTCGGTGTCGCCCAGCGGCATGACGTTCTATACCGGCGATAAAATGCCCGAATGGAAAAATAACCTTTTTGTAGGTACGCTGAGTGGTCTGCACATTGCCCGGCTGGTGATTGAAAATAACCGGGTTGTGGGCGAAGAGCGCCTGCTTGCCGATGAGACGCAGCGATTCCGGGATATTACCCAGGGGAAAGATGGCGCTCTGTACGCGATCACCGATCAGGGTCGTTTGTACCGGATCGCTGGGAAATAAGAAAAGTAGTTACTAAAAAAGCCGAGGGACATCGCTTTGTAGCGACGCCCCTCGGCTTTTTTAATTTATAGAATCGCGGACTAATTAGACCGATGTGTCATTCTTCATGGAAATTGGAATGCGTTCCAGGACGTTTTCACCCGTGGCGGTGTTGATGCCTTCCAGTTGAATGTAACGCACGTTCGGAACCCACATGGTTCCGCCCTCGATCCGGACGTAAAGCCGCTTTATTTGAATTTTTTTCTGGTTTACGTTGGCGTACACGTAGTAGTTGTTATCCCGTTCGGAGCGGGCCAAACGCAGAGGAAGTTTCTTGTACGATACAAAGTTCAATTCGTACTGACCGTTGCCCAGGGGGCGGGACTTGATACCATACGCAAAGGTTTTCTGTATATAGTTCAGTTCCTCGGGCTGCTTGTCTTCCGCGTACCGAATCCAGTAGACGTGCACCGGATCGTTTGTGACCAGCTTACCATCTTTTACGTTCAGAGCGCAGATGATGGTGTTCGTGTTTGGATCACGCTGGAGATAAAATAGCTGGTTGGGGATATGCTGTGGGACCGGAAAACTAAGGGGAGCCGATTGCCCTTGTGCAAACGGGCCAGCCAGAGAAACCAGCAACAGGAACGCCAGCAGCAAAGCTGTTTCTGAGCGAAGTCGCGTTTTCGTTACGTCTATCAGCTTAGAGAAAGCCTTCACTTGTGTCATAGTGTAATCGTCAGGAGAGTTGTAAAAATTAGTAAGTAACGGGGGTAAATACCTGAATCAATAAATCGAATACGTTGACCAACGGGATTGATATTCGAACGAAAAGCCCGGACGTAAATTTCGCGCTTGAGACCGACCCGGCAGTAATAATCCGTATTGACAAGTTGAGTTTTTCTGGCCATGCAGAGGTTGGCCAGGTGAAGGGGAGAACGTAAACAATACTATGTATAGTTCAGGTGACTTTGACCGGCAGACCCGAAAAAAGAGCCGCCTGCCCAAAACTCAGGGCAGGCGGCTAGTTATAAACTGAGTTGTGTCGTGACGTAGTAACCGACACGGTACAGATGATACCTAATAAAGAAAATACGTACGCTTGTGAAACCGAATGGCTAGGTTTCAACGACCATCGTTTTGAGGCCCATCCGCTCGCCACCGGGCAATCGCCCCAGCAGGAAAAGATCAATTTCCGATTCGCCAGCGCGAAATACCTGCCGCTCGGTCAGGTTGGCTTCCAGCACCTGCTTGAGTTGCTGAAATTTGGCCGTTCGTGCTTTTTCTTCGTCGCCGTACCAGTCCTGTTCGGTCAGGACAGGCTTCCAGAAGGCTTCTTCCGTAGATTCTTCAACGAAAACCGAAGGCGGCAGCATTTGCCAGTCTTTGATCTGACTTACCGTAAGCGGTTCTGGTTGAGTTAGGTAGCAGGAAACAACCTCCAACGGTTCGTCGGATTCGCTGGGATACAATAGATCCGTCAGCAGCGGCTGTACCTGTGCCGTAAAGGAAGTTGTATCCATCGGCTGACTCGGAGGGGCGGGTTGATCGCTGGTCATGTAAAGCAAAATAAAACCGACGAATTGACGGGTCGGTATCGTTCCGGGGGAAACCGGAAGTCATAAAACAATTATAGTAGTTTTGGTCTTAATCAACAAAATCAAGACGATCATGTTAGAGACCTTAATGAATTTGGTACGGCAGCAGGCAGGCTCTGCCATTACAAATAATGCGGCCATTCCGGGCAACAAACACGAAGACGCGATTCAGGCGGTTTCGGGCGGTATTCTAAGCGGTCTGCAACAGCAGGTGCAGGGGGGCGGTATCGGCAGCCTGATCGGTATGCTGACCGGCAACAGCGGAGCGCAGCAGGAAGTCAATCAGGGCGTTCAGAAAACAGTGCAGGACAATCTGTTGCAAAAACTGGGCATCTCTCCCCAAATCGCCATGTCCATCGCGGCTGCTGTTGTTCCCATGGTATTGAGTAAACTTAGCCAGAAAGCCCAGGACCCCAACGATAATTCGGTCAACACGAACGATGTTGTCGGCTCGTTGAGCGGTGGAAAAGACTGGATGGGTATGGCCCAGGCGGCTATGGCCGACGGCAAACTCGATATGAGCGACCTGACACGCATTATGGGTAACTCAGGCAGCAGTAACACGCAGGATAAGCCTAAGGAGCAGTCAGGCGGAGGACTGGGTGATATGCTCGGTGGTCTGTTTAAATAAAGCAAGTTAAAGTCATTCCTATACCCCTCAACCAGTCACATTATGAAAACGATGAGTAAAACAGGAATAGCAGGTGGTTGGATTATTCTCGGGCTGGGGATGACTAGCTTGCTGACAAGTTGCGCTGATCATTTCAACGTAACACGGGCCGCTGCCACCGTGAATATTGTCAATACCAGCGGTACGAGTATCGGAACGGCTAACCTGACCGAAAACAACAGTGGTGTCGTTACGCTGGACGTTAATGTAAATGGTCTGCCCCCGGCTCGCACGGTATCCACTTTCACGAGATAGGCGTCGTAGACCCGAAAGCATCCCCCGCCTTTTCAACGTCCGGCGATCACTATAACCCCGCCAGTAAGAAGCACGGCATCAGTAATCCACAGGGAACCCACGCCGGTGATTTAGCTAACCTGGAAGTTGATGCGCAGGGTAAAGGCCGGTTAACGACAACAACGGACCGAATTACGTTGACGCAGGGCGCTACGACCCTGTTTGATGCGAATGGTTCATCGCTGATTATTCATGCGAATACCGACGATCAGGTCACTGATCCATCGGGGAACAGCGGAGGGCGAATTGCCGGTGGCGTTGTTGTAAAACAGTAAAGCACAATAAACCCCAAAAGTCTGCCACGACTTACAAGGCTACGTGTTGGTGCCCGCCAATCTGGCCAAAGCAGCTCCTGTTTCTGTCAATCTGACAGCTTTGCGCACAATTATTCTGGCTGGCATTTGTATTGTTAGATGAAGGATGTCTGACAGTATTTGACACAGAAAACAAGCAACTAAACCATATTATGGGAAAGATTATTGGTATTGACTTAGGCACCACGAACTCGTGTGTAGCCGTGATGGAAGGTAACGAACCCGTTGTTATTCCAAACTCAGAAGGAGCACGGACCACGCCGTCGGTAGTTGCCTTTATGGACAACGGTAACGGCGAACGTAAGGTCGGCGCACCGGCCAAACGTCAGGCCATCACCAACCCGAAAAATACGATTTCCTCGATCAAGCGGTTCATGGGTAAGCGCTTCAACGAGGTAACCAACGAAACCAAAAACGTCGCTTACGACGTCGAAAACGGCCCGAACGCTACGCCCCGTGTACGTATCGGCGACCGTCAATACACGCCACAGGAAATCTCGGCTCTGATTCTGCAAAAAATGAAGCAGACGGCTGAGGATTATCTGGGCCAAACCGTAACCGAAGCCGTTATTACGGTACCTGCTTACTTTAACGATGCTGAACGTCAGGCAACAAAAGAAGCGGGCCAGATCGCAGGTCTGGACGTAAAACGGATCATCAACGAACCAACCGCAGCGGCCCTGGCCTATGGTCTGGACAAAACCGACAAAGACCAGAAAATTGCGGTCTTTGACTTGGGTGGTGGTACGTTCGATATTTCGATTCTGGAACTGGGCGATGGCGTTTTCGAGGTAAAATCGACCGATGGTGATACGCACCTGGGTGGTGATGACTTTGACCAGGTGATCATCGACTGGCTGGCCGACGAATTCAAAAAGGACGAAGGTATCGATCTGCGTCAGGACCCAATGGCCCTGCAACGTCTGAAAGAAGCCGCTGAAAAAGCAAAAGTTGAGCTGTCGAGCTCGAACTCGACGGAGATCAACCTGCCTTATATTATGCCGGTGAATGGTATTCCCAAACACTTGGTACGTACGCTGAGCCGCGCGAAATTCGAGCAACTAGCCGATTCGCTGATCCAGCGCAGTCTGGAGCCTTGCCGCCGTGCGCTGAAAAACGCTGGTCTGTCGGCTAGCCAGATTGACGAAGTTATTCTGGTAGGTGGTTCGACCCGGATTCCGAAAGTACAGGACGAAGTTGAAAAACTGTTCGGTAAAAAGCCTTCGAAAGCCGTTAACCCCGACGAAGCGGTAGCTATCGGTGCTGCGGTTCAGGGTGGTGTCTTGACGGGTGAAGTAAAAGACGTGCTGCTGCTCGACGTTATCCCGCTCTCGCTGGGTATCGAAACGATGGGTGGTGTATTCACCAAAATGGTGGAAGCCAACACGACCATCCCGAGCAAGAAAGTGGAGGTGTATTCGACGGCTTCGGACAACCAGCCGAGCGTTGAAATCAACATCCTGCAGGGTGAGCGCCCAATGGCTGCTCAGAACCGCCAGTTAGGCCGGTTTATCCTATCGGACATTCCACCAGCCCCCCGTGGTGTTCCACAAATCGAAGTGACCTTCGATGTTGACGCCAACGGTATCCTGAACGTAACGGCGAAGGATAAAGGCACGGGTAAAGAGCAGAAAATCCGGATTGAAGCATCGAGCGGTCTGACCGACGCAGAAATCAACCGGATGCGTGAAGAAGCGAAAGCCAACGAAGCGGCCGACAAAGCCGAGCGTGAGTCGATCGAGAAAGTTAACGCAGCAGACTCGATGATTTTCCAGACGGAAAAACAATTGAAAGAGTACGGTGACAAACTGAGCGAAGGCAACAAGTCGGCTATTGAGTCGGCACTTGGCGAACTCCGCACCGCACACGGTTCGCGTGATGCTGCCGCGATCGATGCCGCTCTGGAAAAACTGAACGGCGCGTGGGCAACGGCTTCGACCGAAATGTACAACGCAACGGGTGGTGCTAACCCAGCTGACGGCGCAGGTGCTGGTTTCGACGGTGGTAACGCGAACCCCGGCGCAGGCCAGGGTCAGCCAACCGGCGACAACGTATCGGACGTGCCATACGAAGAAGTGAAATAAGCTAGAGACTAGCACTCGTGCATGAGCCCCGCTGAGGAAACTTAGCGGGGCTTTTTTATAATCTAGCCATTCTATGAGAAAGTAGAGTACGTGAATAATGGCAGATAGTGGCTTCTGGGAAGCTTTTTCGTTTTGGATCCCTCAACTGTGTAACGAAATGGCAGATGGCAATACGCAGCTATCTGATACAAATAAGGCGCTGACCGAGCGATTAGATTTACAATAAACGTGCGTCCGGTAAGTGAAGCCTACCGTTTCTACGAGATTTCGGTCGTTGATAAGGGGATTGGGTTTAACACCAAATACCCGGATCGGATCTTTCAGGTATTTCAACGATTACATAACCGGGACTCATTTCCCGGAACGGGAGTTGGGCTGGCAATCTGTCAGCGGGCGGTTGAAAATCACGGTAGAGCAATCACCGCTGATAGCCAGCCTGGAGAAGGATCGACGTTTTGCGTGTATCTGCCGGTCTAGTGGCTATTATCGAAAGAGACGAACAGCAAATTTATAGTTCGAATAGCGTTCCGTCTTCCAGGTAATGGAGTGGTTCTCAGTTTCCTTTTCGCCGACGTAAACGTACTGGCAGTCCATCTAAACAGGCAAAAGAAATAAACCTACAAAGTTGCACTAAAGGGGGTAGCGGACTGTTATAAAATCACTGTCTGATTACTCAACGGCAAGGGCGGGTTACTTTAGTAAAGTGGCCCGCCTTTGTAGTCTGCGAAGTTTCACCGGGCACTATTGCGGGGTAGGCTGATCGCCATGACTAGGCAGGCAACTACATACGCGCAACCACAAGACCCAGTCGCGGATCGATAGATGAATTCTAAGGTAATTATCAACTGCCTGTGGAGTTACCTGCTCGGGCTTTATCTCAGTTCGGCAAACGCCAATGGAGAATACGATTCGGTTCAATCCGTCCAAATCTGTTATAAACTGTTCCATGATAGCTTGGGGTAGACGTTAAATAGATAACTTTAACTAACTGGTTACGAGTAAGTTTTTCTTCATAAGTAGAACGTAACCATTTAGCCTGTAGGACAGGTACGTAATTGCCGCTAGTTCTTTTCCACGCCGTCTGCAAACTCAGCAACGAAATGAACGCCATACTGCCCTGAAAACACGTTCGATAGTATACCCCGTTGTCATGAATGGCTAGTGTCCAACAAAGTAATAGTGAAAGAGCCAGGTCAATTGACCTGGCTCTTTTGTTTAGAAGGCAAACTGAACACCGATTCCGAGGGACAACCCGCCGTTGTTCGTGATCGGATAACTGTTTATGGGAACGAACAAAGGGACTGGATCTGTCCGACGGTCTTTAGTGAGCAGTATGTTGTAGCTGGCGTTGATATTGATGCCAACTCGTTTACTGATAAAATAAGCCAGACCAATAGTAGGGGATAGGGTACCATAATGACTCATTCGGGAAGCAAACGAGCCATCCAAATCATAACGTTGATTTTGCCGGACGTAGCTGTAAGATATACCCACGTAAGGTTTTAACTTGCCTGCCCCGATGTAGTACTGAGCAAACGAGGAGAGCCCGATGCCCGTCAGGGTTACGCGGTTGCCATCGGTGTATCGGTAACGCGTTGAACTCAACGGAACCCCCACGCCAACAACTAGATTCTCGATAGGGAAATAGCCAATGGTTGGCGTCAAACCAAGACCAAATTTCTGGAGACCGTCCTGTTGGCTGCCTTGCAGAGAAAAATCTGCCATCTGAGCGCCAACTAGCCAGCTTCCTTTGTGGGTTTGAGCGGTAGCGGAACCAACTACCAGCAGAAACAGGACAATGATTGTACGTAATTGCTTCATACTACTTTTGTTTAATGGTTGAACCACTAGTAAGAGTAAGCCGAAGCAGATGAGGTTGTAGCTACTTGATGATATTAACATATTTTAAGGGGCGTGCCCACGCAAAACAGTGTTATGGCACGCAGAACTTCCCAATGTCAAAACGCGTTTTTAACGAGCTTTTTTACCATAATCTTCAAACAATGCGTATTAACCACGTCTCATGTCTGGCGGTATTCTGCTTGATTACTACCCTGGCCTACAGTCAGTCTGTAAAGCCTAAAGTTTACATTGACGCGACTGGTCATCGGTATTCGCAGGCGCAGTTCGATAGCATTCGAACGGCTAATATGGGGAAGCCAATTGCCACCATTGATGTGACGGAAGAAGAGAAAGAAACGCAGATCACGTTCGAGGTGATGGCCAGTAATCCCCTTGATGCGTTTAAAGAAAAGTGGATTGGGAAGCCATTACCCACCTTTAGTCTCAAGGATAAACAGGGAAAAGTCTACAGCAATAATTCGCTGCAGAATAAACTGATCGTGATCAATTTCTGGTCAACTACCTGCATTCCCTGCCTGAAAGAGATGCCTGCCCTGAGTGAGCTAGAAGCAAAATACCGCGGTAAGAATATCGTCTTTATTGCCCCAGCCCCAGAATCGCCCGAGCTGGTACAACGTGTCCTGGCGAAACGAACGTTCACGTACACCGCCCTACCGCAAGCGCAGGATCTCTTTTCTGCTTTGGCGATAGAAGGATATCCGTATCACTTCCTGGTTGATCAGACCGGCATTATTCGGGACATCTATTCCGGCTCATCAATCAACCCCCAGACGAATCAGTCAATCGTCGATGAACGGCTCGTACAGGCCATTGATCGCGCCCTGCCGAAGTAGACTCGGATTTTTGCCTTACGCTGAGACTGAAGGATACTAGTTATTCGCTGGCGTATCCGCACGCAGCAGCGCCCAGTCTTTGATTCCGGTTAGCGCCAGGGCTGCTGACCGTTGATGCGTTTCTACATCGCTGTAGAGTCGTTCAAGATACGTCTTCGTCGCTGCTGGCAGGTCCAGAAAGACGCTGTATTCATTCACGTGTTGAACGCCGGTTGGCAAGGTTGTATTGGCAAAAAAATCAACTAATGCCTGGTGGTCGTCACTGAGTTTCATCCTACAAAACTAGGACGTAATTCCCTGATCTAAATGGAAAGCGCGTAAATTAATCGTTAAAGCCAACAGCTCCGGAGCTTAGCGAATTGAGTCAAAGCAAGACGAGCGTTCGATGGCCAGGCGGTAGAACAGTATTCCCTGTAGCTGTAGTTTTTCTTTTCGTTGCCTAATCAACGTGGCACTACTTTGGCCAGTTAAGTCTGTTTCGGAACAGGATAAAGAACAACAGGAGAAATGCTCCGCCAACCAGTTTAGTGGCTTCCGATTTATCGGTATCCCACTGAGTGGCGTTCCAGTCGCCAGTCCAGAAAGCAATGATGCCGTAACTCAGGACTAAGGTCAGTAAAATCAGAAGAAAGATTCTCATTTTGCCGGAAATGAACTTTTGTTATGATAACCGATAACCCCCAAACCGACTACTCCGTTTATAAACGTTACGTACTGGCTGTTTGCCTGATGGCGCTAACGCTGATGTGTTCCCGGAAAAATGTTGATCCGGAGGGATCTGGACTAGTTGGCGAAGTGTACACCGTTGTCGATCAGCCACCAGCGCCAGCGGGTGGGCAGACAGGATTGAATGCGTATCTCATGCAGAATCTGCGGTATCCAGCTGCAGCACAGCGCGCCGGAATCCAGGGCAAGGTAATCGTGAGCTTTGTGGTGACTAGTGCCGGGAAGATTGCCGATGTACAAGTGACGCAGAGTGTGGGCGGTGGCTGCGACGAAGAAGCGGTGCGGGTTATCAAAGGCATGCCGGACTGGACTCCTGGTCAGCAAAATGGGCAGGCTGTCAACGTACGGACCAGCCTACCCATTTCATTTATAATAATCTAAATTCTAAGTGCCTACTCGTATTCTATCAAAACGAAAAGCGGTAGCGCACTGATAACGAGCGGCCTGGCAGGTTATAGCCCCGTTTTTCGTAGTAATTCTCGTCGGTTAGATTAGCGATCTGTAGCCCCAGCGTATGGTGTTGGGCCAGCGTGTACGATGCGCTCAAGTCGAGCACTAAGTATTCCGGGTATCGAATCTCCGGGTTGGCCGCATCGGTAAAGTCGGTGTCTTTGCGATGCCCCATGTACCGGCTCAACAGACGTAACTGTAGCCCCTTGAACGAATCGTATTCCAGTCCCGCGTTTAGGTTCATTTTCGCTACGTTGGCAATGTCCCGCTGGGTCACGCTGGCGTCGGTGCCGACAATGGTCTCGGTATAACGAAGCATGGTCGTTGCGTTGCCGAACAATCGGAGTGAGTACCGATATGCGGTCAAAGCGCCGAAGTCATAGCTGATTTCTGATTCAATGCCCCGCAGGTCCGAATCGGCTGCGTTGACGTAAGTAGCCCGCGCGACGAGTACGTCACCGTTAGTCTGTTTCTCGTTGACCTGCGTCACGATCCGAGCGATCCGGTCCCGTACGTTCGTGTTGAAATAAGTAGTACTTGCTCGGAAACCCGCTTTGGGACGGCTAAACGTCAACCCCAGGTCATAACTCAGGCTATTTTCGTTGGTCAGATTTGGATTACCAGTAGTAATGGTAATGCGGCCAGTTGAGGTGCGGGTTTCTGAGTAACCGGCTACGTTGAACGCATCGGGTGTTACGAACGCCCGACCCACGGTTCCTTTCAGTTGCCAGTCGGGTGCCAGCAGCAACGCTGCGCCCAGATTTGGGCTGACGAACGGATTGGTTTTTTTGCCAGGCTTGAACGTAGTAAGCAGGGGCGTTTCCTTAACGGAGAACGTAATGTCGTCCAACCGTAGGCCAGGTTGCAGGAGGAGCCGATCTCCGCCGAAGGCCAGCTGGCCCTGCGCGTAGAATGCTGACGACCGAATCGAATAATTAGGTTGCGTGGGTGCTCGTTCGGTGACGGCGTCAGTCCAGTTCCGAGACGACGTACTGGAATTCAAGTAGTCATAGCCAACGGTGAGTTGGTGGCGTCCCAGTTGCCAGTTGTCCTGGAGTTGAACGCCCTGCCAGCGGTTCGCGGTGTTTGACGACAGGAACGGCGTAACCGGCTTACCTGATACGTTGGTCGTCTGGTTGAAATTGTTTTCGCCGGAGGCAAAGACACGAAACGTCGGTTTATGATCCGTCAGTTGACCGCGAAGAGCGATTTCACCCGCCTGTCGGTTAACGTCTTTCAGGCTGGCCTGCGTCGTGCCGTAGGTGATGTCGCCGGGGGATTCAACGTCGTCGGCAATGAATTTTTCGCCCCGTACGTCTACTCGCCAGTTATTGCTGATCTGATAGCCCAGTCGCAGCACACCGGAGTAATAAGTAAGTTTGGTGTTGGGCCGAATCTGACCATCGTCTTTACGATCATCGACCGTTTCGGCTGGCTTGTTGCTGTAATACTTTACTGCCTGATCGCCCTTCAGCCAATCCCGGAACAAATTGCCTTTGCCGAGCCGGTAGTCCTGTGCCCGTCTGAGATAGTTGACCGAGGCATCGAAGTCGAGTCGCCGGGTCAGGCTGCCGCCGATATTTCCACCCGCCTGATACGTCTGAAAGGAGCCGTATTCAGCGAAGGCATTGCCCCGTAGCGCTCCTGTCGAGCGTCGGGTGATGACGTTGATAACGCCACCCATCGCCTGGGAACCATACAGCGCCGACGCGGGCCCTTTCAACACCTCGACCCGCTCCACATTGTTGAGCCCAATGGTTGACAGGTTCGTAGCCCCCGCGGGCCGACCATCAATCAGCAGCAGTGTACGCTGATTCAGACCCGAGAACTGCGGCCGAAATCCCCGGATGCCAACCCCTGAAGAGAGATTAGGGTATTGAATAACATTGACAGCCGCCAGTTTCTTGACCAGATCCGTTACGTCGGCGGCTGGGGTTTGGTTGATGTCGCGCCGGGTAATGATGTCAATTTGTTGCGGAACCCGGTCGCGCCGGTTTTCCGAGCGGGTGGCTGTAACAGTTGTTTCTTCCAGGACGCGGCTTCTGAGCGAGTCGGCGGGGATCGATTGCGCCTGTAAAGAAGTTAATGCACCAAGCATCACGCCGAGGCAAGTAACTAGCTGGATTGGGCTACCAACTACTGGGTAGTAGCGTTGTTTCATGGGTATTGATTACGAGTGAAAAATGTCGAACAACGTGTACACGCCGATCGCAATGGAGAAGATGCCAACGGCATAGTTGATGGCCCGAACTGCCGTTTGCCACCGGTCGACCACTTTAGTGAGCGAAAACGCCAGCAAGCAGCCGTAGAGCGTCATGGCGACGATGATACCCGCGCTTTGCAGGACAATGATCCAGACGGCCGTAGCGGCATCGCTGGCGGCTAGCGTCAGAGCTACGGTGCAGGCACCACCCGTACCGGCCAGGCCGTGTACCATGCCGACCCAGAAGGATCGACTGAACGTAGTAGATGGCGCTGGTTGCACGGGTTCGTGCGTTTGCCGGTGATTTCGCCGGATAGCAACAACGCCCAGCCAGATCATCAAAGGTCCGACCGCCAGTTCGACTTGTTCTGCAATGTTGAGCGACAGGGCCGATTTGACCAGCAGCACCAGACAGGCAAACAGAATCAGGGTGAACGAATGGCCCAGCGCCCAGTGCGACGAACGCCAGATGATACGCCACATATGATGCCTGTCTGAAGCGATCCGACCGGATTTGTTTTTTTCGGATGCCAGCACCGACACGGCGGCCATGTGGTCGGGTTCGAAGGAGTGCTGTACGCCCAGCAGCAACGAGTCGATAAGTAGCGGGTTGATCATGCGCTTGTTAGGTTGATGTGGTGGCAAACCCGTAAAAAGCGCGTACAAAAAGCAGGGGTGTTCGCCGGTCGGCAGGCGCACCCTATCTGACTTCGTGTTTGCCTTTCGTCCCGAAAGCACACCGGTTCTGACGTTTCTGGGCAGGTCTTCTGGCTCGTTCGATTCTGACGCCTTCCCACTCCTGATGAGGAACAGTGGCCTGATTGTCAAAATGGTTGTATGAACTATACAGCAGCGGGGACTGCTCCGATTAACGCTGACGGACAGCGCGACGGATTCCCTTTTAAGCGCTTCACGGCGGAAGCGCACCTAAAAACGGTCTCAAAAGTAAGAAACTTTAGGGTACCTTTGCCCTAATAAGTATCTACTTCCATTTTACCAACAGGAAAACGGTTCTGCCTTACGGCGGATTAATAGAGAATCGGTCGGACCGCCGATGCGGTGCAAATCCCGAACTGTCGCGCAACTGTAAGTAACGCCCCAACTGGCTGCCCCGCGGGAATCTGCCTGCGTGATGTTCACTGGTCGATCAGACTGGGAAGGACGGCCGCCAGGTTACAAGTCAGGAGACCTGCCTTTTTTCTTGCTGACAATGCTTTCGCGGTTTGAAGCACGGTCAAGATTGGCGATTTCTCCTGCAGACACCCGTTCCTGTCGGCAGAAGCTGGTGCTACTTTCCTCGCGAGCACCCATCGTCGTTTGTCCGATTGCACGTACCCGTTCGCATGCCGAACTGCAGGCAGACGCTTTTAACTCCTTATTTTTTCGTTAAAAGGTATGCACACGCGCTACGCTGATCACCCGCGACCTGGTGATCAATCAGCCCATTTTTCCACCATTCGTTCGCTGTTAGCCATAACGGTTATCCTTCTCAATCTTTTTTTAGGTGCTGCCAGCTGGGCCCAGTCGACTACGGGTACGATTCGCGGCCAGATTCAGGCCGAAACGGGTGAGCCATTACCCGCCATTACGATCCGTCTGGACGGAACGGGTTTCGGGGCTGTAACCGACGAAGCGGGCCAGTTTACGATCAAACGCGTACCCGTTGTACGTACACACTGACCGTCAGCGGGGTTGGCTACGAAGCGCACAAACAGAATATAACTGTATCGGCACAGGCTGCAACGGTACTCCGTTATCAGCTTAATAGCCGGACCAGCGAACTCTCGGAAGTAACCGTTACGTCGGCTCGCACACCGGCGTTTACGACTATCAACAAACTAGCGGTGCCCATCCGGGATATTCCCGTGACGACAAGTTCTGTATCGGGCCGTACGATCGAGCAGCGGGGCGTTGATGATCTAGGGGAGGCCATGAGAAACACGACTGGCGTCCGGGCCAACAATACGTACGGCGGATTTGAGCATTTCACAAATACGAGAAAGGAAGTCGGCTGGAGCGCTGGCTGTATCATGGTTTGCACAGCCTGGACTTTCGGCTTCTGCTTTACAAAAGACCACTCTGGGATATCATCGTCTGGGTACTCATGCTGGGCGGGACGGCCGTCAGCGCAACGGGATTGGTGTTAACGTGGAAATGGCTACGTAGGAAAGCCCGGAGAAAGACGAAAAAAGGGAAGAAGCGAAAAGGCAACCAGGTTGCCACAAACTCAACTGCCATAACAACCTTAAAGCCAGAGCAATTGGCCCATCGAAACGAAACGAGGTGAAACCCGCAACGGGTTAGCTTCAACAAAGCTTCGTATATTTAAAACTTGACGATCGTGCTAATCGATTTTAAACTCCCACACTTATAAGCAAAACGTATAGCATGGCAAATGTTGACAAGAAGGAGCTATCGGCTGAAAAGCGTAACGAACTGCTCAACGTATTAAAAGCACGTTTTGAGAAAAACAAGAACCGTCATCAGGATCTCAAGTGGATTGACGTGCAAGCAAAGCTGGACGCCAATCCCGAAAAGCTATGGACGCTTAACGACATGGAAGCAACCGGTGGAGAACCCGATGTTGTTGGGTATGATCAAGAAACGGATGAGTACATTTTTTACGATTGCTCAGCCGAGAGCCCCAAAGACCGCCGAGGTGTTTGCTACGACCGGGAGGGACTGGAATCGAGAAAAGAAAGCCGACCGGAAAGTAACGCCGTTGATATGGCCGCTGCTATGGGAATCGACCTGCTCACGGAAGAACAATATCGGGAATTACAGCAGCTCGGTAAGTTCGACCTGAAAACGTCAAGCTGGATACAGACCCCAGCGGCTATCCGCCAACTAGGCGGAGCCCTGTTTTGTGATCGGCGCTACGATACCGTTTTCGTCTATCATAATGGCGCTGCTTCGTACTATGCCGCCAGAGGGTTCCGGGGCTCGTTACGGGTCTAGGGAAATAGTATAAATCGTTGAAACTAGCGGCTTGGCCAGTTTCTTTAGCCGTTTTCGAATGTTAAATCAGAGTGATTTTTCTCAGTTTCTGCTGGCCGCTCCGTCCAGTGGCTCCGGCAAAACCACGCTAACGCTGGGGTTGTTGCGGGCGCTCGCGAACCAGGGACTACGGGTACAGCCGTTCAAGTGTGGTCCGGACTATATTGATACGCGGCACCATAGTACGGCAGTGGGTGTGACTAACGGCAATTCGCCTGGTGGAGTGCCACCCAGCACTAATCTGGATTTGTTCATGGCCTCGCCTGAACACGTAACGGCCTCGTATCAACAGTACGCCAGCGGTACCGATGTGGCGATCACGGAGGGCGTGATGGGATTATTCGACGGGGCCGACCGGATGCAGGGGAGCAGTGCGTCAATTGCCGAGCTGTTGAACATACCCGTCATTCTGATTATTAATGCCAAAGCGATGGCCTACTCGGTAGCGCCACTGCTGTACGGATTCAAGCATTTTTACCAGGGCATTAATCTGGTCGGAGCAATTTTTAATAATGTCGGGTCAGAATCGCATTACCGATTTTTGGCTGATGCCTGCGCCGACGTGGGGGTGGAGTCGCTGGGCTATCTGCCCACGAATCCACGCTTTACTATTCCATCGCGGCATCTGGGATTACATATTTCCGCCGAAACGGATTACGCGCAAATCATTCAGGCCATCGCCGACGAACTTCCTAAGACGATCGATCTGAACCGACTGCTGAACTGTACGCGAACCCCTAATTTATCTGCCTCTAGCCCCCCGGCCCCAATCCCCCAGTTCTTCGCTTCATACCGCATCAGCGTCGCGAGGGACGAAGCGTTCACCTTTACGTATCAGCAGAACCTGGACGTGCTGGCTCAATTCGGCCACGTTACGTTCTTCAGTCCGTTGCGTGATAAGAAATTGCCTGATACGGATTTTCTGTACCTGCCCGGTGGCTACCCCGAGCTATACGCCCAGCAACTGAGCGAAAACGTGGCCATACGCACTAGTATCCGCGATTATTGTCAGGGTGGGGGACTGGCTTATGCCGAATGTGGCGGGCTGATGTATTTAAGCCAATCGATCGAAATCAGTGACGGTACAGTATGGCCAATGGTGGGATCGCTGGATATAACGACGTCAATGCTGAAGGCAAAACTTACGCTCGGTTACCGGGCTGTTGACTGGGACGGAATGCGTCTAAAGGGGCACGAGTTTCATTACTCCGTGGGGTGCGAAACGCGCCCACAGGTGTCGGTAGCTTCGATCGCTAATCCAAAAGGCGTTCCGGTCGAAACAAAACTGTACCGAAGCCAACATACGATTGCCTCTTACGTGCATCTGTACTGGGGCGACAAACCGGAGTTTCTGCGGCAGTTATTTGCCTTGCCGGATGCTACACCTAACACCGATTCCGTTACTCCCTGCCCTCCTGAAGGGGTGAAGAATTAGCGGTATTCTCACCTTCTTCAGGGGGCAGGGAGTAACAACCCGTATCAGTTATAAGTAACCTCATGTCTGAAATAAAACGCCAGCGGGTAACCCGGTCCGACGGGAAAGCCATCAACCTAGTACAGCGCCGGGGACATCTGTCGTACTGCTACAACGCTTGCTGCTGCGGCCGGGTCGATCGGGGCTACGCGCCCATTCCGGTCGAACTATACAAAAGCGAATGGATGCGCCGGAAAATCCGCAACGTCGTGCACATGACCAAAGGCGGCTGCCTGGGGCCGTGTACGCTGGCCAACGTGGTGACGTTGCTGTTCGACGGACACTCCGTCTGGTTTCATTCCATCAACAGCAACTGGCAGATCATCGCGATTTTTGATTACATCGACAGCATGATTGCCGCCGATGGTTTTCTGACCCCGCCCACGGAGCTGTCGGAATATGTTTTCCAGTTTTACACCTGGAAAGGTTCCGAAGCCGCTACCCAGCTGGGCCAACCAGCCCTGCCGACAGGTGGGATTGTTTTTCTGACCCACGCCGACACCGACCTGCTGACGATGAACCGGGTTTTGCAGGAATTGCCGGATGAATTTCCGAAAACGTCGGGTATTAGCCTTCTCGCCATAAAGAGCGAAGCGCAGATGGCCCAGCTCCTGGACCGAGAAATTGGTGCGGCTCAAATTATCATCCTCCGAATACACGGCCGACCGAGCAGCGTACCCGGCTTTAGTGAGCTGGTTCGCCGAGCAAAGGACAAGGGACAGCATCTGATTGTGATCAGCGGTACGGGCGAGTTAAACCCAGAGTTTGCGGCTGTTTCAACCGTATCGCCTGCCATTCTGCACGAAACGCTGGCGTACGTCCAGGCAGGCGGGTACCAGAACTTTACGTCCCTGCTGTACTTTTTGGCTGACCACCTGCTCATGACGGGATTCGGGGCCGACGCGCCGATGCAACTGCCCGATCATGGCATTTACCATCCTGATCTTCCCGAAAACGCCGAGCCAACGGACTGGGTACAGCGCCACAATCCCGATCAGCCCACTGTAGGTATTACGTTCTATCGTTCGCACTGGATCAGCGGCAACACCGCTTTTGTGGATGCGCTGGTTCGCTCACTGGAAGAAAAGGGGCTGAACGCGCTGCCCGTATTTACGTCGTCCCTCAAGTCGGTTAACCCGGCCACCAGTGCACCGGTTGCTTTCTCTTACTTTCAGGCGGAACGGGGCGGTATTGCCATTGCGAACCTAATTAACACCATCTCGTACGCCATGACCGACGTGCGGACAGATGGTGATGAGACGGCCTCGCAGCGGGCTTTGTCTCACCTGAACGTTCCGATCTTTCAGGCGATTACGCCGGGCATGGCGCGAGGGCCGTGGGAATCGTCGAGCCGGGGGCTAAACCCGCTCGACACGGCGATGAACGTGGCCATTCCTGAATTCGACGGACGCATTATTACGGTGCCGGTATCATTTAAGGAGAAAGAACGTAACGCCAAGGGGTATGTACCGCTGGACGATCGGGTAGAGCGCGTAACGGGATTGGCGTGGCGATTTGCTCGTCTACGCCAGCTGCCGAACTCACAAAAACGAGTAGCGTTTATCTTCACGAACTCGAACACAAAGGCCTCGCAGATCGGGAACGCCGTTGGCCTGGATGCGCCCGCGTCGCTGATGAATATGCTATACGCAATGCAGGCAGAAGGGTACCAGATCGAAAATCTGCCCGCTACGGGGACGGAATTGATTCACCAACTGATCGACCATTGTTCGTACGATCAGACGTATCTAACCCCCGAGCAGTTAGCCAATGCCGCGGGTCAGGTGCCGGTGGGACAGTATACCAAGTGGTTCGCTGAGCTTCCAGAAGCGATTCAAACGAAAATGGAGAAGCAATGGGGACCGCCCCCCGGCGAGACATACGTCCACAACGGGCACATCGCGCTGGCAGGCCTCAACCTGGGCAACGCTTTTGTGGCGTTGCAACCACCCCGCGGCTACGGTATGGACCCCGACGCTATTTATCACCAACCTGATCTGCCCCCGACGCACCATTATTACGCCCTGTACCGATGGCTCCGCGACGACTGGCAGGCTGACGCGATTGTACACGTCGGTAAACACGGCACACTGGAATGGCTACCCGGCAAAGGCATTGGCTTATCGGCTAACTGCTTCCCGGACGCATTGCTGGGCGATCTGCCCCTGTTTTACCCGTTCATTATCAACGATCCCGGCGAAGGGTCACAGGCAAAACGGCGTGCCCATGCGGTCGTCGTCGATCACCTGACGCCCCCCATGACGTCCGCTGATAGCTATGGCGAGCTGGCTCAGTTGACGCAGCTGGTCGATGAGTACTACCAGGTTGAAACGATGGACCCGGCCAAGTTGCCGCTGCTGCAACGGCAAATCTGGACGCTTATCAAACAAACTAACCTGGATATGGATCTCTCTGCCATGCTCAGCCGCGACCACGGCGACCATAAACACGATTGGGACGACGAGATGACGCCCGAGGGTGTGCCCGTTAGCCTCACCGAAATGGATGGAAAAGACGTAGCGCACCTAATTGAAGATATTGACGGCTACCTCTGCGAACTGGGCGCGGCTCAGATACGAAATGGCCTGCACACGCTGGGGGAAATGCCGATGGGCGACGCGTTGGTCGACATGCTGCAATCGCTTACCCGCCTGCCCAACGCAACTACCCCGAGCTTACCTGCTGAGATTGCCCACCTTTATGACCTGGACGGGGCTGCCTTGCAGGTAAGTAAAGGCGGTCGACTCTCGGCCGTGCCAGCAATGTTTACAGAGCTAGCCGGTCGTCCCGTGGTAACCGGCTCCGACGCGCTGGAAGTGATTGATGAGTTGAGCAACCACCTATTCCGGGTAGCGCAACAACACCGGTTCCGCGCCGATCAGATCGAATCAATGCTGTTCGAGACGTTCAACGAATCGCCGGCACAGCCCAAATTTGACGGTATCCGACAGGTGCTACGATACGTCTGCGAACGGCTCCTACCAAACTTGGCCCGTACGGACGACGAGATTTCGAACCTGATGCATGGACTGTCGGGTGGCTACGTACCGGCGGGACCCAGTGGGGCACCGACGCGGGGTATGGCGCACATCCTGCCGACGGGCCGTAATTTCTACGCTGTTGATCCGCGGTCACTGCCGTCGCAGGCGGCCTGGGAGGTAGGCCAGCAACTGGCTCGCGAAGTGCTTGACCGGCACTGGAAAGAGACGGGCCGTTATCCCGAAAACGTGGGCATCAGTATCTGGGGAACCAGCGCCATGCGGACCAGTGGCGACGATGCCGCTGAAGTACTGGCGCTACTGGGTGTCCGGCCCATCTGGCAGGCCGAAAGTCGGCGGGTGACGGATATTGAAGTAATTCCGCTTGAAGAACTCGGGCGACCCCGCATTGACGTAACGACGCGCATCAGCGGCTTTTTCCGGGATGCGTTCCCCCATCTGATTGACCTGCTCGATGATGCTGTACAACGCGTTATTGCCCTCAATGAACCCCTGGAGCAGAACTTTGTCCGGAAACATTACCTCAATGAACTAACCCAGTTACAGGCGCAGGACATGCCGCTTGACGAAGCGGAGGAGCGGGCGAGCTACCGTATTTTTGGCGCGGCTCCTGGGTCGTACGGGGCGGGAATCCTGCCCTTGATCAATGAAAAAAACTGGCATAGTGATGCCGACTTCGCTCAGGCGTATGTCAACTGGGGAGGCTATGCCTATTCTAGAACAGCACAAGGAACCGATGCTCGTACCGAGTTTAAACAGCGTTTGTCGGGCGTAGAAGTGGCACTGCACAACCAGGACAACCGCGAACACGATATTTTTGACAGCGACGACTACCTACAGTTTCACGGGGGTATGATTGCGACAATCCGTAGCCTGACTGGCCAGCAGCCCAAGCACTATTTTGGTGATTCGCAAAACCCAGCTCAACCCGTCGTGCGTGACCTGAAAGAAGAAACCCTTCGGGTATTTCGTTCGCGGGTTGTCAATCCTAAATGGATTGAGAGTATAAAAAAACACGGCTATAAAGGTGGGTTAGAGCTAACGGCCACCGTCGATTACCTATTCGGTTACGATGCTACCGCGCAGGTCGTTGACGATTGGATGTACGAAAAAGTGGGCGAAACCTACGCCCTCGACCCGGCCATGCAGCAGTTTTTTGCCGAAAGTAATCCGTGGGCCTTGAACGCTATCGCCGAACGACTCCTCGAAGCCGCCCAACGGGGCATGTGGGCATCGCCATCGCCCGAAATGTTACAGGCTTTGCAGGAGGTTTATTTGAAAAGCGAAAGCTTATTGGAGGTGCGGAGCGAATGAACCCATACACGATGAATTACCCATTTTCGGCCCTCGTTGGTCAACCGAAACTGAAACAGGCATTACTACTCTGCGCGGTTAATCCCGGCATTGGCGGGGTACTGGTTCGGGGGGATAAAGGAACGGCAAAAAGTACGGCGGTACGAGGGCTAGCAGCCGTGATGCCGTTTATTCAACGGGTGGCTGGTTCGCGCTTTAACTGTCTACCTAGCGAGTTACTTGACCAATGTGAGGCCTGCCAGCAACCTGACTGGCAGGTGGAGGAAATAGCCGTTCCGTTCGTTAACCTGCCCCTGGGAGCCACCGAGGACCGAGTGCTCGGAAGTTTAGATCTGGAAGGAGTTTTGGTTGAGCGCAAAAAGAAACTGCTGCCGGGTTTGTTGGCATCGGCTCATCAAGGTATTCTATACATCGACGAAGTAAACCTACTGGCCGATCATCTGGTTGATGGCCTGCTGGACGTTGCGGCTATGGGCGTTAACACCATCCAGCGGGATGGCCTGTCGGTGAGCCACCCGGCTCGGTTTATGCTCATTGGTACGATGAATCCCGAGGAGGGAAACCTGCGGCCGCAGTTTCTCGATCGGTTCGGCCTGGTAGTCGACGTAACAGCTCCCCGCGACGTGGCTGAACGAACTGAGGTCGTCCGTCGGCGGATGGCGTTCGACGTCGATCCAGAAGCGTTTGTCCAACAGTGGACTGCGGAGCAGCAACGGTTACAAGATCAACTCCGAAAAGCCCGGCAGTTGCTTCCCTCTGTTCGGCTGGCCGATGGCTTGCTGACGATGATCAGTCAACTGTGCACGGACTTGAACGTAGCGAGCCTGCGGGCCGACCTGGTCATGTATAAAACGGCAAAAACGCTGGCTGCTTTGGCCGGACGTCTGGACGTAACACCCGATGACATTCGGCAGGCAGCCGAATTAGCCCTGCCGCATCGGCAGCGAAAAAAGACTGCACCAAACAATTTAGCCGATACCAGCAAACTGGACGAGCTGTTCCAGCAGAATCCACCCGATCGGCATTTCGAGTCTACACAACCACCGAATCCTCCTCAATCGGGTCCTTCAACGCCTACACCACTGTCTTCCGAGGCAGAAACTTCTGACAGTGGCGAAACAGCTACCGATACGGGGGCGGAGCCTGAACAGACGTTCGGGGTACTGCCTGACGTTGCTTCGCCTTCACTTGTTACGGAGCCGACCAAACAACGGCAGCCAACGCCCGAAGGCCAGCGGAGTCAGACAAGAGACCTATTACGGGGTAATGCGCTACGGGCGATTCGTGATCCGTCGCCCACGGATCTGGCTGTCACCGCCACGCTGCAAAGCTCGCTGATACGCGGTGCCGATGATTGGGGGCTCACGCGCGACGATCTGCACCAGACGGTACGAGCCGGTAAAACGGGTAATCTGATTCTATTTGTCGTTGATGCGTCGGGATCAATGGCGGCTCATCGACGTATGGAAGCCGTAAAAGGGTGCATTCTCAGTTTGCTACAGGATGCCTATCAGCACCGAGACAGCGTGGGCATGATTGCTTTCAGGGGCGTTGAGGCACAGGTCATCCTATCTCCCTCCCGCGATGTTGAACAGGCTGAGCAGGCGCTGCACCAATTACCCACCGGTGGCCGCACGCCCTTACCCCACGCCCTCCAACTGGCAGAAGAAGTTATTGAACAGGCCATTCGGTCGGGCAGCGCTAAGCCGTTCCTGGTGCTTCTTAGTGATGGTAAGGCGAATGTCCCACTACCGGGCGGTGGGGATGCCTGGCAGCAGACGATTCAGCTGGCTACGCAGTTACGGGAGCAGCAAATCTCGGCGCTGGTACTGGATACCGACACTGATTATTTGCGACTAGGACGAGCGACAGATCTGGCCACAGCCTTGGGAGCCGACTGTCTGTCACTAGACGAATTATCGGCACAGACCCTTACGGATACAGTCTCCGGTCGCCTTAACAGCTCAAACAGTCATGCGTAAACTTCGTCCTATCATGTTCGTTGGTACGGCATCCGATGTCGGGAAAAGCGTTATTACGGCCGGCTTTTGCCGGATCTTTAAGCAAGATGGCTACCAACCAGCCCCCTTTAAAGCGCAGAATATGTCGCTCAACAGCTACGCGACACCCGATGGACTGGAAATCGGACGGGCGCAGGCGGTACAAGCGGAGGCCGCTGGAAGCGTTTGCCATACTGACATGAATCCGGTCTTGCTGAAACCAACCAACGATAAAAGCTCGCAGGTTATTTTGAACGGTAAACCCGTTGGGAATCAGTCGGCTTATGACTACTTTATGGGCAACGACCGGGCCGCGTTGTTCTCGGCCGTTAAGCAGGCGTTTGACCGGTTAGCTGATCAGTATTCACCCATCGTGATGGAGGGAGCCGGTAGTATTTCAGAGCTCAACCTCAAACACCGCGATATTACCAATCTCCGGATGGCTCAACATGCTGGAGCCGCTACGTATTTGATTGGTGACATTGACCGGGGCGGGTTGTTTGGTAGCGTGTACGGCACCGTCGCCCTACTGACGCCCGAAGAACGCTCACTGATCAAGGGAGTCATCATCAACAAGTTTCGGGGTGACGCCCGGCTGTTTGACGACGGTCGACGAATGCTGGAAGAGCTGACCGGTGTTCCAGTGATCGGGGTATTGCCTTATTTTCGGGATATCTTCATCGAGCAGGAAGACTCAGTTTCGCTTAAGCAAAAGTTTCGTTCGACCGTTGCCGGGAAGGTCAACGTAGCGGTCATTCTTCTGAAACGGTTGTCTAACTTCACCGATTTTGATCGATTGGAGCAAGACCCACGGGTGAACCTGTTTTACACAAATCAACCGGAGGACATTGCGAAAGCCGATATTGTTATTCTTCCTGGCAGTAAGAACACTATTGACGACCTGCTCACGATCAAAAATAACGGTATCGCTCGCGCCATTGTCGATGCATATAAACTGGGTAAAACAGTAATCGGTATTTGCGGGGGTTACCAGATGATGGGCGAAATCGTTGAGGACCCAGATCATTTAGAAGGCTCAATTGAAGCCCTGCCTGGTTTAGGTTTGTTACCCGTCCGTACGGTCCTAGAATCTAACAAGACCACGCAGCAACGCCAATTTACGTACCGGCAGTCGACGGCTTCGTGCCTGGGTTACGAGATTCATATGGGCCAAACTACCGTTACGGGCGAGCTTAATCCTGTAGCGTGGCTGGACAATGGCGAGCCTGATGGCTACCTCCTGAATAGCCGCTGCTGGGGTACGTATCTGCACGGTATTCTGGATAATGAGGCTGTCGTTAACGACCTGCTAGCTGACTACACATCCCCGTCCGGCGTGTCTAACTTCAATTTTCAGCAGTTTAAAGAACAGCAGTACGACCGGCTCGCCGAGGTAATACGGGAGCATATTGACATGGAACAGGTATACGCGTCGCTGCACGTATAGCGTGGTAGATGCCAAATCGTTATCTTTGATTGTTCGAACAAAACGTATAATGCCATGGTCAAGGCTATCGAAGGAATTTACGAAAATGGTCACCTGGTACTGAATGAGACGTTTCCAACCTCAAAAAAAACAAAGGTTATTTTGTTAGTACTGGAGGAAGAAGATTCTGTTGATACCAAACGTAAATCAGGTGAACTTAATCATCCTGGCGGAGTTCGGTTGGGTGGCCTGGCGGGTAAGTATCGTATTCCCGACGACTTCAATGCCCCCTTGGACGATCTACGCGATTATATGTAATGGAGTACCTAGCCGACACACAAATTGTCATTTGGGCTATAGTCAGTCCTGAAAAGCTCAAACCTGCCGTTCAAAGGCTTCTTCAGCATAATACAATTTGGGTAAGTCAGATTAGCCTGTTTAAGATTGCCATTAAGCAAAAAATCGGGAAACTGCCTGAACTATTACTTCCTGTTGATTCATTGCTCAGTCAGCTGTACCAAGACGGATTTGGGCTTTTACCACTCAAAACCGCACACTTGGCTGCCTATAATTCTATTGAGCTGATGGTCGACCATTGTGATCCATTTGACCGTATCCTGCTGGCATCAGCGCTAGCCGAAAATCTGACGATCATTTCAGCTGATGAGCAATTCCGGCGATACGTATCTCAAATCAATCTTGTCGAGGCCTAACTTATGCTCCACGGACATGGCGACGACCGCTACCGATACGCGACCGATATTCACGCCGACTTTAGCACAAACGTCTGGTACGGCGGTGAACCAAGAGGGTTGAAAGACCATCTTTTCGGCCAGTGGGATAGCATCAACCGCTACCCAGAAGTGCTGGCCGAGAGCTTAGCCCATCAGATTGCTCATCACCATTACGTAGTCGCTAATCAGGTGCTTGTCAATAGTGGCACTACCGAGAGTATCTACCTGATTGCGCAGGCGTATGCTGGCCAGACGACAACCATCGTCGTGCCCGCCTTTGCCGAATATGAAGATGCCTGTCGGATGCATGGGCACTCGCTACACTTTATGGATTGGGACCAGCTAGCCCAGTTTCCTCAAATGACGAGCGATCTGGTCTTTATCTGCAATCCAAATAATCCGACCGGGGCTATTTTTTCGCAACTGGCTGACTGGATCAGGATGAATCCCCGGACGTTATTCGTTGTTGACGAAGCTTTTATTGAGTTTACAAATCAGCTCGACACCGCTATTCCGTTGCTGCATCAGTGCAGTAACGTAGTCATCATGCGATCACTGACAAAAGCTTACGCCATTCCTGGCTTACGGTTGGGCTACGTCATCAGCTCGTCATTGTTGATTGACCAGTTAAAGATGGTAAAACAACCCTGGACAGTAAACGCGATGGCGCTGGCAGCGGGGCGGTTTATTTTCGATCATTTCGACTTCGTTCAATTGCCGCTGAGTCAACTGCTGGCTGATAAGCAACTGTTCGTAAACGAGTTGTTACGTAACTCAGCGATACGGGTCTACGATAGCGGTACTCATTTCTTTCTTGCCCAAACTCAGAAGGGTACAGCCGCGCAGCTGAAGACGTATCTGATTGAAAACCATGGTCTGTTGATTCGGGACGCGAGCAATTTTCGCGGTTTGGAAGCGGGCCACTTTCGGGTTTGTACGTTAGCGCCCGAAAAAAACGCATTACTCATTAATGCCCTGGCAGCATGGAACAACTAGGGCTATTCGTACTACCGCTCCTGCTGGGCTACGTGCTGGATTTACTGATTGGCGATCCCGACAACTGGCCCCATCCCGTTCGCATTTTCGGCTCGCTGATTGCCAGGGGGGAGCGGCTCCTTAATAAAGGGAAGCTCCGATTCTGGAAAGGAGCCGCGCTAGCCCTTAGCTTATGCACACTGGCTTGTTTGTTCTTTCTTGGCCTGAACCAACTGACGTTGTCCATCCATCCGGTGCTGTTCGTGTTCACCAACGCCCTTTGGGTGTGGTACGGTCTGGCCAATCATAATTTGATTAGCGAGGGAAAAGCCGTTTTTCGGGTATTGGAGCGGGAGGGAGTGGAGGCTGGTCGTCGTCAGCTGTCGCGGATTGTGGGGCGCGATACGTCACAGCTAAGTCCGCAGCAGATTCGGATTGCGGTGCTGGAAACGATGTCCGAAAACCTTAGTGACGGTGTTATCGCTCCCTTGTTCTTTTACGGTCTGGCGGGTGTACCGGGTATGATGACCTATAAAATGATTAATACGCTGGATTCGATGATCGGTTATCGCAGTGAGCGGTACGAACAGTTTGGTAAGTTTGCCGCCCGTCTGGACGACATTGCCAACTTCATTCCGGCCCGGCTGACGGCCTTATTAATGATTCTCGTTACAGGCAATAGCCGCGGGGTACAGTTCGCTGCCCGGTACGGAAATCGGCACAAAAGCCCTAACGCGGGCTACCCGGAAGCGGCTCTGGCGGGTATTCTGAACTGCCGCTTCGGTGGACCGAACGTATATCACGGCGTACTGGTCGAAAAACCATATATCGGTGAGCAGGAGCGGCCGATTCAGCCGGACGAAATTAACCAGGTCAGCCGAATCAACCAGCGAACCTGCCTGCTAATGGTCGTTGGGATGATTGGCATTACGTACCTGCTACGGAATCATGGCTAAATTCCTTATTTCTGGCGGACCCGGAGCGGGAAAAAGCACCCTGCTGAACGCGTTACGTGCCGCCGGTTATGCTTGCTTCGATGAGGTGTCGCGGCAACTAATTCAGGAACAGGTAGCCATCGGTAGTCAATGTCTACCCTGGATTGATCTAGGCTGTTTTGCTCGAATGGCGCTGCAACGTATGGTCGAGCACTACGAACACGCGTCAATAGAAACAGACGAGCCCATCTCATTTTTTGACCGGGGTATTCCCGATATCATCGCGTATTTGCGGGTCGGTGGTCTTCCGGTTGATGAATCCTGGTACCGAGCCGCCCGTCAGTACCGGTATGCGCCCGTGGTTTTCATGGCTCCGCCTTGGGAAGCCATTTATATCAATGACAGCGAACGCTGGCAAACCTTCGCCGAAGCGTCGGCATTGCATCAGGCATTGGTTGAGACGTATCAGACATTGGAATACACCGTACTAGAATTGCCTCGTGTCACCGTAGCTAACCGCGTTACGTTCGTTCGCAACGCGGTTAGCCACTTATCTTTATTCACGTCGTAGTTACTTAAAGCGTTTGTACAGAAAGAGTTGCCATTTTTCCTCCGCCACGCCCGCCTTGTCCATTTCTGCACGAGCCAGGGTGAAAAATAGATCGGATAGCCGGTTGACGTATGCCGGGATAGCGTCGTGTACGTCGTCGGTTTTAGTAAGTGATACCAGTCGGCGTTCCCCCCGGCGGATTTGCGTACGGGCAACGTGGCACATGGCTGAGATTTCGTTGCCACCCGGCAGCAGAAAATAATCGGATGGCGACGACATAGCGGCCTCCAGCTCATCAATCCACTGCTCGCAGAAATCGGCCCCGTCCTCCGGTAGCGGGTTGGTATTAATTTTCTTGGCGGTAGACGGTCGGGCCAGGTGCGACATCATGTCCATCAAATCTTTCTGGATCTTATGCAGGTTCGGTTGCCAGGGATGCTCGTTTCCCAGCTTAACCCGCAACAGGCCAATGGTGGAGTTTGCTTCATCCAGTGTGCCAATGCACTCAACCCGAACATCGTCTTTATCAACCCGGCTGCCGCCGAAAAGTCCGGTCGTTCCTTTGTCTCCTTTTTTCGTGTATATCTTCATGGTAGTATCCTAGCCGGTTAGCTGGGGGCTGATCTGGACCAGCTTCCCTCAGTTTACTTGTTTGTAGTAGATCAACTGATGGTTGGGCAATAATTCAGGGTGTAAAATTTTGATCAGGTCAGCCAGTACCCGGTGTGGGTTTACCGCCCCTGATTCCCAGTAGTCGTTGGCACCCCGGCTGTTCACGCGCTTACCGTAGCTATACATCTGCCCCGATTTGAAGGCGTTGAAATCAGCGTATCGAACGTCCTTGGCTAGTACGTCCTTTTTAGAATCCACGCCGTTGAGGCCAATGTTGAGCCAGTAATCAGCCTTCAGCGCAATGGGGTAAACCGCTTCAAAATTTAGCGGTAGACTTCCTGTCGTTCTCCGGTTCACCCAGGGGTATGTACCACCCGCGTCCAGAAAGAAGCGGGTGACGTAACTATCACCGTCGGGGACAAACCAGGCGTCCTTTGAATTCATGCCACTGATGAGGCTGGGCTTTTGAGTAACGCTTCGGGCCAGGGCCGCCAGTCGGATATATTCCCGTTCGACCTGCTCAAACCGCTGGTTGACCAGTGCTTCTTTGTTGAGCAGTGCCGCCATCAGCTTGACCCATTCGGCTCGTCCCAGCGGGGTCCTTTCCACCCACTCGGAGTTGATCAGGACTGGGACGCCAGCGTTACGTAGCATCTGGTAGCGGTTCATCTGCGCGGTTGGGCTGCCTGTGGCCATTAGTAGGTCAGGCTGTAGAGCAACCAATTGTTCCTCGTTCAGCGTCTGATCGTGACCCACTTCCTGTATTTTTCCGGCATCAATGCGCTGGATAACCTTGGGTGACGATACGTATTTTAGATTGCCAAGGCCAATGATCTGCTCTTCGGCGCCCAGAAAGCCAGCCAGGCCAACGTGCATTGATGACATCAACACGATCCGTCGGAGAGGAATCTGAATAATCTGACTGGCCGAATAGCCTTTGGGGGCGGGGGCTCCGCGCTGCACCAGTACGTAACGGATAGTATCCGCCTTTTTTTCGAACGGGCTGATGATCGAAACCAGCTTGTAGTTTCCGACGTACTGAATCGTAAAGCCGCGGGCGTGCCGGACGGTTACCTGGTTGGTGATTCGTTTATTGGTGGTAGTTGACCGAGCGACTGGATTACGTTGTTGCGCTACTGCGGACTGGGTACTTCCCCCCATCAGGAAAAGGAATAAGAGCAGTATCCAGGCAGGACTTAAGCGAGAGAATTTTGACATTACGCATTAATTGATGAGCGGTGCCTCAACCCGTCGATTGAGTGTATTGACAGGCTCAACGTCGCGACGAAAGACTATTTGATGATTGAAGCTTTTATTAATGGTTCAATCAGTCCGGTATCGCGCCAAGTATAGGATAAACTGTGCAATGGGCAGAAGAGGCTACTAGCTTAGGCTCGCCAGTACACGAGCCAAAATTCGTCCTTTTCTTCCCATTTTGCAATGATAATACCCGCGGTATAGCTTTTTCGGAGGTACACAGACACGGAAACGGGCCGCCGAAACGGGTCAACTACGTAGCTGAGAAGCATACGTTGTTTAAACCCATTTCGGCGGCCCGAACCAGCGGCAGATTATAGGTGCCAGCTAATCAGTAATTCATAATGCCTGTTGCTGTTCAGAAAGCGACGTCGTTAGTTTTTCTGTTCTACCGGCCACCGGCATCGTCGTTGCTGATTTTGCGGCTTTGCTTACCGCCCGAACTCATCTGGCCAAACCGCCACTCAAAAGCAATCCGGGCTGATCGGCTCAAAAAGAAGGAGCGCGTTTCGGATGCGAACGTCGGCCCGTTTTGACTAAACGTCTGCGTTACGCCCCGGTTGAACGGATTGTTGACGCCCAGGGTCAGGCTTGCTTTTTTTGCCATCAGTTCCCGCTTCAGCGCAAAACCATACCAGTAGAAACTTGACCCTTGGCCTTGCAGGCTAACCCAGCCCGAGTTGAAATTTCCGTTTGCCTGAAACGTATAATCGTGGGGGAGTTTGTACGTGCTGCTGACGTTGAAATTGCCAACCAGCCCGTTGTTGCTTTGATTTAGACCGGGACTGCGTAGATCAACGTAACGCAGGTCCATGCCGCCGTTCAAGGTCCAGACTTTAGAGGCCTGGCCGGACAGGTTCAGATTCAGGCCGTACGCTGCACGCTGGGCAATATTCTGAGGTTTACTCAGCGAGACGCCTGCTTCGTCGACCGTGCGAACGTATTCGATGGCGTTGTTGGTCATGCGCCAGTAGAAGGCAGAATTGATGGACAGCCCCTTTTTGGTCGTTACGCTATGACCAAGTTCAACGGCGTGGTTTAGTTCTGGATTCAGGTACGGGTTGCCCGTTTGCAGGTTGCGCGGATCGCTGGCGTTGACCCAGGGATTGAGGTACCAAAGCTGGGGTCGCTGAATGCGTTGCGTATAGCTGGCTTTCACCGTGTGCGACCCCAGCCCTTTTGACGCCATCAGACTTGGGATCAGATTGGTGTATTGACTGTTGAGGTTTGTCTTCGTGGTCATGAAATTACCCGTGATCAACGTTCGCTCCAGACGAGCCCCAACGTTAAGCGTCCATTTTGATCGCGTCTCCACGCGAAGGGCACTGTAGCCCGCATAAATCTGCTGGTTATAGTCAAAATCGTTCGACTGGGCGGGGTCCAGCACCAAGGGCAATCGCCCATCGGCTGATTCTTCAACCCGATATTCACTACCGATGTCGCGACGGATGGCTTTTATCCCCGTTTCCAGCTTCAGCCGGGTTGTGTCGCGGGCGGAGCGTAGCTGAAACGGGTACGTATAATCAGCCTGTAGCGTGTATTCTTTGTTCCGGCTGTAATTGGTGCTGTGCTGCCGGAAAATAAGCTGGGCGGTTTCGTCCAGGGAGTAGCGGTCGGCGTCGTAAAAATAGTTGTCCGGCATGCGGCTGTACTGCGTCAGTAAACTAAATTCCGCCGGAGCTACGCCCGCCCGAGCGGGTTTGTCGGCCCGACGGTGAAACGTTTTGGTATAACCCAGATCGAACTGGCTATTTCCGTAGGGGTTGCTAAGCCGGATATCGTTGCGAAACTGCTGCAATACGTTGCCCGTCGGATCGGTCAGCCGATTGATCACGGAGCTGTTGTTGGGGTAGTAGCCCCCCCAGGCGTTGGCCGAAAAATTAATCCGGCTTGTCGAATCCGGATCATAATCCAGGCTTAGTTCACCGTAACCGCCCGTACCGGTATTGTCGGCGAAGTTGCTTTGAAATAGCGTATTCAACGGCGTTCCGTTGGCCAGGGTCGTACGAAGCGTCTGACCCTCCCGGATATTACGGAACTGATACCCATTCGCCGATAAGGAAAATCCGAGCTTCTTGGTTTTAACGGCCAGCTTGGTGTTGGTGCTTCGATTCAATGTACCAGCCGATGCCATCACCGAACCATTGAAGCCCTGCAACGCCTTTTTGGTGATGATGTTGATCACCCCGGCGGCTCCCTCGGCGTCGTACTTGGCGCCGGGACTCGTGATGACTTCCACTGATTTAATATTGTCGGCGGGCATCTGTTTCAGGGCGTCCGCCAGATTGCGGGCCATCATCGCCGACGGTTTTCCGTTGATTAGTATCCGAATGTTGGAGTTGCCCCGCATCTGAATGTTACCGTCCAGATCAAGGCTCAGCGAAGGAACTTTACGTAACACATCAGCCGCTGAACCACCCACGTTGGAGACGTCTTTCTCCGCATTGTAGACCAGGCGATCCCCCTTTTCTTCAATCAGCGATTTCTGAGCAGCTACGGTTACTTCACCTAGCGTCTGACTCGTTGCGCGCAGGCGGATTGCTGATAACGTAACGGAAGGCTGATTCGTCGTCAGGGTAACGCGTTTATTGACAGGGGTATAGCCAACGGAGGTTAACGTGAGCGTATAGCTGCCCAGGGGTAGGTTTGTTACCGTAAACTTTCCGGTACTGTCCGTCGTGGTACCAGCAATCAGCGTGGATGCATCCCGCACGGCTACTGTCGCAAAAGGCACTGGTTGGGTAGTCACCGAGTCAATCAGTGAACCTGTTACGTGTCCCGCAGGGCCCGATTGGGCAATAGCATCCCCAACCCATAGCGCCAGGGCGGCTAAGGCGATAAAAAGTTTCATAAAAGGAAGTATTGGAGGGTGAAAAGGCTGGCGAAGCGAAGGGTACTGCCGGTTGGGCCCAGGACCGGCAGTAAGACTTGATCAGCGATTTTGACTAAAGAGGAGCCAAAATCAGGAACGTTGCACCAACGGGTGCGTGAAGCGGAAATTATTTCTCTTTACGTAGATAGACATCATTGCTGATTGATTCCAGCCGAACCTGGGGGCCACCGCTGAGCAAAGTGCCTTCCAGCATGTAGCCAACAATTGGGTTTTTGGGGCGGTTGCCCGTAAACTGAATCGATAAGTCAGAATAGACTTCACCCGTGATGGTCTTCATGGCGACGTTGGCCCCTTTGGCCCCCGGCCAGCTCACGTCCACAAAGCCGCTGATGGATTTGGCCCAGACCGAACCGGTAGCGCCCTGAATATCAATGTTTGCGTTGATCGTCTCGACCTGTAAAGCCGTTTTGTGGGGGAGAAACACTTCGTAATGAATGGTACTGCAAACGGAGTAGGTTTCGCCGTTGATGCTCGTCCGCCAGGTTGATTTGCTGCCGGGACAATCTTCCGCTTTGCCTTGTTTGAGCAACTTCTGATCAAAGTCGGTCGTGAGGCTGGCGGCCTGCGCAGTCGACGTCGTTTCGACCAGTAGAGCGTCGTTGAGTTTATTATTGTTGATTGTCACCGTAATCTGCACGGAAGCAGTCGACTTGTCCCAGTAGCGAACCCGTATGTCATCACCGAATTTCAGGTTGAGGTGAACGGCCTGCCCCGCCGACAGGGGCAACGATTTGGTGATAACTTTCTGGGCCCAGACAGGCTTGATCAGAAAAAGCAGCAGGAGCAGCAGCAGTGAATTTTTCATGGTGAATGAAGGAAAAGGGTGAGGAGTCGACGCTTATTTCTGTTTACGGATGTAGATATCGCTGTTGATCGTCTTGAGTTGCAAGTCAACACCTCCGCCGTTGGTTGTCCCGTTGATCAGGTGTCCGCCACCCATGCGGGTCATCCCGTCTTTTTTGGTAGTACCCAGGTCAAAATCCGTGTACATCTCCCCGTGGATGGAGCTCAGTTTTAGGTTCGCTTTCGCCGATGCGGGCAGAGTAATGTCAATCGCTCCGTTGACGGTCGACATGGCCGTGGGTTTGCTCTGATTTAAAGCTGAATAGACTACTTTGATTTCGCCATTGATCGTGTTCGCTACGACGGGACCCGTTACGTCGATCAGATTGATTCCTCCGTTATTAGTGCGCAGCTCCAGATCGCCTTCTACGTTTTGAATCGTTAGATCGCCGTTCGTCCAGTTGGTTTGCTCGTAGAGGATGGCCGATTTCTGGGGTACCCGGATGGTATACGGTACACTTTTACGGGAGGCTTTCTCGATGCGAACGTTGTTCCCCTCCGTAATGACGGACAAACCTAAGCCCGTGTTATCGACGGCTGAATTATAAAGAGGACGCAACCCTTTCGCGCGTTCCGGGGGCGCTTCTAATTTCGTCGACGTCTGAATGATCAGTTCGTTCCCGTTATAGCCTTCGATCTTCAGATTGGTGGGATCTAGTTGGATCGTTATCCGCTGATTCCCGCTGTTGGCGAGCTTCGTTTTGTATTCCTGAGCATACAGCATCGCCCATTGGCCCAGGCAAAGTATGCCGGCCATTACTACTTTTTTCATGACAGTACGTGATTAATAAATTCGATTTATGAAGGGGAGTTATTGGCAGTCATCAGGAGGCCAGCGCCTTCCTGTGCTTTCAGTCGGACAATGTCCAGAACTTGCTGGTTACGAGCCAGGCGCTGCATATCCGAAGCCGCCCGTTTTTCCTTGATCGCGACCAGCGTTTCGATAAGCGTCAGTTGCACGTTCGGATCTTTCTGAATTCGCAACGACTGAATCAGCGCTTCGCGGACGCCTTCCTCGCTTTCGAAGTGCAGTAGCGCCTGACAGGCGGCCAGCCGGACGTTCACATTAGCGTCGAAATTCAGCGTATTGATCAGGAGCTGGGTGATTTCCTGATCGACCTGGTCGAGTTCGTAACTTTGATTAACGGCCTGGATACGGTCGCTGGCTGATGTTTTGGCTATGGCATCAAACGCCAGTACTTTTTTGATGGATGTCGCCGGATACTGACCAGTATCGGCAGCGCTGGCTAGTGTCGCGGGCTCCTCTCGGGTATAGAACCGACCGGCCGCAAAACCAACCAGTAGGAGCGCTACGCTGGCCGCGATTCGGAGACCCCAGCTCGTCAGTGACCGGATTTTTGTGTCGAATTTCGGCGCCTGTGGTTCCAAGCGAGCAAACAAATCAGTCGATGGCTGTTGCGCCTGAGCCGCGCTGAAATGAGTGAACAGCGGGGCGTGCTGCCGTAAAGCCGGCGATACCTGTTCGGGCTGTTGAAAGTAATCGCGTAGTAATTTTTCTTCTTCAATAGTCGTCTCGCCAGCGTAATAGCGGTTCAACAACTCCTCAATAGTTGGCTTCATAATCGTTTAGTCTGATGTAACCATCCCGCAGGCGCTGGCGAGCCCGGGATAGCGTAACACGGATGGTATTGATCGACAGGCCGGTGAGTTGCTCGATTTCCTCGAAAGAGTATTCCTCAACGTCGCGCAGGTGCAGTACCAGCTTCTGATTGTCGGGCAGGTCGTCGATCAGCCGCCGGATTTGCGTCGCGCTGTCCGCCAGTTCCACCTGCCGGTGGGGCGATACCTGGTCGGTGGCTACACTACTCAGATCCGCCTGCTTGTCTGCTGTCTGCCGGGCGTGTGCCTTCATGCGATCCAGGCACAAATTCTTTGTCATTTGGACGGCCAGGGCTTCCACACTCTGATACGTGTCTAGTTGCTGACGATTCGACCAGAGCCGCATCAACACATCCTGCAACGCATCTTCGGCGTCTTCCCGGTTCCCCAGGAACATCGTCGCCAGCCGGAAGAGTCGATTCTGAACAGGCAGAATGCGTTGCTTGAAAGCGTGTAGGTCCATGTCACTAGCATAGACGACTGAGTTTAGAAAACATTACAGGACTGAGAGAAATTTTTTATGGCTTCGCCGGTTCATTGGATCAGACGCCATCAATCCCGTTCTCGTACAGCCTCACATAATCTGTGCACCGATCCGCACGCGCTGTAAGAATACGCTTGAGCGAGAATGAATGCTATATCGTTAAAAGCGTTTTTAGTTTACACAAAGGAGCCTGATCAGTAGTTATATGGTTGCTTGTTGATTGACTCAACGTAAAGAGCAGTTTACTTCGGTTCAATCCCGTTCCTGTCGTTTTAATTTACGTATGCTGATGCTGGCTGACTTTCCCATTCTTTTAGTTGACGATGAAGACCACATTGCCGAGGTCGTGAAGCGGGCAGCCCACGAAACATTTCCTAACGCCCGTATCCACGTCGTACGGGACTACGCCCAGGCAGTGGCTTACTTACGGGAAACGATAGGACCCGCGCCCCAGTTGATTCTGCTGGATATCGATCTCCACGTCGGGCCAAGTGGATTAGACTTTCTGGAGCGCATACGCCAGCATCCCCAATGGCGGCTTATCCCGACAGTCGTCCTGACGCATCTTGAGGATGAAGCCGCCAACAAAGACTCCTACGAACTGGGGGCTAACTATTTCAGTATTAAGCCTTATAGTTTCGACGGCTGGAAAGATTACATGCTTAGCTTAAGTAATTACTGGTTCCGGATGGTTGCCCGGCCAACCGTCTGGCTGGGTGGGGGCAAGCACAAAGGCTTCGGGCGTGATATGTGATACCTAACTGAAGCCGTAACGATGAATAAAATTTGTCCCGGGCTTCTCCGGAGAGCTAGGTCTATCCGTGTGGCCCAGGGGCAGGCGCATGGCGTCCAGCTGCGTTAACTTGAGAACAGGAAAACAACTTTGATTTTTACGTAACGAATTGATCAGGGAAGAGACAACGGCCGCTGCCATTACGTACGCGCAGGCTTGTGACCACTTTGAACATATACAAACTATTCCGCACGTCATGTTTACCTTATTTCTGCAACACAGCGATTACCTCGAAGGACAGCCCAAAATAGAGCTACCGTTTATGCCCAACAGCAATGACTGGCTGGAAATCCCCGTCGATGTCCGGCAGAACTTCTGGCCGGGTTGCGCTGAAACATTGTACATAGTCGAACGGGAGCATCTGTTTGATGAGAAGATGCAGTATTACGGTACCCGGCTGTATCTGCAGGATTGGGAAGGACGCTAGTCAAGGTAGATGTGCTAATCGAATAGCAACAGGGAGGGCTTACTGTCAGGGCGCGGGGAGACTGCCAAGTCAAATACCAAGTCGACATGATTTAATTGACGGCGGATAGGGTAGGAGAACAGGCCCGTAACGTTTAGTAGCTGTCAACTCTGATCTGTATCTTGTCTAGCATCAAGTTGGCAAACGAACCCACTTTGCTGCATTCATGAATAACCGCCCAATTTGTCTTTTACTTGTCTTCCTGCTGATTACAATCAGACTTGTTAACGCCCAGCCTTCTGGTGATCAGTTCATCAACGGGGATCTGCTCCCCAACGCCCCGGAACTGGCAGCTCGGGGCAAGTATACAGTAGGGGTACGAACGATAAAACTGGTCCATCCGGGCCAGGTTGACGTACTGCACGGAAGCGCCGGTCAACATCCGCTCTATGACCGTCCGTTGACGGTTGAACTATGGTACCCGGCCCAGGCGGGGGCCAACAAGCAACCAACGGTCACCTATCAATCCACGTTGGGCCGAGCCAACGATCCCAAACGACCACTTGTTCCGTTTACGTTCCAGGGGCGGGCCCTGCGCGATGCACAGCCTGATCCAAGTGGCGGAGCTTATCCGTTGGTGATTGTCTCCCACGGTTATCCCGGTTCGCGACTGTTGCTGACGTATCTGACCGAAAACCTGGCCTCCAAGGGATACGTGGTAGCGGCCATCGATCACACTGAGTCGACCTACGGCGATCTGGCGGCCTTTTCCAGTACGTTGTTAAACCGTTCCCTGGACGATAAATTTGTGCTGGACGAAATGGTCCGGCTCGCGCAAAAAAACAGCACAAGTTTTCTGGCGGGCTTGCTCAACGCCGATAATACAGCCCTAATTGGTTATTCGATGGGGGGCTACGGCGTGCTTAACGTAGCCGGAGCCGGCTATAGTCCGCAGGCGCTGAAATTGTTCGGACAGATGGCCGGGGGCAGTACGGCGCTGGAACCCCGTACGCAAGCTTCACCTGCTTACAAAGCCTCGCTGGACCCGCGCATTAAAGCAGTCGTTGCATTCGCGCCCTGGGGTATGGAGCGTGGCGTCTGGGACGCCACCGGCCTGGCTGGGTTGACGCTGCCTACGCTGTTGGTGGCTGGTAGCAAGGATGATGTGTCCGGTTACGAAAAAGGCGTCAAAGCAATCTACGACGGCGCGGTTAATTCGGACCGGTATATGCTCACTTACCTCAATGCCCGCCATAATGTGGCACCCAATCCACCTCCGTCGGCCTCCATGCTACCCGGCGTATCCGCCGATGAGTACATGCACTATGCCGAGCCAGCCTGGAATGAGCACCGGATCAATAACATCAATCAGCACTTTGTGACCGCTTTTTTAGGTCTCCACCTAAAAGGAATGGAATACGGTAAGTATTTGACTCTACCGGAGACGGCTGACGCGGAAGGATGGCCTGGATTCAAAGCGCGCATGGCCGTCGGGCTGGAGTTACGCCACGCTAAACCGTAGCGGCAAACTATCCGCCTAATCAGTATAGGAGCAGTCAGGCCAAACCACTGGCTCCCGAATTTACTCGACTAATAGATGTTTGTGATGAAACCTCCTTTCTGGATCGGAATGGCCGCGCTGGTTTTCAGCGCGTGGATGGTCCAGCGGCCAGCGACTGGCAGATTGGCAGCCGATGTGCCCCCCAACATGTTATTCATTCTGACTGACGATCAGGGCTGGGGAGATCTGAGTCTACACGGGAACAAGTTCGTCGAAACGCCCAATCTCGACCGACTGGCTCGCAGTGGCGCCCAGTTTGACCGCTTTTTCGTTAGTCCCCTTTGCGCGCCCACCCGCGCTAGTATGCTCACAGGTCGCTATCACCTGCGCACGGGGACGGTTTCGGTGACCCAGGGCTGGGAACGCATGCGTGCCGATGAACTCACACTGGCCGAGGTCTTCCGCCAGAACGGTTACGCGACCGGTTGTTTCGGCAAGTGGCACAACGGTGAAAACGCGCCCGAAGACCCCAACGGGCAGGGGTTTGACGAGTTTCTGGGCTTCTGCGCGGGCCATTGGAATAATTATTTTGATACCGAGCTGCAGCACAACGACCGGATGGTGAACACAAAGGGGTTCATCACCGACGTACTGACCGATGCTGCGCTGAGCTTCATCGGGAAAAATAAAGCCCGTCATTTTTTCTGTTACGTACCCTTCAACGCTCCTCACAGTCCCCACCAGGTACCCGACCGGTATTTTACCAAGTACAAGGCTAAAGGACTTAACGATGAAGAAGCCAGCATCTACGGCATGGTCGAAAACGTGGATGATAACGTAGGGCGTCTACTGGCGGAACTGGACCGGCTGGGGTTGGCCAACAATACGATTGTTGTCTTCGCGACCGATAACGGTCCTAACGGCCATCGGTTCAATGGCGATATGAAGGGAATCAAAGGATCGGTGGACGAAGGGGGAGTGCGGGTGCCGCTGTTTGTGCGCTGGCCTGGTACTATTCGTTCCCAAACCCGAATTCGCCCCAATGCAGCCCATATCGATTTGCTGCCGACGCTGGTAGATTTGTGCGGTCTGCGCGTGACGCCGACTCATCCACTTGATGGCCGTAGTCTGGCCGAGCTGTTACGAGGTCGAACGGATACCCTGCCCGACCGGCTGCTGTTTACGCACGTTGCCGGGATGAGCGGCAACCAACTTCCCGCCGAACCGGGTGGTGTTCGCACGGCTCAATACCGGCTAACGCTGAAAAACGGGCAAACCCAGCTTTACGATATGCGTCGCGACCCCTCGCAGGCGGCTGATCTGGCTGCCAGACAGCCCGAGCAGGTACAAACGCTGAAAGATGCCTACGAACGCTGGTTTAGGGATGTTTCCCGAAACATTGAACCGACCCGACCAGCACCAGTGGCGGGTAAACGGGTGCTGTTGCAGGCGCCCGAAGCCCATTTTTCGGGTGCGGTCCGGTACAAACAGGGTAATGGCTGGGCTAATGACTGGCTGATAAACTGGAGTTCACCTGCTGATTCGATCTGGTGGGATGTGCTGGTGGATCGGCCGGGCCGGTACCAACTGAGTTTACAGTATACGGCTCCGGCTGCAGCTCGCGGAACGAAATTGACCGCTACGGTGGGGAAGAAAACACTCCAGCAAACGATACAACGTAGTTTCGATCCACCCCTGAAATCCAGTCCCGACCGGATTCCGCGTAAGGAAGTCTACGAGAAGGCATGGGCTTTGCTGCCACTGGGAACACTGGACCTGCTCCGTGGTCAGCAGCGAATTCTGCTCCGGGCGACGTCGGTTCCGAACGGGCAGGGCGCTGAGGTGAAGGCGTTGCTGCTAACCGCCCTAGGGGAGTCCGCTCCCTAAGCAGGAGATATTGTCTGAACGCTGGTAATTAACGGCTGAATTTGCTACGTAAAAAGCAGCTTCGATACTTATTCGAAGCTGCTTTTTACGTAGCAAAAAAAACTGATTAGCCTACATGTCAAGCAAGGGTCAACTGTTCCGTGAATACGGTACCGAAGCGATCCGTAGCTCGTACCGCAATGGTTTTTGCGTCGGTTGACGGTTTGATGAAAAACAGGTGATCGGTGGGCGAGGGGTCGACAAACTTATGTTTTTTGGGCAGTTCCGGTCCCGCGTATAATTCCACCGCCCAGGGGTCCAGCGCTACGCTGGGTTCGAGCTGTCCTTTTAGCACGCCGTCTTCCAGCCATTCAACTTTCCACTTCGGGTCCCAGTTCCAAACGTTCACCGCCAGCTGATCCGGCGCGTCTTTATAGCGTCCCTTCTCGTAAATCCGGAGCTGGTGCTCACGGGGCTTACCCGTCGATTTATAATACCACTGAATGTCACCCCCGTCCACTTCGTACACGCCGTAGCCGTTCGGAGTCCCGTCGCTACAGATGGGACCCGTCCACCAGGCCCCGCATACCGTGCCGTGTACGTGTTCCATGACGTTATCAGATTCCCACTTTTCGTTGACGTGGGTGTGCCCCGACATGATGTGCGTCTTGAACGGCTTCAGCATGTCGTAGAGCTGCTTTCGGTTCGATACGCTGCCGCCCAGTTCTTCCTCTTTCAGGTTGTTCCGGCGTTTGTGCCCCGTTTGCGTAGGAATGTGCAGACTCACAACGACCGTCGAGCCCGGCTTTACCAGCGACAGGTCCTGTTCGAGCCAGTGCAACTGGTTTTCGGTCAGGTAGCCGATGTACTTTTTTGCCGTCCCGATGAAAAACACATCATCAAGCATAACGTAATGAATCTGGCCCCGATTGAACGAGTAATACGTCGGGCCAAACTGTTGCTTGAATGTCCGGGCGGAATAATCGTCCGTGCGGGCGTCCAGGTCCAGGTCGTGGTTACCGATGACGTTGAAAAACGGAATGCCAGCCATCCCGGCTGCTGCTTTGTAGTCGTCGTACAGTTCGAAATGATCCCAGACTAGATCGCCACAGCCAATGCCGTGAAAAAGTGTTCCTTTGGGATACGATGCTACCAGGTCACGTAAATCGGGACCTGCCTGAGTTTTGAGCAGTTCGGCGTCTTTTTTAGAAATGATCTGCGGATCGGCCCAAACGACAAACTGGTGTTTTGTGCCGTCGGTCGGTAGTTTATCCAGTGCAAAATCAGCGCTGAACGTCCCATTTTTGGCGACAATAGGTTGAAAGAAACGGGCCATGCCCCGCTCCTGCGGGAAAGCGTAACCCGCCGGCAGACTGAGGTGAATGAACTCGGCACCGTCTTTAGCGTTCAACTGGTAGCGCCCGGATGAATCTGTCTTGACAACGGTATACCCGTCTGTAACCGCTACGTTCGCGATGCCTTTGCCCTGACTGTGAACACGGCCGATCAGCGTAGTACCCGCGACTACCGCCGATGCTGAGGGGGGCGCCTGCGCGGTTGGGGCAACGGTGAGCGCGGCCCCTGACCAGCCGATCTGCTGAAGAAAATTACGTCGATTTAGCATAGTTAAGATAAGTTTCTGGACGGTTTCCCGTAGAACGATAGCTTATTTCTCCCACCAGACTTTCGTCATGACATTGTCGCCACCGATGCGGGCGGCCGCAGCTTTGTGATTATCGGGGTTGAAACGGCGTACGTCGTTGTGGTACATGAAGCGCGTCGGCATCACGCCATTATGAAGCATATGTTGGGTTTTAGGTAACACCGGGAAGCCCGTCCGGCGATACTCGAACCACTGCTGATAATCGTTGAAGAACAGCGCCAGATACTTCTGAGTCATGATTTGCTCCAGCGTTCCATTGAAAGCAGCTTTGGTGCTGGTGAGATACGTCGTTGGAAGTACCCCGTTTTTCCACTGGGTAACCGCGGCTGTAACGCCTTTGTCGTAGGCCGTTTTAGCCGCGGCCCGATTGCCGAAATGCAGGGCCACTTCCGCCTTGATGAATTCCACTTCGGCGTAGGTCATGATCACCTCGGTGATCTCGGTGCCCAGGGTCGTAAAGATCATTAGATCACCATTGGGCGTGCTGGGATTGAAATTGAATTGCGATTCGTTTCCCGAGTGGGCACTGGGAATCCCCCGGTAACCCAGATCAACCGTGGTTGTACCTTCCAGGCGGGTAGCTTTCGTCATGAAGAGCGCCCTACGCGGATCGGCCAGATCGTTGAGCATGTCCACAAAAAACGAACTCATCGCTTCAAAATTGACGTAATCCTGCCGACGGCCCCAGGCATAATCGTACGGGGTCAATCCCGAAATTTTCACCAGTGCGGCATCCGTGTTGCTGGTGAAAATCGGGTAATCCGCTGGCTTGTCGATGATCGCTTTCAGCCGATCATAGCTGTTAAAATCGGCTTTCTTGCTCGTCCGCAGCAGCAACCGCAGCAGAAGCGAGTTGTTGAACTTCTGCCATTTCGCCTTGTCGTTGTTGTACAACAGGTCGTTTCCCGACATGCTGCCGCTTTCCTTGTAGATTGTGTTAGCCGCTTCCAGTTTGATAATCAGGTCCGCATAGACGTCTTTCTGCTCGTCAAAAACGGGCTGAGCAACGCCGTTTTCGGCCTGCATCGCTTCCGAGTACGGAATGTCCCCGAATGAGTCCGTCAGGATACCGACGATGTAGGCTTTCAGCGTGGCGGCTACTGCTTTGTAAACGGGTTGTTGATACGTATCAGCGGCCTGTTCCATTTCCCGAACGTTGCGTAGCCAGGTGTAGCAGGTACTCCAGGTCCCGTTCCCGGCCGATTCCGTTACGTCGTACCGGTGCACCCCGTTGGCAACGCTGGGGTTCGGCAAGTTCGTCTGCATGATCTGGCCCGTGAACTCGTGACTACGCACCGTGAAATAATCACTCATGCCGTAAATGATCGGGGTGAGTAAGCTGCCCGGCGTCACCTGGTCAATGCGGTTGGGGTCGGTGTTGAGCTCTTCGAAGCCTGTCGTGCAGGAGAAAGAGGCCAGCGCTACGGTTGCTAGATAAAGAAGTACTTTTTTCATTGATTACAATTGTCTTCGGGTCGAACAGTCCGTTCGATTAGAGTTTTAGATTCAGGTTAATGCCCCACGTGCGTGGCGTAGGCAGCTGGCCCATTTCAACGCCCGGCACCACCGTCGCGCCGTTCAGCGAGGCCGTCTCGGGATCGAAAATGGGGAACTTGGAAATCATCGCCAGATCGCGGCCAAAGAAGGCGATGCTGGCCCCGGAGATTTTCCAGCGACTAACCAGCGAGCGGGGCAGGGCGTATTCCAGCCGAACTTCGCGCAATTTCAGGTACGACGCATCCAGACTGTTGGTCTCTACGTTGGCCCGGCGGTAGTAATCGGCGTACCAGGTGTTGATGGCTACTGGCTTGGTGTTCGGGCTGTAAGAACCATCCTCGTTCTGCACGACGCCATCACCCACGATGGTCATTGTTTCGCGACCGTACAGCGTGTGCTTCAGCTTGCCCTGCTCGGTCATTTTGTGGTGGGTCTGTGAGTAGATGATCCCGCCGTACTGGCCGTCCAGTAATACGTTCAGCTTCAGATTTTTGTAGGCAAACTCGTTTTGCAGGCCACCGCGCCAGTTGGCGTAAGCGTTGCCAATCCGGGTAATATCCGTTGGCCGAACTGCCAGACCCGTAGCCCCATCGAAGACCACCTGCCCCAACTCATTCCGAACCAGACCATAGCCCCAGATGTCGCCCGTACTGCCGCCTTTGGTCGCAATAATGGACGCGTTGCCGCTGGTCGCAATGATCTGCTGATTGCTCTCAATAGCATCGCTCAGCGCCAGAATCTCGTTCTTGTTCTTCGCCCAGGTTGCTGTAACCCCCCAGGTAAAGTTTTTCGACTGGACGGGCTGACCCGACAGCATCACCTCGACTCCCTGGTTCCGTACGTTGCCGCCGTTGATGAAAGCCGAGCCGAAACCCGTCGTTACGTCCATCGGCACCATGAGCACCTGGTTGACCGTCGTATTCGAATAAAAATTCAGGTCCGCGTTGATGCGCTTCTTAAACAGGTATATGTTCAGACCAGCCTCCCAAGAGGTCGAAATCTCCGGCTTCAGGTTGCCATTGAAGAGAGTCGATGGGGAGTTCGCCGAACCGGGAAACGTTGATTTGTCGTAATACTTAGCCGTGCGGTAGGGGTCGGTGTCCGTCCCAACTTGTGCCCAGGACAAGCGGGCCTTGGCGAACGAAATAACCGAAGGCAGGGCAAACAGATCGCTCAGCACGTAACTCGTACTCACCGATGGGTAGAAGTAAGAACTGGTAGAACTGGGTAGGGTAGAGGACCAGTCGTTACGTCCCGTGATGTCCACGAAAATCATGTCGCGCCAGCCGAGGTTAACCAGTCCGTAAACGCTGTTGATCTGCCGCTGGGTCAGGATGTTGTCGGCAATGGATTGCTCCAGCGCATTGGACAGCTTATACACGCCGGGCAGCAGCAGACCCCTTGCCACGGCGTTGTTCTGTTTGACCTCGTTACTCATGCGGTTGCCCCCGATCGAAGCCGTCACGTCAAAATTGTTGCTCAGGCGATCTTTGTAGGTCAGCAACGCGTCTGTGTTCGACTCCATGAACATGACATCCTGCTGCTTGTAATACCCCTGCGGGAAGTTGGCCGTGTTCCAGGGACGATTCTGCTCGCGACGATCCTGCCGGGTGTTGAGGCCCGACCGAACCATCAGTTCCAGTTTGGGAGAGAGGGTATACTGCGCCTGAATGTTACCGATGATGTTGGTGCTGTTCAGGCTGTTGATCATGTCGTAGGCAATGACGTACGGGTTCTCGATGTACGAACTGAAAGGGTGAATCTGCTGAATTTGGTATTGCCCTTTTTTCCAGCGGGGTTCGTACCAGGCCAGGTCCACGTTCGGATTCTGGAAAATCATGAAGTACGCAATCGACTGGTTGTTGTAGCCCGTACCGGGCAGGTTATCGCTGTTTTTGCTGGTGTAACTCAGCTTTGTGTTCAGTTTCAGTCGTTTCGACAGGGAGATGCCCGTGTTCAGCGACGCGACCAACCGGTTGAAGCCCGTGTTCGGCATGATCCATTCATTCGTGGTGTGCGTAATGGACGCCCGGGCCGTGAAGTTGTCCGAGCCGCCTTCTACGGCAACGCTGTTGGTAAACGTGTGCCCCGTTTGCCAGAAGCCTTTGATGTTGTCTTTGTAAGGCTGCCACAACCGGCGCTCCGGCGACTGGCCTTCCCGGTCGGGATCGTACTGGAAATACTGCTGGCCGTTGAATTTAGGCCCAAAGGCACTCGACGTAGACCCCGTGTTGGGGCCGTCCGCTGACAAACCATACGAGTAATACAGCTCGCCCGTAGCGTTCCGGTTTAGGTTTCCCTGACCATACTCATACTGGTACTCGGGCCAACGTAACACATCGTTGACGCTGAAATTGGAATTGACCGTTACGCCGACTCCCTTCCCTTTGCGCTTCCCGGATTTGGTCGTAATAACCAGCGCCCCGTTCCCGGCCCGGCTACCATACAGCGCCGTCGCGGCCGCGCCTTTCAGGACGGTAACCGTCTCAATATCGTCCGGGTTGATGTCGCCCAGGCCGTTGCCGAAGTCAATCGGAATGTCTTTGTCAGCTCCACTGGCTCCCGCGCCGTAGGCCTGATCCACCCCGGAGCTAACTTTGCCGTTTATCATCGGTATACCGTCGACCACGATCAGCGCTTCATTTTTGTTGGGGTCCAGTGAACGGTCACCGCGCAACGTGATGCGGGCCGAGTTCAGCGGGCCGGAACCTGTCTGGAGAATATTCAGACCCGCCACTTTGCCCTTCAGCGCATCTGACCAGTTGTTGGGCAGGGCCTGAGTAATCTGGTCTTCCTTGATTGTCGAGACGCTGTAACCCAGCGCTTTTTCTTCCCGCTTGATACCCAGCGCCGTAACGACGACCTCATTGAGATCTTTCTGCGCGTTTTCGAGGTAGATAACAAGGTTGGTTTCGTTCCGGTCGGCCTTGAAGCGGTGCGTTTGAAAACCCACCGACGTGAAGCTCACCTCGCTCCCGGCGGGAACTTGTAGCTGAAACCGACCGTCGGCATTTGTTACGTTCACGCCCTTCCCGTTCACCGAAATGGTGGCTCCCGGTAAGGTGCCCCCGTCAGCTCTTGACACGACGGTCCCGCGAAGATTTAGCGGTTGATTTTGGGCGTGTAAAACGCAGGAACAGAGGAGCAGGATACCCAACAGCGCCTGTTTGCAGGGCACTAGAATAAGCCTGCTTACGCGTTGATAAACTAGAATAACATCCATTTTACTAGAGGATAAGTAGAAAAACACCACAAGTTTATCGCTCTAATGTTAATCGAGTTTTAATGGAATGTTATCAAAATAATATGATCATAATGATATGTAATAAACTGCTGACTGTGAGTAGTATAACGTTACGTTGATCAAGCTGGAATACTGGAAGAAGACTTTTTACGAGTTTGTTTAGGAGAATTGACTTCGCCGGAAGAGAGGGAAAGTAGAAGGCCGAACACGGGTTGTATAAACTATTTATTAGCAGTACCTGGTAGGTGATGCCTGTTTCAGATCAGGCCATATTCCTGCCGTCGAACCGGGTGGCCGGAGGGCTGCTAAGTTCTAGGGGAATCTACCCCCCGCCCCTTAAAGGGGAGAAGCTTATTCACGATTTCCTCCCCTTTAGAGGTTGTTTGGAGAGCAATTTCAGGATCACAAAATCGCCTTTTTTGTCATTCCGACGTCAGGAGGGATCTTCGCTAGAAGCAAACAAAACCGCCTTTTACCGAAGATCCCTCCTGACGTCGGGATGACAAAAACACTATCCCAAACAACCCCTAAAGAGTGAGAAGCTTATTCACGGTTTTCTCCCCCTTTAGGGGGCGGGGGGTATAGTTACCCGAAGGAAATTTGGTCACTATCAGAGACAAATTAAGAACTTAACAGCCCTGCGGGTGGCCTGAGCCAGGACGAAGACGCTCTGGCACCCCCAGATGGATGAGCAACAGCCGTGCTTCGGGTAAAAAATGATAATTTGGGTCGATGAAATCGAATGATACCGTACTTATTATTGGTGGCGGCCTGAGCGGTCTAAGCTTAGCCTATTTTCTACAAGCCAAATCTGCCAAGGTAACGCTTCTGGAAGCATCGTCCCGGTTAGGCGGGTGAATTCAAACCTTGGCGGGTGCTTTATCGACACCGCTCGAACTGGGAGCTACCTGGTTTTCGGACCGGCATCCCCAGCTGCTGGCGCTGATCGAGGAACTTGGCTTAGGGACGTTCCCCCAGTTTTCGGAAGGAATCTCCCTGTTTCAGACCAAGTCCTTCGAACCCGCGCAAAAGTTCTTTATTCCGGCTTCTGAAGCGCCGTCTTTTCGATTGGCAGGAGGGACGAGCCAGTTGATTGACGCCCTGGCCCGGCAGCTCATGCCCGATTCCGTTCACCTGAATAGCCCCGTAACCGAGGTTCAGGAGGAGTTGGAAGGTATCGTCGTTCGAACGGCAACCGGGCAAACGTATCAGGCCGACCGGGTGATCTGTTGTCTGCCCCCGCAGGTGGCTGCGCGCATCAAAGTAACCCCCGAACTCCCCTCCGCCACCCGCGACCTGCTGCCAACGGTGCAGACCTGGATGGGTGGGTCGCTCAAATTTGCGGTGGAATACGCGACTCCCTTCTGGCGCCACAAAGGATTGTCGGGGATGCTCTACAGTCACGCGGGCATAGTGGTTGAACTATACGATCACACGAGCGCTGACGGCCAGCGGTTTGGCTTTACGGGTTTTCTGAACGGGGAAACGGCTTCCTTTACGCAGGACGTACGCCGGGAACTCGTATTACGTCAGCTGGGGGAGCTGTTCGGTGAAGAAGCGCTTTCGCCGACGGCCTACGTTGATAAAGTCTGGAACGATGAATTCATCGTGGCGGGTAACCCCGTCATTCACCGGCCCCACCAGAACAACGGCCATGCTTTACTGCAAACACCGTATCTAAATGGGAAGCTGTATCTGGGCGGGACGGAAACGGCCACTGAGTCGCCCGGCTACATGGAAGGGGCGGTGGCGTCGGCCCGAAGACTGGCGACGCAGTTGGCCGGTTAATAATGTATATACTTTTTTGTCCTATATATACTACACGGTACTTGCTTAAATCACCAAGCCAGTATCTTTGGGCATCATTCTACGGTGTGGAAAAAATGGGAAAAGCCCGACTACGATGTGGTCGGGCTTTTTTATGTTGCCGGCAGTCGTGTCTAGTAGTAAACGTGTGGCTTATGCTTTTCAGCTAACACTAGCATAAACATATGTTGACTGACTACTCAACTTTCCTGAAGAAAGCGATAGCCGGACTCGTCATGGCCCTCTTCTTCCTGACGAGCTGCTTTCCTGCCACCGCCGGAATAAAAACAGACAAGCCCGCTCAGGAGCGCCCCTTCGTGCTGACGTTTGTCAGCCCATCGCCCACTGACGCCAAGTTCGCGTACACGAAAACCATTGTAGCTCAGATGTTACACACCATTGCGATCTACGAGGGAGGGGAACGGCAATTTGTCGAAGTCAAGCCTAATACCATCCCCAAGACAATAAGGGTAAACACCAAGCAGGGATATGTGGTGGTTAGACATACGATCAACTACTTCGATTCTGCTGATTATCTGTTCAGAAACGGGGATAGCGTGGCCGTCGACTATCAGAACGGGTTGCCCAAGATGACCGTACTCAACCGAAAGGCCGCCCCCAATGACTACGAGGTGGAGACACTGCTCAGGGAGCCAACTACGGTACAGGCATACACCCCAGTGGGACAGTTCTTTGGCGCGCATGCATTACTCACTCAGCGTATACTTTCCGACAAGGTGATGAAGGAACGCCTATCCAAAATTCCCCTTGAGCAACAACTAAACAAAAGCGCAGCAATCAAGCAGGAAATCATGCAGGAGTATTACGCAAAGTCGAGCGCCTATCTAGACAGGGCAGCAGCGCGGCTAGATTCCCTGCATCAGCAACAACCTCTTTCCCAAGATATCTACCATTTTTATAAACATAAGCTAACTAACCTCAAGCACATCGTCGATACGCAAACGGGTCGTCTGAACGAGCAGCAACTCCAGGCAATTTTTCGGGAACAACAACCCAATTCCTTTGGCTATCCTGAGCTGTACCGGCGTCAGTTTTTGGAAACGGTAGCTGACCGCTTAGTGGCGGCAAAAGCACCTTTCTGGAATGCAAAAGACTTTGTCAATCGCGACTACCGGCAGGTCTACCAACTCCTCAGTCAGAGCTCCCTTTTTCCCAAGAGAGACCAAGATTACCTACTTAGTCGCGAGGTCAATCGAATTGGCGACACCTTCTCCAGAAACGACCTGCTGACTTACTACAAGCGCTTTATAGAGCAAGCAAGCGATACAGCGGTGGTTCAGTCGATGAAAGAAAAATACGAGCTCGAATTTGCCGAGAACCGCACAACGACCAACTCGGTGGTGTTGGTCAACCCAACGGGCCAGCAGCAGACCCTGGACCAGTTGGTCAAACGCCACAAAGGCAAAGTCGTTTACGTCGACTTTTGGGCGAGCTGGTGTGTACCCTGCCGACAGGCTTTGCCTCGCTCTAGGGAGCTACGCCAGAGTCTGGAGAATAAGAATGTGGTGTTCCTTTATCTCTCCATCGATTCGGCTATGAAACCCTGGCAAACCGCGTCGAACAAAGAGAATCTAGCCAGCTACGCGAATAATTACTTAGTGCTTAATTACAACTCGGCCAGCTTTTTCAAGCAGTATAAGGTATCAGCGATTCCGCGATACATGATCTTCGACAAAGCTGGTCAGCTAGCCTACCAACAAGCACCAACTGTGGAGAGTCAAGAAATCGGCCCCTTGCTGGAACAGCTCGCCCAAAAACCATAAATAAGCGGATATGGTTGGTAATTTCGCTCATTTCAAGCAGATAGCCGAAGTCATTAGATCTCATATTAAACGCTCCCCTGCGGGACAGAGATAAATTTACGTATTCTTAATCCGGGTGTTTTTTTAGATGTCTTTTTAGCTGAATAGCATCAAGCAGAATTCAGACTCAGTAAATAGCTGCCTGACTGCGATAAACCGACAGACGGAACCCAGCAATGCTTGATTGAGGTAAAAGTAACCAAACGTGTATTTAATCAATCCAGGTAATAGGTTAAGGCATCGGGCACTAGGATAGCAAGGTATATGTCACTAAATATGCCCAAAATTTCTATCTATATGCACTCCTTTCGTTTACTCGTTCTGATCGCTACGATCAGCAGTTTGATCCTTTTTAGTTGCCAGGATCACCAGCTTGCCCCACCGACACAACCTCGATTCCGACTTAAAGAATACACCTTTGCTCAATCAAGAAGTTCTTACGCCTTTACCTTCACCTACGGACCGTCGGGTAAGCTGGCCAGCTACACTGAGAGATTTAACGGTGGGCTCTTTGCTACGAACTTAACCTATAACGCCCAGGGGCAGCTCGTGCGTCTTGACCGAAAGCCTTCGGATGGCAATCCTATCGCCAACAGCAGCTATCTAACCTACGATTACAACCAAGCGGGTAATATCACCACCATCACTCGCTACTTCATGCCCCCTAACGCCCCGGCTTACGTTAGCTCAGTCTATACGTTTGAATACGGAGCCAACGCGCCCTACCCCAGCCGCCAGATCTCCACTTTCTACGTCGATGGGCAAGTTAGTACGCGCGACCAACGAGACTTCTCCTACCAAAATGGCAATGCCGTTCAGATAGATTACAAGTACTTGATCGGTAGTAGTGTTGCCCCAAGTACAGTCACCTATCAGTTTGATGACAAGGCTAATCCGTTCTATAATCTATTAGGTTCTCCTGACGGATTTGAACCCATTTACAACCGCAACAATATTGTCTCCGATACGCAGTCGACAACGTATGATGGAAATGGACTGTTAACGAACCGAGTGACTAACATCAAATCGGACCCAGCCAATCAAGGCAGAAGTACTTATAGCTACGAGCAGTACTAGTGGATTTAGTTTGTCAGCCGGTATAATACCAAAAAAGCCTGACGCAAACTGCATCAGGCTTTTTTGGTATTATACCGGCTGTTATCTTGTATAGATTAGCGGACGTCCGAGACTTTATCCGAGTACAGTATTTTCAACTAATATCTAATTCACTCCAATGAAAAAATCTGTTTACCAACTTTTCTTAATTCACGCTGCCTTTTTGTTTCTACTGGCAGCCTGTACCTCCAATTCGGTAGATCGTTCCCCGTCTAAATGCCTAATTGTTAAACAAACAACGCAACACTCTACTTCCTCGTCAACTGGTAAAGAGATTGATATTGATGGTAAAAAATACACGGTTAGTGTTACCTATGATTATGCGTATAAATACGATAGTGAAAACAGATTGATACAAACAGATAGCTATGAGTACAACCGTAATCCCCTTAATGAGACGTATAAATACAGCTACCCTCATCCTGATACGTTGCTAAGCTTTTATCCTAATAAGTTTACATCGATTCTCAATGCGCAAGGGGCTATCATTAAATTGCTTGGTTCAACAAACCAGTATGTATACGATTCTGACGGTTTTCAGACGAAACTAGTTATTGGCGGTTTTACAATAAAGCGCACCGTAATGAATGAAAATATAGTCACAGAAGACGTCGAATATGATGGAGGCAGAAGTGTTTACGCTTATGAATATGATCTGACAAAACAGAATTTGCCCACCGTAACAATGCAGTGGGGCAAACAAAGTAAGAATTTGTTAGTACGGGAGAAAAGAGTTGATTATGATTCCTTTGGAAAGCCAAACCCAGGGAATTACATCATAAATTACCAGTATAAGTACGATCAGGAGGGACGGGTTACACGTAAATATTACCAGGACCCTGTACAGTCAACATCTATATATGTTGTTGATTATCAGTATCAATGCCAATAAGCAACCTTTATAAACTTGCGCACGGATCGACGACTCAATGCAGTTAAGGCAAAAAGTCCATAGTTAAATCACGACCGTTTTGCTGACCAATTCTTCTTTCTCTATCAAAACCAAACCCGTGAAGTATTTTCTTATCCTCGTTACCCTTTTAAGCCTTCAAGGATGCCGATCAAGTGAGCCTGTACCGGGCAAGACCCTTCTTTCTGGGGTAACCTTTAGCTTAGGTTGGCACAAGGTACTTTCTACCACAGAGTTTTCCTTTAAGTACAAATACAATAGCAAAAATCAGCTCATTGAGCGGCAGCAGATCGGTAGTGATGTGGTTCGTAAAACCCCCGTTAACTACTATCTTGAATACAACCAAGAAGGGAAAATTAGTCGGATCAAAACGAGTGACTCCTCGCTGTATTTCTTGACCTATCGACCCGACTCAATACTGGTGGATGCGGTTCGTGATTCAACTTCTACCATAATCTTCAATGGTAAAAAAGAATACAGGGTAGTGACGTAAAGATGGACTTTTCGTCTGGATTGCATGGTAACTATCACCGTTTCTTGCCGCTACTG
>NZ_BAAHBP010000039.1:0-335667 GCF_054776615.1 Spirosoma pomorum
TTTGACTGATCCGGGGATCAGGCGAAAGTGGGGTCAACGGTTGTCAAAGTAAGTGATTGACGGCGAGCGGTTTAGCGCTGGTAGTCGATCACGTTTCCCTCATTTGGGACTGCAAAGGTAGGGGCAAAAGCCCCCCTTTGTCAAGGGCCCGCCAGAAAATAATTAACGAATGAGACAGCGTTCATCAGTAAGTCGCTGACAGACGCTCACTTAGCTTCAATAGTTTTTTAAAACTTTTTTGCGGGTTATTAGATGCGACCTCATTTTTGGCGGTAAAAGGTGTACTTCTTCCCTATAAGATCACTAAATTCACTAGCCTTCGTCGTTCATTGCGCCTGCGATAAAGTATATTGCATACTTCTTTTTGGAAGCACAGTGTTCCAACAACTTTATGAAGATACTTCACACAGCAGATTGGCACTTGGGTAAGCGACTCCTGGATTTTCAGCGATTGCAGGAGCAGCAGACGGTATTAGAGGAAATTGTTGCCATTGCCGATCATGAGCAGGTTGATTTAGTATTAATAGCAGGTGATTTGTTTGATACGTTCAATCCAGACCCAAAAGCCGAAGACTTATTATATAGTACTCTCAAGAATTTAACGGCGGGCGGTAGTCGGCCCGTGGTGGCAATTGCCGGTAATCACGATAATCCAGACCGCATCGAAGCCCAAGATCACTTTGGTCGTGAGTGTGGGATTATTTTTGCGGGTTTCCCAAAAACAGAGGTTCGTTCGTACGAACTAAGCTGCGAAGCCAAGTTACTTCGATCTGCGCCAGGCTTCATTGAATTGAAATTGCCTAAACAAGATGCACCGGTTCGTATTATTCTTACTCCCTACGCCAACGAATCCCGGATGCGATCCTATTTTGGCCAGACGAGTTTTGGTGATGAACTGCGGCAACAGCTCCAGCAGCACTGGGCCACGCTGGCGGACACGTTCATGGATGATAGAGGCATCAATCTGTTGACTGCGCATTTGTTCGTAATGAAACGAGGAGGGGAGCAGCCTGAGGAATCGGATGACGAGCGAAGCATATTACAGGTTGGTGGCGCATCGGTAGTGTATACAGATATGGTTCCTCCGCAGGTGCAGTACACGGCGCTGGGGCATTTGCACCGGTACCAGACGATTGCTGGTGGTCCCAGTCCTGTTGTCTACAGTAGTAGCCCCTTAGCGTATAGTTTTGCGGAAGCCGATCAGCAGAAATACGTCATTTTGGTGGATGCCAAACCGGGAGAAGCGGTTACGGTTACCCCAGTTGCCCTGAAAACAGGCAAACGATTGTTACGTCCTCGATTCAAAAAGGTGACCGAAGCGGTTGACTGGCTGAAGGAAAATCCAAATTGCTACGCTGAGATTACGTTGCAGACAACAACGTATCTGACCAGCGAAGAACGACGTGAACTGCAACAGGCCCATGAATCGCTGGTGACCATTATCCCCGATGTACGGGATGTTGACATTCCTGAACAGGAAGCGACGCAGGCTATCGATCTGACTCAAAGCATGGAGTCGCTGTTTGCCGACTATTTTAAAAGTAAGAACAAAGGACAGGAGCCCAACGATCGGCTTCAGCAGCTGTTCAAAGAGATTTTAGCAACCGAATCTGAATGATACCCATCAAGTTATCCATTCAAGGGCTTTATTCATACCAGGATAAACAGGAAATTGATTTTCAACAACTAATCCAGTCTAGTGTATTTGGTATTTTTGGCAAGGTAGGGAGCGGTAAAACATCGCTGCTGGAGGCCATAAGCTTTGCGTTGTACGGCGAAACCGAACGGCTGAATAGTCGTGATAATCGTCAGTATAATATGATGAATTTGAAGTCGAAGCAGTTGCTTATCGATTTTGAGTTTCAGGCGGGGCCCGAGCAAAACCTGTATAGATTCATCTACGAAGCGAAACGTCACGCCAAAAAGCATCATGAAGTAGGTCCTGGCGAACGTCGAATGTTCATTCATAAAGACGGCACCTGGATGCCAATTGGTAACGAAAAAGAAGACATTGCGCTTTTGTCAAAGGAAATCCTGGGGCTGGATTACGATAACTTCAAGCGAACAATCATTATTCCCCAAAACCAGTTTCGAGAGTTTCTGGAGCTTAGTCCCCGCGAGCGGACAGAGATGATGAATCGCCTGTTTAAGCTTGATCAGTACGATCTGGCGGGTCGGGTCGGGAAGTTGAGTAAGGCTACTGATGAACAGCTCTCTGAGTTACGTGGCTTACTAGCTCCCCTTGATGCAGTAACCCCGGAGGCAATAGAACTAGCCAACGATGATATTACCCGTATATCGGCGGCATTAACCCGGAAAGAAGACGAAATTAAGCAACTGCTTCCCGATGAGCTCCGCCTACTCGATAGCCAGAAGCGACGTAAAACGCTGGCTACAGTTCAACAGGAACTTGGTTTGCTGCTTACGCAGGCTCCCGTTTATCGCCAACTCGACAGCGATCTGGCTATCTACGAAACCTGTTTACTCCTGTTTCAAGCCAATCTAACCAATTTAGATAAACTACAGAATAAGCAATCTTCACTGGCAGACTCAGAACGTAAAGCAACTCAGCATCTTGGTACCATTTCGAAGCAACTGGCCAGCTTACAAGGATTGTACGATGCGGCAAAGCAGGCGTATGAGACACGTAATGAATTGCTACAAAAGATTGACGAACTGGATACAGTTCAGCAAATCAGAACCCTACAACAATCAATCAGTCAGCAGGAACGTAACCGTAACTTGCTTGCGATACAGCTTGAGAAACAGGCCAGCCAGCTTGACCGGCACAAAACAAACCGTGTTACCCAGCAGCACGTACTAGACAGCGCATTTGGTCAGACCTCGAATCTGGAGCGTCTGTACAAAGTAAAAAACTGGTTTACGGCTTACAAGCCTCTTAAGAAACAGGCGGACGATCTACAGACTGCCCTTGACAAATACGATCAGGCCGTTGACCAGATTAAACAACGTAAGGATACAGTGTTGGTCGGATTCCCGCCGGAATGGGCGGAGTTGACGCTGAAACATCTGCCTGATCAGATCGACGAGGCTTTGACTCAACTGAAAAAAATTCGGGAGGAGCGGGAAGTCAAACATCGACAGGTATTGGTTCAGGATGAACTTCGGAAATATGCCGACGCTCTACGAGAAGGAGAACCTTGTCCGCTTTGTGGTTCGGAACATCACCCGGCCCGTCACAGCAGCAATAGCGAAGTCGCTGATGTCGAACGAAGCCATACTGCTTTACAGAAAGTCGTCCAGCGAATTGACGATACGACAACGCTGCAACTAACAATTAAGGAGCTCACCACGCAGTTACGTGGTGAATTGACCAACAGCAAACGTCTAACTCAGGAACGCGGAGCGATTGTTCAGCAGATCACAGCGCACGAAGACGCGTTTATCTGGTCCGAATTCTCAATGGAGGAGGAAGGTAGCGTTACGCAGGCCATCAAGCAGGAAAGCGATAACCAGCAGAAAATTCAGGCTGCGCAAAAAGTGATTCGGGAACTGGATCAACTCATCAGCGAGGCCGAAGTAGAGCATGTTACGTTGGCCCAAAAAGTAGCTGACGCCGATAAGGCAATCTCGGGTCTGAATGGTCAGTTGAAAGGTGAGGTTGAATCGCTGGAACATTTTCGGCTTGACGAGGTAAACGGGTGGGGGCTGGATCAGATCGCTGATCTCCGCGAGTCGCTGGATCGGGTGTATAAGCAGACTAAGCTCGATTTTGACGAGGCTGATACCCGGAAAGGGAATGCCGAAAAGGAATTAGCAGGCACTAAGGCGCAGCTTTACGAACTGGCCAACCAACTAACCGACATTGCGCACGAAATCCAGACGTTAGAAACTACGATCAACAAGAATCTCTCAGATCAGGGACTGGCTCTAGAACAGGTAGAGCGAATTCTGCGGTCTTCGTTGAACGTAGCACAAGAAAAACAGCGAATTCAAGAATACAACGACAAACGAGGTAGTTTGCAGCAACAGGTTGAAACGCTCGAAATCGAACTGGCCAAACAGCCATTCGATCCGGCTGCGTTAGACGCCATTCAGCGTCAGTTGGCAGACCTACAAGCGCAGAAAGATGCGTTCAATAAAGAGCATGGCCGGGCAACAACCATACTGACTACGCTTGAAACACAGTGGCAACAGAAACAGGCCCATCAGAATCGCTATGACGAGCTTGATCTTCGGCGGCAGGATCTAAAGAAAATGGATGAGTTATTTCGGGCTCAGGGTTTTGTCAACTACGTATCGTCGGTTTACCTCAAAAACCTCTGCGAATCAGCCAACGAGCGCTTTTTCAAGCTGACTAACAATCAACTAAAGCTGGAGCTGGATGATAAGAACAGCTTTCAGGTGCGTGACTACCTCAACGGGGGTGAAATACGTAGCGTCAAAACGCTGTCGGGTGGGCAAACGTTTCAGGCTGCGCTGTCACTCGCGCTGGCGCTATCAGACAATATCCAGCACCTGACCAAGGCCAAACAGAATCTGTTTTTCCTTGACGAAGGATTCGGTACGTTGGACAAAGACGCGCTCCAGACTGTGTTCAAAACCTTGAAAGCGTTACGTTCCGAGAACCGGGTAGTAGGTATTATATCGCACGTTGACGAACTCCAGCAGGAAGTTGATACGTTCATTCGGGCCGAAGCCACCGAAAACGGCAGCCGGATTGTTCGAAGCTGGGAAGAATAACTTCTCAATGCTTTTTCAGGGCCGGTCGCATTATTAACAAACCGTGAACTGGGCTCCGCATCGGACTGGCTTCCTTACTTTTACGTGGTAGATAATTCAGGAAATCTAATGAAAACTATTACTACGTTAGGCTTGATCTGCTGTCTTGCAGTGGCTGGATGCCGTACGGAAAAGTCAGCGTTCACGACAGCTGTATCGCAAAAGCCAGTTACCACACTGGCATTCGGCTCCTGTAGTCGGCAAAGTCGGCCTCAGCCACTGTGGGATGACATTGTCGCGCAGAAGCCGGATGTCTGGATTTGGCTTGGCGATAATATTTATGGCGATTCGGAGAATATGGATACGTTGCGGGCCAAGTATGCTATACAGAAATCTAACCCGGCTTATCAGCAATTGCGTCAATCGTCGTCGATTGTGGGTATCTGGGACGACCATGATTATGGCGTTAATGATGGAGGGAAAGAGTACCCGAAACGCCGGGAAAGCCAGCAACTCATGCTCGATTTTTTGGACGAGCCCGCCAACAGCCCATTACGTAAACAGAAAGGAGCATACTCCGCACATACGTATGGCCCGAAGGGGCAACGAGTGAAGGTGATCTTATTGGACGCCCGGTACTTTCGCGATCCGCTGAAAAAAGATGGTAAAGTGAACATACCAGATCCAAGCGGAAAAATTCTGGGCGAAGCACAATGGAAATGGCTAGCGAACGAGCTAACCAACTCCGACGCTGACGTTCATATCATCGGAAGCGGCATTCAAATCCTGCCCGAAGAGCACGTCTACGAAAAGTGGGTGAACTTCCCTACCGAGCGGAAACGACTTCTAGACTTACTAGGTAAGACGAAACCCAAAGGAACATTTTTGATCAGTGGCGACCGGCATATGGCGGAAGTTTCCCGCGTGAGCGTGCCGGGACTGGGCTATGATCTATACGATATTACGAGTAGTGGCCTAACGCACGTCTCGGAGCCACATGAAGAAGCCAATCGGCATCGTGTAGGACCAATAGTGTCCAAATTGAATTACGGTCTCGTAACAATCGACTGGAACGCGAAGCCCGTGACTGCAACCATCCGTATCAACGGCGATAATAGAGAAACCTACCTGACGCAGGAGATCAAGTTTTAGGAAAGGAGGAAGGGAGGAAAGGAGAAGGGGAACATGAATAACGTGGGTTACCGATGGCCCCTTTGTTCATTACTCCTTTTCTCCTTTCCTCCCTTCCTGCTTTCCTCCTTTTTCTATTCCTTATTAACCATCTGCATAATCTCTTCCGAAACGCCGGTCATAGAGAAACCGCCGTCGTGGAACAGATTCTGCATAGTCACCATACGAGTCAGGTCAGAGAATAACGTAACGACGTAGTCAGCGCACTGATCCGCCGAAGCATTGCCCAGGGGAGCCATTTTGTCGGCGTAGTCGTAGAATTTATCAAACCCACCGATGCCACCGCCGGCCGTCGTTGGCGTTGGCGATTGCGACACCGTATTGACCCGCACTTTACGGTATTTACCGTAGTGGTAGCCAAAGCTCCGGGCAATCGATTCCAGAACGGCCTTAGCATCGGCCATATCGGTATAGAATGGAAACGTCCGTTGAGCAGCCATATAGGTCAGCGCGACCACGGAGCCCCACTCATTGATGGCATCCAGCTTGTAGGCGGTCTGCATCATTTTGTGGAACGAAAGCGCCGAGATGTCAATACTTTGCTTGAACCAGTCGTAGTTCAGGTCGCTGTACGGCTTTCCTTTACGAATGTTTGGACTCATACCGATGCTGTGCAGCACGAAGTCAACTTTCCCGCCCAGAATCTCAGTCGACTGAGTAAACAGCTTTTCGAGATCATCTACTGACGTAGCATCGGCTGGAATAATTTCGGCGTTGCAGTGCTGAGCCAGTTCTTTGATCGCTCCCATTCGCATGGCGATTGGTGCGTTAGTCAGCGTAAACGTTGCGCCTTCTTCCTTTGCCTTCAACGCGACTTTCCAGGCGATTGATTTTTCGTCCAAGGCACCCGAAATGATGCCGTGCTTTCCATTTAATAATCCGTATGTCATTCTAAATTAGTTTCGGTCAGTTACTTAGTCTGCTAATAGTTCTGCGGCTCTTATCGCCAACGGTGGGCCAAAGTTAAATTATTTTTTGGGGAGCATAGCCTTTATGGGTGCGGAGTCCGTTTGTAGTGGCATCATCAGCACTTGTTCCATAAACGCCTTCGTTGCCTGATAAACCCCATTTACATCTCCTGATGTCAGGCGCGACGCAATAACATGCTCCCCTGCTTTTGGGAAAGCAACTTTCCGTTTCTGATCTACTGCCGTACCAAGTTGGTCGTACATAGCCAGCATGGCCGGCACAGAAACGACTTTATCCTGATTCGCTTCATCTTTGTAATAGTACCCCAGAAAAACCGGTTGCTTTACTTTCCGAAACTGTTCGGGTGTCATGAACCGCTCCAGCATGGTTTGCAGGGTTATCAACCCGTTTGTGTGGTACGTTTGTAGCCAGTAGCGGGCACGCTCGGGCTTATGCCAGGTAACGGTAACGTGCTCCCCGCCGAAAATCTGGCTCATGAGCTGTTTGCCCCAGGGTTTTGTTACCAGTTGAAGCGCTGAATTGGCCGTAGCAATGCAGGGCGAGTACAAAATCAGACCGTGAATTTCAGGATGATGGGCCGCAAGATAAAGCGACAGCATTCCCCCAGCCGATGTCCCAATGACAACAACTTTTTCGCCCAGCGCCTTACCGATAGTCAGCGCCCGTTCGGCAGAAGCTGCGTACGTAGTGGGCGTCATGTCTTCCAGAGCGTCGGGTGAATTGACGCCATGCCCGGCGGTGCGAGCCAGGTACAAGTTACAGCCAAATGCTTTGGCCAATTGCTTATGTACGGGATCTCCCTCGGCCCAGCTGGCCGTAAAACCGGGCAGGTAAATCAAACTATAGGGCGTTTTTACTTTCTTCGAGCTATCGGCCCAGATGATACGCGCTTCGTTGTCTGGTCGCAGCTTGGCGTTACGTTCTGACTTGGTAATACTTTGCTCTAGTTTAACTAGATCAGGGTCTACCGTAATCGTTTCCTCGTTGATCTGCTCATACTCAGCCGTCGGCCCGGCTAGGTAGCCAACAACTAGAACGGCCAGGATTAGACCAGTAATCAGCAGTATTCGCTTCATACGTATTCTTTAATATCCATCCGAATACGCCAGTCTTTAGGCAGGTAATTATTTACCCGATTGCCCACCCCTTTTACCCAGCCCAGGTTCTGGTCTTCGTACTGCGCCAGTAGCCAGCCTTTCACCGGCTCATCGAAAACCAGATTTTCCTTCTTGAAAAAGCGCAGCGCATTTTCTTTGGTCAATGCGACGGCAGGTAGCTCTTTACTTATAGCGGTACTCAGCGCCAGTGTATGCGATGGAATAAAATCGGTTCCTTTAAACTGTCCCATCTCCAGCCCAAAACCTTTGTTTCGGATAGCGCTATCCAAAAACAGGAACTGCTTTTCTAGTGCTTTGGGCAACGCCATTACGTCACCATTGGGCTTTTCCCAGTACGAAAACTCGTTTGGGTGCTTCAGCCATTTCATAGCGGACGCCGTTTCGCGGGGGCGCAATGCCCGGATGCTGCGAAACGTTCGGGCATCTAGCTTGACCGCAGCAGTAAAGGCCGTCTTTTTGAAGACGCTGACAAAGAAACCTTCGCCCTTGACCTTATGCGGGTAACACTGATAACCAATGGCTTTTTCGGTTTCCTTTTCCATAACGTTCCATTCCTCGGGCAGGTCGAGTGGGCGGCTGCGGAAACCGTTTTCGGTCAGAAACTGTACGTTTTCCCGATTCTCAGCGTCGTTATACGTGCAAGTACTATAGATGAGAATCCCACCTTCGTCCAGCAACGGAGCAGCCGCAGCCAGAATTCGCTTTTGCCGACCGGAGCAAAGCTGGACGTTCGCTTCTGACCATTCGTCCATGGCATCGGGATCTTTCCGAAATAGCCCTTCGCCGGAGCAAGGCGCGTCGACCACTACAACATCGAAGAATCCAGCCAGATTGGTCATGTCTTCGGCGTCGTGGTTACTGACGACTACGTTCGGATAACCCCATTTATCCAGATTTTCCCGAAGCACCGATACCCGGCTTCGGATCACCTCGTTACAGATTAACATGCTGTCTGGCGAGAGCATCGACGCCAGCAACGTACTTTTTCCGCCCGGTGCTGCGCACAAATCCAGCACACGAACTGGCCGGTTGAGATTGACCGTTTGCCGGAGCGCTTCGCTTAACAACATCGACGATGCTTCCTGTACATAGTAGCTCCCAGCCTGGAACAGCGGGTCCAGCGTAAAATTGGGTCGTTCGGGCAAATAAAACCCTTCGGCGCACCAGGGCACCGGTGTCAGGCCAGTCGTATCCAGTTGCGGCTTACGGGGATTGACGCGAATACTGACGGGGGCTTCCTGTTCCAGTGCCTGTTCGAACGCCGGGAAGTCGGCTCCGAGTTGTTGCTGCATCTGCTCCTGAAACGCCGGAGGAAGGGAATGTCTATTCATTGAACAAAAATACGGAACAGTCAGGCGGTTTTCGCTAAACTTGTAACATGACTGATTTGCGGGCGCGATTTGCGCGAATTAAAACTTTTGTATTTGACATCGATGGCGTTTTTACAGACGGCCAGGTGCATCTACTGGCGTCTGGAGAGCGCTACCGGACTTTTGACATCAAAGACACGTATGCCGTCGAGCAGGCAGTGAAAGCTGGTTACAAAGTTGGCATCGTCTCTTCCTCAAACGCGGAGGGCGTCCGCCGATGGTTAGGCGTCATGAACGTTAAGGATATTTTCATGGGTGGCCCACCCGACCAGAAATTAAATGCTTTTCTGGGATACGTAACTAGAGATAGTCTGAACGAAGCCGAGTTGTTATACATGGGTGACGATTTGCCTGATTACCCGATTCTCAAACGTCCGGACGTACTGGCTACTTGTCCCGCCGACGCGGTTAATGAAGTAAAATCCATTTGTTCGTATGTTTCACCAAAATCGGGCGGCCATGGTGCCGTTCGCGACGTAATTGAACAGGTTATGAAAGCCCAGGGTACGTGGGCCACTAACTTATAAGCATTCTTTACTATGAAGATTTTCTTCCTGACGGTTTCTTTATTAGCCACTTCGTTGATCTCAAACGCGCAGAGTAATATTACCCTCGTCATCCACGGCGGGGCGGGTACCATTACGCGAAAGAACATGACCCCTGAAAAGGAAAAGGCGTATCGTGAGGTCTTAAACCAAGCCCTTCAAACAGGCTACGCCATTCTGAAAAAAGGGGGTACCAGCATGGATGCCGTTGAGGCTACGATTCGAGTCATGGAAGATTCCCCTTTGTTTAACGCTGGGAAAGGGGCCGTTTTCACTCACGATGGCAAGAACGAAATGGACGCGGCCGTTATGGATGGAAAAACGCTGAAAGCTGGCTCTATTGCCGGCGTAACGACCATCAAAAACCCTGTCAGCACCGCCCGCAAAGTCATGGACAAATCGGAACATGTGATGATGATCGGCTCAGGTGCTGAAGCATTCGCCAAGAAGCAAAGCATGGAAATTGTCGATCCATCGTATTTCTACACCGAAGCCCGATGGAAAGCGCTACAAAACGCCATTAAGGAAGAGAAGCCATCGCTCGATCATACGGGCGATACAACCGGCTCCCTTATTGATGATAAAATCTTCATCGAAGGTAAAAAGTACGGAACCGTAGGCTGCGTAGCGCTGGATAAGTTTGGCAACCTGGCGGCCGGCACATCGACCGGTGGCATGACTAACAAACGGTACGGCCGCGTGGGCGATGCGCCCATCATTGGCGCTGGTACGTATGCCAACAACACTACCTGTGCCGTGTCAGCCACGGGGCATGGCGAATTCTTTATCCGGTCAGTGGTGGGATACGATATTTCTGCGCTGATGGAATACAAAGGCTACAGCGTGAAAAAAGCCGCTGATGAAGTGGTGATGAAGAAACTGGTCGAACGCGGTGGTGAAGGGGGTGTTATTGCGTTGGATCGAAAAGGCAATTTCGCTATGCCCTTCAATTCCGAAGGCATGTACCGGGGCTACATCAAAGCCGATGGCAGTAGCGAGGTACTGATTTACAAAGATTAATCAAGCTCCATTCCTGGTCAGGCCAGAACCCGGGTGGTGTACTCATCAACAACATCACTCGGGTGGACTTCCAGCACATTAGCCAGAACCAGCAGTACTAGAGTTCGCGAGGCAATTTTGCGGGAAATACCAGCGATAGAAGCAAAGAGGTCGACCGTAATGCTGTTATGCTCCCCTAAGTGCTGCATCAGTTTCCGTTCTTTCTCGCCGTAACTAAACCGAATATTACGGTCGGCCTGACTGCCTTTCAGGATTTCCCGTACTTCACGGCTTGCCTGCACCGACTTGTCGGCCACCCGGACATATACTTTTTTGGTTTCAGGTTCGGCCGGATCAGGCAGAATGTAGTGGGGGCGATCTATGCTGGGGGGAACGCGAATAACCAGAACCTCCCGCTCGTCGGGAAGCTGAACCCGATCAATAGTGTAGGAAATACGCGGAAAACAGAATTTATGAATCGCCCGAACGAGCAGGTACTCGTCTTCGTCGGCATATTTCAACCCGACGATTCGTTTATCATCGCCTACTCCAATTAGCATAATACCGCCGTTGGTATTGGCAAAGGCAACCACGCCCTTGATAATTTTCTCGGGGTGATTTGTTTTCAGCTTGAACTCTAAATTGCTACCCTCTCCCCGTCTCACCAGGTTTTTGAGTGCCTGATAGTCCATAACCGATGGGTTCAGCTGGTTGACTACTGAATTAGGATAAAGATACGGCTTTTCCACAAATTTGCAAGTCTTCAACAAGTATCTCTATTTTGCTATGGAAAGTCAGGGCATGGCGGCCAACTTTTCGTTGTAACGAACCGTTATCAATTCACAGCGTACTAAACTTTCACTAGTCAAATAACACAAAAATGCTGGTAAACGTTGCCCTAGTTATAGGAACCTTCCTGTTTATGGAGGGCGTTGCCTGGTTCACCCACAAATACGTTATGCACGGTTTTTTGTGGAGTTGGCACCGCGACCACCACAACCATCACAAAGGATTTTTTGAGTGGAACGATCTGTTTGCGATCGTCTTTGCGACCGTTGCTATCAGTTTAATCGTAACAGGCGTTGAGGTGGAAAGCCTGCGTTTCCTGGCCTGGATCGGAGCAGGTGTCACGTTATACGGCGTCTTTTATTTCGTCTTCCACGATGTAATAGTACACCGTCGGGTCAAAACGAAAATCGATACCAGCGGACGGTATATGCAGCGCATTATGCGGGCCCATTACGTCCATCACAAGGTTCATACAAAGGAAGGTGCCGAGGCTTTTGGCTTTCTGTACGCCCCAAAGAAGTATGACCGTGCAGTAAAACAGAAACAGACAATCTCCAATAGTAAGTAAGGCTCTCTTGCGGCTAGAAACAAAAAGGCGTAACCCGATCGATGAGGTTACGCCTTTTTGTTTGAGTTCTGCCGGTAGCTAATACTCATCTTCGTTGAAGAAGAAATCGTCTTTGGTTGGGTAATCCGGCCAGATCTCTTCGATACTTTCGTATGGCTGTCCATCGTCTTCCAGTTCCTGAAGATTTTCTACTACTTCTAATGGGGCACCAGAGCGAATCGAATAATCAATCAGTTCGTCTTTGGTAGCAGGCCAAGGGGCATCTTCCAGATAGGATGCTAATTCTAGAGTCCAGTACATAGTGTGTTCCGTATTTAATGACTACTTTTTCAATGAGGGTGCAAAAGTAAAAAAACCGTTAATATCCAAGCTCCTTTCACTAAAAATGTTCACTAACGGAAGTGAGTAGGATTTAGGCCATAACTCGCCGAAGGCTGGTTTGTTTGCTGTTGGCGTAAGAAACCACTTTTTTTGATTTCTCTTTTGGAAAATAAAGATTTTACGGCTCATTTTCACGCTACAGACACGACTTTTCGACGCTTTTCTACTAGTTATGACACTTGAAGTTTGTTCTTTTTCGCTGCAATCCTGTCTGACAGCGCAGGAAGCTGGCGCCAGCCGCATTGAGCTTTGCGGTGGTATGGCTGAAGGCGGTACAACGCCCAGTGCAGGTCTTATCAAACTGGTCCGCCAGCAGCTTTCGATTCCATTTTACGTAATGATTCGCCCGCGGGGTGGCGATTTCCTCTACTCGGATACGGAGCTGGATGTTATGCGGGAGGATATTGAACAGGCTAAATCCCTGGGGGCTGATGGCATTGTCCTTGGAATTCTAAACGCTGACGGTACTGTTGATGAAACTACGACCAAAGCTCTCGTTGATCTAGCGAATCCCTTGCCTGTTACGTTCCACCGAGCCTTTGATATGACGCGCGATCCTGTGGAAGCGCTGGAAGCTGTTATACGTACGGGAGCGGTCCGTATCCTTACTTCCGGCCAGCGACCAACGGCCGAAGCAGGCGCAGACCTTCTAAAAAAACTGGTCGAACAGGCTAATAGACGAATCGAGATTATGGCCGGTGCCGGTGTTTCTGCTACCAATGCATACATGCTTGTTCAAACCGGCGTTGATGCGTTGCATATGAGCGGCAGCCAACGCACTGAAAGCCCAATGGAGCACCGTCACTCCTCCGTATCAATGGCGAGTGCTACGCCCGGCGAATACGAACGTCACGAAGCTAGCGCCGAAAAAATTCGCCGGGTTCTGGAACAAACCGCCTTTTTAGAGAACAACGGCCCGGTTGCCTGAAATAAACACCCGATCATTGAACACAAGCTTGAGTGCCTGCGACAGCACTATCTTCTCAACATCTTTTCCCTCCGCGGCCATATCAGCCGCGGAGTGGCGGTGATTTACTTCTTTTACGTTCTGCGCAATGATCGGTCCTTCGTCCAGATCATTATTAACGAAGTGGGCCGTAGCACCAATGATTTTAACCCCACGCTCATAGGCTTGCCGATACGGATTAGCCCCTACAAAGGCTGGTAAGAAGGAATGGTGGATGTTCACGATTCGATTCGGGAAGTGCCCCACAAAGCCAGGCGTCAGCACCCGCATGTATTTGGCCAGTACTAGATACTCAGGCTCATAGATTGCTAACGTACGCAGAATCGCTTCTTCGTGCTGTTCGCGGCTTTTTCCTTCGTGTGAGACGTAATGGAACGGAATCCCAAACTTACTGACCAGTGGTTGCAGTACATTGTAATTGCTAACCACAGCCAGAATATCGGCGTCCAGTTCATCAAAAGCATACCGAATCAGTAAATCACCCAGACAATGGTGCTCCTTGGTGACCAGCACAACAATATTCTTTTTCTTCTTGGGGTTCAGACGTAACGTAATGCCGTCCGGAAGCTGGTCTTTCAAATCAGCTAGCAAAGCTTCCGCATCAAAAGCTCCTTCGAACTCGGTCCGCATGAAGAACCGGCCCGCTGGACTGACGTATTCGTCGTTGTGTATGATATTCAGGTCATGCTTGTATAATACGTTAGTGACATGATAGATCAGTCCTTTGTTGTCAGGTCCATCCATCAACAGTATATGCTTAGTAATATCGGTCATAAGTCTGTCGGATAATTACAGTACGGTGCTGGTTAGTCGCCGGGGATACCCACTCCTAGTTTTACTGGCCAGACCAAGCGATTTAGATAAACAATTCGATTCAACAGTAGCGAACGAATAGCGTTTATTACTTTACTTTGAGCCGGTGCCCCACTCCGTTTTGGAACGAATATACTAGTCGAATCAGTAGAATTTGGCTAGCTGTCGTTCTTATTTGAAGTAAACACCGCCCATCCCATACCGCATCTGCCTGTGTATCTGAAGGTGACATACATTCTCGCAAAAAAAGTATGCCAAGTTTCAGTTGCAGCCGAACAAGGTATTAGGAGATGGGTTTAATTTAAGTATCATTGCTTGGCATTTTGATTATAAAAAATTGATCAAAAGCAATAACACCAAAACTACGTACTAGCTTGGAATCGGTATTTTCAACATCGAAGCGAAAATTATTGCTTGAGATTGCCTGGGAGGTCTGTAATCAGGTAGGTGGTATATACACAGTTATCCGCTCGAAGGTCCCAGCAATGGTCGAGAAGTGGGATGACAACTATGTAGCTATTGGACCTTATTTTCCACAACGAGCGACCTCCGAGTTCGAGCCAATCGTTGATTCCGACGCTACCGTTATCGGGCAGACCGTCCGGCGGATGCGCGAAATGGGCTTTAACGTTCACTACGGTCATTGGCTGGTCACAGGACGGCCCCGCGTTGTGCTTTTCGATATCGCCAGCGTCAACGCCGATCATCTTAATTACGTCAAAACGCAACTCTGGCAGAACTATCAGCTCTCGACTCTCAACATCGAAGAACTAGTCAATCAAACTATTGCCTTTGGTGAACTAGTCCGTATCTTCATTACGTTGCTGGCGGAGGATCATGCAAACCGGATGGATTTCGTCGCGCACTTCCACGAATGGATGGCCAGCACCGGACTACCCGATTTACGTCGCGACAACGTTCGGGTTGCTACGGTTTTCACCACCCACGCGACAATGCTGGGCCGCTATCTCGCTCAAAACGAAGCTGGATTTTACGGAAAACTACCATTCTTTGACTGGAAACGGGAAGCCATTCACTACGGCATTGATACGCAGGCTACGATCGAACGACTGGCGGCCCAGCAAGCGCATGTTTTCACGACCGTGAGTGACGTAACGGCTCGTGAATGTGAAGTCTTCCTGGGGCGTAATCCGGATCTGATCCTGCCCAATGGACTTAATATCACCCGATTTGCGGCCGTTCACGAATTCCAGAATCTACACGTCAAATACAAGGACAAGATTCACGAGTTCGTAATGGGGCACTTTTTCCAGAATTATTCCTTCGATCTGGAAAAGACACTGTATTTCTTTACGTCCGGTCGTTTTGAGTTTTCGAACAAAGGGTACGATCTGACCCTAGAAGCACTGGCCCGACTGAACCACCGGATGCGGGAAGCCAGTATGGACATGACCGTCGTGATGTTCATGGTGACGAAGCAGCCCTACACCTCGATCAATCCGGATGTGCTTCACTCGCGCGCGTTGCTGGACGAAATTCAGGAAACCTGTGAAAGTATCGAGAAACAAGTGGGTGAGCGATTGTTCCACGCGGCAGCATCGGATCAGTACGATCATACGTTGCCCGATCTCAACAACTTCGTAGACGAATACTGGCGGCTACGTTTGCGCCGGACAGTCCAAAGCTGGAAGACGAAGCACTTACCACCGTTTGTCACGCATAACCTGGTTCAGGAAGATGATATGACGCGGTTTATTCGACAAGCCAATCTTGTCAATAATGAATACGACCGGGTTAAAATCGTTTATCACCCGGATTTTATTGCCTCAACCAACCCATTGTTCGGTCTTGACTATAGTCAGTTCGTGCGGGGTTGCCATCTGGGCGTTTTCCCGAGCTACTACGAACCTTGGGGCTATACGCCGTTAGAATGCGTTGTGCGAGGTATTCCGACCGTAACGAGTGATCAGTCTGGTTTTGGCGATTTCATCATGCAGATTATGCGGGACTACGAAAACCGGGGCATTTACGTCATTAACCGCCGGACTCAAAACTTCGACGAAGCCGCCGACCAGCTCGCCAATGTACTCTTCCGCTTTGTTCGTATGGCGCAACGGGACCGGATTGCTCAGCGTAACCGGGTTGAAAGCATTGCTGAAGTGTTTGACTGGAACAACCTGCGTTCTTACTACGATACTGCGCACGATCTGGCCTTAAAACGAAAAAAACCGTGATCCGAATTGGCATCATCAACGTATCGGACCGGGCCAGCGCTGGTATCTACGAAGATATTCCGGGTAAAGCCGTCGTTAGTCTCCTGACCAACTATCTGAGTTGCGAATGGGAACCTGTTTACCGAGTTATTCCCGATGAACAGGACCAGCTTGAAGCAACTATGATTGAACTGGCTGATGCCGAAGGGTGCTGCCTGATTGTGACGACCGGCGGTACTGGCCCCGCCCCCCGCGACGTAACACCCGAAGCCACCGAAGCCGTTTGTCAGAAAATGCTTCCTGGCTTTGGGGAACTGATGCGGCAGGAAAGTTTGAAATACGTACCGACGGCTATTCTCTCGCGCCAAACGGCTGGTATTCGAAATCAATCGCTGATCCTGAACTTACCTGGCAAGCCAACCGCCATCGGCCAATGTCTGTCGGTCGTGTTCCCCGCGATTCCCTATTGCATCGACCTGATCGGTGGCCCGTTCCTAACGACCAACGAAGAGGTGATGAAAGTTTTCCGCCCTAAAAGCAGCTAGCACGGAAAACTGATTTTTCCCATAAAAGCGGTAGGAACGCCCTGCCGCTCGCCGAAGGAGGTTGTGCTACCCGCCAGAGTTTCGTTGGCCAGTACGGCGAAAAGCACAGCCTCCTTCGCGTCACCGCTCACGCCAATATCATCGGTACGCCCAAATTGGCAATCGGGTAGCAACTGACGAATCGCTGAGATCAATATTGGATTGTGCGCTCCTCCCCCGCTCAAGTAAACATGATACGTCTCTCCAGGACGTAATACACGCACAATGGCTTCAGCGATAGTTTCGGCAGAGAACTGGACTAGAGTCCGCATCAAATCCGCATCAGTCAGCGTTACGCCAGTACGACTCAACACGTCTTCGACGTAGGTTATGTTGAATAGTTCTGGACCGGTTGTCTTTGGAAAGGGAGCGTCAAAGAAATGATTTCCCTTCAGGGCGTTCAGCACAGTTTCGTTCACTTCCCCCTGACTGGCTAGCCCTCCGTCTTTATCATAGGCCGTTCCTAATAGTCGCTGGGCATAAGCATCCAGCAACGTATTACCGGGACCTGTATCGGTTGTAAAAACAGCACTGGCGTCCTGATCGGCGGGCAGGTAAGTGAAGTTACCAATCCCACCAATGTTTACTAATAGACGGTTCTCTCCCACCTTCGAGAACATGAAGTAGTCGCCATAAACAGCCAGAGGGGCTCCTTCTCCTCCCAGGGCGATGTGTTTCTGCCGAAAATCGCTGAGCGTTATAATCCCAGTCGTTACCGCTACGTGGTCACCGTCGCCGATTTGCAACGTAGCGTTGGGGAACTTATCCCGCTGATGCTGGCTTTTTGGGGCATGGTAAACAGTCTGTCCGTGACTGGCAACGATATCAATATCAGTCGGATCGATCTGCCACTGGCGTAAGCAGTCCAATATTATCTGCCCATGCAGGCGTCCGATGTACGGATTGAGCAGACAAAGCTGTTCGAAATCAATTTCCTTTTTGGCGAAGATTGTCCGGATTGCCACTTTGATGGCTTCGTCATAGGCTACAGTTTGAAATTGTTCCAGTTCAACCTGCGTGTCTAGGCCGCTACCCGTAATACGGCAGAGTGCCACATCAAGACCATCGAGCGACGTACCCGACATAAGACCAATAATTTTCCTGGTAGCTTTGCTGGCAATAGTATATAGACGTTCAATCTGCTGGTTCATGCGTCGACCGATAAGTGAACAAAGCTACTTAATTTGACAAGTCCTGGTCTGTTCCTGTTTCTTTTGCGTTACGTAACTCGGTAGAGTCAGTCTTCAATCAGCGACGCAGTTTATTATGAATTTTTGGGGTGACGAGCAATTTTCCTTTTTTGAAAGCATTCTGTATCAAACACTGGGCCAGTCCGTTGAAGTGATCGAAGCTCAGCTCCTGGCTGGTGGCGACATTAATACATCAGCCCAGGTTTTTTCGTCGGAGGGTGTTTTTTTCATCAAGTGGAATCACGCGGATAGGGCTGATATGTTTGACGTAGAAGCCCGTGGCCTGGATTTGCTGCGGCAAACCGATGCATTACGTATTCCGCAAGTTGTCGGCTATGGACGCGAGCTGGATAAAGCTTATCTGATTCTGGAATACGTTGACCCTGGCCCAGCTACGAATGCTTCCTGGGATGCGCTGGGGCATTCTCTAGCCGTTCTTCATTCGCATACGCAGCCTAAATTTGGGTTGCACTTTGACAATTATATAGGCTCATTGCCCCAGTCCAACACGCTACTGGCAAGTGGATTCGATTTCTTTTTTGAGCAACGCTTGTTACCTCAGGCCGGTATGGCCTTGTATAAAGAGTTGCTGTCCAAAAAAGCCTACGACGCTTTATTTCGGCTTCGTGAGCGATTACCTGATTTGTTACCCGCTGATCGCCCAGCTTTATTACATGGCGATCTCTGGTCAGGGAACGTAATGGTAACCGAAGGAGGGCAACCTGTATTAATTGATCCAGCCGTGTATTATGGTTTTCGCGAGGCTGATCTGGCATTTACGAAACTATTCGGCGGGTTTGACCAACGGTTCTACGACGCTTATAACGAAGCTTTTCCGCTGGAGGATGGCTTTGATGATCGGGTGGCGATTTATAATTTATACCCCTTACTAGTTCACGTGAATCTGTTTGGGTCGGGCTACGTTAGTGGCGTAGAGCGAATTCTTAAGCAGTTTTAGTAAATACTGAGCTGCTCAACCGCACTATTTTATGGATATTACTTCTTTCGAGCAATTCGAACTAAATCGACAACTTCTTAATGCCGTTGCCGACGCAGGTTACACCGAGCCTACTCCCATTCAGCAGAAAACCATTCCGCTGAGTTTAGGCAATCACGACGTACTGGGTATTGCGCAGACCGGAACGGGTAAAACCGCTGCTTACCTGTTGCCGATCCTAATGAAAATCAAATATGCGCAGGGTAAAAATCCCCGAGCGCTTATTTTAGCGCCAACCCGTGAGCTGGCTATTCAGATCAACGAATCCGTCAAAGAGTTAGCTAAATACACCGATCTGCGCCACCTGGCCGTTTATGGTGGGCTTGGTCCCAAAACCCAGATTGAAACCTTGCAGAAAGGGGTGGACCTGCTGGTAGCAACGCCCGGTCGGTTTATGGATCTGTACCGCATGGGCGAGCTGGTAACGAAGGATATTCGGACGATGGTGTTGGACGAAGCCGACAAGATGATGGATATGGGTTTCATGCCGCAAATCCGATCTATTCTGGAAGTCATTCCGACGAAGCGTCAAAACCTGCTGTTTTCTGCTACGTTTGGCGCACGGGTTGAGCGACTCTCGTCGGAGTTTCTGGAAGCGCCAATCAAGGTGGAAGTAACCCCCCAGGCATCAACGGCTAAAATGGTCGATCAAATCCTGTACGAAGTACCCAACTTCCGGACGAAGATCAATTTGCTAAATCACCTCATCAATAAGGATACCTTTCAACGGGTTATCATCTTTGCTCGTACTAAGGACCACGCGGAGAATATTTATAAGTTTTTGTCCAGAAAAGTAATTGAGGGAGATAATGTCCGAGTCATTCATGCCAACAAAGGCCAGAACACGCGGATCAACTCGATGGACGCCTTCAAAGAAGGCAACATTAAAGTACTCGTTGCTACCGATGTAGTTGCCCGCGGTATTGATGTAGCACAGGTTAGCCACGTCGTAAATTTTGATGTGCCGCTTATTTATGAAGACTATGTTCACCGTATTGGTCGCACCGGTCGAGCCAATCATACCGGTGAGGCTATTACGTTTATGACACCGGCGGAGAACTATCACATTCAGAAAATCGAAAAGATTATCAAGATGCCGATTCCCCGTCAGCCAATGCCAGACGAGGTCTTTGTTACGGAAACTCCCTTCGACGAACAGCAGGCTATGCTGCGTGAGATTGACGAGCAGCGTCGGAAAGAAAATCCAGAATTCCTGGGGGCTTTCCACGAGAAAAAAGAGAAAAACACAGCTGCTGGTAAAGCAAAAATAAAAGCCAAGACAGCCTCCATTGCCCGCAAGGCGAGTGCACGACCACCGGCCAACACTCGCTCTAAATCTGGTTCAGGCTCTGGGGCATCGAAGCGCTCAGGATCTCGGGGCGGAAGGCGGTAATTTTGCCAGAACGTACTAATTTAGATTCCCCGTTCGTTCTACCGGAACATATACCTGTGGTGTGTAGTAATGACTATGCGTGTTCGAATGAATCTGATGCAGTGGAGCTTAGCGGTTTTGCCCCTTATATCGGCGGCACAAACCAGACCGCTTATTACGTCGGCGCGTTCAGGCGATACTGTCCGTCAATCAAAGCCCGTTCGACCCAGTGACGACGCGTTTACCAATGATGCTGGTACCACGGCTACCGATGCGATCAACGTAACTCAGGAGTCTCTCAACATTCTACCGTTGTTTGGTGAGCGCGCTAAAACAGCCCAACAAATAGACCAGGAAATTCATTTTCTGAATGACTGTGATCGCAATTTTGCGAGTCGTACCGAAGCCAGTTCGTTTTTCTCTACGCGGGGCTGGGATTACATAACCGACGGTCAGCTGGACACGGCCGCTTACCGGTTTAATTTGTCGTGGCTACTCGATGATAAAAATGTAGACGCGTACTGGGGTCTAGGGGTTATCTGTTATCAGAAAGACCAGTTGATCGACGCTATAAGAATACTTAAAAAAGGCCTTGCTGTTGCTGATAATAATCTTGTCTTGCTAACGGATTTGGCAACGGTAGAAATTAAGCATTATCAGCAGAAACAGCAACCATCCATACTAAACGACGCTCAGAATCATCTGAGCCAGGCACTTTCCATCAAGCCCAACGCAACGGTTTATCAGAAACTATCGCTGATCAGCTTTCTGCGCGCTGACTATTCAAAAGCCTGGGAGCATTTTCACCATGCCCGGGAGATCGATCTCTCTCAGCTCGATCTGACTTATCTGAACGATCTATTAGCTAAGCTACCCGACCCACAGGGTGTGTTTAAGTAGCTACTAGTTTTCTGTCTCTTCTGCTTCGACGACCTTTTCCTTGGCATGCTCGTAAATAACTTTGCCTTTCTCGTCCCACTCTGTTATTACGTAGCTCTCAAAATCTTTATCCCATTGGTCACCAGCGTGCTGAGTCAATTTATGGCGCATCCGGCGGCCACTTGGATTGATTGGATAAAACTCCGTCCAGCGGCCTATTTTTACGCCGTTATCGTATTTACCCTCCTCGGCTAGTAAGCCATTCTCGTGAAAAGCCATGTACGTGCCTTTCACCTTTCCAAATTCCATAGGGATGATTTCTTTCACCTTACGATGGCTTGAATCGTAGTAGGTTACTTTCGCTTCGGCGGGTAGCCCCCGATGCCAGAAAGTTTTGTCCAGCAATGAGAATTTTGAGTCATAGCGTTCCCAGCGTCCGTCTTTCATCCCAGCGTAGTAGTATCCTTCTTCGATCAACTCTCCATTCTGGTACCGTTTATAGGGTCCGTGTAACAACAACCCCGTTGATCCATCACGTACAATTGAACTCGTCACCCGGCGATCCTTAGGATAATATCGAAATACCTCCCGCACATAGGTGAGCGGTTTAACAGCATCATTGTCCTTTAGCACGTAAAACTCTTCAACAACGGTCCGGTCACCACTTCCTAGCTTAGTATAAGCTTTGATCATGGCTAGCCCTTCGTAGTCATTCTTTGATATTTTTTTCTTTTTATCTTTTGTCTTCTTAATCTGCTTGATTTTTAGACCCAGATCAGGCATCAGGTTACTGATATAAGCATCCTTTTGCTCCTTTAATTTATCCGGCGAGGGAAGGCCTAGTGTCGTCATGGATGAAGGCAACGACGAGAAAGGAGAAGCAGGTGAACCAGATGGAGCTAGCACTGGTGTCGAAGCTGTTGTCAAAGCCGAAGGTTGAGTTACCTGCGCCCAGCTACTTGATACCCCGACCCCGGTTAATAAAATAAGAAAGAGAGACTGTTTTATGAGAAGATCAAACATAATGGGCCGCTAAATTGGTGCCTGAAGTTTGTTACTTTTGCAACGCTTTACCAATTGCTATTATTATTTAGTCCGTCCGCCGGGTTGTCTGGCGTCTTGTTGGTTGCCAACTATTTATGGAAAAACAGGCTCGAATTTATATTGCTGGACACCGCGGAATGGTTGGTTCAGCGATCGTCCGCAAATTACAAGCAGATGGCTACACTAACCTGATCATGCGCACTTCCTCTGAGCTGGACCTTCGCAATCAGGAAGCTGTCGCAGATTTCTTTGAAGAAGAGAAACCTGAGTACGTCTTCTTGGCAGCAGCAAAAGTGGGCGGCATTCTGGCTAATAACATCTATCGTGCCGAATTCCTGTATGACAACTTGGTCATCGAGGCTAACATTATCCAGAGTTCATACAAAGCTGGAGTAAAAAAACTCCTATTTCTAGGTTCATCTTGTATCTATCCTAAAATGGCGCCCCAGCCACTTAAGGAAGACTACTTGTTGACAGGCCTGCTGGAGTCAACTAATGAACCTTATGCTATTGCTAAAATAGCAGGTATTAAGCTATGTGAAGCGTACCGGAGTCAGTATGGCTGCAACTATATTTCCGCTATGCCAACGAACTTGTATGGTCCAAACGATAATTACGATCTACAAGGTTCACACGTATTACCTGCGCTGATCCGCAAATTTCACGAAGCGAAAATCAATAACCAGCCATCGGTCGAAGTATGGGGTACCGGTTCTCCCCGGCGGGAATTCCTACACGCCGATGATCTAGCTGACGCCTGCGTGTTCCTTATGAATGGGTATAACGATGAGTTGTTCGTAAACGTCGGTACTGGCGAGGACGTAACGATTCGCGAACTGGCTGAAGCCGTGAAAGACGTTGTTGGATTCGAAGGCGAGCTACGTTGGGATACATCAAAACCCGATGGTACCCCTCGCAAACTAATGGACGTATCTCGTATCCACGAACTAGGTTGGAAGCACAAGACCGAACTTCGGGAAGGACTGGAAAAAACCTACCAGGACTTCTTAGCCAATGAAGTCTTGTACGTAGAATAGTCTTTTACTTTTTATTTATAAAAAGTCCCTGCCGATACCGGCAGGGACTTTTAGTTTTTACAGCACTTTGGCGGGATTGCCGAAGACCGTAGCATTTGCGTCAACATCTTCAATTACTACCGAACCTGCCCCAACACGGGCGTTTTTACCGATTGTCACGCCGGACACAATTGTTACGCCTGTCCCTACAAAAGCACCCTCTTCGAGTACTACGTTGCTATTGATAATACTTCCGGCACCCACATGGACATAATCGCCTAGCTTAGCCTGAGTGTCGATCAATACATTGCTCTGCAATAAGCAGTGCTGGCCGATTAAGGCATAAGGGTTCACAACTACGTTAGCCGAGATAAGATTGCCATGACCAAGCGTTGCCAGCGTTGACACTATAGCTTTATCGTGAATTGCGTTAACAGGCTGCACCTTCCGGCGGTCGTTCAGCATTTTCACTAACCGCTTCCGAACACGGGTATCACTGATAGCCACGAAGGCTTCACATTTCTGACCGATCAGTTTCAGAAAGCCATCATCATCGGTTTCGCCGAGAACAGATACATCGCCGAACTCCTTACCGTGTAGCTCCTTCTTATCGTCCAGTAATCCGTAGACAATTACTCCGTTTCGCTGAAACAAGTCTAAGGCCGTTAATCCAACGCTACCTGCCCCAAAAATCAACACTGGATTTTCCATATAGTCTGCTTATTAAGTCAATGTAAACTAACCTCTTACTAGAGGCATAATAATACCAATTTGGTAACATTTCAGTAACGACCAGTTCATCGACGGTTGGTAGTTTCGTCTATGAAATCAAGTACGCAATTCCGAACGATTGTGCTTTCTGACATCCACCTCGGCACTACCGGGTCGAAAGCCAAGGAGGCTACCGATTTTTTACGCAATTACTCCTGCCAGAAACTTATTCTCAATGGTGACATCATTGATGGCTGGCAGTTGAAGCAGTATGGCACCTGGAAAAAGAAACACACCGCATTTTTTAAAACGGTTTTAAAGCAAATCGTTCACTACGACACAAAAGTAGTGTACCTGCGCGGTAACCATGACGATTTCCTGGATCAGGTGATGCCGCTCAAAGTCGGTAAGAACTTTTCGATCCGGAAAGACTACACGCTTTCCTCTGGAACAAAACGATTCTATATTACTCACGGAGATGTTTTCGACTCGATTACGTCGCAGATGAAGTGGCTGGCTTATCTAGGCGACCTAGGCTATACGTTCCTGCTATGGACTAACAAATTTTACAATCAGTACCGGTCCTGGCGCGGGCTGCCCTACTATTCGTTATCGCAACGAATCAAGAGCCGCATTAAGCAGGCCGTAAACTACATCTCCGACTACGAGCAGAAGCTTACCGAACTAGCTAAAGCCCGGCACTGCGACGGTGTTATCTGCGGGCATATTCACCAGCCGGCCATTCATGAGTTTGATGGTATCATTTACATGAACTCCGGGGACTGGGTCGAATCATTAAGCGCATTGGTCGAAGATCATGAAGGTAACTGGAGCCTTTTTTACTACACCTCTGACTTGTCGGAGGACGATGAAGAGACTCCTTTTAAGTCAACCGCCAGAGCAGCATAAACCTTTCTTAAACTCACTTTACACATGCGTGTTCTTTTTTTGGTTCAGGGAGAAGGCCGTGGTCATCTGACCCAAGCGCTGTCGATGCTACAAATTCTTAAAACGGCGGGCCACGCTGTAGTAGGCGCTATAGTGGGTGTTACCCCTCAGCGCGACGTTCCAGCATTTTTCAAAGAAGCTTTTCCTGCGCCTATTACGCCGATATTCAGCCCAGGTCTGGTGTATAATACGGGCACCAATGCGCTTGAACCAACTAAGACGACGATTCATGCTATCCGTTCGTTACGTCCGTTCTGGAAGAGTTTGAAACAAGTTCGAGACATTATTGAAGACAAACGGCCGGACATTGTCATCAATTTCTACGAGATGCTGGGCGGAATGACGTATGCACTTCTCAAGCCGTCAGTTCCAATGATTTGTATTGCTCATCAATATCTGGCTTTTCATCCTAATTTTCAATGTCCCAAAGGGCAATGGATGTATCGGCAGGCGTTTAAGCTCAATACACTGCTGACCTGCTTTGGGGCCACAGAGTTATTAGCACTCTCATTCGACAAACAGCCTGACGCTCCCCAACGCCGTCTTCGAGTAGTCCCCCCCCTGCTACGGCGGGAAGTCGCGGATCTGAAGCCTGTAGACGAGGACTTTATTCTGGCTTACGTAACGCAACCCGGTCTACGCTCTGAGTTAGAAAAAGCTCACCAGGAGCGGCCGGACTTAACCATGAACGCTTTCCACGCTGGTGCCAGCGGCCCGGATCAGGTTATTGATGAAACATTGACGTATCACGCTATCGACGGCAAGCGTTTCCTTGACTTTATGAGCCGCTGCAAAGCAATTGTTACAACGGCTGGCTTTGAATCAGTTTGTGAAGCCGCTTATCTAGGTAAACCTGCCCTGATGATTCCGCAGCCCAACCACTACGAGCAGGCCTGCAACGCTATCGACGGCCAACGAGTGGGTGTTGGTTTAGCAGCTACGCATTTCGATCTTGATCAGTTCATGGATTATTTACCTCAACACGACCCATCCGTCAGTGAACGATTCCGCGCCTGGCAACAGCAGGGGTACTTTATGTTTCTTAACGCCATAAACCGAGCTACCACTTCGGGGAGTCAGCGTTCCGACGGTTTTCTTCTGCCCCGTTTGCGGCAACTATTACGCTCCTAATCGGTAGAAGAACTGTAGAGGGTCAGCGTAACGAAATGAATAGGCAGTCGCCTTCTTCAGCTTTTCTGCGCTTATTACTTTGTAATGGACTGGGATTTCTGGTTCAACGAACGTTGGTTGTTCATAACCAAATTCGGTGCAGCTTTTCTGATAGATGTCTTTTCGAAGAGGATGTTCTGGCGCAACGGCATTAAAGACGCCAGTACTCTTTTCCTTTAAAATCGTTAGAAGAACGCCCACGGCATCGTCCTGATGAATGTAATTGACGGGAACGGCTCCTGTATCTACTGTTCGACCGGCTATATACTTGCCTGGAATACGATCATACCCTAGAAGACCGCCGAAACGTACAACCGTTACGTCCCAGTTTGGCTGAAGAGCCAAGATGGCCTTCTCTGCTTGGACGATAGCCGGTGCCGCCGATTGAGATGGTTCTACAACATCCTCTTCGACGGCAACTTGATTATTTTCTGGATAAACAGAAGTAGAGCTAACTAAAACGACCTGCTTAATCGATATTTTCTCAATTTCTTGTGCAAGCTGTTTGATTTCTTCCGGATAAAAATCGTCACCCATTTTTCCAGCTCTGGGCGGTATAAGGATAACGATCGCATCCGTATCCAATAGGGCAGAAAGATCCCCGACAGGTTTAGGATCAAATTTAAGGATGTATGGCTGTATCCCTTTATCTTTCATTACAGCAAGTTTATCCTGTGTAGTCGTGCTGCCTTTGATTATGTAGTTTTCTGAGATCAACCGCTCGGCCAGTGGCATTCCCAGCCAACCACATCCAATTATCGAAACACGTTGTATAGACATATAGAAAAACAATGGCCAGATTAATGACTCTGCAAACGTAGCAAAGACATCAATCCGGCCAAGCGCCAATTTGTTCCTGGTTTATAAACTCAGGCCAAAGCTGATTGCTCGCACATCTGGTCCCTGACCTACTTTAAATAGTGGACTTAGGTCATACTTAACGAAGAAACCAGTACGTCGAATACCAATATGCGCAATTAAGCCATAGCGCAAATCGTTGAGCCCGAAATCAGAGTGACGACGGTCTTTGCCTCCGTCTTCCTCTTTGATTTTCCGGTAACTGTCTAAGCGGTAGTTTCCATACATACCCAGCCCAAAGTGCCCTATCTTCCGACCATTATCATTATAGAAAGTTAGTCGGGGAACTACAGGGATACCCAATGTACAAACCGTAAGTTTAGACTTATCCAGCGTTCGCCCTGCTGGCGTAAAGGCAATTCCAGTCGGTGTTTTCTCAGCGATCACGTCTTCTTCAAACATGAAATTGTTCCAGGCTACTTCCAGCCCATAATACAATTTCAGTGATACGTGTTTACCCTCAACGATGGTCGGCATACTACCGAATGCCAGCGCGATATAGCGAGAGCCAATGGGACGTAATTTGTAACTTTCTTCAGGATAAGCCGGAAGGCTCGACTGCTGGATAAAATTCGTCAGGCCAATGCCAAGGCCTTCGAAGCTGATTTTCTGTCGGTCAGACTGTCTTCTTCTTCGACGCTCTGAGGTTGCTGTTTTGTAGTCGTTTTCGTGCTTATCTGAGGTCGTCTCTGTTTGTTCCGAATTACGAATCACAACGCTTATATCGCCCTTCCTACGAGTTACCACCAGAACGGTATCTTTGATATATTTCTCGCCTTCCTGTTCGTTGACCGAAACGGCGGTCTTTCCGTCAGGTAGCGTATCCAGTTTCATGCCCATATCTCGTACGATTTTATTCAAATCGTAGGCAGACAAAGCTTTGATCCCGTTTTTGTCAGGCGCATAAATTACCATTCGAGTCCGATTCGCGAATTGAATAACTAAGGAGTCCGCGCTCGGTCGAGCCTGAGTGAGAATGGATGTTACACTTAGTAAGGCGAATAGTATCAGGCTAAAAGTTCGTTTCATTGTCTGGCGGGTTTATTCTTTTGAAAGCTATGTTTCAGTTGGCCATAAGCACGGTCCAAAAGGCCTTTTTCATCGTCTTCGACAGAGGTTCCAGCGACAGCAGTTTCACCTGTTCTTATCCGTTGAATTTTCCGCCAGAGTTTACCTGCCCCCGTTTCGTTCGTGTTTTTATTGACAGCTACTACTTTTTGGTCAGCCTCCTGCGCCGTTTGCTTGGCTGCTACCAGTACGTCGGGCTCAGCGATCGTCACTACCAACGTTCGTGGCGCACTCGCAGCTGGCGTAGGCGTTACGTTGTCTTTTACGGGTGCTGAAGTTATAGACGCTACTTGCTCTTCGCTGTTGCGTTCTATTACTCGAGGCCCTGAAACGTTCTTTTCTCTCGTCGATCCAGCCTGCGTTTTACGGTTTTTGGGCTTGGTCATTGCCACTGCTCCGACGGTTTGTTCTTCAGAGATTAGAGGTTCAGCAACCTCTGGGTTTGATTTAGGAATAGGATTCGCAAAATGCACATTAGGCCCAGTTTGTCGCACGATTGCTTCTGAAGCTTCTTTCTTTATTTGTTCTACAGGACGTACTGGTTGGGTATGCCTAGCGATCGTTTTTTGCGTATTGACGGCAGCAAGTTTTTCCTGATTTGTAGACTGAGCATACCAACCCAACGTAGCTACCAACACAATGCAGGCCGCTGCGGCAATAGACCGCTGGAACGTAGGCGTCCGCCAGAGAACAACTTTCTCAGGTTGCTTCTGCTGGGTCATGCGTGCCTGTAAACGAGCAAATCCTCGCTCGTCTGGTTGTATTGACAGATTAGTCAGCTTTCGGGCAAAAAGCTCGTCAACTGGCTGTTTTTTGATAGGTTCGTTCATTGTGTTGTTGCTGTTCTAATTTTTTCAGGCTGGCTTGTAGTAAAGTACGAGCCCGGCTTAATTGAGACTTTGATGTCCCTTCCGATATACCAAGCAATTCGGCTATCTCCGCATGGGTATATCCCTCAATAGCATATAGGTTGAAAATGCTACGGTAGCCTTCGGGCAGTTGCCCAATAAGCCGAAGTAGGTCGTTTTCATTTAGTGCTGCATCTGCCCAATCATAATCAGGTTCGACTAACGTATCATCAAGAGCTACTTCTTGGCGTAACTGCTTATTCTTACGCAAAAACATGAGCGACTCTGTCACCATAATCCGCCGAATCCACCCCTCAAAGCTGCCATCTTCCCGAAACTGGCTTATCTTTTCAAACACCCGCATGAAACCGTCTAACATGACCTCTTCAGCGTCATCTCGATTGGTACAATAACGGGTACAGACAGCCAGCATTTTCCCGGAGAAGCGTTCATACACTAGCTTATGCGCACGGCTTTCCCCCCGTTTCAACGCAGCAATCAATTGCGTTTCCGTCGTGAAAAAAGGTATAATTCGTAGCATATCGATCCGAGTTCAACAGCAAGATGCAAAGAGTGGGTCGCTGGGTTGCATGAGGATCAAATTATTTTAAATACTTTTTTAGATTTCTCTTTTCCTCACCAACAGAGCACAAAAAAAGGGCTTTACAGCCCTTCTTCGTACTTGATTCCTGCTACGTAGTATAGCCAGATGATTCGTGAGATTCTAAAATTAATGGGAGCAATCAGCACCATAACAAGAGCTACTGAAGCAGCGTAAACCCATCCGTCAGGATCTCCACCAAAATAAAACAGCATGAATCCCATAACCAGCGCTACTCCACCCGATATGGCGTAACTAATATACATAGCGCCAATAAAGTATCCTGGCTCAATTTCGTAGCGCAGTCCGCAGTGCGGACAATGCTCATACATTTCGTCAAACCGCTTTAGGTTGTAAAACGGTTTAACGAAAACTTTCCCCTGATGGCATCTAGGACAAAGCCCTTTTGACGCGGCTAGTAATTTCGAGTCGCTTTCCATATTCGCTTTTACTATTTCGATACCATAAGTAACCGATTGACATAACCAGCAGGTATGGTACTACCAATAGGTAAAGAATACCTAGATTCAATTGCGATGCGACTACACTACGTCCATTGCTCACAGTGCTTTCGACTGTTCCGCGGCACATGGCACATTGCGCCATCAAATCAGGCGTCAAAATCAGAAAGAAAAAAAGAGCAAACCACACAAATCGATTTCTCATAGCTCTATATCGAATGTAAATAGTACGGTTTAATCAATAAGTACACGATCACTCCGGTTATGCTTACGTACAACCAAATAGGAAAGGTCCATTTGACCGTTTGTTTGTGCTTTATTATCTGATTAGTTAACGCAAAGTATACCGCTCGCAGCACAAACCATACAACAACAACTGATAAGACAATGTGCGAGATCAGTAAGAAGTAGTATACTGGTCTGATCCAGCCCTGCCCACCGAACGGAGTTGAGTCGTGCGTTAGATGATACAACACGTAACTAACCAGGAAAACAGAACCTAACCCGAACGCAATCAACATAGTGACTTTGTGGGCTGCTACGTTTTTCTGCTTAATAAAATAGAAACCAACTAACAGCATGATAGCAGTCAGTGAGTTTATAACTCCGTTAATATGAGGTAAAAAATCCGTCCACGATCCTAAATCCACTTTTTGACGAATGCCTAGAAGCAGTGCGACAACAATCGGAATGGCTAGTGACAGAACGTTAATTACCCGATTAGCTTTTTGCTCTTGAACGGGCTGTATTGTTTCCATAGACTTACTGCTCTTTGCTATAGATATCTAGAAGAATTCTGATTTCCAGAATCAACCGATCTACATCTTCCTTGTCGGTACCGTCATAGAAACCCCTGACAATACCTGACTTATCTACTAAAACCAACTTTTCGCTGTGAATAAAAGTTTCGTCCGGCTTACCATCCTTTACACCAGCATCGACAACGGGCAAATAGAAGCCATGCAATCCCAGATCATATATTTCAGCTTTACTTCCAGTTAGAAAATACCATTTGCCAGGAATCGCTTCGTATTTGTTAGCGTATTCTTTTAGCTGCTCTGGCTGGTCGTGTTCTGGATCGATACTAAACGACAAAAAGCGAATGTCATCTTTTGATCGGAATACATCCTGAACCCGGGTTAACTGCGACGCAATTTTAGGACAAATGGTGCCGCAACGCGTAAAGAAGAAGTCCGCTACATATATTTTATCCTTCACAATCGACTGATCGACAATGTTACTGTCCTGATCAATCAGTTTAAAGGGTGGTATATGATTATAAATCGTGTCTTCTACTTCACGCCCGTCCGGAAGCTTGACCATACCTATTAAAGGCTCACCTCTTGTCGAATCTATCTTTGGTAGATAACGGGGAAGGGAAAAATGATTTTGCGTACCGTATCGAAGGAATAGATACAGCAAAGCCGGGACCAGCAGTACAACTAGCAGGATCCCGGCTTTCTTGGTATTACTCATAAGCTACCTCAATTCAAAAATCGACTCGCCTTCTGTCATTAATGCAATAAGTAACCAGATAACAAAGATGACGGGAATCGTAATGGCCCATATGAGGCTTTTGACTTCATGCTTCAAGTGCATGAATTCACCAACAATATAGAACGCTTTGACCAGCGTCATTCCTACGAAGATAGAGGTACGTAACGTACCAGCCGGCATAACGTAAGCTAACGTAAATTCGAATGCAGTAATAACTGACAGAATAATGAATGTCCGCCAGATCATCCCTGTTTCTGCTGGAGCCACTTCGGTACCAGCGTGATCGTCGTGATCGTGATGTGCGTGATCAGCCATGATTGTATAAACTTAAACCAGGTAGAAAAAGGTGAAAACGAATACCCAAACCAGATCGACAAAGTGCCAGTAAAGACCTACTTTTTCAACCATTTCATAGTGTCCACGGCGTGCGTACAAACCCGTTGCTGCCCGATAAAAAATCAGGATATTCAAGATAACACCACTGAGAACGTGAGTACCGTGGAAACCGGTGATAAAGAAAAACAGATCAGCAAAGGCTGGTGGTCCATACTGATTTTCGACTAGATTAGCTCCGAAGATGGTACGCTTTACTGTCTCTCCATTAATCAGTTCAGTGATCACAGTACCTTGTTCGGTTCCATGAATAAAGTGACTCCATTCCCATGCTTGGCTGCCTAAGAACGTAAAACCACCCAGGATGGTCCACAGCATATACTTCTCAACATCTTTGCGGTCCATCCGGTGACCAGCTTCTACAGCCAGTACCATCGTTACGCTACTAAAGATGAGAATAAACGTCATGATACCGACGAAAATCAGCGGGAGATGAACGCCGTGTACAAACGGTACTGCGTTATACACCATTTCAGGAATAGGCCAATACAAGTTCGAGAACTTGAAGACTTCTCCATAAATTGCCGGATCCCAGGCAGGATAACTGTAACGAATCAGCCCGTACGTCACCAGCAATGCTGAGAAGGTGAACGTATCTGAGATCAGGAAGAACCACATCATCAACTTGCCATAACTGGCATTCATTGGTTCGACACCACCCATCCAGGTTTTCTTGTCGAACGTTGAATCAGTTGCTACAGTGTGTGTTGTCGCAGTAGCCGCCATGCGTCTAAAAAATTATCAATGAAAGTAGACTAAAAAGAAAAACAAATACAACCACAAAATGTCTAAAAAATGCCAGTACGCAGTCGCTATCTCAATCTGATTCAGGTTTTTAGCATGAATCCGAACCCTAAAAGCTGCTACTAATGCAAAAATCAGAACAATCAATCCAGAAATCAGGTGAAACCCATGTAATCCAGTAAAGATGTACATGAACGAACCTGCGGGATTACCAACAAAGAAAACATTTTGGTTAACTAGCTCTACCCAACCTTGAAATTGCATGTAGAGGAAAGCCATGCCGAGTGCAAAAGTAACAGATATCGCTATCTTCAAACTGCCGAAGTTATCTTTTTTTGCCGCTAGGTAGGCCCAATGCATCGTGATACTGCTTAATACCAGTACAACAGAGCTGTATGTGAATACCGCTGGAATATCATATTCCAACCAGTTACCTTCTGCCCGACGCACCAAATAGGCACTCGTCATAGCAGCGAAAAGCATAATAATACTAACAATGAATAACCACAAGATGAACTTGCGGGGATTCATTGACAAAGTTTCTTCTGGCTCTTCTACAAAAGAAACGGGGTCAGCGATTTGGTTTGCCATCATCAAATTTTATCTAACAAGTAAGCAACCTGAACGACGGGCAGATATAACAATGATCCAAACATCATCTGTAAAGCTGCTTTGTCTGTGCAGGTCTTCATTAGATGGAACGTCTGGGCTAAAAACAAGATTCCCCCAACGGTAGCTACTATTGCTGAAACAACTCCTGTAATTCCTAATAAAAAAGGCAACCAGCAAATTGGGATTAGAAAGACAGTATAAACCATCATTCGAAAAGCAGTTTTGCGGTTTTTCGCCTTACCAGGCATCATCTGCATTCCTGCTCTCTGGTAATCATCAAAGGCCAACCAACCGATAGCCCAAAAGTGAGGAAACTGCCACAGGAATTGAATAGCGAATAGGATGCCAGGCTCCCAACCATAATGGTTTGTTGCTGCAACCCAACCTATCATTGGCGGGAAAGCACCTGGCAGCGCACCAACGTAGACAGCAATTTGTCCTTTTGACTTTAAAGGCGTGTAAACAAACCCGTATAGAAGGAATGACAGAACAGCTATAGCTGCGGCTCGAACGTTAAAAGCTTCGGCAAAAATGTACGTTGCTATGCTAAATAACAGAAAGGCAAACGTTGATGCTTCTCGCGGAGTTAGCCTCCCTGTCGGTAGCGGCCGCCCCGCAGTTCGTTTCATCAGCTTGTCTGACTCTCGTTCGAAAATCTGATTAACAGTGTTAGCGGCTCCTGTTATCGCTAAAGAAGCAATTACAAATAGAACTATTTTGATCCAACTAACCTCATTAGTTGCTAAGCAATAGCCGAATACTCCCGAAAAGACAACCGCTAATGTGAGCTTAAGCTTAATTAATTCAACGTACGCTTTAAATTTTACCCCAACTTCACTTACCTCAAATATTCTCTGCATACTATAAACGTTGGAAAGAAACAGTTTCTGGCTGGCTCTCAATGCGTTTGCTTTGGGGATCAACACGTAACCAAGCCATGTATTGTAGACCGACCATAATCACAGCCAGCAACAAATGAACTGGCTGCATGGCAGCTGGAACACCACCATAAGCCATGATAACTCCTGATGCTATCTCAATGATGACAATCGCCATCATTGCAATACAAAGGCTGCGTATGACTATGTTTTGAGTTGCCTTTCGCAACCGATAAATCACAATTACGTGCAACGCTAGGACTAGTATTGAAAAAGAACGGTGTACGTAAAAATGCCAGTCTAAATTATCAATCCAGCTCATCCGCTGGTCGTATCCAAGCTGCCTAACTACTTGGTCCAAGGTTGTCCGTACTTGTGTGCCCAATATTACTTGACTAATTGAAACTGCCAACGTGACTAGTAACAGGCGGCTTAGTACCGCATACTGCTGCTTTGGCAATTCTGTATTAGCGGCAGAGTCAGCGCGAACAAAAACATATAGAAGTGCAAAAACAACGACGATGGCCAGCAAAAAATGAATTGTAACCATGTACTGAGCCAATTCCGTCGAAACAACTTTGGCACCTAACCATCCATTCAGTCCAATCAGAATAAAAGCTATAAAGCTTCCTACAACAATCGACTTATCACTTTTCAGAAATGAAAATGAAGCTATTAGAGTCACAAAAACAATAAAGCCTGAAAAGGCTCCAATTAGTCGATTGATATACTCAATCCATGTTTTTGTGGCATTAAATTCAACTTCTCCTTTTAGCTTCGCACCATAAATCTCCTGATAGTCAATTGGTAGCTGAGATATATGCGTTGGAGGTATCCAACGGCCAAAGCATTTTGGCCAGTCTGGACAGCCCATTCCGGACCCTGTTCCTCTGACAACACCACCAGCCAGAACGACTAGATAAATGCATAGTACTGTCAGAAGAGCCAGAGTCCGGAATCTCCGTCTTTTAGAATTAGTGAGGTTGTTTGAATTGGTCATTCAGATTTTGAGCCTCAATTTCCTTTTCCAGCCCAATCATCTCCATCTCATGAGGCAGATTCGATTCAGGGGTTTGGGAATAAGGCACATTTTGAGGAATGAAATCTTCGACAGCACCGGGTTTACTATAGTCATAAGGCCAACGGTACACAGCTGGAATTTCACCAGGCCAGTTACCATGTCCTGGTTGTACAGGTGCCGTCCATTCCAACGTGTTCGATTTCCATGGATTCTGCGTAGCTCGCTTCCCTTTAAAAATACTATAGAAGAAGTTTACTAGGAAGATGAACTGAGCTCCAAATGTGAAGATGGCCGCCAAGCTGATGAAAGCATTCATATCAGCGAAGATGTTCTTTGTGAAATCATAGCTGGTGAATGCATAGTATCGACGAGGGAAACCAGCAATACCAATGTAATGCATCGGGAAAAACACCAGGTAGATACCAATGAATGTTAACCAGAAATGGACATAGCCTAGTTTTTCATTCATCATCCGTCCAAACATTTTGGGGAACCAATGATAAACACCTGCTAAAAGACCAAAAGCCGAAGCGGCTCCCATCACCAAGTGAAAGTGAGCAACTACAAAATACGTATCGTGTAACTGAATATCGAGTGCCGCATTACCCAGAATGATACCAGTCAGACCACCCGAGATAAAGAACGATACTAAACCAATTGAGAACAGCATTGCCGGCGTAAACCGAATATTACCACGCCATAGAGTCGTAATATAATTGAACGCTTTCACTGCCGAAGGAACAGCAATAATCAGCGTTAAGAACATGAATACTGATCCCAAGAAAGGATTCATACCCGTCACAAACATGTGGTGAGCCCACACAATGAACGCCAAGAATGCAATACCAATCATTGACGCAATCATAGCACGGTAGCCGAAGATTGGTTTCCGTGAGTTTGTAGCAATGATTTCAGATGTCAACCCTAGAGCAGGCAACAATACAATATAAACCTCTGGATGCCCTAGGAACCAGAATAAGTGCTGGAACAAAATTGGCGAACCACCTACGTTTGGCAGCGCTTCTCCTTTGATATAAATCTCAGACAGATAAAAACTCGTGCCAAAGCTTCTGTCAAAAATCAGAAGTAGCGCTGCTGACAAAAGAACCGGAAATGATATCAACCCCAAGATTGCTGTCAGGAAAAAAGCCCATATGGTAAGAGGCAATTTACTGAATGACATCCCCCGTGTTCGCAGATTGATAACAGTAGTAATATAGTTTATACCACCCAATAACTGCGATACGATGAACAGGGCCATGCTACTCAGCCACAAAGTCATACCTAGCTCTGAACCTTTATGTGCTTGTGGCAATGCGCTTAACGGCGGATAAACCACCCAACCTCCAGCAGCGGGTCCAGTCTCAATAAATAGCGAAGCGAACATAACCACACCGGCAATGAAGAAGAACCAGTAAGATAACATGTTCAAGAAACCAGATGCCATGTCACGAGCTCCTACCTGTAAAGGAATCAGGAAGTTAGAGAACGTACCACTTAAACCAGCCGTCAACACGAAAAATACCATGATGGTACCATGCATAGTGACTAACGCTAGATAAAAATCAGGATCTATCTTATCGTTAGTATCGATCCAACCACCCAAGATTGGCCGTAGGAACCCTAGCTTCATGTTTGGGAAGCCCAATTGAAGGCGGAACATCACAGATAAACTGATACCAATAACTGCCCAGAAGATACCCGTGATCAGGTACTGCTTCGCAATCATTTTGTGGTCTTCAGAGAAAACGTATGTACGCCAAAAACTCTGCGGCTCATGGTGGTCGTGCTCAATATGATGAGCTACGGTCGCCGAATTACCTGTTACAGTCGCCATAGTATTTGGTTGATAGTAGTTAAAATTTACCGAATTGTTGCTGTTGCCAATGAAACACCACCAGTTGGCTGTACACGTGCCGTTGTACTATCTGCCGGAGCTGGAGCAGGCTCTGCTCCTTCTGCTGGTAAATATTTAGCGGCTTTAGCTTTCAATGAAGCTGGAATGCGATCTGCCAGTTCCGGTGTCGTATTCAACAATGGCTTCTGTTCTTTACACCATGCTTGCCAAGATGCTTCATCTTCTACAACAACGTTAATCTTCATTGAAAAGTGACCACGTCCGCAAACTTCGGTACAAGCAATCTCATATTTGAAATTAGCATTGCCCGTAATATTTCGCATTTCATCCGTGGTTTTATCTGCGATGAACCAGAAACGCGTTGGCATTCCAGGAACTGCATCCATCTTCACGCGCAGGTGAGGAATGAATACGCTGTGCAGTACATCACGAGCACGGATTTTGAGCAGCACAGGTTTATTAACAGGAATGTGCAGTTCAGACGTCGATGTAAAGTCATCGAAAGAAGCTTCGTCCGTATAGTCGATTCCTACATCATTGTTATTATTGATCAACTTGTAATTATACGCTCCCAGCTTATTATCGTCAACTCCTGGGTAACGAACAATCCAGTTAAACTGCTTACCAACGATCTCGACAACTTGTGCATCAGCAGGGGCTTCAGACATAATGTCTCGCCAAGCCCGCCATCCTGAAAACACCAGTACTGCCATGACAACAGCCGGAATAACTGTCCAGATTAATTCTAACTTGTGGTTCTCAGGATAATAAGCCGCTCTGTGTCCCTTCTTATACTGATACTTCCATGCAAACGTGAATAGAAGCGTGTTCGTGACAACAAAAGCAACCGTAATGATTCCCATTGTTAGCCAAAACAGGAAATCTGTACGACGACCGTGTGCAGTTGAAGCCTCTGGTAGGAAGTACTGAGACGAGTGTAAGTAAGACCACGTAGCACCAACGATACCAAGCACCAGAAACACCATAAATAATGCTCCATTGATCTTGTTGCTCATGCCAATATGGTCATCTTCAACAGGGCCACTTGCATTTTTAACTACCGCAGCCATCCGAGATACGACCATAGCAGCCAACCCCAGGAAGATTACCGATAATATAGCGATTATATAAACCATGCTATAAGCGAATTATAAATTAGATATCGTGATGTAATGTTTCCTCCAGCATGGGGTGATTCTTGGGAATCAAATTGGCTTTGCTTAGCTGAGATGAAAGCGTCCAGATAAAACCACATGCAAATATTAAAATCGTACCGAATTCTACGGGACCAAAGCCACCATGAGCACCCACAGTTCCAGGCATGATATTGGTGTAGAAATCAAAGTAGTGCCCAACAATGATACCCCAAGCAGCTAGCTTCAGGAAAACGTAAGTCCGCTTTGCGTCCCTTGTCATCAGAACAAGAAATGGAAAGACAAAGTTTAGGAACAGGCTAATGAAAAAAGGTGCTTTGTAGAAACCACCATAACCGCTAAAACGCTCACGGTAATAGACAGTTTCTTCCGCCAAGTTGGCGTAATAAATCAGCATGAACTGAGCGAACCATACATAGGTCCAGAAGATACTAAAGGCAAACATGAACTTGCCCAAATCATGCAGATGGCTTTCGTTCACTATCTTTAAATAACCGCGTTCTTTCAGACTAACGACAGTCAGCGTAATAATAGCCAAACCTGTTACGTGCCAACTTGCTAATGTATACCAACCAAACATGGTACTGAACCAGTGGGTATCAATCGACATGACGAAGTCCCACGCAGAAGTCGATGACGTAACAGCAAAGACAACCAGGAATGCGGTTCCGTATTTGATACTTTTCTCATAGTACTCTGTTCCTCCTTCTAGATCTTCTTTCAGGGAAAAATCACGGATTTTCATCCACAGGAAGTACCAAGACCCAACGTACACGACCAATCGGATCAGGTAGAAAGGCGTATTTAAAAAACCAGCCTTGCCAGCAATGATATGGTCATACTCTGGATTGGTTGGATCATACAAGGCCGGATTCTTCCAGTGAAATAGATCTTGACCTGCAATGAAAAACACAGCAAGAAGAACAACACCCATTATTGGAACGTAAGCAGGCATTGCTTCCGGTACGCGCTTAAATGCAGATGACCAACCGGCTTGCGCCAGATAGTTATATGAGATAAAAAACATCCCAGTAACTGCAGCACCTATAAAGTAGACGGCATTGAGCCATAAGTTAGCCCAAATACGGGTTGTCCATTTGTATGCATGAGCCCCCTCGTGTCCGCCATGGGCTTCTGCACCATGAGCAGCGTGAGCGGCTGCGTCATGACCACCGGCTCCCGACGCTAACAGAAAAGCGCCAAGTGCAACCAAAGCAACACCAGCGCCTATTCCAATAAAAAGCCGACGCTTGGATTGGTCAGTAAATTCAAATTGTTCGTCTAGTGACGGTAATGCGTGAGCCGATGCCATTCTCTGGTTTATTGTTCCCAGTTTAACTTGTAACTCCTGTCAAAATGGGATTTATAAGATACTAATTATCCTTGCTGTAACTTATGTACGTATTGTACAATCTTCCACCGGTCATCGGGCGTAATTTGCGAACCGTGTGGCCACATACGTCCTTTGCCATTGGTAATTACGTGGAAAACGTGTCCATCATTCATTGTCTTGTAAGCATCAGCGGAGTAACTAGGAACCCCTTTATACTCTTTACCTACAGGACCGTCTCCTTTGCCAGTTTCACCATGGCAGTGTGAGCAATAACGTGTGTAGAGTACTTTACCATCAGCCAGATTCTTTTCGTTCTCTGGGATTGGATTAGTTAACACTCGCTCAGCAATCTCGATACTATCCTTCGGGATATTGTAGAGCATCAAATCCGTCTTAGCACTATCGCCCGAACCAAACTTAGTTGTGTAGTTTGGCCGTGCTACTGTACCCGGAGCGGGCAGACGCATGTTCAGCCCTTGTGGGTTAATTGAGTTTTCTCTAACCTGACGGTATGGCTCGTAACCAATGGCGTCATACATCTGTGGTGCGTACTCAAGCCCCGTATCATCGTGGCCCCGCTTACAGGCAACTCCTGTAAAAAGTAACCCGACAATGGCCAGTGTCGCTACACCTTTATAGTTCGTGATCATGCCCTTTGGAAAATTAGAACTGCTTAATGTTTACTTCCGCAGCTCCTGAAGTTTTTAAAATCTGCTCGATGTCTGCCTCAGGAATGTCATTCTTGCTCAGATCAATGGCCATGGCAAACTTGTTATCAGTTGTCCGCAGATCGTACATTAATGGTTTGGTCGTTGGCCCAAGTCCATTTGAAATCAAAAACGTACCAACCATTCCCAGAGCGCTAAACAGAACTGTTAGCTCAAAAATAACTGGAACATAAATTACTGGCGAGTACGAATCTTTACCACCTACAATCATTGGCCAGTCAAAGCTTTCTGTGTAGGCAGTCAGTAATAAGGCTGTTGTCGTTCCTGTCAGTCCGAATAGAAAGGCTGCAATACCCAGCCGGGAACGTGGGTGCCCGAGAGCAACGTCTAATCCGTGAATAGGGAAAGGCGAATACACTTCCTGGATACGAACGCCCGCCTTCTTTACTTTTTTAACGGCTTCGAGCACTACGTCGTCATCATCGTAGATACCGACTAAGAATTTACCGTTTGCGTCTGACATGTTCAGTACTTATTCAGTTTTTAAGATGTAAGCCTGGAACCTTTCAGCCCCAGGCTTATTGGTTATTCTGCGTCCTTGTTGAAAGTTGGGTTCGTAACACGTTCCCCTTTTGCAACACCCGACACTGAAGCTGGCAGTTTTTCGGATGAAGATTTAATGACAGTCTTAACTTCAGCCATGTTTACAACTGGCAGAAACTTCGAGAAGGCCAGAAACAACGTAAAGAACAGACCGAATGAGAAAATGTAGTCACTGATGTCAAACAGCGTTGGGTGAAACATTGCCCAGCTCGATGGCAGATAATCACGGTGGAGTGATGATACGATGATTACAAAGCGTTCGAACCACATACCAATGTTTACGACCACAGAGAGCACGAACGTCCACACAATACTCCGGCGAATAGTACGCGACCAGAATAGCTGCGGTGAAATTACGTTACAGGTCATCATTGCCCAGTAGGCCCACCAGTAAGGACCGGTAGCCCGGTTGATGAATGTGTATGACTCGAATTCGTTACCTGAATACCAGGCAATGAAGAACTCTGTCAGGTAAGCTACCCCCACGATTGATCCAGTCAGGGTAATGACTTTGTTCATCGATTCGATGTGCTCAAGCGTAATGTAATCTTCCAGACGGAATACAACCCGGATGATCAACATCAGGTTTTGCACCATGGCAAAGCCGGAGAAGATAGCACCAGCAACGAAGTAAGGAGGGAAAATAGTGGTGTGCCAGCCAGGAATTACCGACGTAGCAAAGTCCATACTCACAATCGTGTGTACCGAAAGTACAAGTGGTGTCGATAAACCAGCCAGGATCAAGCTAATGTACTCATAGCGAGCCCAGGTTTTGGCTGAACCGTTCCAACCTAGTGAGAAGGCACCGTAGATATAACGTGAGACTTTGCTACGGGCACGGTCACGAATCGTCGCCAAATCAGGCAGCAAACCCATGTACCAGAACACAAGAGAAACGGTAAAATACGTGCTAATCGCAAATACGTCCCATACCAGTGGCGATTTGAAGTTCACCCATAACGAACCAAACGTATTTGGTAATGGAAGCGCCCAATAAGCCAGCCAAGGACGGCCCATGTGCATTAGAATGAACGTAGCTGCACAAATAACGGCGAAGATTGTCATAGCTTCAGCCGCCCGGTTTACAGCCGTCCGCCATTTCTGGCGGAATAGAAGGAGAATAGCAGAGATCAGCGTTCCGGCGTGACCAATACCTACCCACCATACGAAGTTGGTAATGTCCCAGGCCCAACCCACAGTTTTGTTAAGTCCCCAAACGCCTAGTCCTTCCCACCAGGTCCAGAAGACGCAGGCAGTACCATAAATAAGCACAACAACAGCAATAGAGAAAGCAATCGTCCACTCACGAGTGGGGCTTCCTTCCACCTGCTTACTAATATCCTCCGTCACGTCGGCGTAGGTCTTACCGCCGGTGACAAGGGGAGTTCTTACAGCTGATGTTACATGCGACATATTCTTACTTTAGTTTTATTCGATTCACGTTACACGATCAAAGCGATTACGATTTACAGAGCGTAACGCGTTTGTCACATTCTATTGATTTTATGCGTGTGATTCCTGACGAGTTTCCTGCTTCGGCATTTCGTCCTTATTGCGGACTTTTGTCAGGTACGAGATTTGTGGTCTCACGTTAATTTCTTCCAGTACGTGGAACGCACGACCTTCCATCTCTTCCTCAAGCATTTTAGAAATGGTGCTTTCAGGGTTATTCATATCACCAAATACAATCGCATTCGTTGGGCAGCCCTGCGAGCAGGCGGTCTGCACTTCGTCAGGCATTAACCGGCGCCGTTCTTTTTTCGCAGTCAGTTTACCTTCCTGGATACGTTGTACGCAGAATGAGCATTTCTCAATAACACCACGTGACCGAACAGTTACGTCTGGGTTGATCTGCATCTTACCCAGATCGTTATTGAAGTTATAGTCGAAATTTTCGTTGTCTGGATATTTAAACCAGTTGAAGCGACGCACTTTATACGGGCAGTTGTTTGCACAATAGCGAGTTCCTACGCAACGGTTATAGGTCATCTGGTTCAGACCTTCCGTGCTGTGAGTCGTTGCTAATACTGGACAAACCGTTTCGCAAGGTGCGTTACTGCAATGCTGACATAGCATTGGCTGGAACGTGACTTCTGGGTTAGCCGAAGCCACTTCCAGACCTTTTACGTCTTCCGCATCCGCATCGCTGCTATAGTAACGGTCAATACGTAACCAGTGCATTTCCCGACGGTTCAACACTTCCTGACGACCAACGACAGCGATGTTGTTTTCCGCCTGACAAGCGATAACGCAGGAACCACAACCGAAACAAGAGTTCAGGTCAATGACCATACCCCATGAATGGTTGGGTTTGCCATAACCGTTCCAAAGCGAAATCTCGTCAGCTTGTTTTTCTCCTTCCGAAGTGTGAACAACAGGCTCATAACGACCTGCCTTTGGGTTTTTCTTGTAATCAGCCAGCTTAGCTTCTTGCAATACAGCTCGACGTCCCATTACAGTATCGTGCGTTTGGGTCTGCGCAATCTCACGGGTACCGCTTGCTTTTTCAACTTTCGCACTAACTGATGCCAGACTCAGGTATCCGTTTACAAATGAAGCAAAAGGATACATGTTCTTGCCAACACCATTAGCCGCTTTGCCAGCTTTCTCACGTCCATAGCCAATGGCTACCGATACGGTATTATCAGCTTGGCCTGGTTGGATAAGAACGGGCAGTTCAGCCGACTTGTTACCAACCGTAACCGTAACCAAGTCGTTTTGTGCCAGCCCCATGTCATTGGCTGTTTTTTGCGAAATGGATGCGTAGTTATCCCAGCAGGCTTTCGACACTGGATCTGGCATCTCTTGAAGCCACGGATTATTAGCCATGAAGCCCGTGCCCATCACTGATTTCTCGTACAGCGACAGTTCCATACCGGTTGATGGCTTGTAACTTTGTGCAATAGCTGACGCGGCTGCTGCCGTGTTACCAGCGTACGTTACACCACCAGCAGCAGGTGCTGCGGCAGGCTCAAATACACCATCATGCAATGACTTAACCCAGAACTCATCGAAAGAGCCAAAACCAGTTGCTTTCGGATAGTAGTTTGAACGCCAGAAATTTTTCAGATATATCTGAAAATCACTTGGCTGTCCGGCCCACTTTAACAAACTCGATTGGAATTGACGAGTCTTGAAAATGTTGGTGATAGCAGGCTGCGCCAAGCTATAGAAGCCTTGTTTAGGCTCGGCATCATTCCAGCACTCTAGATAATGAGGGGCTGGAGCAATGTATTTTGCTAACGAAGCTGTTTCATCAGCGCGATCAGCAAACGAAACAGATAGTTTTGCTTTAGGAAGCGCTTCGGCTAGCTCGGCACCACGTGGGTGGTCATAAACTGGGTTCGACTCAAAGAAGAAAACTGCGCCTACCCGTCCAGCTTTTGCTTCATCGATGAACGCGTTCATCTGCGCATCATTACCCTGTGCATAGTTGACGGGTGCGTTCAGATTTATAATTGAATCGTAAGCACCTAATAGCGAGTTCAAGGCATTGACCAGTACTTGAACGTTAGGATCATTAGACCCTGACATTACCACCGCACGACCCCGCGAACGAGCTAAATCGTTTGCCGCCTTATCTAAATTATCAACCGCAATGCTTGGAGCGCTTACAGAAGTACCACCTAATTTGGCAGCAACTTTATTATACAGAGCTGCTACAACCAGTCCCTCTTGAGAAGGCTTGATTGCCGTTCTATAATCAGCATTAGCTCCTGTTAGCGACAGCCCCGTTTCAAACTGATAATGCCGTGACATATCAGTCTTGGTTTTACTAACCCGGCGGGTTGCTGCGTAATCAATTGCGTTTTCGTTCGAAGCAATTCCTGACCCTAAAAAGTCAGAGCAAATCCCTACGATCGTTTGTACCCGGCTTAGATTGTAGGATGGGATAACCGCTTTACCAAACGATAGTTGGTTAGCTTGTACAATTCCGGCAGCCGAGTTCGCATCATACATAATATGACGCGTGGTTGGGTATTTGGTCGTGAAAGCTGTGATAACCGCTTTTGTGGCAGGACTCAGAATTGTTGACGTAACAATCCGAATAGCACCACCTTGCGCGGCTACCGAGCTAAGTTGGCTTAAGATTTCCCGGTCAATCGTTGCCCAGTCAACATCGGTTTCACCCCGTTTTGGGCCTTTCAGTTTATCGTTATCATAAAGCGACAGAACTGAAGCCTGAACCCGGGCACCTGTACCACCTTTACTAACCTTCGACTGTGGATTGCCTTCGATTTTGATAGGCCGCCCTTCGCGGGTTTCTACTAGAATACTCGCATAATCTCCACCATAAGAATAGCTAGAAGCGTAGTAATCGGAAATAGAAGGGAATGTAAGTTCAGGTTTTTTAATATATGGAATTGCTTTATGAACAGGTGTTTCGCAGGCAGCCAATGATACAGCAGCCATACCGAAACCCATCACCTTCAGGAAGTCACGGCGTTGGGTATTACCACCACCAAGCAAACCACCATCCAAATCCGAACCCGAGGAAAGCTCCGGATCAGCAAACTCACTATTGGCATTTTTTACGAAAGTAGCGTCGTTACGTAGCTCTTCGACCCCTTTCCAATACCGTTTGGTTGTATTTTCCATGCGTATTTATTGCGGTAAGTGTTGGTTGGTCGATGTTAGTAGTGACACTTAGAACATTCCAAACCACCAATGTTGGCCACTTTAAGCGGTTCTTTGCTTTGCTTCTGGTGTAATGCAACCAGCTTATCGTAATAAGCATTGTCCTTTGCATTCACCTCCGTCTTGCGGTGGCAATCAATACACCAGCCCATTGTCAATGATGACCGCTGCTCAACAACTTCCATTTTTTCGATTTCACCGTGGCAAGTCTGGCATTGTACGTTACCAACGTTCACGTGCTGAGCGTGGTTGAAGTAAGCCAGATCAGGTAGATTGTGAACGCGAACCCATTCGATTGGGCGATTCTGCTCGATAGCAGCGTAGATCTTCTGAATCTCAGGCGACTCTTTTTTGATTACGCCGTGGCAGTTCATACAGATGTTAGCCGCTGGAATGGTAGCACTTTTTCCTTTGTTAACACCGGTGTGGCAGTAATTACAATCAATTTTGTACTGACCAGCGTGCAGCTTGTGTGAGTAAGCGATCGGCTGCTTAGGGGCGTAGCCTTGTTGAATACCGATGCTGTAAGCTCCATCTATAGTTTCTTTTGCTGCCACCAAAAGGAACAACCAAATCACAATCGAACGAAGCGTTGAGTTATGAAAAGCGTTCGACATGCCCATGCGAAGACGCTGATTCAGCGACGTAGCAGGAACAGCTTCACCCTCGGCTGTAGGCGCTACAGCTTTTGACAGAATAGTTACGATCGCCAGCAGGACTGCCAGCACGAGCACCATTACAATCAATAAGGCGACTAGAACAACAGTGAACAGTTCCGATGGGCCAGAGGCTGCTGTAGTAGCACCGCCACTACCGGCATTTCCAGCAGCAGTTTGCTGTGCATCTCCTCCGCCACCTGCTGCTGCAGCTGGGGCACTTGCCTGATCGATGTAAGCCAGGATACCATCGATATCTTCGTTCGACAAGCTAGGGAAACTTGTCATCTGAATTTGCCCGTACTTGTTAAATACCTGGTTGGCATAGGCATCACCACTCGCAATAACTGCCGACGAGTTTTTGATCCATTTGTACAACCACTCTTTTCCTGGCGTCCGTTGCTGAACGTTTTTCAGGCCAGGACCCACGATTACTTCATCTCCTACTGAGTGGCACTGAGCGCAGTTGTTATCAAACAGTGTTTTTCCTTTCCCAGCGTCACCACCACCTCCAGCAGGGGCGGCAGCTGCTCCACCACCTTGGGCAGGTGCAGCAGCAGCTCCATCGGCTGGCGCAGCAGCGTCCTGAGCTTGTAACTGATGCCCACCGAATAACATGGTTAACGATAAAGCAACAACTCCGTAAAGCTTGGATAAGCGACTCATTCTATGAACTATATTTATTGAGTTGTTCAACATGACCACAACTGACTTTTCATTGGTCCACAAAAGTAGCACACGAATGCTGTATAGGCAAAAGGTGCTATTCAGATATTTTGAATCTGAATTTTTATTTATATCGTTTCTAATTAAGCGCTGAATAAAAGTGCTTAAATGGCTTAAAAACGCCGAATAAATTAAAGAAGGCAAAAAAAATGCTCCTAGACCAGCCCTGATTTATGACTGATTTAGGAGCAGACTTTCGCAGAAACATCTGTTCTGATTTTGTGAGGTTCCGAGCGGATTCGAACCGCTGTACGAGGTTTTGCAGACCTCTGCCTAGCCACTCGGCCACGGAACCAATTACCTCTTACATGACAGATCATGCATTCGGGAGTGCAAACATACTATTTTCTTCTTGAGAAACTACCAACTCAGTCTAATTTTTCTCGCGTTTCTGTTACCTGCTATAAACAAAAACTCCCCCAACATCTTACGACATTGGAGGAGTCTATGGCAATTAAAGTAACCGGATTAGTTACGGCCTTCCATCTGTTCTTTCAGGGCAGCCAGTGCATCCAGATCACCTAACGTTGCACCACGATCCGACTGGTTCGAAGTCGAAGTCGTTTTAGCTGGAGCAGCTTTGGGCTGTTTCGGCTCTTTAACGGGCTCGTTCTTCTCCTGCCACGTTTTCGTGTGCGACAGCATGATGCGTTTTTCTTCTTTCGAGAACTCCGTCACTTTGAAGTCCAGCGTTTCGCCAACTTCAGCGAACGTACCGTCTTCTTTCGAGAGGTTTTTCAGCGATGAGAAACCTTCGATACCGTAAGGTAGCTCAAGGGTAGCCATCTTGTCATTTTTGCTGATGATGGTGCAACGGTGAATTGTACCAACGGCAAATACAGACTCAAACGTATCCCATGGGTTCTCTTCGAGTTGTTTGTGACCTAGAGCCAGACGACGGTTTTCGATATCCAGTTCCAGAACAACTACGTCAAGGTTTTCACCAACTTTGATGAAATCCGATGGGTGTTTGATTTTCTTGGTCCAGGACAGATCCGATACGTGTACCAGACCATCGATACCTTCTTCCAGTTCCAAGAACAGACCGAAGTTCGTCAGGTTACGAACGACACCCGTGTGCTTCGTACCAACGGCGTATTTCGTACGCAGTTCCGGACGAGTCCATGGATCTTCAGTCAATTGTTTGATGCCCAGCGACATTTTCCGTTCGTTGCGGTCCAGTGTCAGCACTACTGCTTCAACTTCGTCACCAACCTTCAGGAACTCCTGTGGGTTACGCAGGTGCTGTGACCACGACATTTCTGAAACGTGGATCAGCCCTTCAACACCTGGCATTATTTCCAAGAAGGCGCCGTAATCGGCAACATTGACGATTTTGCCTTTTACTTTCGAACCAACCTGAACTTCTTCTGGCAGTGCATCCCATGGGTGCGCCTGCAGTTGCTTCATACCCAGTGAAATCCGCTTCTTGTCTTCATCGAAGTCAAGAACAACCACGTTAACTTTCTGGTCGAGGTGCAGAACTTCAGATGGGTGGCTGATACGACCCCACGAAATATCCGTGATGTGCAGCAGACCATCAACACCACCAAGATCGATGAACACACCGAAGTTGGTCATGTTTTTGATAACGCCTTCCAGGACCTGACCTTTTTCGAGGTTGTTCAGGATCTGAGCGCGTTGTGCTTCGAGGTCTTTTTCGATCAGGACTTTGTGCGAAACGACTACGTTGTCGTTAGCATAGTTGATCTTAACGACCTTAACTTCCATTTTCTTACCAACGAATACGTCGAAGTCGCGGATTGGCTTAACGTCAATCTGCGAACCTGGTAAGAACGCTTCGATACCAAAAATATCAACGATCAGACCACCTTTCGTCCGGCGTTTTACGAAACCATCGATAACGAGGTCCTCGTCCAGCGCTTTCTGAATTTTCTGCCAAGCCGTGATCACTTTCGCTTTCTTACGCGACAGCACCAGCTGACCATTGGGGTCTTCCTGATTTTCTACGTAAACTTCAACTTCATCGCCCATTTTCAATTCCGGCATATCGCGGAATTCTGAAGCAGGAACAAGTCCGTCCGATTTGAAACCAATGTTGAGCAGCACCTCACGGTCTGTAATGCCCACTACGGTTCCCATCACAACTTCTTTCTCTTTTACTTCCGACAGGGTATTGTCGTACATCTCCAGCATCCGGTCACGCTCGGTGTCCGAATAGCCGCTCCCAAAACCTTTGTTGTCTGCCCGGTCCCAATCAAATGCCGGTAGTTCGCGCTGTTGCGTTTTGCTCATAAAAAATGGTTTCCTGACCCACTCAGTACATCAGTCCGTGGGTCAATGGCGGACTGACTTTTGGTTGAAAAATTTTTGCGTTCGCAAAAGGATTGCAAAGATAGCAAATGTGCTATCAAAAAAGTTTCTCCGTTCTCAAAACTCTTTGAAATAGAAGGAAAAAGAAGGCCGTAGAGAAGAAAGAACGTAAATGGCTCTCGTCTTCTCTACGGCCTTCGCCTTGTAGTTTTATCTGTTTATCGAAAAGCTTTCTCTTTTTTACTTAAAAACGGCATCCAGCTTTGTTCCAGAGAGCCCGAAAACTCTCGCAGGAAAACCAGAAACGTTGGTTTGAATGGTTTTTGCCGAAGTTTCATATTTGCTTCTTCTGGCGTATAATCCCCTTTGCGGGAATTGCAGCGTTTACAGGCAGTGGAAAGATTGTCCCAGCTGGTTTTTCCTCCCCGGGATTTAGGCATTACGTGATCAAGGGTTAATTCGTCGGCAGTACCGCAGTACTGACATCTATGCCCGTCGCGTTTAAATATATTCTGGCGGGTAAGCATCACGCCTTTATAAGGTAGGCTTACGTAGCGGTGGAGACGAATGACGGAAGGCATCGGAAACTCGGCCGACACAGTTCGAAGCATGAACTGATCTGATTCGGCAACGAGTTCTGCTTTGTCTAAAAAAACCAGCAAGAATGCTTTTGGAACGGAGCAGATGCTGAGTGCACTGTAATCTTGATTTAAGACTAATACTTTCCTGCCCATATAGCGTTTAAATGCCTCTGTACGGTAGCAAGTTACAGAGTTATCCACATACCAGCAAGGATTGTGGAAAATTTAGTAGCGCTCCCGTTGCAGGTCGCGTGTGACGTCCCGCTCTTTGATACTGTCGCGCTTATCGTACAATTTTTTCCCTTTCGCCAAGGCAATTTCAACCTTAGCAAAACCACGCTCATTTGTAAACATTCGGATAGGTACGATAGTCAACCCCTGGTCTTTTAGCTTTTCGTTCAGCTTTTTGATTTCGCGCTTCGTTAGCAGCAGTTTTCGATCACGTAAGGGTTCGTGATTGTAATGTGTTCCTTCATTGTATAGCGATATATTCATCTGCCGAATGAACAGTTCATCATTCAATATCAGACAGTATGCATCCTGTAAATTAACTTTCCCCTGACGCGCCGATTTTATCTCCGTTCCGGTCAGCACGATACCTGCTGTGTATTTCTCCAGAAACGAATACTCGAACGAAGCGCGTCGGTTCCGGATATCAACTTGTTTAACAATCGTAGCAGAAGCCATAGTAATTTATCAAAGGCCACAAACGTAGCCAAGTAAGAGCACAAACGCCGGAAGATCGGCAGAGGTTTTACTAGCCTCAAAAAAACAACGCTTTTCCAGACTGGCTAAAAAAGTTATTCCCCAAACAACACGTAGCGAGCTGCCTAGGGAATAACTACTGAAAAGTATCTTTCTTATTTCTTCTTATTAGCCTGTTTGGCTTGATATTCCTTATTCAAACCCGCCAGGATTGGACTTGTCCGATCAGCAGCCGGATCAGCAAAGAGGATACCTCCTCCTTTTGTATACCCCAGAACAAACTCGTACTTGTTCTGCGCGTTGATCTTTTTTAGGTAGTCGTAAATCTGGTCGTACAACTCCTTGTTTTTGTTCTGCTCTTCCACGGCAAGGTTCTGAGCAGCGCGCTCGCGGTACGCCAGAATTTCCTGCTGTTCCTTCTGTAATGATGCTTCGGTAGCGCGACCTTGTTCCTGGGTCATGGTAGCAGCCCGCTGCTGGAAAAAGGCAACTTTATTCTCCAGATTACGTCCTTTAGTAGCCAAATCGTTTTCTAATTGAAAACGCTTGCTTTCCAGCACTTTCTGGGTGTCTTTGAAGTAGTCGTATTTAGTCAGTAAGGAGTCAACATTCACGTAAACAATCGCCCGACCTTTTGCTTCAACGGGTGCTGCGATGGGAGTTTCTTCCGAGGTTGGATGAGCTTTAAAATGCAGATAGTACAGTACGGCTACGGCGATGGTCAGAATTACATTCAGAACTAAAGAGGCATTCTTCACGGGAAACAGATTAATTGGTTATGATCTATTTGACAAAGGTAACCGAATTAATTCTTATGACTGGTGTGCTGATGCCTGATTTCCTGAAGCTTGCCAAACCAGATATCCGGACATTCCTGCCATTCCTCCCACCAAACCTCCGAAAAACGCCGTTACAACTACCGGTAGAACCGCCCCGTTCGTTTTAAACAGCAGCAGCCCCATACGACTCGTGAAAATGCCATCAGTACTAACGTGAATGAACAATACATAAACAAGCCATGTGAGAGCGACGCCCGCAAATCCGTGTATGAACGCCCGGCCAGCGCCACTACTGCGCCAAAAGCAAACACCGAAAGCCACGATAGCCAGACTCCACCAGGGCAGAAAAAGTTGAGCCAGCAAGCTTAGGATAGCAATCGCAATTATCTGGATCATCGAATTACGTGGTTAGTTTAGGGTCATTGTCCGAACAAGACGTGCGTGTTTATCCTGAGCAGACTGTAAATAAAGTAACTCGTTGAGCTGCCCGGTACGCCAGGTTTCAATCATGTTCTGATAGTAGGGGCTACCTGGATTACCTGACTGTCCACCAGGGTAAATACCGTATGCTTTAGGCTGCGATCCGACGGCAACGATCATACGCCAGGAAGGCCCCCAACGCTCTGACGTAGCGTTTACGATACCACTCCCGCCCCCTATTTCCAGGTTGAGAACGCTGAATGCATCCAGTCCTGGAATCAGGTGTCGAATACCCGTCGCTTTGTAAGACCCCCACGCCCACTTAGGCCCGACTGCTCCCTTGTTTTTTGTTAACGTATCACTGGCCGCTTTAAAACTTTGGGTGACCACATCGGCCAGTTGTTCTTTCACGGGTGTTTTGGTATTATCGAACCAGCGAGCGTCGGGAGTTTTCTTGACAAGCTCTAGCGTTCTGTCGAAGGTGGGATACCGCATCAATTGGGGGGCCTTGTCTTCGAAGTCGTCTTTCCAGATCATACTCATGAACTCATTCATCCAGTTCTGAAAAATGGTCGGTCCCACCTCGGCTACGTCATTGTTATACTGCCAGACTTTTATTCTTTTCAGTACGTTCCGCTGGGCTTCAGTTAACGCTTTTTCATCTACCAAAGGCAACAGGACTGGCAATGCATCGGCCGCCCGGAGATTATAGTTATCGTTTTGTAACGATCGCATGCTATCAATCGTTGCCTGCTTCATCCCAGTTAATCGCTGGTTGATACGTCGGCCTCGTTCAGAAGGCGCAAATTCCCAGTTGATATAATACGGGTAGCTCGGATCAGTAGACGACTGGTTGGCCGAACTGACAAACCCACGCTCGGGATTGCTTACGAACGGATTTTGATTAGCCGGTATGTACCCCTGCCAGTCATTGGCTGGCTTAGTCCCGTCGAGTAGAAACTTACCTTGATCTTTCCATTTCAGGGGAAAACGACCATTAGGAGAAATAGCAATATCGTTCTGGTTGCTGGCAAAAATGAAGTTCTGCGCCGGGGCTACGTAATGCGATAAAGCCTCCCGGTAGTCAGCCATGTTCTGAGCTCGATTAAGCCGATAGAAGCAGGCCGTTTCGTCCGATGGCTCATGCGCAATCCAGCGGGCCGCGTAACCCACCGGAATGTTTTTCCGAAACGATTCCATACCCATTGTATAAACGACGGGACCATGGTGAGTATAGTAAACGGTATCGATGATGGCCGGCTTACCTTTTACGCTGATCGTTTCGATGCGAGTGCTCACGGGCTTCCACTGGTTGTTGTGCCGGTACGTTTTTCGTGACTTGTCCTGAAACTGAATGCTGTAAAAATCCAGCACGTCGGCCCCAACATTCGTAACTCCCCAGGCCACGTTCTTATTGAATCCAATAATTACGTGGGGAGCGCCAGGCAACGTAGCTCCATACACGTTAACTGTTGGAGACACTAATTGCATCTGATACCAGATCGATGGTAAACTCAGCCCCAGATGAGGATCGTTCGACAAAATTGGATGGCCTGTCGCAGATTTTTGCGCGCCAACGGCCCAGTTATTCGAACCAATCTCCGGATGAGGGCGATTTACACCCATTGTCGGCACGGCCATCGCCATTGCCTCGCTGATACCCTTGTTAGCGGGTGCAACCGGTACCGGCACAGGCGTAAAATCCAGTTTTGTCCCAACAGGAATAATGGGTGATTCCTGAGCCGGATAGTCCGGAAACAGATCTGCGGTAGTGGCTGCACCATACTTCTGGAAGATGTTGGTCATCAGTAAATCGTCGGCTCCGCTGGCCAGCGTGCTGGTGAGCTGTTTGAGCAACAAGGCGCATTTAAGGGGCGTCCAGGCTTCTGGCGCATAACCCAGCAGTTTGTATTCAATTGGATAATCGGCGGGTTTCAACTGGTTGATCCAGGCATTTACCCCTGCGGTGTATGCATCCAATACCTGGCGAGACGTAGGATCAGCCTGCATCTTTTTCAGGGTTTGCTCAGCCCCGTATCCCATCCCTAGTCGACGATTGAACCGGTCCAGCTCAACTGCCCGTTCGCCAACGACTTCGGCAATCCGCCCGGCAGCTGCGTGTGTTTGAAATTCCATTTGCCAAAGCCGGTCCCGGGCGGTCAGATAGCCCTGAGCGAAGTATAGATCGTATTCATTCTGGGCGAAAACATGCGGAATAGCCAGATCATCGAAGACAACTGTAACCGGCGCTTTGGTGCCGCCTAACGTAACACGTTCGTCTTGCCGGGAGATCGTCTCCGCATTTTGCCAGAAGCCCGTAAACGGGCTCAGCAACGGACCAAAGGCGGGAATAGAACCCCACGGGCGGTTAGCGGCCCAGATCAGTAACAGGGTAATTATCAGTGATAGAGTAGCCTTTACGTAGTTCACAGGAACGACAGAAACGTGGTCCTGCAAATTGCACGTTACAGGCTCAGAAACAAAACTTTTGTCATAAACAGTCGCACGAAGCAGTATAGAACAAGGGCTTGCTTCTTCACACAACGGTAATTTGGCCGTTGGGGCGTGTGTGACTTACCTTCGGCTATAGATCCGATCTGTTATGTTGCTACTTCGTTCGGCCGTTTGTTGGTTATCGCTGGCTATGTTTACGCTCCCTATTGTTCCGTCCTTTGATACACAGGGCCATCGGGGCTGTCGGGGACTGATGCCCGAAAATACTATTCCTGCCTTTATACGCGCGCTGGACGAGGGCGTAACAACGCTGGAAATGGACGTAGTGATTTCGAAAGACAAACAAGTCGTCGTCTCACACGATCCGTACATGAACGCTGACTTCTGTACTGATCCCGCAGGCAAACCTGTCGACAAGAAAGCACAGAAAGAGTTGATTCTTTACCGAATGGATTACGCTGACATCAAACGTTATGATGTGGGCGGGCGGGGCAACAGCGCCTTTCCAGAACAGCAAAAGATTATTACGTATAAACCCCTCTTGAGCGAAGTCATTACAGCTGTCGAAGACTACCGTAAAAACAAAAAGCTGCCGCCGGTGTCGTACAATATTGAGCTGAAAAGCGAGCCTTCGGAATACAGTAGAAGTCAACCCACACCTGAGCCGTTTTGTAATCTGGTACAACAGGTAATCCGGGAGCGTCTACCTGCTGAGCGCGTTACTATACAAAGCTTCGATTTTGCGATCCTGGCACATTGGAAAAAGCAGATAGACAATGGTCAGTACCCGGCTGTCCAACTGTCGGCGCTGGTATCTAATGTGCGGGGGCCAGAGAAGAATCTGGCAGAACTTGGTTTTACGCCCAATATCTATAGTCCGTACCATAAATTACTGACGAAAAAACAGATTACGCGTTTACACGAGCAACATATTCGGGTTATCCCCTGGACGGTCAATCAGCGTGATGATATGGAACGCTTGAAGCGTTGGGGCGTGGATGGTCTAATTACAGACTACCCGGACCGGGCGAGGGATTTATAAACCAAGCCTTACCTTTACCCGTTTTTACATTAAATCGGTTCTATGTCGGTTTATCTATAAATTGCCAGTATGACTTTCCTCAACACCACGCTGAAGTGGCTCCTAGAACGGCGTTTGCCGCGTATTGAGCGCATGACGACCCAACCCGGCGCGGTGCAGCAGCAGGTTTTTTCGCGACTTATTCGAGCTGGCAGAAACACCATATGGGGCCAGCAGTACGGCTATAAGTCGATCAAAACCGTTCAGGAATTTCAACAGCGTGTCCCTGTTTCTGGCTACGAGGAGCTATTTCCGTACATTGAGCGGGTCATGAAAGGCGAGAATAAAGTACTCTGGCCATCACCCGTTCGCTGGTTTTCCAAGTCATCGGGCACAACCAACGCACGCAGTAAATTCATTCCCGTAACAACCGAATCGCTGGACGAAAGTCATTTTAAAGGCGGTAAGGATATGATGGCGATGTACATTGCCAACAATCCGGAAAGCCGAACTTTTGAAGGAAAAGGGCTCTCGATTGGTGGTAGTCTGCACGGCAATCCATACAGCGCCAATAGTGCAGCTGGCGACGTATCAGCCGTTGTGATGAAAAATCTACCCAGCTGGGCGCAGTACATCCGAACCCCTTCGATTGAGGTTGCGCTCATGGATGAGTGGGAGGCAAAGCTTGATCGCATGGCCGATGTTACAATGCACGAGAACGTAACGAGCATGCTGGGCACCCCCACCTGGGGCCTGGTTTTAATCGATAAAATTCTGGCAAAGACGGGCCGGTCAAACATTCTGGAGGTATGGCCCAATTTTGAACTGATGGTCCACGGCGCGGTCAACTTCCAGCCGTATCGTAATCTGTTTCAACAACAGGTGTTTCCATCAAAACAGGTTCATTATCAAGAGGTGTATAATGCTTCGGAGGGATTCTTTGCCATTCAGGATGACTTGAGCCGCATTGGAGAAATGCTGTTGATGTTGGATTACGGCATTTTTTATGAGTTTGTTCCGCTTCATGAAGCCGATCAGCCGTTCCCCAAAGCCTTGACAATTGACGAAGTAGAACTCGATAAGAATTACGCGCTCGTTGTCTCAACCAATGGTGGCCTCTGGCGATATAAAATCGGCGATACAGTTCGTTTTACTTCCTTGTATCCCCACCGGCTTAAAGTCAGCGGTCGAACCAAGCATTTCATTAATGCTTTCGGTGAAGAACTGATCGTTGAAAATGCGGAACAGGCGATTACCCGGGCTTGTGAACAAACTGGCGCTCGTATTTCAGATTATACCGCCGGGCCGGTTTACATGGGTAATGGCGCGAATGGCTGCCATGAGTGGGTGATCGAATTTGCGCAGGAGCCTTATAGTCAACAAAAATTCGATAAAGTTCTGGACGAAACGTTACGTCAGATCAATTCGGATTATGACGCCAAGCGCTACCGGGACATGGTACTCAAGCAACCGCTCATCCATATAGTACCCAGGGGTACATTTTACGCCTGGATGAAACAGCGTGGTAAATTGGGTGGTCAGCACAAAGTGCCCCGGTTAGCTAACACAAGGGAGTACTTAGACGATATTCTGGGCAGCTCGCTGTTAACTCGCTAGCCGCGAATCAATTTCTTTTCTCGCAGTAAAGCCAGCGTCATTACGTCCTTTTCGGGATGGATTACTACTTGTCTGATCACTTCACAGACAAACAGTTCGTGATCGCCCGCGTCAACGCTGTGCACCACCTGACACTGCGTATACCCGATTGCCTCGGTTAGATACGGGCAGCCACGATTATCAAGTTGATAGGGCAAATTCTTAAACTTGTCTCGTTCCCGCCCGGACTGTTGTCCCAGTTTTCGAATCAATCTTGTCTGATCGGTGGCTAGTAGATTTACGTTCAAGACTTTACTATCACGAACCAGCTCAATGGTGTAGTCTGTTTTGTACAACGCTACGGCTAATACCTTTCCACCCATGTCCGTCTGCGTCAGCCAGGTTACAATGTTCGCGTTGTAGCGAGCTGGGTCACCTGCCATAGTTGTGACGCTATGAACGTCATAGTTTTTGTACTTCAAAAGTCGTTTTCCCATTTCAACTGCTCTTTCTGTTCCCCGATCACAATGCTTACTTTTGTATCGAACGAAGCACCGGTTATCAACGTTTTAATTAAGTAACTCCAATCGTCCGGGTTAGGTCTTGTCTCATGAAATCTTTCGACATCCCAGCGCATTATCGAAGTAATATCATTACCCCCCTGAAGGAATTCAGACGGAAACGCGACAAGTTAAAACGGGATTTTACGCCTACCCTGCTCGATTTTGGACCAATTCGCTTTTACATAGCCCGGCACTTCGGTTTCTGCTACGGCGTCGAAAACGCCGTTGAAATAGCCTATAAGGCCATTGCTGAGAACTCAGACAAACGAATCTTTCTGCTCAGCGAAATGATTCACAACCCGGACGTTAACGCTGACCTACAGAACCGAGGGGTTCGTTTCATTATGGATACGGCCGGACAACAGCTCATTCCCTGGTCGGAGTTGACACCGCATGACGTGGTGATTATTCCGGCGTTTGGAACAACACTCGAAACTCAGCAGCAACTTACGGCTATTGGGTTGGACGTGGCGAAGTATGACACCACCTGCCCGTTTGTGGAAAAAGTATGGAATAAGGCAGGCCAGATTGGCAAAAAAGATTACACCATTATCGTGCACGGCAAACCCAGTCACGAGGAAACCCGCGCCACGTTTTCGCATAGTAAAGAAAACGGAGCAACAGTTGTGGTTAAAGACATGGCCCAGGCTCGCCGGTTGGCAATGTATATCACTAGTGACCTGCCTACCGAGCAGTTTTACACCGAATTTGCCGGACAATACTCTAACGGTTTTGAGCCTAAGCGTGATTTGCAACGTATTGGCGTGGTAAATCAGACAACCATGCTGGCGTCAGATACGCAAGGAATCGCCGACTACCTCAAACAGGTGATGGTCGATAAATACCAGCTAACGCCAGATCAAGCTGATGAACGTTTCGCGAATACGCGTGATACGTTATGTTACGCCACTAACGACAATCAGGATGCCACGTACGCCCTGCTGACCTATCCCGCCGATTTTGCGATCGTAGCTGGTGGGTATAATTCGTCGAATACGTCGCATATTGTCGAGCTCTGCGAGGAGAAGTTCACGACTTACTTCATCGAGTCTGAGAAAAAGATTCTGTCAAGCACCCTGATTCGTCATTACGACGGTCATAAAAAAGAAGAAGTCGTTACCGAACATTTCCTGCCAGCTACCCGACCGGTTTCGGTGCTTCTTACCTGCGGAGCCTCTTGCCCAGACGCCGTTGTTGAAGGTATTTTGCTGAAGCTGGTCAGTTATTTCCCGGATGCTTTATCCATCGACCAGGTTATGGCTCCCTTTAGCGCTTGAGCTATCGAATTCTGACCAACACCTCTCGACTTTCGTTGTTCAACCGGTCTAACGCCGTAACAACATACGTGTAGCGTTTGCCCGGCTCCGCGGTTTTATCGATGAAATGCGTGGCTTCTTCCCCGTTGCACCGGGCAATGATAAAGCGGGGATCATCGAGTTTAACGCGTGCCTGACGCCCATCGAATCGATACACCAAGTAGGCATTGGCACCGTCGCCATCCATTGCCTCTGCTGACTGGTGCCAGGTGAGTTCGACCCCTTCTGCGGTATCAGCCGCTTTTAGATTACGGGGCGGTAAAGGTGGAATACTATCTAGCCAAGGCATCGTTGGGACTAGCGCCGTATATCGGTAAAAATTGGTCCGCAACGAGTCACGAATGGCCATCGGATTTTTCTTCAAATCCCGCGCGCTGAAAAATACACTCCCCTGCACGCGTTGCTGCTGACGATTGTACCGTACCTGATCAGGAAATTGGGATTCCCGCCACCAGCCCGGATCGCGTTCCGAACCCTTCCCAACCCGATAAGCAGCATGACCGATATAAAGCTGAGCTTTACCGGTGTTTTTAGTCCACCAATCGACCAGCGTTTTATACGGTACCCGATTGAATTCTGAGCTGAAATAGACCTGTGGCACGATATAGTCGATTAGCCCTTCGCGCGCCCATTTACGCGTATCAGCATACAGTTCGTAGTATGACTGCCCACCGTTAGTTGCCGAGCCGTCGGGATCATTCCGTTGATTTTTCCAGATACCAAACGGACTGATACCAAATTTGACCCATGGCTTATAAGCCCGAATGGAGTCGCGTAACTCGATCACCAATTTCGTTACGTTGTCGCGTCGCCAGTCATCTTTTTTCATACCGTTGTAGTTGGCCTGATATGTACTGTCGTCTTTCAGAACCTGCCCCGCAATGGCATACGGGTAGAAGTAATCATCGAAATGAATACCGTCGATGTCGTATTCCCGAACCACATTCGCAACAATACCGGCGATGTACGAACGAACGGCTGGAACCCCTAAATTGAACAGCTTTTTACCTCCGTAGGTAAGCATCCATTCCGGTTTCTGATGAATAATATTAGTTGAGGCAACACTAGCCCTGGGACTAGCCACTGCCCGGTCCAGATTAAACCATGCGTGAAATTCAAGTCCTCGCTGGTGAGCTTCCTCGATCATAAATTCGAGCGGGTCATAGAAGGGCTCTGGTGCCAGTCCCTGCTGCCCTGTCAGCCATTCTGACCAGGGTTCGGAGCTTTTTGCGTAGAACGCATCGGCAGCCGACCGAATTTGCACAACGACAGCGTTGAAACCCATTTGCTGTTGCTGGTCAAAATACTCCAGCAATTCTCGCTGCTGGATGTCAGCCATCATCCCTTTCTTACTGGGCCAGTCGATGTTATCAACCGTAGCGATCCAGGCTGCCCGAAACTCCCGCTTGGGCGGTGCTGGTGTTTGAAAAACAACCTCTTCGTCGAATACTTCCACTGGTGCCGCTTTCTCCAGTGGTTTACCAGTCTTGGCAGGTGCTGGGTTTGGCTTAACGACGACGGAACGCTGCGCAGCAGAAGCAGGCTGCTTAGAAACGGGGCGGGGCGGAACCTTCCGAACGACCACAGGTTGTGACCGACGACAACTTGCCACTAAAACAAGGAAACAAAAAAGAACAGCGTAAGCAACTTGACGCATTGGGCAAAGCGGTTAATCACCAAAAATAAGGATAGTAGTGCTGCCAGCGTTGATTAAGCGGTTGATTTATCTTTTTTTCCGATTGTCTGGCTGCCCGACGATCGACAGGCATCACTGCAATAAACGACCCGATCCCAGTCTCGCTCCCATTTTTTACGCCAACTGAACGAGCGATTGCAAACAGGGCATATTTTCGTTGGCAAATCTGATTTTTTACGCATTTTCATAAACAAAACGGCTATATTGGTATCAATAAGTTTTATAATATTCCGACAAAACGAACATATTAATTATTTTTTTGCTCGTTTACCTTCTATCTTCAGCCCCACAAATGTTTCATACTTCGTTCGTGGGGCAGATAATGGCGCAGCAAGTATTCTTAACAGCTACTCTATAAGTGACATAACATGCACTCACAGGAGATGTGTTTGGCTACTAAGTGAAAACCCTTAATTTTGTGCCGCTAAAAGCCAGGATACGTGTTGTTCGTTTTGAATTTTGTAAGAATCCAACATGTTTTTAGCTTTTTCAGTTTAAGGCATAATAGGATCAGACTATCCTATCACTAAAAATATAATCAGACTCCCGTACGTATGAGCCACAAATTAGATCAGATAGATCGTAATGTATTAGAGATCCTTCAGGCCAACGCCAAAATCACTAATGCCCAACTGTCGAAGGAAATCGGCCTTTCTCCGGCTCCAACGTTAGAACGGGTCAAAAAACTTGAAACGTCAGGTATCATCCAAAGTTACCACGCGCAACTCAACCGGGAGAAAGTTGGCCTCGGCGTAACAACGTTCGTAATGGTTACCTTAGTCGGTCACAAAAAAGATACGACCATGTCGTTTGTCGACAAGGTGAACAGTATTCCGGAAATTATCGAGTGCCACCATATCACCGGCTCGGGCGACTTCTTGCTGAAGGTTATTTCGAAAGATATTGCTTCGTACCAGGCGCTTATGCTGGATGTTATCAACGAAATCAACGAGGTAGCCAACACACAGACAATGGTTATCATGTCAACGTTCAAAGAGAGCAAGGTTCTGCCTATCCCTTGATCGTGATCGATCTTAAAGCAAAAGGCCTGCCGGAATACTCCGGCAGGCCTTTTGCTTCTCAGCAAGCTACTATTTTCGTTTCCGACGTTCCACACGGCGAGACTTTTTCAATTCATCCAGCATCTTTTTCGCTTCTTTGTGCTGGCTGGCCTTACGGTCCGATTTGTCAAGCACCTCTTTAAAATAGGCTTGTGCCTCGTCGTACTGCTTTTCCTGAACCGCAAGTTTTCCCAAAGCCAGCACCGATGACCAGTAATAACCGGCTCCCAACGCATTGGTCTGCTTAGCGAAGTCAATCGACAGCTGATAGTACCGTTTGGCTTCCGTCGGGTTGTGATAAAATAACTGATTTATATAGCCCAGAATATAAGCAGCCGTCCGTCCACTTACGCCCTCATATCCAGATTGGGTTTTTTCCACCTTCACCAGAATATCCTTCGAAATCCGTTCGGCTTCGGCCAGCTTGCCCACCACAAAGGCAGAGCGGGCGTAGTAACGCTCAAAAAATGGGTTGTCCGGGTACTGTTCATACATGTACTTAGACATCTCGTACGCTTTGTCGTACTGGTTTTCTGTGCTGTAGATCTGCACCAGAAAGTAACGAGCCTCTACCCGTGTATAGAACGCCGTGTTAGCCGTTTTCTCCAGCTGCTTAATACCATTCTGTTTATTCCCCTTGGGAAAGAAAGCCAGAATAGGTTTCAGTATCGGATAGTTCTCCGGAATCCACTGCGCGTAGAAGTTATAAATCCCATCCCCGAACAGTAGTTCAGGGCTGAAGTCAGCACTTCCTTTACACTGATCGAAGTATTTCAGCGCGTTCCTTCCCGCAAAAGTCGCTTTTGTCCATTTCTTCCGTTCGGCATACAAGCGCCCTTTAAAGGCGTAAGCAGCCGCCAGGAAGAAGGCGGGTTCAAGTTTGTTCTGGCTATTGTCGTATAGCTTCTCGGCCAGATTTATGGTTGAATCCATGTACGCCAGACAACGGTCATCGTAGCCTGTAATATCCGTATTCGGTACGATCTTCCACCATTCGGCTAGCCCCATCAGAAAGTAAGGCATAGGGTGTTTCGGATACCGCAGGTGAAGCCATCGAAACTCCTTGTCCGCTTCGTAGAACTTGTAGTTATACATCTGATTGATGGCCTCTGCCGACTCAATCTGTACACCAGGGTGCTTGAGCAGTCCGTCGTACTTCTTATCAAACGCCGACGGATCGTAAATTTGAGCCTGCGCCAGGGCGGCAACCCCCATAAACCATACCGTCAACACCAATTTGTTCATCCGTCAAGAATTTCGTTTTCTTCTATCAACGTAATCCGCTGACAGTCCGTTTATATCGCCTTATTTTTAGCTAAATTTTGTTGACGTCGGGCTAGTGGCTGTATCTTTGAGTTTGCGCTGACACCAACATGCTAACGATTAAGGACAAAACCTTCGTTCCGTTTATTACGGCCGATACCATTCAGAATCGAGTTCAGGAACTTGCCAAACAGATTAACCAGGATTACGCGGATCGCCAGCCGCGCATTATCATCGTTTTGAATGGTGCCTTCATCTTCGCGGCTGATCTAATCAAACACTTGACCATTACCTGCGAGATTACGTTCATTCGCGTTGCCTCTTACTCGGCAACCCAATCGACCGGACAACTAAAGCAGATTATCGGTCTGAATGAACCTGTCACTAATCAGGATTTAATCGTGATTGAAGACATCGTTGATACAGGTTTTACCATTTGTGAGATTTGCGATCAGTTACAGGTTCAACAACCTGCTTCGTTGACGATTGCTACGCTTTTGTTCAAACCGGTTGCTCTTAAAAAGCCCGTTGATCTGCAATACGTTGGTTTTGAAATCGAAAATCGATTTGTACTAGGCTACGGGCTGGATTATGATGGCCTGGGACGTAACACACAGGACATTTACGTCTTGTCAGAAGCCTAGTCACCGGTCAACTTCCCCCATAACCAGATCAACTGAGCCGATAACGGCTACGAGATCGGCGAGCATCCCTCCCCGGCTGATTTCAGGAATAACTGACAGATTATGAAAGCAACAGGAGCGGGCTTTGCAACGTACCGGCACGTCTGATTTGCCGTCTGTCCGAAAGAAAAAACCTAGTTCTCCTTTCGCGCTTTCCCCTCGTACGTAAAAATCCATTGCTTTGGGTCGGATTTTCTTGGGTACTATGGCCTGTGGATCATAGTCGCGGGTTCGGCGATGATCGCCTTGAAGCTGATCCAGACATTGCTCGACGATTTTAATGGACTCATAGCATTCCATCACTCGTACGTTGTTGCGGTCCCAGCAGTCGCCTACAGCTCCCACTTGACCCGTACCAATGGGAATATCAAAATCAAGCTCTGGGTAAACCGAGTAGCCATCAACCCGGCGTAGGTCGTACCGCAGGCCGGAGCCACGCAATACAGGTCCGGTACACCCATAATTAATGGCAACATCCAGCGGCAGGACGCCTACGTTAGCAGTACGCTTGATGAATATGTCGTTTTCGATCACAAGCTGCTGCATCTCAACCAGCTTTGGCTTGAGATACTTTATGAACTCGCGGCAACGATCTTCAAAGCCGACAGGCAGGTCGTAGAACAGACCACCTACCCAGATGTAATTGTATAACATGCGGGCGCCAGTAACCCATTCCAGCAAGCGCTGGATATGTTCCCGGTCACGCATGAGCCAGAGAAATGGCGTATAGGCACCAATATCCAGCGCGTACGTACCAACGCCCACGAAGTGAGCCGCGATCCGGTTAAGCTCGGCAACCAGCACCCGGATATATTCAGTTCGTTTAGGAATATCGTTCTGAATGCCAAGCATTCGCTCTACTCCCATGACGTAGACGTGTTCGCAGTTCATGGCCGCCAGGTAGTCCAGCCGATCAACAAAGGGAATAGTCTGGTTAAACGGCAGCGATTCGGCGTGTTTATCAAAGCAACGGTGCAAATAACCCACATGCGGCACTACGTCCCGGATCACTTCCCCGTCAGTGACGACCTCAAGTCGCAAAACACCGTGAGTCGATGGGTGCTGTGGTCCCATATTGAGGATCATTTCACCTTCATCGAGCATCTCGGGCCGGTAAACACCCGGCGCCGACGCCCGAAAATGCCCAGGCGCGTATTCGTATTGAATTGTTTGGGTTGCCATTGTAGCGCCAAAGGTCGCCAGTGCGCTTCCGAAAGTCAAAAACTAATTCGATCTTTATAAGCTAATGAGCTACAAATCATGGCTTTTTCTTAAAGAATAGCTTGCCATATAAAAACACTTTTCGTATTTTTGCGCTCTTTATTGAGAAAACGAACTTAAGCGATGGCAAAGAAAGGCGCCAATAGAATCCAGGTTATTCTGGAATGCACCGAGCAGAAAGACAGCGGTGTTCCCGGTATGTCCCGGTATATCACGACGAAAAACCGGAAAAATACCCCCGCCCGTATCGAGCGGAAGAAATACAACCCCTTCCTGAAGAAGGTAACGCTGCATAAAGAAATTAAATAAGGAACGTGTGGCCTGTTCTAGCTGTTTCTAAGATAGACAATAGACCACTTACCGATTTACAGACATGGCAAAAAAGGTAGTTGCAACCCTGAAAACGAAGGATAACGGCAAGGCTTTCGCCAAAATCATCAAAGCCGTTAAATCGCCCGTAACTGGCGCTTATACCTTCAAAGAAGAAATGGTTCCGGTTGATGAAGTTCAGGCTGCACTGAAAGCCTAACGTTAGTTTTTTCGGAAAACGAGCAGGTCCCACCGCCCAACGGCATGTGGGACTTTTTTTATTATAGCTTTGTTGAAAGAAGGGCAAAAGTCCAATGGACTGGCTAACAGCTCTTTCAACTTTTGACCCTACATGTTCGCATACTAGTTATGGCTTTATTTGGCTTTTTCTCGAAAGAAAAGAAAGAAACCCTCGACAAAGGGCTGGAGAAAACAAAAGATAGTTTTTTCTCTAAACTTGGCCGGGCCGTAGTCGGCAAATCCACTGTCGACGAAGAAGTACTGGACGAATTGGAAAACGTCCTTATCTCCTCGGATGTGGGCGTCGAAACAACGGTCAAAATAATCAACCGGATTGAAGAACGCGTTGCCCGGGATAAGTATATGGGCACCGACGAGCTGGATCGGATTCTGCGGGAAGAAATTGCCGGGCTGCTTTCTACCACAGGTAGTGCGGGTGTGACGGAAGATTTCGAACTACCGGCAGACAAAAAGCCCTACGTTATTATGGTTGTCGGCGTCAACGGAGTCGGCAAAACGACGACAATTGGTAAGCTAGCCGCTCAGTTTCATAAACGTGGCAAACAGGTGGTATTGGGAGCAGGCGATACGTTCCGGGCAGCAGCCGTCGATCAGCTCAAGCTCTGGGGTGACCGGGTAGGCGTACCGGTTATTTCACACGGGATGAATACCGACCCATCAGCGGTTGCGTTTGACGCCGTCAAGAAAGCTACTGAAATGAATGCCGATGTCGTTATTATCGATACGGCCGGTCGCTTGCACAATAAAGTCAACCTGATGAATGAGCTGACCAAGATTAAGAGAGTCATGCAGAAGTTTACCCCAGACGCACCACACGAAGTACTACTTGTGCTCGACGGATCGACGGGCCAAAATGCATTTATTCAAGCGACAGAGTTCACTAAAGCTACTGAAGTAACGGCACTTGCGATTACCAAACTTGATGGCACGGCAAAAGGCGGGGTCGTAATCGGTATCTCTGATCAGTTCAAGATTCCGGTTAAATATATCGGGGTTGGCGAAAAAATCGACGATTTACAGACTTTCAATAAGGTAGAGTTTGTGGATTCGTTCTTTAAACGGTAGACTAAATGAGCTGGGCTTATGACTTACGGTAAGAACTTTGTTTCCGGGCGGCAGTGGTTCTGGCTCATTGTTTACGTCTTACCAATCTGTTTGACATCTTCCGCCTGTGCACAGAAGCAAATTCCACAGAAAGTGTCAGAGACCAGCGTCGTTCAGGGAGTATGCGGGATAGTTATCGTCAAACGAGGGAATCAAATGCCCGGACCCGATGCTTCTCCCCGAAAAGGAGAACCCGTTGAGCGCGATGTGCTGATCTATCCGCTGCTGAATATGAACCAGGTTCAGTCGAACGAAAGTGGATTTATTACGTCTGTAGGAGGCAAGCAGCCTGTTAAAACGGTGAGATCGGGTAAAGACGGCCGCTTTTGTATAAGCTTGCCCGTCGGGCAGTACTCATTGCTGGTAAAGGAACCGGGTGGCTTATACGCGAATCTGTCCGATAGTCAGAACAACATATTCCCGGTTACGATACAGAAGAATCGTCAAGTGACTGTGGGTGTTACGATCTCTCACCAGGCTACTTTTTAAGTAAGGTATGGAGACTTTCCTCATTTTACTGGCTCTTGTTTTTATTCCGTTCATCTGGTTCATTGTCCGGATGCTTCGGTTCACGAACGAAACGATTAGTGAGGACTCTCCGCTGTACAAAATCCGAACGTATGAGGTGTCGTTTAGTGATTATTTTTTCACTTTTGGGAAGATAGGCTGTGCTGTCTGCGCGTTTATGATGCTGCTCTTGACCAAAATCGTGGTAGATGTGGCAATAACTCAGGAACCACTTGCTTGGCTGTTTGTCCTGACATTTGCGGCAGGCTCGGCTTTATTCGCTTCCTTTTTTTACGTCGACTGGCAGTACTGGCTTATAACCAGGGGCGTAAAAGTCACGCTGGACCCGACCCAACCGGCCATCATCGTCGCTTCTCCCTCAACTTACAGTATTCTTACTCCCGAGAGCATACTACGCATTGAGGAACACAGAAAAGATCCGGGAAAGGTTAGTCGAATGCTGGCCGATTACGGCTATTTCCTGATTTACACAACAGATGGCCACTGTATCCCAATAAATTTTATTCTACTAGGCGGATTCGTATACACTGAATTTGTGGAACGCTTTTTCAGCACTGTTCCTCAGACAACCATCTGGCATAAATCAGCGTGGCCCTCAGAGCTAGATTACTTAAGAAAGTCAGAATCACCGAACTTTGCCACTCCTAATCAGCGTTAGAAACTACTGACGCTTGAAAATTTTGCTGTTTTGAAAACCAAAGGCTTACGTACGAATAAAATCAATATAGTCACGCTTGGCTGCTCGAAGAATCTGGTCGATTCGGAGGTGCTATTTACGCAACTCAAGGGTAATGGAATGGACGTGACGCACGAGTCGAAAAAGGACGACGCCAACATTGTTGTGATCAACACTTGTGGCTTCATCGACAACGCGAAAGAAGAATCAATCAACACCATTCTGCGGTACGTCGACGCTAAAGACGCTGGCATGGTGGACAAAGTATACGTAACGGGTTGTTTGTCGCACCGTTACAAAGACGAATTAGAAATTGAAATTCCTACGGTCGATGCGTGGTTTGGCACGAACGAGCTACCCCGGATGCTGAAAACGCTCCGTGCCGATTACAAGCACGAGCTGGTAGGCGAACGTTTGCTGACCACACCAGCCCACTACGCGTACCTGAAAATTGCCGAAGGCTGCGATCGCCCCTGCTCCTTCTGCGCAATTCCGCTGATGCGGGGTAATCACGTATCGCGGTCGATAGAAGACCTGGTGACTGAAGCAAAATCGCTGGCCCGGCGCGGCACGAAGGAGTTAATTCTAATTGCGCAGGACCTGACCTACTACGGCTTGGATCTTTACAAAAAACGAAATCTGGCCGATCTGATTAACCAACTGGCCGATGTAGAAGGTATCGACTGGATTCGGTTACAATATGCTTATCCGTCAGGATTTCCGCTAGAGGTGCTGGACGTAATGCGTGAGCGGACAAACGTGTGTCATTACTTGGATATGCCATTGCAAACCGGCTCGACCGAACTGCTTAAGTTAATGCGCCGGGGCATCACCCGCGAGAAGACCGAAGGGCTGATTCATACAATTCGGGATCGGGTTCCCGATATAACTTTACGTACTACGCTGATCGTTGGCCATCCTGGCGAGACGGATGCCATGTTTGAAGAAACGTATGACTTCGTTGAGCGGATGCGGTTCGATCGTCTGGGCGTCTTTACGTACTCGCACGAAGAGAATACGCATTCCTTCTCGATGCCCGATGATATTCCAGCTGACATAAAACAAGAACGGGCCGATGCCCTAATGGAAGTACAGCAGGGCATTTCGCACGAATTGAACCAGCAGAAAGTTGGGCGGACGTATAAAGTGCTGTTCGATCGAAAAGAAGGCGGTTACTTCATTGGTCGCACCGAGGCCGACTCCCCCGAAGTCGACAACGAAGTACTAGTCCCAGCTACGCAATATGTTCGGTTGGGCGACTTTGCCCATGTTAAAATCGACCGGGCTGAGGAATTTGATCTATATGGTACGGTCGTTTCCTGACCTTTCACAACCCGCAAGCGTATCCGAACCTTGCGGGTTTTTCATTTGTTGAGCCGAATAAATCCCAACCTGCATGGACTGTCAGTACCTGCCGCTCGAATCAACCGGTCAGTTTTCTCCGCTTTTCCTCGATTACTTAGCCCAAAAAGATAGTCTTCGTTCCTTCTACAGTCGATTTCCCGATCTAGCTGCTTTTGACGAACAAATCAAAAACCGTCCGTTTGATTCTCAAAAACGTCAGGTGCTGGTCGATACGCTGACCCGTCAGTATCAGTCCACCAATAATAAACCCGATTTTTCGGTACTGCTTGATCCAACTACGTTTACGGTCACGACGGGCCACCAGCTCAACATCTTTACCGGTCCGCTGTACATCATTTATAAGCTGATCACGACGATCAAGCTAGCCCGGAAGCTGAAAGACACGTACCCGCAGTACAACTTTGTACCGGTGTACTGGATGGCGACGGAAGACCATGACTTCGCCGAAATCAACCATTTCTCGCTGTTTGGGCGTACTCATTCCTGGCAGACCGAACAGCGGGGGGCGGTGGGCCGCATGAATCCACAGGAGCTGAAAACGCTGTTCACGCAGATTCCGGAAAAGCTCTCTCTCTTTGAGAAAGCATATTTGAGCCACCAAACGCTGGCGGATGCCGTTCGTTATTACATTAACGAACTGTTTGGTGCTGAAGGCCTTATCTGCTTGGACGCTGATGACACTGAGTTGAAGCATGTTTTTGCGCCCATCATGCGCGACGAACTGCTCACCCAGCAATCTGGAGAACTAGTTCAGCAGCGGACCGAACAACTCGAAGAACTGGGCTACAAGACCGTCATTGCTCCCCGCGACATAAACCTGTTTTATCTGGATGATCAGCTTCGAGAACGTATAGAACGGCGCGACGATGGTATATTCCGGGTCTTGCACACGTCTATTCAATTTACCGAAGCCGAATTACTGACTCTACTTAATGAGCATCCCGAGCGATTCAGTCCTAATGTCGTACTTCGACCACTGTACCAGGAAACGATTTTACCCAACCTTGCTTACATCGGCGGCCCTTCGGAGGTGCCCTACTGGTTGCAGCTAAAGGGAGTTTTTGATCAGTACGAAACTCCGTTCCCGTTGCTGATGCCTCGCAATTTTGCGTTGTACGTACCAGCCGTCAGTGCCCTTCGGGTACTTCGACTAGGCCTTACGCCAGAGGAATTATTTCAGGACGACGTTACGCTCAAACGAGCTTACGTTGAGCATCACACGCGGCATATTCTTAAGTTCGATAACGAGAACAAGACGATCAATAAATCGCTTGACGCCATGTTGAGCAAGGCGATGATGGTCGATCCTACGCTCGAAAAAGCTGTGCTGGCCGAAACCAAGCGCTTCGCTAACGCCGTTGCACGGCTGGAAAAAAAGATGCGCCGGGCCGAAGAGCGAAACCAGGAAACCGGTGTTCGACAGCTTATGGCGGTCAAGAACGAGCTTTTCCCGAATGGAACTCCCCAGGAACGTAGTGCGAACTATCTAACTTTCTACCTTAACGACAAGGAATTCCTCAACAAGTTGCTAGCGGCATTCGATCCCTTTGATTACCGGATGCAGATCTGCCTGGAATCCTAGTGCTTACATGTCGAAAGCCAATCTGCGTAAAGAATACCTGACTCAGCGCCGAGCTTTATCACCTGACGAAACTGATCTGCGGAGCCAGCAGATCGCAAGTCGGGTACTGGCTCAGCTAAATACGTTGATGGCGGACAGGCCGGCAATACTGCATACTTTTTTGCCCATCAAACGACATAACGAGGTCGATACCTGGCTCATCATTAACCAGATTTGGGACAAACATCCACAGATCCAAATTACAGTACCCGTTACAAACATGGCGCAGCTATCCATGCGTCATTACGTCATCACGCCGGAAACAGCATTCGTAGCCAATCACTTGGGCATTCCCGAGCCGCCGACTGATGGGCCACAAGTACAGCCAGCTGACATAACAGTCGTTCTGGTCCCATTACTCGTCTTCGATCGACAAGGGCATCGAGTAGGTTATGGTGGTGGATTTTACGACCGATTTCTCAGTCAATGCCGACCTGACTGTCAAAAAATTGGTTTATCTCTGTTTCCTCCAATTGATCGGATCGACGATGTAGCTGGTACCGATATTCCTTTAAATGGCTGCGCCACGCCACAGAAGTACTGGACGTTTGCTCTCTAAGCTTACATCGTACCCAACTTTCTCGATCTAAAATCGCTGTCCGTCAAACTTTTGCCGTACTTTTGCGGTCAATTTTCAATTAACTGTAACACAAATTATGAAAATCGCAGTCGTAGGGGCTACCGGCCTAGTCGGTGGCGAAATCCTGAAAGTATTGGAAGAACGCAACTTCCCCGTGTCTGAACTCATTCCTGTTGCTTCCGAGCGGTCGGTTGGTAAACAGGTACAATTCAAGGGTAAACCTTACACGGTTGTTAGCTTTGAGGATGCCATTGCTGCCAAACCCGCCGTTGCGATTTTCTCGGCTGGTGGTAGCACGTCCCTAGCTATCGCTCCTAAGTTCGCCGAAGCGGGTATTACCGTCGTTGATAATTCATCGGCCTGGCGGATGGATCCTACCAAGAAGCTAGTTGTTCCTGAAATCAATGCCGATACACTGACGCCTGAAGATAAAATTATTGCTAACCCAAACTGCTCGACGATCCAGATGGTGGTAGCGCTGAAACCGCTGCACGATCGGTACAAAATCAAACGGGTTGTTGTGTCGACCTATCAGTCGGTGACGGGTACGGGGAAAGCTGCCGTTGATCAACTGTTTGCCGAGCGTGAAGGAAGAGCGGACGTACCGAAAGTATATCCACACCAGATCGATCTGAACGTATTGCCCCATATTGATGTCTTCCTCGATAATGGTTACACGAAAGAAGAGATGAAGATGGTCAATGAGACTAAGAAGATCATGGGTGACGATACCATCCAGGTTACGGCCACGACAGTACGTATCCCAACGATTGGTGGTCACTCGGAAGCCGTTAATATTGAGTTCGAGAATGAATTTGATCTGAACGAACTCGTTACTATTCTAAGTGAGGCCGAAGGTGTCATCGTTCAGGACAATCCAAAGCAATTCGAGTATCCGATGCCACTGACAGCACACGGCAAAGATGAAGTTTTTGTTGGTCGTATCCGGCGCGACGAAAGCCAGCCGAAAACGGTGAACATGTGGATCGTGGCGGATAACCTGCGCAAAGGTGCGGCTACGAACGCGGTTCAAATCGCTGAGTACCTGATGAAACACGAACTCGTTGACGTAACGCCAGCCGTTGCTTAATAACTAAATGTATATCTCGACGACATGACGTCGGGTAGAAATAAAAAAAGCCATCGTTCTGAAACGATGGCTTTTCTATTATAAGCTCTTCTGAGAATTAAGCGGCTACCTTCTCATTAACTACAACAGGCTGAGTCATTTCCATATCAGGCTTCGATTGATCAGCAAGCGTAACCCGACCTCGCTCCTTGCGCACAATCCGTGAGAACAGAGAGATTTCCTGGTCGAACAGGAAACGGAAGAATAGACGCACGTAAGACGTGTGAAATTTCAACGTATCGTAGTATTCCGGTGCCGATTTTTTGAGCTGTGGCAGTTTGTTCCAGGGAATCGACGGAAAATCGTGATGCTCATTGTGGAAGCCAACGTTCAAGTTTACCCCGTTCAGTTGACCATAGTAGCTGTATGTTTCCTGATTGGTATCTAGCGTCAGGTAGTGCTCCTGAATCCAGCGTGCGCCCAGGGGATGCAAGCCTACCGAGAAAAACAGGCACAGCAGCATAAAGATCAATGCTTTCCAGCCGAAGAGCACAACCACCAATACATCGAAAGTGAGCTGCACGACAATGTTGGCAATGACCCACTTGTCAAACACTGCCAGTTCGCGGCAGCGGAAGGTGCGGATAACCTGAAAAACGGGAAACAGCAGCAGCCACAGGGCTTTACCAATAGCGTAATTATTGATCAGCTTCGCTTCGTACCAATCGGGAAGATCAGCGTCTAGTTCGTGCACACCTTGAAACGCGTGATGCTTGATATGAAAATTTTTGAATGACAGCGCTGTTGGGAAAACCGTTGGCAGGTTCGCAAAGATAGCTGCCCAGGCGTTTGCCGTTGGCTTCCGAAAGATCAGGTTATGAGCTGCTTCATGAATACAGACAAAAAGTGTATGTGCCGGAAAAGCCCCTATAAACCAGGCAGCCGCTATGACCAACCACCACGATTGATCTCGCAGCAAATAAGCCATACCGGTCATCATGGCAACGCACCCCAGAATCACCCAGAACGTTGTTGGGTTTTTCTGGCCAATCAGTTTTTTGATCTCGGGATGTGCTTTCAGTATTTGCCGAGTCCGGATACGGTGTGGTTCAGAAGCCGTCGAATGGACAAAGTCATTAAATGTGGCCATAGCGCTTGTCGCTAATAAAATCTGAGTTAACAATTCAGTAAATATACTAAAATTGAAAACAGCAGAGCGCTATTCCTTACCAGAACTGCCATTTAATAGCTTTTTAACTGAGGTTGAAAAGACACCAGCTCTAGAAAAGACACTACAGCAATCGATAGGACTCCATCCCTGATTGTAGTCTTATTTACAACATCGGAGCTAGATCAGACCAGAAATGATACGGCGACACTCCTTGTATTCATCTTATAGGAGCTATTCATGAGTCAAGTGCGTTACATTGTCCGCTTTCAATAATCAGATGTCCACTACCGTACAGATTGAAGAACAAAAAATTTCTTCATAAGTCTGATAATCAAACTATTACATATTTCGGTACGCTTCTTGGCATTTAGGCTTTTGAACATTTAACCACAACGATTCGCCATGACACGTAATCTGATTACTCTCCAAATCCTGCTTACTTTTTTCACGCTCACCTCGACAACTCTGTGGGCCGATTCACCAAAGACCGATCAGGCACCTCCTTTCCGATCAAGTTGCTACGTAGACAGAACCAATCGTATTCGGCTGGCTATTGATAAAAATGACGTTGAGTCAATCAGCGTTGTACTTCGACGTGATGGGGAAAAGCTAGCCATCGAAACAAAGTTTGTCCCTAAAAAAATAAGCAAATCGGTCTATCTGTTTGACGTGAACGAGCTGCCTGACGGAGTCTACACGCTCGAATTGAGTAACGGGCAACAGGTTATTACTCACCGAGTAGCTATTAATACGACGGAGCCTATCAAGGCAAACCGCCAGATCGCCCTCCGTTATTGATGTCAACTTACAGTTCATCGTTTATGGCGAAAGCAATATCAAATGTAGGCCTGACCAATTACGCGCAGAGCTTCTGTAGACTAATCATCACGATCTTCCTATTACCAGCCAAGTCCGCTGGAAGTAGGAAGATCGTTTTACTTTCTCCACTATGATGGTCAACCCTCAAAAAGAAAGGCGGAACCAAGTGGCTCCGCCTTTACTGATCATGTTGATTCAACAAAAACGCTTAATAAAGTGAATGATGGGCAAAAAAGTTAATAACCAATAGGGAACGAATAGCCTAACGACAAGGCAACCCCTCTGTTTCGTACGTTGACGTTTACAACAGGTATTTGAATCTGGCGGGTAAATCCATGCGTATAACGTCCTTCAACAAAAATCTTCCCGGCCCCGGCGTCCATCGATAGCCCCAAACCACCAACGGCCCCCACATCCCAGCGGGTTAACGTACCGCCGTAAGGAACTTCCATATCAAATGGTCTGGTAGAAAGGAAGCCCGTCCCCCGCGTCCGGATGCGCCCGTCCAGCGCATAGCCCACCAATGGACCGGCGATAAAATAAGGCTGCACAGGTCCGTCGGTCAGATTTACTTTGATCAATAATGGAACCTCCAGGTTCTGCGATTGATAAGCAATTTTACCGCCAATAGTGATAGGTACGTTAAAGAGATTAAATGTGCCCCCTTCGCGAACCATAACTCCTTTTTGTACGTAAGCAACTTCAGGTCGAAACGATACATAATCGCTTAGGGGAATGTCTAAAAAGACGGCTCCTGTTGGCCCTACCGATGGACGAAGCGCAGACGTCATACCATTTAAGATCTCAGGCTTTGAAGCAAACCCCCAGTTGGCTCCGCCCCGAACTCCAACCTGAACTTGAGCCTGCGACGTTTGTGCAGAGAAGAAACCAAGAGCGATAGCACCAGCAAGCAGAAAACGTTTCATAAAGCAAAGGGGCGCGAACCCGGTAAACAGTCAGAATAAAGTTTTTGAGTAAACTATGGGCAATAGGCGCTGCTGGTGTTTTGTGAAATCTGTTGGTTGGACAAAACGTTTATCAAAAAGATTAATGCATCAATAAAATAGTTTGTAAGCTGTTATGAATGAGAACCTAGAAAAGCTCTCGAATCAAATCGAACCGTTACGTCACCAGCTGACAACCCACCCGTTGTACACGTCGGTTAACACGCTGGAAGATCTGCGCATCTTTATGGAGTCGCATGTGTGGGCCGTCTGGGATTTTATGTCGCTGCTGAAAGAGCTACAGCGAAACCTGACCTGCGTTGACGTTCCCTGGCGTCCAGTTGGCAATCCGGAGACCCGTTATTTAATCAACGAAATCGTGGCGGGAGAAGAAAGCGACGTCGATCCGGAAGGACGGCGCATGAGCCATTTCGAACTCTATCGCCAGGCCATGCAGGAAGCGGGTGCAAGTACCGATCAGATCGACGCGTTAATCAACCTGCTATCAGAAGGAGGTTCGGTTAAACAGTCTTTACTCAACGCAAATCTTCCGGAAGGGAGCCGTCGATTTGTCGGTTTTACGTTTGATTTGATCGAGCAAAGACAGCTTCACGATACGGCCGCCGTTTTCACCTTCGGACGAGAAGATTTGATTCCGGATATGTTTATCGCGCTGGTTCGCCAGTTACGCGATCAATCGCCTGAACAGTTACGTCTGTTTACGTATTACCTCGAACGACATATTGAAGTCGATGGCGATCATCATTCTCACCTGGCGAAAGCCATGACAGCTGAGCTTTGCGGTCAGGATAGCCAGAAATGGGAATCAGCGACAGCTGCTGTTGAATCTGCTCTGCAAGCCCGAATTGCTTTGTGGGATAGTGTGTACGACCAAATACAGCAATCGAGAATGGCCCTGGCTTAAGTACTTGCCTGTATTTTCCCACGCCCGAACTTGCAAAGCGCTCGTTCGGGCGTTTTCTTTGTGATGATTCCTTTGCATTTTTACCAGAAAACATTGCAACGGATTTTTGGCTTTACTAGCCACTGCGACCCATGTAAACTCATGAAATACGTTAAGCCGACCAAATTCAGCTATTTGCCTTCCTTCCTGATGCCGCTGGATATTCTCGGACTTTTCGAGCGGGATCCATTCGGTAACTCGTTGCTGATTCGGCGAATGCTAATCGGTATTGTCGGCTGGCTAACGTACGCCCGTTATACTGTTGTCAACCGAATTGAGATCGAGGGAACCGAGCATCTGGAAAATCTGCCGATCAATAACGTGCTTTTCCTCTCGAACCACCAGACCTACTTCGCCGACGTTATTGCCTTTTTCCAAATTTTCTGCGCCGTTAAATGGGGCTTTAAGAACACGATGGTTCCACCTGTCTACCTACTGGGCCCACGTGCTCGGCAGTATTACGTTGCCGCAGCCGAAACCATGGAGAAAGGGCTGGTCCCCCGTATTTTCGGCGCGGCAGGCGCTCTGACCATCGAGCGATCTTGGCGCGCGGAAGGACGCGAAGTACACCGGGCCGTTGATACGTCGGCAAACGATAAAATCGCAAAGGCGCTGGCGCACGGTTGGGTTGTCAGCTTCCCGCAGGGAACAACCAGCCCCTACGCGCCAATTCGGAAAGGAACGGGGCACTTGCTTAAAAACAATAACCCAATCGTTGTTCCCATCGTCATTAATGGATTCCGGCGCGCTTTTGATAAGAAGGGATTACGCTTCAAAAAGCGAAATACATTGCTGAGCGTCCGCTTCAAGGAGCCTCTACAGTTCAGCCCTGATGAAACGGTGGATGAATTAGTTGCCAAAGTACGCCACGCCATTGAGCAGGATCTACCAATCTGGCACAAGGAAGAGCAAAACAGCAGCGGGGCAGACGTGTGATCCGTCTGCCCCGCTGCCAAACCGTAAAAATCACCGATTCTAAAAAGCCCAGCGGAAGAAAATATAGAGCGTAAACGATAACAGAATCGAGACGGGTAAGGTGAGCACCCAGGCCAGCGCAATGTTACGTATCGTTCCTGCCTGTAGGTTTTTGATGCCTTTGCTGGCTACCATGCTACCAGCAATACCCGACGATAATACGTGGGTCGTACTGACCGGTAATTTCAGCCCTGAGGCAATACCAATCATGCTGGCAGCTACCAGTTCAGCCGAGGCTCCTTGTGCGTAAGTCAAGTGTTGTTTACCGATTTTTTCGCCAACGGTTACTACAATTCGACGCCAGCCGATCATGGTACCCAGGCCCAGCGATAAAGCAATCATCAGGATAACCCAGAACGGAGCATAGTCGGTAAACCGACGCAACCCACTCTGGTCATTCAGACTGCTCTTCAACGTAGCGATCTGAGCGGAGCTCAAGTTAGAGCCCTCATCTTCTGTAATCTTGTTCATATTGCTGTTGATCAACAGCAAATCCCGGCGAACGTCCAACCGTTTATCATTCGGAATCTGACCATCGGCCGAGCTATTGATCATTGTTTTCAGCTCGCGCAACTCGGTAATTGTCTTTGCCAAACGGCCCCGATTCACAGGTGACAGCTGATTTGAGTCTAACGAAGCGGTGGTCTGTTCGATGGCCTGAATGTTGGGTAACATCAGTTTTGCGTCCATATTAGGCTTTACCGCAAATTGAAACGGCACAATACCAATCAGGATAAGCATGATCAGGCCGACACCTTTCTGTCCATCATTGCTACCATGAAAGAAACTAACTAACGAACAGGTTGCAATCAGAACGCCACGAATCCAGGTCGGCGGTTCGCTATTCTTCTTCGGTTCTTTAAACAACGATTCTTTTACGTCATTCGGCACCGAGCGACGTAACACAAACATCAACACAATAGCCATACTGAATCCCAGCAATGGCGATAGCAACAGCGCTTCTCCCGTTTCAATAGCTTTTTCCCAGTTCACGGCTGAACCACTCTGATTATCGGGTAAGGTGGAAAAAGCAAGCCCTACGCCAAGGATAGAGCCAATCAGGGTATGAGAACTGGAACTTGGTAGCCCGAAATACCAGGTACCGAGGTTCCAGATGATAGAACTCAGTAGTAAGGCGAGTACCATTGCTACACTGTGGTACACGTTTTGGTCAACCAGCAACTCGACGGGTAACAGATTGACAATACCCATCGCGACACCAATACCGCCCAGCAGTACACCCGCGAAATTGCAGATACCCGACCAGACAACGGCAACAGTTGGCTTAAGAGAATTCGTATAAATTACTGTGGCAACTGCGTTGGCTGTATCATGAAAACCATTAACAAATTCAAAGGCGCAAGCGGCAAATAAGCTGATAAAGAGGAGGATAAAAACATCCGTTTCTAATCCGAACATGAGTTGTTTTCGCTACGTAAATAGGCAAGCGGCAAGTCCACAAGCCGGTGAGTGTCACAAAAGTACGGCAAACACAGCAGAGGCATATTATCAAATTGTTAAGCCGGTACGAAAAAAGGGGTAGCAAGTTGAACTCACTACCCCTTTTCAAAAGTAACATTAACTACTTCTTACCGGCCAATTGACCACAAGCGGCATCAATATCCTTACCCCGGCTCCGTCGTACGTTCACTGTTACCCCTTTATTATCCAGGAAATCAGCGAACCGATCTAACGTTTTTGGATCAGTGTTCTTGAAGTTTGCCTCGGCAATGGGATTGTATTCAATGATGTTCACCTTAGCCGGAACCCGTTTGGTGAATTTCCAGAGTTCCTGAGCATCCTGTAACGTATCGTTGAAATTGTAAAAAACAATGTATTCGAACGTAATACGGGTGCCGGTCTTTTTGTAAAAATAATTTAACGCATCGCCCAGCGCTTCCAGAGTATTACTTTCATTGATGGGCATAATCTGATCGCGCTTCTGGTCGTTCGCAGCGTGCAGCGATAGAGCCAGGTTAAACTTGACCTCATCGTCACCCAGCTGACGGATCATCTTCGCAATCCCCGCCGTTGACACAGTAATCCGCTTCGGTGACATTCCCAAACCATCAGCAGACGTGATCCGGTCGACCGATTCCAGTACGTTCTTGTAATTCAGTAAAGGTTCCCCCATACCCATGTACACGATGTTGGACAGCGGGACGTCGTAATTCGTTCTGGCCTGTCGGTCGATGGCTACCACCTGATCGTAGATTTCAGCGGCATCCAGATTCCGTTTCCGGTCCATGTAGCCCGTTGCGCAGAATTTGCACGTTAACGAGCACCCCACCTGACTCGACACGCAGGCCGTCATGCGGTCGTTATCAGCGTTTCGTAGTGCGGGAATCAGTACCCCCTCAACTAAATTACCGTCGAATAACCGGAACGATGATTTGATCGTCCCATCATTACTGTGTTGCTGCTGATCGACCGTGAGTGGCCGGATTTCAAAATGCGTGCTAAGTAGCTCTCGTGTTGGCAATGACAGGTTCGTCATCTGCTCGAACGACAGGGCTGATTTTTTCCAGAGCCATTCGTGAACCTGCTTGGCCCGAAATCCCTGTTCTCCGTGTTGCCCCATCCACTCTTTCAATTGAACGGCGGTCAACTTCCGTATGTCCTGTTTCATTAAGCTCAAGAGTGAAAGAACGTAAGAGAATAGACAACGCTATAGTACTCTTTCACTCTTTCGTTATGTTTTCCTGTTTCCACTTTTTCCCCGCTTCCAAACCTTTTGGCATCCAGACCACGGCTCTATCCATAACGCTGGGAGCAATTGGTCGGATGTAAGGGTACAAAAAGGCTCCTTCTTTCTGACGATCAGGAATCTGGATGCCCATATAGCTGAACAACCAAAGGATGACACTAATTCCAAACAACCACGTAAAAAGCCCGACGGCGGCTCCTGCCACGCTATCAAATGTTCCCAGAATAGTATACCGTAACGACCGACGTAATGAAAAGCCCAACTGGTTTATCATAAAAACCGTCGGAAAGAAAATAACCGAAAAGCCCAGCCAGGGCAGTAATCGCCTGGCCATCTCCCGGCTGATATAAGGGCTCAGCAAATCAATCCCGAACGACAAAAATTTGAATCCCACAATCATGGCCGCGACAAACGCAATGACGCCAATGATTTCAATCAGCAGTCCTTTGCGATAGCCATTAAACGCTCCCCAGGCCAGGGGAATAATCATAAGCAGATCGAGGGTTTTCAAAGAGTAAAAGAGTGATAGAGTGAAAGAGCGAAATCGACAGAGACAAATCGCTCTTTCAGTATGTCGCTCTTTCGCTCTTTATAGTAGTTGCTTCACCATAGCCGAGATTGCTTTACCGTCGGCTTGTCCCGCTAGTTCTTTCGTAGCAACCCCCATTACTTTGCCCATGTCTGACGGGGCAGCGGCACCAACGCGGCTGATAATTGCCTGAAGTTTTTCCTTCAGTTCACCTTCCGTTAGTTGTTTGGGCAAATACTGTTCGATGACCGCAATCTCAGCCTCTTCTACCGCCAGCAGGTCTTCACGATTCTGTTGTCGGTAGATATCAGCAGAGTCTTTCCGTTGTTTAACGGCTTTCGTCAGGATGCGGGTTTCGTCTTCGGGTTTCAGTTCGCCCGTTGCCCCTTCTTTGGTTTCTTCGAGCAGGATCATGGATTTGACGGCGCGTAGAGCCCGCAGTTTTCCCTGATCTTTGGCCAGCATAGCCTGCTTTATATCAGCGTCGATTTGTTGTTTCAGCGTCATATTTTAATGAGTGAATTAGCGAATGACCGGGCCGCCGGTGCGGTGATTGAGTGAATAAATAAATAGCATGAACCTTCATTCCTTTGGCAAAGTTACAAAACCAGCGAACCTATTTGCTACGGCCCGATCTCACGATTCGCTCAATCACTCATTCGCTCATTGAAACATGACACGATTAAGCGTCAACATCAATAAAATTGCTACCATCCGTAACGCACGGGGCGGCAACAATCCCAACCTGGTTAAAGTAGCCCTCGACTGTGAGCGTTTTGGAGCCCAGGGAATCACGGTTCATCCCCGCCCTAATGAGCGCCATATCCGCTATCAGGACGTACTGGATTTGAAGGAAGTAGTTACAACCGAGTTCAATATCGAGGGTAATCCTGACGATCGGTTTATTGAGCTGGTGAAACGGGTCAAGCCCGAACAGGTAACGCTTGTTCCCGATGCGCCGGACGCTATTACGTCAAACGCGGGCTGGGATACCATTCGTTACGCCGATCACCTGAAAAAATTGATCGACACATTCAAAGAGGATGGTATTCGCGTATCAATTTTTGTTGACGCCGATGAGCGGATGGTTGAGGGAGCTAAGCAGGCGGGCACTGATCGGATTGAATTATATACCGAACCTTACGCAACCCAGTATCCCGACGATCCAGAGAAAGCCATAGCTTCCTTTGTCAAAGCAGCTCAGAAAGCGCAGGAACTAGATCTTGGCCTAAACGCCGGTCATGATCTGAGTCTGGAAAACTTGCGCTATTTTGCCCAGCGGGTCCCCGGTTTACTGGAGGTATCCATCGGCCACGCCCTTATCAGCGATGCGCTGTACTTTGGTCTGGAGAATACCATTCAGATGTACCGGCGCGAATTGATCTGACGACAGCAAAGAGTAATTCGGCGTGATTCTTATTGTGCCGACTTCTTCTTTTTAGAAGCATTCATGTGGCGAATTACTTCCCGTTTTTGGAACACCAGTCGCCAGACAGCCAACGGAGTTTTCTGATCACCGAAGCACACTTTGCAGATTGGGTTGTCGGCAGGAACGGCTTGATTGTATACAAAAAGTGCCTCGTCAACCTGCTGAATGTTGGCTGTCTGTGGTAGCTTTTGCTCAGCGTTATACAGATAGGCATCTAGAATTTGTTGTTCTTTAGGTGCCAGGCTTTTATTCTGGATATCGGCTGCTCCTAGCAGGTCTACGTCCAGCTTATAACGATCGATAATGGCTTTAGTCTTCGGTAGGTGCTGTAACTGGCAAAGCTGGATTCGTTTAGCCGGATCAGTTGTCTGTTTCAACGCCGTTGTTAACTCGTTCTCCAGAACAGCACTGATTTTCCCGCCCGCCGTATTGATCGTTTCAAGCAAATCTGCATTCGAGATTTTCTTGATCTTCATGTCCGACATTTCCTGTTTCAATTCCGACGTGTACTGAACGCGTTCGGGGTTACAGGCCGCGACTCCGAGTACAAACAAACCGATCAACAAACTATTTTTATTCATGGTAGATAGATCACCTCCGCGGGTGATCAAAAACAAGTCACTTGTTTCTAGAACCTCGTTGTACCCATAGCTAGTTCACTAGCGAACACGTAGAAATTTCAGAAAACAGTAGCCCTCGCAGCCAGGTAATATTAGCAGCGTATCCTGGCGAAAAGCAATGCGTTGCCGGAAAGGAATATTAGCCTGATTTGTGTTGATGTACAGACGTAGCGCCAGGCTGTCGGGATAAGTTGCATCAACATTAAAATGGCGAATCGAGTAGTAATACGTCATCTCCGGCCCGTTAGCACTTAATGTCCCATCGGTATTAAACGTAAGCGTCTGCAACGGAGTGGCAGGATAACGTCGGGTCGTGTAAAACGACGTATCACGACGGAGGATCGTTGTATCATTGATGACGTACGAAATAATGGAATCTTTCGGGTATCGCCGTTCGATCAATCGCCATGAACCGGCAATACGCGCATCGGCAGTACCCGTCGAAAATGACATACTCGGATCTTTACAATAAGTAAGACTAAGGACTAAGCCCAGCAGGATGGCAGTTCGTAAAAAAATTGGCATGGCAACAGGGAATAAAAGCAAAACCATGGCCTAAGCAAACCATTACTGGACAGCTACCGGGCCATGGCTCAGCTACTACGCTCTTAACGAACGCGTGTTTTATCAGCGTCTACGCTTAGACAAATTCCGTACCTTTTTCTTTAGCATCAGCCACAAACGCTTTGACTTTCTGCTCGTCTTCTTTCCGACAGATCATCAATACGTTGTCGTACTCAGCCACGATAAAACCGTCCAGGCCGTTAATGGCAACTAACCGCTCTTTCGGCGTTTTAATGATGCAGTTTTTTGTATCGTACAGTAGCACATGGCCGTCTACAACATTGTACTCCTCGTTCTTGTCTGATACTTCATACAGTGATTTCCACGTACCAAGATCCGACCAGCCCAGATCGCACAGGATAACATACACATTCGACGCTTTTTCCATGATTCCGTTATCAATGGAAATGCTACCTGTCATCGAATAGGCTTTTTCAATAAATGCCTCCTCATCACTCGTGTAATACGCCGACTTACCTTCTTCGAAAATCTCGGCGATTTCAGGCAGACAGCTCTCGAACGATTTGATAATGCTTTGTACGTTCCAGATGAAAATACCGGCATTCCAGACAAATTCACCGCTCTCAACAAACTGACGAGCCAGTTCGAGGTGTGGCTTCTCGGTAAAGGTTTTCACCTTTTTGATATCCTCGGCATCGTTGGCCGAAGGAATGTACTGAATATAACCGTATCCCGTGTCTGGACGCGTTGGTTGAATCCCTAACGTTACCAGAATATCCTGCTCTTTCACCGAATCAAGTCCTTTTCGAACCGTACGCTTAAACTCTTCTTCTTTCAGAATAATATGGTCGGCAGGCGCTACAATGATGTTTGCATCGGGGTCACGCTGGGCAATTTTGTAGCAGGCATAGGCAATGCAAGGGGCAGTATTGCGGGCAATTGGCTCACAAAGCACCTGGTCATCACTCAACTGAGGCAGCTGTTTCTGACAAAGGTCTTTATACAGAGAACTAGTAACAATAAACAGATTTTCGGGTGGACAGATACCGTCGAATCGATCAGCAGTTTGTTGTAGAAGCGTACGGCCGGTCCCGAGTACATCGTGGAACTGTTTCGGATAGCTGGTTCGGCTGAATGGCCAGAACCGTGATCCAATACCACCGGCCATGATAATAACGTATGTATGATTCATCGACAATGAACTAATAAGCAGGGAGTAGCTTCCCAAATTTGCCCCTATCTTACCCAAAAATTCTAGAAAAGTTTACTAAATAGTGGGTTTCTTATGGAGCGACTCTACGAAGCTACACCATCATCATGTCCCAACCAAATGCTAGTCCCTTGACTAACAGAAAGTTTACTTAAAAATCACCACCAACGGCTCTCAATAAGGCTACCGCGTACTGCGCTTCCTGGGTCCGTAGCTGAGCCATCTGCTGCTCGGTAGTCAGGATCGTACGTTGGGCGTCGAGTACTTCCAGATACGTAGCGAGCCCGCGCATATATAGCTCCCGATTGTATTGCTCCGTCCGGCGGGCTAATGCCAGTGTCTGCGCCTGAAGACCGAGCTGCTCCCGCAACAGTATCAAATTATCCAGAGCGGTTTCGGCATCCCGTTGCGCCAATTGCAACGCCTGATCGTATGTCTGCTGATTGGTCTGCGCCAATTGCCGAGAAAGAGCAATGTTCTGTTTAGCACGATGACCTTCGTACAGCGGCACTGATGCGTTGATGCCCAACAGATACGTAGCGCTGCTGGGCGTAAACCATGGCCCAATCCGACCGGACAGGATACCCCCTGATCCTACCAGTGTCACCCGCGGCTGGGTGCTAGCCTGCTGCAACGTTACCTGGGCAGCTGCCACCTGATTCTGACGATTGTATTGCAATAGGTCTGGTCGACGCTGAAGTTGCTCGACGGGAACGGTAGCGTACGGGTACGACGGTACAGCTGCTGGTAAACCGCCAACCGGAACCGTAAAATCCGCAGGATTCTGTGCGCACAATTGGGCAAGTCCGTTGACTAGTTCAAGTCGGGCACGTTGCAACCCTTTCAACGTCACCTGCAAACCTGCGTAATCCGTTTCGGCACGTTGTACATCAATCTGGCTAATAAGCCCGACCCGGAAACGCTCACGCAGGATTGACAAGGTCGTATCGCGCGATTGAATGTTACGCAGGAATACACCCTGTTCCGTATCATTGCCGCGGATAAGCAGGTATGTCCGGGCGATATCCGACGCCAGCGTCAATCGGAAAGACTGGTAATCGGCATCGCTGGCTTGAGCCTGCAAATTGGCTACGTTGATGCTACTTCGAATACGCTTGAACAAATCCAGCTCGTAGCTTACATCAATAGGCAGTAACTGAAACGTATTCAACTGAAAACGAGGCAGTCGATCACTCGCCGTTGGGATGGCCACGGGGCGCTGCTCCGATAGACTCTGCGTTGTGATCAAGGCCGAACTACGTAACGAAGGCGACAAATATGACTGCGCCACTCGTACCCGAATCCGGGCTTCTTCCAGTCGGCTCAGTGCCGCTTTCAGATTAGGACTGTTATCTAACCCCTGCTGAATGTATTGCTCAAGTACAGGGTCGTTGAACCGCCGAAATCCGCTGATCGTCAGAGCGGGCGAAGGCTCGTTAGCATTGGGAGCAGCCGTTGAGGTAGCATTTGGGGTTGTTGCAGGCGTAGGTGATGCAGGTTTGACCGTACCGGGAGCGGGATCCAACGTAACGGCTCCGCCTGGCGCATTTAACGGTGTTGTTTGCGCAGTTGCCGAATTGATTAGCAGACTGATAGCAAACAGACTTGTAACTAGTTTCTTCATTAGCGGACTAGACTTGCGTTAGTGTTTCGACGGCAACAACGGCGTCTTTGTTGAGAGGGCCGTACAAATGCGGGAAGTATTCATCATTTGTTGCGCGTTCGTACTTCAGTTCGGACCTTAACTTTTCGGGGTCAACATGCAATAGCAGTAAATCTTGCTTCCCCTTGTAATAGCGGTCGAGTACGCCGGTTACCTGTTCCTTTTCTGACAGGTGAATAAAGCCCTCTGCCGGCAAACTGGCCGCCGTATAAGTAGCCTGATCTTCGCAGGCAGCCCAGTCATCAGCTGAAACAACGTGATAAATTAATTTCATACAACAACGTATCTGTTGTTACTCATGTGCAAGTCCCTAAAAATTGAGCAGAATTGCAACCGTATTATTACTCAGGAAATGCTGCCTGGTTACCGACAATTGGGCTAACTATCTATCAAACCAAACAAAATTTTACGTCGGAACCGAATGGGCACTATTCTCATCCGCAATATACCCACATTTAGCGCATGAGGGGTTGTATTATTCGGTCAATAAATAGCCTTATTGCGGATGTGGCCTGCTGGAGATTCATCCGCTCAGAACATAGTCAGCAGATAATTGACGAAACGTTTACGCTCGATTCATTGTAGTTTTGTTGACTAAACAATCAACGGAAGCAGCCATGAAGGCAGAAATGAATACCGACAAGGGCACCATGCTAATCGAATTCTTCGAGAAAGATGCCCCTAAAGCAGTGAACAACTTTATTACACTGGCGAAAAAAGGATTTTACGATGGCGTTACGTTCCACCGTGTTATCCCGAACTTCATGATTCAGGGTGGTGACCCAACTGGAACCGGCGCAGGTGGCCCTGGCTATACCATCGACTGCGAATTGACCGGCGATAATCAATACCATGACCGCGGTGTGCTGTCAATGGCTCACCGGGGACGTAACACCGGGGGTTCGCAGTTCTTCATCTGTCACAACCGGCAGAACACTCAACACCTTGACCGGAACCATACGGTTTTTGGTAAAGTAGTAGAAGGTCTGGACATCATCGATCAGATTCGTCAGGGCGACAAAATCAATAGTATCAAGGTACTGGAAGACGAAGCTGCTGCGTAACGTATTAACAGCTACTGAAAACGGCCCGGCGATTTACCTGAATCGCCGGGCCGTTTTCAGTAAGTAACTTTTTAGGTAAACGACGGCGTCCTCTTCGAAACCAAACCAGAAATGGCCAGACCCACCGCCACAACAGCGCCTACACCTGCTACCCCCTGCACCAGTGGGTAATCTCCGTGCTTGACCGCGATCGCAGCATATGCCCAGGCGAAAACCAATATATAGCCAATACTACGGTATCGATTGAAAACAACAGCACCAACAACTAGCCCAACGACCAGAACAGCGGCAGCCCAGGTAGCCTCGCTAAGCCCCATTGTGCTAAACTGAGTCGCTTTTAGAAACACCGACACATTCAGTATTGTGGCTACTGTCAGCCAGCCGAAGTAGATCGAAAACGGAATCCGGGCCAACCAGGTTTGCGCTGGTCCAGCTGGCGACTCGGGTAACGTAGCGTCCAAATCTGGCGCAACTATGGGCACCTGGGATTGAGCCAGTAGACGCTGTTCGATTGTCATCAGTGTAAACAACATAACCAGAATGACAACCAACGCCAGACCGATCCATTCCTGATTGAAAATAGGGCTCCAGACTGCGTTGCAAAGCGCGTTAATGACAACCAGCCAACCAATCGCCCGAAAGCGTGGATTTGTTCGTTGCGATGGTAGCGCTTGGTAGATGGCAAAGGCCAGCAAGCCCAGAAAGATAACTCCCCAAATGGAAAAGGCGTAGCCGGCAGGTGTGATTAGTGTTTCGTATTTGGCAGAAATATCAGCGTTCGTTTTCCCCCCGAATGCCCCTGTATTCGATAGTGCGTTCATCACGATCATCGAGATGACACTGAACACCACCAGAAATTGTCGAAGTTTATCAGTTCCCATAAAAAGTGAGTGGCCATTGATTGATGTGTTGTTCAACCACTGGCCACTCACTTATGTTTGTCTACGGATTACTGACTGTTTACAGCTCCAGAATCTTGATTTCTGTCCGTCTATTACGCTGGTGTTCTTCTTCGGTTTTGGCATTTTTAACAATCAAACGCGTTTCACCATATCCCTTGGCGACTAGTCGATCAGCTGAAATGCCTTGCGCTACAATATAATCCACAGCCGACTTTGCCCTGTTTTGTGATAGCTTCATATTATAAGCGTCTGTGTCACGGGCATCTGTGTGTGAACTCAACTCAAGTTTCAATGTCGGGTTGTCCTTCAGAATCGTTACGATCTTATCCAACTCAGGGGCAGCATCAGACCGGATATTGTATTTATTCAGATCGTAATATATATTCTCTAGTACAAAAGTCTTGTTCAGCTCCGAGCGATCCAGCAGTAACGCTACATTGAACGTCGTATCAGTTTGGGGCTTGGTCAGGAAGATCTGCGGAATGCTTTTGCCCTGCATGGTAAAAGGCTCCCGGTGGGTCAGATATCCTCGACGTTCGGCCAGGATTGTATAGTCTTTACCTTCCTGCATAGGGTATTTTCCGAACGTACCGGGCTGACCCGTTACGACCTCCGCAATGGGTTGACCCGTGGCATCGTCAATGATCCGTACCCGCGCTGAATCAAGTGGGTTGCTGGGGTTGTCGTTGCTGCCAACGGTCCCCGCCAGAAAGTAACGTACTGTTTTAGGCGCGCCTTCCTTTGGCGGATTCTGTGCAATTGTCGTCGAATCGTCCCCCGAACCTTCCTGGAAGAAATAAATATCATCATCGCCCTTACCGCCAGCGCGGTTCGAGGCCAGGTAGCCTTTATCGTCGTCGGTATAGATCAGACCGAAATCATCGGACGCCGAGTTGATTGGCTGGCCCATGTTCTCCACCCGCGTAACACCACCCGAGCGAGTAGCTACGAAAATGTCGAGTTTCCCCAGACCCGGATGGCCATCGGACGAGAAATACAATTTGGCATCGGGACCAACGTAAGGGAACATCTCGTTACCCGGCGTATTAATATCACGCCCCATATTTACCGGGCGGCTAAACCGACCCGATGCATCAATACTTGTCCGGTACAGATCAGTACCACCAGCGCCACCAGCGCGGTTCGACGCGAAATACAACGTCTTTCCGTCACCCGAAAAAGCAGGGGAACCATCCCATGCGGTTGAATCACTGATCGGCAATCGTAGTGGCTGACTCCACACGTTGTCAGCTCCCAGGCGACTGATATACAAATCAACGTCCAGGCCCCCTTTACGTTTCCCGTTATTCCCCCGCGCCAGGATCATAGTTTTTCCATCTTTCGAAAACGCCGGGGTTCCTTCGTTAACATCATTCTGGAATACGTTTGTGCTAAATAGCTCTGGCGCATTACCCGTTTCGTCAGGCTGCTGGCCAAGCTTAGTTTTGTACAAACCCAGCATCGGCAGACCGTTGTTTTTGTACGTCTGGTCTTTTCGCGATGCCGTAAAAATCAGCTCGTTTCCCCGAACCACCGGCGCAAACTCCGTACCTGGCGAGTTAAGATTACCCATGTTCTTGAGATTCATGGGTGTTTTCTTCTGGGCAATAATATTGATCGCCTTCAGCGTTTCAACCTCACTTTTCGCTTTGTCAAGCGTATTTTTCTGGGTTATCTTAGGCGCAGTGGCTACATACTGCTGAAGCTGATCGAGTGCCCCCGCGTAGTTCCCCTGTGATTTCAGCGCGTAGGCGTAATTCAACCGGGCATCGGGTTCAGCCGTATTGGCTTCGATTGCTTTCTGATAAAACGGAACGGCATCACCGAATCGGTTTGATAGTCGATACGATTCTGCCAGGTAGTAGTTCAGCCGGGCCGGATCGATAGCTCCCTTTTCCGCCTTTTGAAACTGGCTGATAGCCAGACTATATTCGCCAGCATCGTAATGCCGAACGCCCTTCTTGTACGCCTGCATGGCTGAGTTGCAACCGGCCATTCCCAGGGCCATACTCAACGCCACCAGCAAGGTAGCCGACGTATTGATGTTCATAAAGTTAACTGAGCAAAAACCGATACAGCCGCCAAGATAAAAAATGAATCCGGGCGGCTACTACAAATAACGTTTATGATTTGGTTTTATTGAGAAACTGGCGCTCCCAAAAGTATCATTCAGGGTTCTTTATTTACTGTAGAAACCTAATGCTATATTTTTCAGAATCAGCATTTATTCAACTAGCTATGTCAATACTCAACCGGTCTGTAAAACTACGATTACGTCCCTTGATCTACAGGCCAATAACATCATTAAATATCGTGTTGAAGGCGACTTCAAGGCCGCCTATATCCAGCCATTGATCGACAAACTAGATGACCATCTGAAACGTCACGACAAATTATGTGATACGCTGAATACGTTGAAATCAACGACATCGAATGGCGTGCGGAAGGATTTGAAGTTTGATCTTTCTCATTTGACCGATTTTGACAAGGTTGCAGTCGTCACTGACAAGCAGTGGCTTAGCATCACTAGCGTACTACCGGGCTTGGGGGTAAGATTCTTCAAGTTTTCCGAGCAAGAGCCAGTTCGTCAGTGGGTGAAACGTTGAGCTGTGATGTGCCCCCAGATTCTGGTAGAGTACAGTCACAAAGCTGCAGCGCTGAAAATCTGGCTTAAAAACTGCTTATAATTCAACCTGAGTTCAACCAACCACCGGTCTGAACCGTTTTTACACTATATCTTTTATCAAAATCATGAATGCCTGATCAACCATCACGCTACGCCCGGGTACTTTCCTGGCTGGACCAGTACGTCATCCGCCGTCTGTACAATGAGCGCGTTCGTCGAATCATTTTACAAAGTCTGCCCTTCTGGGTGGCTTCTATTCTGACTGGTCTGGTAGCTGTTGGCTATGAAGAGCTATTTATCTGGGCGGAGAAAATCAGCTTCTCGTGGCTAGGTGCCAGGCCTTACCTAGCCTTTCTGATTACGCCGGCGGCTTTTCTAGGCTCCTGGTTTCTCGTGAAATGGTTTGCACCAGCTGCCCGTGGCAGTGGTATTCCGCAGGTCATGGCTGGTATCGAGCTTTCCAGCCCTACAATGCACAGCCACACAACGTATTTGCTAAGCTTACGCGTTGCGGTCATCAAGGTATTAAGCAGTTTCGTTCTCTTAATTGGTGGTGGCGTTATTGGTCGGGAGGGCCCTACCATTCAGATTTCAGCGGCTATTTTCCGCGCTATCAATCAGCTCCAGCCCAAAGGCTGGCCACAATTATCTCGTCAGATTGCTTTGATCACAGGCGGAGCTGCCGGGCTGGCAGCCGCTTTCAATACGCCCCTGGGCGGAATTGTATTTGTCGTCGAAGAATTGACGCAGACACACATCACTCGTTTTCGAACCGCGGTCTTTTCGGCTGTGATCATTGCCGGTATGACCGCGCAGGCCATTCTAGGTCCTTACCTGTACCTTGGCTTCCCTAAAGTAACGGTTTCGTCGGGTTGGTTTCTGGGCATTATCATCATTATGGCGATAGTTTGTGGGCTGGCGGGGGCTTTGTTTGCCAAAACTTTGCTTCTCATTAATGATTATCGCCGTCGCTTCAAAACCTTATTAGCCCAGGCGGGCTGGGTAGCAGGCTGCGGGTTGTTACTGGCAGGCATGGCGTTCCTGATTGGTCCCAGCGCCATAGGCACAGGTAAGCCCATTATTAATCAGCTCCTTTTTACCGATAATGATCCCGCCTGGTACCTATTTCCTGCTCGTTTTGTCGGGATGGCACTCAGCTACAGTAGTGGCGGAGCCGGGGGCGTTTTCGCTACCTCGTTAAGTGCAGGCGCTGTTTTAGGTAATGGTTTGTCCCGCCTTGTTGACATTGACCCAGCCGATCATAACCTGATTATTCTTGTTAGCATGGTCAGCTTTCTGACGGGTGTTGTTCGCTCACCTTTTACGGCTGCTATCCTGGTACTTGAAATGACAGATCGCCATTCGGCAATCTTCCAGTTACTACTGGGTGGGTTGATGGCGCAGGGAGCAGCCTCTCTCATAGATCCCCATTCATTTTACGAACACCTCAAAAGTAGCTTCGTTCGGGAAACCTTAGAGCAGCGCGTTACGTCTCCTCCGGCTGATCTTGCTCAAAATTCAGTTCCGGGAAGAACGTAAAAAGGCCAGCCGGAAAAGGTTGGCCTTTTTATTTCCAGAGTCAATATAGCCTACTATGCTACGTTGCTTTCTTCGGCATATGCTTCCGTTGGTACGCAAGCGCAAACCAGATTCCGGTCGCCATAAGCCGAATCGACCCGGCTGACGCTTGGCCAGAATTTCCGGGCCCGAACGTAAGGCAACGGGTAAACCGCTTTCTCGCGGCTGTACGGACGGGTCCAGTCATCAACCAACACAACGTTGGCCGTGTGTGGCGCTTGTTTCAGTACGTTGTTGGTCCGATCAGCCGAACCGTTTTCAATCTCACGAATTTCATTCCGAATAGCAACCATAGCATCGCAGAAGCGATCCAATTCAGCCTTCGACTCCGACTCAGTTGGCTCTACCATCAGCGTACCCGCTACTGGGAATGACACTGTTGGCGCGTGGAAACCGTAGTCCATTAGTCGTTTGGCGATATCTTCCACTTCAACGCCAACCGCTGATTTGAACGGACGACAATCCAGGATCATTTCGTGCGCACAACGATCATTCGTGCCAGTGTACAACGTATCATAATGACCATTCAGGCGTGCTTTGATGTAGTTGGCGTTCAGGATGGCCTGCTTTGTCGCATTGGTCAGTCCTTCGCCCCCCATCATGGCGATGTAGGCGTAAGAAATTGTCAGGATACTGGCCGATCCGTAAGGAGCTGCCGAAACGGCTCCAGTCGTTCCCTGGCATACGTGCCCTGGTAGAAACGGCACCAGCTGCGACGCCACGCCGATTGGTCCCATGCCTGGTCCGCCACCACCGTGCGGAATACAGAATGTTTTGTGCAGATTCAGGTGGCAAACATCAGCACCGATTGTAGCGGGTGACGTCAGTCCGACCTGTGCGTTCATATTCGCACCGTCCATGTATACCTGTCCACCGTGTTCGTGGATCGTGGCACAGATTTCTTTGATGCTTTCTTCGAATACGCCGTGTGTTGATGGATAAGTAACCATCAGGCAGGATAGATCATTGCTGTACTGAGCCGCTTTCGCTTTCAGATCCGCTACGTCAATATTACCCCGCTCGTCACATTTCACAATAACAACCTTCATACCTGCCATTACGGCACTGGCGGGATTGGTACCGTGCGCCGACTGTGGGATCAGCGCTACATTCCGGTGGTTATCCCCCCGGCTTTCGTGATACGCCCGAATAACCATCAGACCAGCGTATTCACCCTGCGCCCCCGAATTGGGTTGGAGCGACATGGCCGCAAAGCCGGTGATTTCGCAAAGCCAGTCGTTCAGGTCTTTGAACAATTGCTGATAACCGGCCGTCTGCTCTTTTGGCGCAAAGGGGTGCAGTTTGCCAAACTCCGGCCACGTAACCGGAATCATTTCGGCCGTAGCGTTCAGTTTCATCGTGCAGCTACCCAACGAAATCATGGAATGAACCAGCGAAAGGTCTTTCTCTTCCAATGATTTCAGGTACCGCAGCATCTCGTGCTCGGTATGGTGCGTATTGAAGACCGGGTGCGTCAGGTATTCCGATGTACGAACCAGACGTTCAGGCCAGGTAATCTCCAGATTCTCGGCAATTGCGTTGACATCCGCTTTTACCCCAAACACCGCCAGCAGCTCGCTGACGTCATGCAGGGTTTTTACTTCGTCGAACGAAACGCCAATGTGGGTGTCATTCGAGAAGTAACGCAGATTCGTCTGAGCCGCCCGCGCCGATTTTAGTAATGACTCAATGTCATCAATTTCAATAGCGACCGTGTCGAAGTAATTTTCGGTTATAACCGTATAGCCATGCCGACGTAACGCCGTTACAAAAACTTTAGTCAAACCATGTACGCGCTCGCCAATGGATTTAAGCCGCCGAGGACCGTGGTATACAGCATAGCTGCCTGCCATTACGGCCAGCAGTACCTGCGCCGTACAAATATTAGAGGTAGCCTTCTCCCGGCGAATATGCTGTTCGCGGGTTTGCAGGGCCATCCGCAAAGCTGGTTTTCCCTGAGCATCCTGCGATACCCCAATGATCCGACCCGGAAGCTGCCGTTTGAACGCATCACGCGTAGCAAAATAGCCCGCATGTGGCCCGCCGAAGCCCATAGGTACGCCGAAACGCTGCGCCGAACCGACCACTACATCAGCGCCCATTTCGCCGGGCGAGGTAAGCATCGTAAGCGCCAACAAATCAGCCGCAACAGCTACCGTTACGTTCAGTTCGTGCGCGGACGCGATCAAATCGGTATAGTCGAAGACTTCGCCGTCTGAAGCAGGATACTGTACAATCATACCAAAGATTGATTCATTCGTCAAATCAACCGTTTGGTGATCGCCCACCAGAATATCAATACCGATTGGCGTCGCGCGAGTACGTAACAAATCGATGGTTTGTGGGTGACAGCGTTCTGATACAAAGAACGTGTTTGCCCCCTTCTTCGACGCAGGCCGGGTTGCATGAAGCATATTCATAGCCTCAGCAGCCGCTGTCCCTTCATCCAGCAACGACGCGTTTGCCAGATCCATTCCTGTTAGATCAGAAACAACCGTCTGAAAATTCAGTAGTGCTTCAAGGCGCCCCTGTGCGATTTCTGCCTGGTAGGGCGTATAAGCCGTGTACCAGGCTGGGTTTTCGAGAATATTCCGGAGAATGACATTGGGCGTAATTGTATCGTAGTAGCCCGTGCCGATATAAGAAGAAAAGACTTTATTCTGGCCAGCCAGTTTCTTGAAATCAGTCAAAAACTGCGTTTCTGACTTAGGCGCTGGCAAGTCCAGCGGTTTCTCTAGTCGAATAGCAGCCGGTACGGTTTGATCGATCAATTCATCGATGCCCGCAACGCCAATGGTCTGTAGCATTTCGGCCTGAGCCGCATCAGTTTGACCGTGGTGACGGTCTTCAAACAAGTCTGTTGGGTGAAGATTCAGTTTCATGCTGGGGAAGCCCACGTTTCGTTCGCTTGGAAACTCAAATTTACGGCGAAACGTGCGATTTTCCCTCAATTCATTCACGCGACAAGAACTCCCTCACAAAATTGTACTACTAATTACTTTTTCCGGCCTACCGTTATTACGGATAAACCGATTGTGTTGAGTGTGAGCTTGTCCAACAATTTGAATATGGGCACCAGCTTATTGTACAGTTCCATTTGACCGCCTGGAATTGTCTCGTTTTTCTGGAGCTTACCGGATACAAACCAGCCGGCAATCCCCATCAGGTTAAAATGCTGGCTTTTGATGATCTCGAAATTATTCTGGAGAAATAGCGGGTTCAGGGTTGCTTTTGTATACCGCCGATAATGCTCCAGTTCGGTGTCAAACCGATTGTAGAGCGCCTGATAAGCAGGAACCAGAATGATCAGGTGACCGCCCGGCTTTAGAAGTTTATAACAATTTCGGATGGCGAGGGCGTCATCCTTAATGTGTTCTACTACGTTTAACGCGAAGACGGTATCGTGAGCTTGCAGGTGGTCCGCAAACACTGTATCAAACTCAGGGTCGGTAAGGTCCATCGAAACCACACCACCCAATGTTGGCTGCTGAGCGAACTTCGTTTGCAAACGATCACAGTATATCGACCGGATATCGCTGAGGGTTATCGTAAACTTATCGCGAAAGAAGAATTGGGATATGTTCCCCGTACCGCTACCCACTTCAAACACGTTGCCTTTGCAATAAGGCTTGATCGTGTCATACATCCATTCGTTGAACCGATCAGCCTTTTCGATGACGGTCAGCGTATCGAGTCCTTGTTGATCAATCTCTTTATACTCGAATGACGGATTCATGGTAGTCTTTAGGTTGAGGGTTTTTGATAACTTTTGAGTCGGAAAAAAGTCCGTAGCGAATAATGGAATAAATGGCGCGGAAGCCATCCCGCCAGTTGATTTTTTTTCCTTCGGCATACGTACGCCCGTAATACGAAATACCTACTTCATAGATTCGCACACCGGGTATGCGCGCTATTTTCGCCGTCAGTTCGGGCTCAAAGCCAAACCGGTTTTCTTTCAGCTCAATCTGTTGAAGCATACTGGCCTTAACGAGTTTATAACAGGTTTCCATATCTGTTATATTCAGGTCATTGAAGGCATTCGAAAGAGTTGTCAGAAACTTGTTACCAATGGTATGCCAGAAGAAAAGTATTCGATGCGCATTCCCTCCCATAAAGCGCGACCCGTATACCACATCGGCCACCCCGCGCACAACAGGCTTTAATAGCAGATTGAATTCTTCCGGATCGTATTCCAGGTCGGCATCCTGCACGATAATGTAATCACCACTGGCATACTGAATGCCTGTCCGAATAGCCGCACCTTTACCCTGATTAATATTGTGCTTCAAATATGTCAGTTGCACATCAGGATGCTCGTTCCGGAACTGCCTGATTTCTGCGTCGGTTTGGTCCTGCGAACAATCATTCACAACGACAATTTCTTTCGTAAAACCACCAATAAGAGTCACTTGCGTTACGGCCTGTAAAATCGTCTGGATGGTTCGCTCTTCGTTGTACGCAGGAATAACTACCGATAATTTCATAAGGATAGAGGGCAAAGGGTGAATAGCAGACTATCGACTCCTAACGTTTCTGTTTCTTTGTTAGTCCTTTTCGCTCCGCATCCCGCCGGTTTGCGGTCGCTGTGGCAGGAGCAGCTGCCACAGAACCAGCTAGCACTTGACTTGATGGTGCTCTTTTTTTGATGGGAGGAACCGATTCGTCGTTCTTCTCTGGCCGGTAAGCTTTATGATGCAACTGACTGATCATAGTCAGCATACCAATACCAAAGAGGTAGTATGAGTGTAAGCCCAGACGATCTGCACTGGTACTGAGATGCCAGGCCAGATCGTGTACACTCAGGCAATACACGACGATCATCAGCCCGACGAAGATAAATCCACTAGTCAGCGAAAGAGTCATTTCCTGACCCAGTCTGCGCCAGTTTTTCACCGACAGGCCCGATACCCAGCAGTAAACAATCGTAGCGGCAGCTAACACCAGATACAGATACCAGTAGTTCGCCAGAAAAACCCTGTCCGTATAGCTCGCATCAATGAGGGCCAGTTTCTCATCGGAGAAAATCTGTCCATAGTTATCAACCTGTTTCAGACGGCTGAAATCATAGTCCTTGACCTGGGCATTCCATCGGTTTTTATACTGACTCCAGACAATCAAGGGTAAAACGCCCAGCACAACAACGGGCCAGAAACGAAGCCAGGTTTTCAGATGAAACCGAATGAACCGTTTGTCGCGCAGATTGAAGAGCAACAAACCAACGGCGTAACTGCCGAATATAATCAGCGTCAGCAGCGCTCCTTCGTTTTTTATGCTGGGTAATAACAATCCTGTTGCAATTGCATTGAACAGGTATTCACGGGTGCCGTATCGTACGTAAAACGTCAGAAACATCAGGCATAACCCCGCGTATATAGCTAACCAGCCATCCATGTAGCCGATCGTCAGGAAAAGCGGATTGTACCCCACCGACATCATGTATGGATTGAAACCAACCATCAAGATGACGGCGATCGTCTTCCAAACCCAATGGATAGGACGGGCGCTAAGCATAGCAATCAGTAGACCCAGAAATAAGACGAATAGATTTGCCTTAGGAATGTAATCGTTCCAGAACCCGACGTAATGCGCGACGTAAGCACTAATCGCTGGCATCAACAGCGGGTAGCCAGGATGATAAACGCCCTGACTATTCGGAAAAACAATGCCGGTATCCCCCGTGAGTCCATTGGTGAAGAACAGTTGCTTGGCGTGCAGATACCAGACAATCCGCGCATCCCATTGGTAAACGGGCTCGTAGAACATTCGCTCCAAAATAGCCCAGCTGGCAAAGATGCTTACTCCTACAAAGAGGCCGTAATAGCCATACGCCATATAGCTCATTTGGAAGCGCCGTTGATGTCGGCGCCAGACTGCCAACGAGACAGCCGCTACCAGCGACCCCAATAGAACCGCCGTGATAGCCGTTAACGACAACTGAAACAGAACCAGCACGTATAAAGTACTAAGCCCCAACGCGAAGGAACCGAACAGGCTTTTCAGACCGTCACGACCACGCAAAAAGTACCAGCTCAGCAAAAAACCAAGCGACAAAGCACCTCCTACGTATAAACTGACGGCACTAATAACCTCCAATGCAGATGCCTTCATAATTATGCTTGATTGTTACGCCAGGGACTTGAGCGATATCCTGATAATAGCCAACCAGATTTCGACTGGTGGAATCCATACGGGCAGGCCATGCAGTCTGGTTCAGACATCCGATGACATAACCGTCAGCGTCTTTGACCAACTGTCCAACAGGATGGTAATTCTTTATGTGAAGCGAGTCAATCAAACGGGCCGCCAACTGAGCAGGTAAAGGAACAACCCGGGAACCTGCGCCCTCAACAAGCCACTCCTCTCTTGCCATAAATGGCTTGGGCTGCTTATCTAGATTAATATATAAGCTATAATAGCCCCGCATAAAAGCAACTACTATTATCAGCACCAAGCACGTCTTCAAGCCATTAAACAACTGATTCATAAATAGTTAAATATGACAACGTAACATACTTAAGTGCTTTAGGAAGATAGTCCATTTGTTCACAAAAACAGTGCCATGATTTTAGCTTGATTCTGCGAACCATCTATCCATATCTATGTGATTGTCAGAACAATCTTGGTAGTATATGAATACCCTTAATTCGTTTCGCTACTGCTTGGCCGATTAATACGCCAGCAGAAACGTAACCCCACTGAACGAGGAAGTTACGAACTCCAATTTCTAAAGACAAAAACTAGAGAACTTATACCTGAAAACTTACAAGATTGCCCGATTCAATACGTTGCCGTTTGATTTGACCTAGTCGAAGCGCTAATAGGCCCTTCCGATACGCCCTAATTAGCTTGATCTGTGCAACAAGTCTATTTGATAGAATGTAATCTTTTCCAGGCTATTTGATTACGCTGATACCTCTACTCCCCATTGTAGGCATATTATGCCTTATTTAATTTGGGCATCGCTAAAATTAGGTCTAATTTTTGAGGTGCAAATGAATGCCCATACTCGTTAATCATGTCTAAGAAAAGTAAAGCAAAGCCGCCGGTTTCGGGGCCTCCTCCTAAACCTGTTCAGTCTAAGCCGACACCACATACCCTTGATCAGCAACCTCCTCTTACTAAAACAGCCGACACTCTTTCCTCCTCTACCTCTCTTCCACCGGATCATTCGCTGATACGGTTCGACAAGCGCGTGCGCTGGTTTGCTGGTATCTGTGTAGCGCTTTTTCTTATTCTTACCCTCCTGAAACTACACGGATCGTCTATAGCAATCTGGAACCAGATTGTTCCGGATGGGTCCGATGCCAAACGTGGTTTAGTTGCCGGGCAGGCCCGCTCGATTCGAATTGATGAATACGGAGTGCTCACCCCCTATATGCTTTCCCAGGCTAAGAATGGGTTTGAGTTGCAAAACGAAGCGTTGGGGGGCGGTAGCGTCCCCTTAGTGCTAGGGGTTCCCGTAAAGCATTTCATTACGTTATTCCGGCCTCACTTCTGGGGGTTTTTCGTTCTGGACACTGAGCGCGGCTTCGCCTGGTGGTGGAACTTCAAGGTATTTGGTATCCTGCTTTCGGCCTTTTTTTTGTGTCTGCTGCTTACCCGCAATAACTTCTGGTTGTCTGTCTTCGGAGGACTTTGGATACTGCTCTCAGCCGGCACGCTTTGGTGGTTCTCGACGGGTTTAACGGAAATGATTATTGGTGCCTGCCTGCTGCCGGTAACGGTTATCTATCTGCTCTACGGCCAGACGAACCGCCAGATTCTGACGGCTGCTTTACTCACTGCCTGGGGGAGTCTTTATTTCGCGTCGCACCTGTATCCACCCTACCAGGTTCCGCTCGCCTATCTGATGGGCTTTCTACTGGCCGGTTATATCATCAGTCGGAAGCGGGCTGACCTGTTCGACCAGTTTCCGGTAAAGGCTGCTGGTATTGCATTGTCTCTTGGCCTGATTGGTATTATTGGCTTTTTGTATTACCGAGACGCCAAACCAACGCTTGACTTACTGTTGAACACCGCTTATCCGGGTCGCCGGGTTGATTACGGCGGGACAGGTTTCGTCGCGAACTGGTTTTCGGAGTATTTCAATAGCTTTTTTATCACGGATCAGCATTTCCCGACTACTTGGCTGAACACCTGCGAGCTTTCCCATTACATTACGTTCGCACCTGTCATTCTGCTCTGGCTGGCGTATCAATGGGTCTCAACTCGGCAGGTGAACTTTGTGCTGGCGGGTTTGGCCCTGTTTGTCATTTTTGGCTGGCTGTGGATTGAAGTAGGCTTTCCAGCCTGGCTAAGCAAGCTAACGCTGATGAGCACCAGCCCAACCCGTCGGGCTCAGATTCCGTTTGGCCTTGGCAACGTATTGCTGACGATCCTGTTCCTGAGCGACGCCCGTACTCCACTCGCCAAAAACCTGACACCTGGACGTATTCTGGTTTTGGTAGGCGCGCTGGCCGTTGCTGTGCTGGCCGTTTATCAGAACAATAATGACGCGCCTGGATTCTTCAAAACGTATCAGCTCGTATTAGGCGCGCTTTATTTCGGCGTTTTGACAATTATGCTGATTCCGGTCTGGAACATGACCTATCGCGTTCCCGTATTCTGCATTGGTGTACTCATCGCCCTTCTACCGAATCTTAAGATCAATCCGCTGGCGAAAGGCTTGTCCCCAGTAACGGAAAACGTCGTTTATCGCACTGTCGATAACATCCGTCAGCAGGACCCAGACGCCCGCTGGGTCGTCTTTGGTAGTAACTTTCTTACGTATCTGGTGGAATCCACGGGGGTGAAGCAGTTGAGCGGAGTTAAATACACGCCCAACTTTACCAACATGCACGTCATTGATCCGACGGCCAAGCGCGATACGGTTTATAACCGGTACGCCCATTCGATCTACCGACCTTACTCCAACCCGATAGATACCGTCGTGATTGACAACGGGGGGAGCTACGACGGGTACACTGTCTATATCGATCCCTGCTCACCAAAGTTGAAAAAGCTGAACGTGCGCTACGTCATTTTCGACAAAGTCGAGCAACCAGCTGATGTTCGCTGTATGACATTGCTTTCCGAACTGGGTTCATTGAAAATATACCGAATCAATAACTAATCGCGATGGTCTTTTCGCCAACGGGTACGAATCGAGTTTTGGCCATTGTACCGTGCTACAATGAACAGGATTGTATTGCCAACGTAGTGGCCGATTTAAACAAAATCCGGGATCAGCACGCCATTCCGCTTGATGTCCTGGTTGTCAATGATTGTTCCCGAGACCGCTCCGCCGATATATTACGTCAATTAGACTGTCTGCACATTAATCTCCCCGTCAATCTGGGTATTGGCGGGGCCATGCAGACCGGCTATAAGTTTGCACAACGGCATGGATACGCCTACGCCGTCCAGGTAGATGGGGATGGGCAGCACCCTGCCGATCAACTACTGCAAATACTACAACCTGTGCTAGCTGGTCAGGCAGACGTAGTAATTGGCTCACGGTATCTCGAGCGGCAGGGTTTTCAGTCGTCAGCCATACGCCGAATCGGGATTCGTTACTTTTGCTGGCTAAACCAGACGCTTACCGGCCAAACGGTGCAGGACAGTACGTCGGGCTTTCGGGTATTCAACCGTAACGCGCTTAATTTAGCCAGTCAGTACTATCCAGATGAATATCCAGAGCCCGAAGCCATCATTTTGTTTGGCCTACAGAATCTTGCTATCTTGGAAGTACCCGTTCAGATGCGTCATCGTCAGGGAGGTGTTTCATCAATAAATGCCATTAACAGCGTTTATTATATGATAAAAGTAACCCTGGGTATTCTGTCGGCTTACTTACGTTATCGGCCTCATGGAAAACGTCGTTCCCTTTAAAATTCAACTGATCAGCATCATCGGCACGGTGCTGTTCATGCTCTATATCATCCGACTGATCGTTCGGGGGCGCTTGCGGGAGGAATACGCCATCATCTGGATTATCTGCACGCTCACGCTGTTAGTGCTTTCCTTATGGCGTTCTGGGCTGGAAACGATTTCGTTAGCCTTGGGGGTGTATTACCCACCCTCCCTGCTATTTCTCTTTGCCATCGGTGCTATTGTCTGTTTCCTGGTACATCTCTCGGTCGTCAATTCCAAAATGCAACACAATATCCGAGAGCTGACTCAGGATTTGGCACTACTCCGCTACGAACTCAACTCACTCAAAAAAACGAGCAATTCGGCCTCGGACACTACCGAGATAGCTGACAACGCAGTCGTAAAATCATGACACCAGAATTGAGTATAATTCTGGTGTCTTATAATAGTCGCGCTGACCTTGCCCGTTGTCTGCCCACCATCCTCAACCAAACGTATACTGACTACGAACTGATCGTTGTCGATAATCACGGCGGAGATGGCGTTTCCGAATTTATCCAGACGCACTATCCCGCAATACGTTTGATCAAGGATCTCGTAAACACCGGATATGCGGGGGGGAATAATCTGGGTATTCAACAGGCGCTTGGCCACTGGACGCTACTATTAAACCCGGATACCGAATTGCGGCCGACGGCGCTGGCTCAACTCATGAACACGGCCCGCGCTCACCATGATGCCTTTATTACGCCCAAGCTGCTCAATCCTGATGGCCTTACTATTAACGCCTGCGGTAATCAGATGCATTACACGGGGATCACGACCTGCCGTGGGCTGAACGAACCGGCTACGTCTTACCAGGGGCTACAACCCATTCTGTTGTTATCCGGAGCCGCGTTCGTGGCGCCAACGGCGGCTCTTCGACAACTCAACGGCTTTGACGAATCGTACTTCATGTATTTTGAAGATACCGATCTGTCATTGCGCGCCCGGCTAGCAGGCTACACCTTATTTTGTGATGCCAGCGCCGAAATCATTCACCATTATCGGCTGGGCATGACAGCGAACAAGTTTTACTACCTGGAGCGAAACCGGTTACTGACGTTCCTAAAAATCTTCTCCCGCAAAACTTTGCTGGCATTAGCACCGGCCCTCCTTTTCACCGAACTTATCACGGGCGTCTTTGCACTACGTAATTGGTCCTTTATACGTAGTCGACTTAAAGTGTACGCTTTTCTATGGCAGCAAAGACAACGCATACGTGCAGCACGAACACACGTTCAAACGACGCGACAACGAAGTGATCGAGAATTATTGAAAGACAGTAGCGATACGTTACCCGTTGGGCAGCTTGCCTCTTCAGGGCTGGTAGCTACCATGAATCGGGCTCTAACGAGAATATACCAGCTGTTACGTCCCGCTGGCTTGACCTAACGCTTGCGCTCGTAAACAGATACGAGCTCGTTATGCGTAAAATATTGGGAAAAAGCCTTCGAATCTATGGGGAAGTACTTCTGGTGAATGAGCTGATAGTTGCCAAACGAACCCAGGTTATGACGACGAAAGAACTCCTTATCCAGAAATGTCTGATGGGTTGCGTCGTGCTGAAAGCCTTTGACACCAGGAACCACGAAAATGAGCCGATCAAGACCCAGTCGTTCACCAGTTGTCAGCAAAGCGCGGATAACTTCCTGTGAATCCGTCAAATGTTCGAGCACATGCGCCATCAATAGTGATTTGTACCTGCCGGGCTCAAAATCCGCCAGCCGATACAAATCCGTTTCTGGATCATACAGACGAACATCAAGGCCCTGCCGCTGGCAATAAGCGACGGTTACTTCATTGACCTCTAGCCCGACTGAACCAGCTGGCAATTGCTCCAGTACTTCGCCAACACCACAACCAAAATCAATGGTTGGTCCGGTAGCAAACCGAATCATGTTTTTGATGTACAAATTGTTACGTACCCACCGCCGAAAACCACTTCGCTCCAATTGATAGGCGGTATATTCTTCAGCGTATATTTTTTCGTTCATGATAGTAGGTAACAAATTCAGTTAGTAACGGAACAAATAACAAAATTTTCAGACTTTTGCCTACACTTTTCGGACCACAAATTACCCAACAAGAACACTTATCATTAATTAATGAAACAACTAGTTGTTAGCGTAGCTTTATTGATAAGCACGACTACAGTACAGGCACAATCCTCCCCCCAGCAGTTTGCCAACACCATCACGGCCGCAGATCTGGAGAAACACCTCCGCATTCTGGCGGCCGACGACATGGAAGGACGCGAAACGGGGACCCGCGGGCAGCAGAAAGCTGCCGAATACATCGCCAGTCAGTTCGCTGACAACAACCTGAAGGCCATTGTCAAAGGTAACGGTAGCAAGACCAGCTATATCCAGCCGTATACTTTGTACAAAAAAACCTGGGGTGATTTTTACGTTAGTGCCAACGGCAAGCGCTTTACGTACCTGCAGGACTTCCTGACCAATGGTCTGCTCAGCGTCCCAACCGAAACCAAATATGAAACGGTTTTTGCGGGTTATGGCATCACTGACGGTATGTACGATGACTATGCTAACCGGGACATCACGGGTAAAGCTGTCGTCGTCTTCGATGGCGAACCCAAAACAGCCGACGGAAAATCGCTGATTGGCGGAGCAAGCGACGCTTCGAAATGGGGCGGTCCGAATGGCTGGCGGGCGAAAAGCCAAGTAGCCAAAGACAAAGGAGCAGCCCAAATTTTTATTATTTCAGCGGATTCCCCCGAAGCGTTCAAACAAATGCTGTCGCAACGGAGCGCGTTGCAGGGCCGTTTTAATCGTCTGGGACTGAAAGCGGGCGCCGAGAACGTAGGTTCTGTTGGTGTTTTCATGATTTCGGCCGATATGGGCGCTGCCCTACTCAACACGACTCCAGCCGCGATCGCTCAGTTAAAAGATCAGTTGGTCAAGTCGGATAAACCCGTTACGTCGGCGCAGAAAGGATCAGCCAGCGTAAAAGCCGAGCGGAAAGATGAGCAGGTTGAATCGTCAAACGTAGTAGGCTTCATCGAAGGCACCGACAAAAAGGATGAGGTGATGATTATTTCATCCCACTACGACCACATTGGTATTAGCGCAGATGGTCAGATAAATAATGGTGCTAACGACGACGGATCGGGTACGGTCTCTGTTCTGGAAATTGCGCAGGCGTTCTCCAGAGCAAAAGCCGCCGGAAAGGGACCTCGGCGGTCAATTCTGTTCCTTACGGTTTCGGGCGAAGAGAAAGGCCTCCTGGGATCAGAATATTACGCCGACATGAGTCCGGTTATTCCGCTGGCAAAAACCGTTTGCGACCTTAATATCGATATGGTGGGCCGGGTTGATGATCTGCACCAGGGTAAGTCAGACAATTACATCTACGTAATTGGTTCAGACAAGTTGTCGTCGGAACTGCACAAGATTAGCGAGGACGCCAATCAGAAATACACGAAAATGGAGCTGGATTATAAGTACAATGATCCCAAAGATCCACAGCGTATCTATTACCGCTCCGACCATTACAACTTTGCCAAGCACAAAGTACCCATCATTTTTTACTTCAACGGTCTGCACGCCGACTATCACCAGCCGACGGACGATGTCGAAAAAATCGACTTCAAGCTGGCCGAGAAGTCAGCCCGGCTGGTTTTCTTCACCGCCTGGGAAATCGCTAACCGCGACCAGCGTCTGGTAGTCGATAGCAATAAAGAGTAAAGCAAATGGGCCCGGTTCAAGTTGAACTGGGCCCATTTGCTTTACTCCTTCAACTAATTTTTCCCTCCCGACACTTTACCCGCTTTCGCCGGAACACCGGGCTGGGAGATCTCGAAATTTTCTTTCTGCTTAGCGTCGGCAACCAGTTTACGCACGTCAGCCAGGAGTTGCTTGGCGTCGTACACGACCCCATCTTTCACGGTATACGTAACGCCACCCACGCGCTCGACTTCGTTTTTGTCATTCAGGTGAATGGCGCCGGTTCCGTACAGGACTTTCAAATTGGCCAGCGGATTCTGATCCACAATGACAAAATCAGCCAGTTTACCAACCTCGACGGAACCAATCTGATCGGCCATCCCCAGCGCTTCTGCTCCTTTCAACGTAGCAGCCCGAATCACTTCGAGCGGATGAAAACCAGCCTCACGCAGCAGTTCCAGTTCACGGATGTACGCGAAGCCGTATAATTGATAGATAAAACCCGAATCAGAGCCCGCCGTTACGCGGCCGCCCCGGTTTTTGTACTCATTGATAAAAGCCATCCAAAGCTGATAGTTCTTTTTCCAGGCCACTTCCTGCTCGGTCCCCCACGAGTGCCAGTATGACCCATGCGAAATGCGACTAGGACCATAGAATCGCCACAAGCTGGGTAAGGTATAATCATCGTGCCACTCCGCGCGCCGGGCCAGCATCAGTTCTCGGTTGGCCTCATAAATGTTAAAGGTTGGATCAAGCGTAAAATCCAGCGCAATCAGTTCGTCCATCACCTTGTTCCAGCGGTCGGTTCCCGGCTTAGCAGCCTGCTGCCAAAGGTTACCCGCTTCAGTAAAGCGATCCTGCTCGTTGTTGTAGTTATACGTAGCAGGGTAGTTCTGGATAGTTTTGTCGTCAAACAGTGCTTCGGGCAGACCATACCAGTGCTCCAGCGACGTCAATCCGGATTTGGCCGTTGCCAGCGCGTTCATTCGGGCGACTTCCAGCTGCGCGTGGTGACAAGCCGACCGTAAGCCCAGCTTCTTGTTTTCGACCAGCGCCGTTTTAAAGATTTCCGGTTCAGCGCCGAAGAACTTGATGCCATCAGCACCCCGCTTGGCGTTTTGCTGTACCCAGGCCCGCGCCTGTTCGGGTGTACTTATAGGCTCTTTAGCGCCCTGCCCGAAGACGGTATAGGCTTTGATCCGCGGGGCCGTAATTTCGTTACGTTCGCTTTTCGTGCGGTGTTCCAACACCCAGTCGAGGCCGTTTCCGCAGCTTGGGTCACGAATGGTCGTAATACCGTGACCGAGCCAGAGTTTAAAGACGTACTCAGCCGGTGTGCCCTGACCCTGTCCACCAATATGGCCGTGCATATCAATAAATCCTGGCATGAGATACATGCCCTCACAATTCAATTCTTTATCACCGGAAGAGGCTGTTGGACGCGATTTTGGGTCAATAGAGACCCCTGGATAGCCGACCTGTTTGATCTGAGTAATCCGGTTTTTCTCCACTACAATATCGACGGGTCCCATGGGCGGAGCGCCTGTACTGTTGATCAACGTAACGCCCCGAACGATCAATCGCCCGAATGGTCCTTCCCCCTCATGACGAACGGGTGCTTTTTCCACCTGCGCTAGAGCAATGTGTCCAAAACCGGCAAATAAGTATAGACTCGCGGCAAGTAAACGTAAACGCATCGGCAAACGATCGGTTGGTCAAACAGTTGTAAGATAGACAAAACAACCTGACTTTTGCGAACCGGACGCTTTGGGCGTCATGAACACGCCAATTTATGTCGAGAAACCTGCTGTTATTGACACTGGCCATTGTGGTAATCGCAGCCTTTTCGCTGTTGAAAACGCTGACGCCAAAAGTTGTCATAACGTCAACCCCCACTCCAGTCCCTCCATCTCCAGCCTTTACTGCATACTGGCCATTGCATAAAAGCGAGTTGAATTATTATCGGCTTAATCAGGCGCAGGATGGTCGTTTGCACACGGGCCGGGCTACAGTAACCTTTACGTCCGACACTACTTCGATTGAGAAAGCTAGTCCGTTTCCGGCATTTTCGACAAATCTGGGAAGAACGTTCAGCGTAGGTCGCAACGAGTATTCACTCGCTACGTCAATTTCAACGCCTATCAACAATCCATCATTCCCCCGTTCCTTGCAAGCCCTTTCTACTGAGCAAAGCTGGACCGGGCAACGGGTTATTCAACTGATGCTACAGGCGGATGGGTATCAAATCAGTACCGATTCGACCGGCGCCCCAAACAAGGGTTATATTGTCGATCCGGTCGTACTGGAGGATGAAATCTGGAACCTGATTCGAGTTAACCCCGCCAAATTACCCGTTGGGAAAGTTACTCTGCTGTCGGGTAGTCTGACGGCGCAATTACGTCGTCGTAAGCTAAGACCCCTGCTGGCTCAGGCAAGTCTGGGCGATTACGAAGGCGTCCTTTATCCTGGTGACTATCTGCAGGCTTACACCCTGAAATACCCCACCAATGACCGGACGCTGACCATTATTTTCGAGCGGTTGTTTCCCCATCGAATCATGGGTTGGGAGGAAATCTACCAGAGTAAAGACAACCTTCTGACCACAAGGGCCGTTTTACAGAAAACGGTACAGACTGATTTTCAGCAACCCAATACGGTCGTCGATAGTACCTTGTACCGTGCTCCATTCAAGTAACACGCTTATCCAATGAAAAAATTTCTGCTCTTTAGCCTAGCCGCCGTTCTGGTCGCTGGCTGTTCCGGTAGTGATGAAAAAACGAAATCTGCCATCAACGATCCCGTCTACACGCTTATTTTCCTGGACAAAACCCGCAGCGTCGACGTGAACCAGGCCTTCGTTGCCGAAAAATACAAAGAGGTTCTCTCGGATATTATTGACCAGAATATTCGTCGGAAGGGCGACAAACTGGAGATCTATTACATTCATGAAAATACGTCAAAAGCCCGCGCACTCTCCATAACAGCCCGGACGGAAATGGAAGACGTGAGTAGCGCCAGCCCTACTGACCGCGAAGCAGCACAGACCGAATTTGAGCTGATGCTAAACCGGGAAAAAGCCAGCATTCGGCAACGCACTTTACAGCAACTGACCGAAGAAAATAAGGGCTCGTCTAACCAGTCTACTGATATCTGGGCCAGCCTACCGGTTATTGCCAAGGCGAACGGAACAGGCTCAACGGTGAAGGTATACTACTTCAGCGATATGCTGGAGAGTGTGAAAACGAAACCAGGCAGCAATGAGATTCGCCGTGATTTCGAAGTACAGCCCCCCAAAGACAATTCACAGGCCGACGACTGGGCTATGACCGACAAGGAACAGTTGAAGCGCTACGTCATTGGCAATCCGGACATCACTATGATTCTGCCTTTTGCCCCCAACGCATCAGCCAAACAGAACAATCCCGCCGTTACGCAGTACTGGGAAACGCTGTTTACTGAACTTGGAGCAGCCAGTATCGAAGAACGGTAATCGACTTTTTACGACGCTACACGCTCATCTGTGTTCCTCTTTTCAGGCTCGAATAAAGCGTTGGCTCGAATCCGGTAGCCATAGCACTCATCGAATGCAGAAAAGTCGCTGTGCAGGCAGTGTGATGTCAGAATCAGATCTTCGTCGTCTCGCTGAACAGCTAGGTAGTGAAACATGGGTTTGTAATAGGACGCCAGATCAGGCAGACGTGTGGGTGACGTATTCATCGGCTGGCGCAATCCACCGCCACCGCCGATTACCAGAAACTCCTTACCTTCGAATTGGAACCGCTCGAACGCGTGGGAGTGGCCAGTGATAAACAGCCGAGCCTTTTTCGATTTGATGTAACAGGGGACAAACCGCTGCTGAACCAGCTTCGACGAACCAACCAGTTTGCTGTTTGAGTAGGGCGCGTGATGGCACGTAATAATCACCACTTTTATATCTGGATTTTCATCCAGATCCTTCAGGGTTTGCTCGTACCAGGTTTGTTGCTTCACCATATCGGCTACTGACAACGTAGTAAAATTGGAATTCAGCATGACAACGGCAATGTGGTCCGTCACCTGTACGTATCCTGTGTGAACGTGCTCCGGGAAACGACGTTGAAAATTGCGCGCTCCTTTGCGGGGACGCCCCATAACATCGTGATTCCCCATGATTGCGTACACTGACGTACCGATTTCCCGGCACCGTTCCAGAAATCGATCAATCATCGGCCACTTGTCGTTCCGAAATCCTAGCGAAACAATATCACCCAGCCAGTATAACACCGTAGGCTGGATACGCACAATTTCATCAAAAATTGCCCGCGTTGCTTTCGTATTATGGTAGGTACGTAATACCAGACGCTCTACAAACATTGGCGCCTGCGTATCACTAAGGAAAAGTATTTTTTCGTTTTGGTTTTGCTCGCTCATATCGTCGTCACCTTGTCAAACATCAGCGTGCTACGAGATAGCACTTCTTTTGTCTATAACCATTTTTACCACGAAAAGGCCCGCCACAGTAATTGAAGTTGCAGCGAGAAGTCAGCATCTTGTGTAGCAGTTGCATTGAGCCACTTAAACTCAGCGGCTACCCGTACTCGTTTTCCGACGGGTTGTACGTATGAACCCGCCACCATCCAGCCGATGCTTATTTCCTGCGCGTCGACAATGCCCTGGTAGTTTAGCCGTGAGTTAATCAGGTACGCTCCCGTACCGCCCGTAATAGCTAAACGCCGAGTCAGGCTTCGTTCAGTTCCACTTAACCAGGCCAGCGGCATGGAGAATACCAGCAGCATGGGAACGCCCGAGACATACACCCGCGCTCGTTCACCATTTACTCGCCCCCGGTATGAATACAAGGTTGTCCAGCCGGTCTCAATACCCGCTCGTAACCGATGATCAGGGTACCACATAGCCCGAATGGTCAGTGGCACTCCCCACCGACCATTGTTCGTCTGGTCGAGCATAGCAGGGATTCCAATGTGCTTAGGATAATAAGAAATCCCTCCCCCCACGGTAATTACCAAGTTGTACGGTCCCCGTTTGGCTCCCGTTGTATCGACATGAGGAGAGTACTGCGCCTGGCTGGAAATACACCCTCCTAGCATGCACAAACCCAATAGCGTAGTAAACAGTAACTTCATAGGATTATTGCGCAGTGTAGTGATAGTAAGCAACTACGGGCGAGTAATTGGATAGAATCCCGTCAAACTCCCCTTCGCCAATGAATCGCTCGATAAACTGCGTTTCATCTAGTGTCCAAACAAAAACGGAGCGCCCCTCCGCTTTCATGGATTTTACTTCTTCCGTTTGTGGCCCTAGTGTCCAACGGGGCGCCCATATATTGGCTCCCAGACCACGCGTTGTTGCCGTGTCTAATTCGCAGAGGATAGGTGTATTGCTTTTACTAGCCAACCCTTGATACGATTGAATAGCTTCATTGCTTGGCAGACCAATAACAATCCGCAGATTACGTCCCGATTGTTTTGCCCGCTCGTTGTAACGCTGCTGCAGCGCCTGTACCCGCGCCATTGGTCCCTCGAACTTGGAATCCAGCCAGACAAAGTCAAGCGATGTGTTATCCACGATCGTTTGTAACGCTTGTTCCAGGGTAGGAATCTCCTCGCCATTGATAAGCCGGACAAACGTCTTTAACTGCTGGTACGTATACTGGTTTATCGTACCACTCAGGCCGTTCTTCTGGACTAGGCGAAGATTCAACTTATTATCGTGGTACAACACCGGAATGCTGTCCTTCGTGTACTGCACGTCTAGTTCTACCCCGTGAGCCCCTAATCGGGAAGCCAACCGAATAATTCGAAGCGAGTTTTCGGACGCACTCAACAGATCAGACGTACGGCCCCCGCCCCGGTGCGCAATTACTTTAAAAGGAGCCGGATTCAATGGGCGCAGGTAAGTCAACGTAATTTTCTGCTGCGGGGACCCAGTGCCGGTATCATAATAGCCGTCCACTACCAACGTATCGCCATCCAGCAGCTGGCCAGTGTAAGGTTGCAACTGACCATTACGCTTGGCTTTTAGAACAAAGTTGGCAAGGCCGGTGTCTTCATTCACCAGTTTTCGCCAGAAGCCCCTAACAGCCATTGAATCGGCCATCTGATTAATTTCCAGACTAAAAAAACCAGCCCCTACCCCCGTAAAAACGGATAAGGAGTGAACTGTGTCGGCACCATCGTGCGTATACGTCCATCGCAAAGCAACCTGGTTACCAAATCGATCAGCCCCCTCGGACACGGTATACACACCGTTGACAGCTCCTCGAATAGCAGGTGTGAATTTCCCTGATCCAGGTGTATCCGAGAAATTGTACGGAACAGGAGCCTCATACTCCATTCGGCAGCTCAGCGTACTGATGCCGATAAGTCCCAGCAAAAGATAAAACCAGGCTCGTTTCACAGAATGAAATTGAAAATAAGTTGGGGGTAAAACAGACTCCGGTCGAAGGTGCTGTAGAGCGACCAGAATTGCCAGTTGAAGCGGGAATAAGCCGCACGCAGTCCAATCGATACATGCTGCTGCTTGTAGAAGGGCTGCTCGAGCATGAACGTAAAGGCAAAGCCGTTACCACGCCAACCCGGTGTCACCACAGATAGCCCGCCTGCACTTGACCGGTAATAGACATCCAGAATAGCTTCTGCCTTCGCTGAGATCTGCAATTCTCGCGTCAGTCGATACCCCAGCGAGGCATTCGGGAAATTTTGTAAGCCGTAGGCTTCACTATCGAAAACATTCTTGATCTGCAATGTTCCCAGCCAACCGGCAAAATCGTCGCCCACCGAAACAAACCACCGGTTATTAATTGGTCTGGCCCAGCGAGCACCCAGCGCTACGTTACTTTGCAGAAACTGCGTCTGAACACGTCCATTCAGAAAGAAATGGCGAGATAGTCCTTTCTGGACGTTGAAGTCAATAGCGGGAAGCGTCAGCCGAATTTCTTCCGTCAACTCAGGTGGTGTAGACGTAAAAACGCCCCCCAGCGACAAACGCCACTCGCCTGGCAAAGGAGCCTGAGGGAAGTAGATAGCGGGTTGCCGATCTATAGTATCCCGTTGCGCTATAGCTAGATTCCAGGTAAAACCTGTGAGTGTTATGAACCAAACCCCTACCCTGTAGAAAGTTCCCACCGATCTGTTACTGCGTGAATGATTAGATGCAGTAAACTGTGTGAGGCTGGATTATGTTCTTGGGAGCTAAAAAAACAGAAAGGCCACTAAGTATTAGTGGCCTTTCTTCTTAGTAGCGGGAGCTGGACTCGAACCAGCGACCTTTGGGTTATGAGCCCAACGAGCTACCAACTGCTCCATCCCGCGATGTTTGGTTTGCAAAAGTAAGGAGCTTTTGTCAAAAAGCAATACCTTTGTAAAAAATATTTTTCTCGCTTGTCAGGAAACGATTTTAGTTCAGGATGAGTTAGCCCCTAAAGCCACTGTAAATCAAGCAGTGGGATCACCTACAAATGAATACACCTCTTGTTGAAAATTTTCCGGCTGATCACAAAGCCGGCTTCGTCAGTATTGTTGGCAAGCCCAACGTTGGTAAATCCACGCTGATGAATCAGCTCGTTGGCGAGCGTTTATCCATTATCACATCCAAAGCTCAGACTACACGGCACCGCATTATGGGTATCTTAAACGGTACGCATAATGGTCAGGAGTTCCAGCTTGTTTATTCCGATACCCCGGGGATCATCAAACCGCAGTATAAACTGCATGAGTCGATGATGAGCTTTGTGCGTGGTTCCATCGAAGATGCTGACGTGGTCTTATTTGTTACGGACATCTTCGAAGAACACGACGAGAATGACGTAATCGTACGCTTGCAGAAATCTGAAGTACCCATCTTATTACTAATCAATAAGATTGATCAGGCTACCCAGGAGCAGGTTGAAGAAAAGATTGCGTACTGGCAGGAAAACTTCAAGGCTGAAGCGATTATTCCCATTTCGGCGCTGAATGGCTTCAATATTAACAAGGTTTTTGACCAGATCATTGACCGGCTGCCCCAGCATCCGCCCTATTTCCCCAAAAGTGAGCTGACTGACAAACCCGAGCGCTTCTTCGCGTCGGAAATCATCCGGGAGAAGATTTTCCTGAATTATAAGAAGGAAGTTCCTTACAGCAGCGAGGTCGTTATCATCGGTTTCAAAGAGAAGGATGATATCATTGTCATTCAGTCGGAAATTCTGGTTGAACGGGCTACCCAACGGGCTATTCTGCTCGGCGAGGGCGGTAAGATGATCAAAAAAACGGGCATCATGGCTCGCGAAGAACTGGAACGCTTCTTCGGCAAAAAAGTATTTTTAGAACAATTCGTCAAAGTAGAACCCGACTGGCGTCAGAAAGAGCGTATGCTTAAGCGGCTGGGGTATGATGAATAATTGTTAAAGGAGGAAGAAGGAAAGGGACGAAAAGGAGAACGGGTTAAGATCCGCATCCTTTCCCGCAACGGCGGACCGTCCCTTTCCTCCCCTTCCTCCCTTTCCTCCTTCAAAAAATGGCAAATATTGTTGCAATCGTTGGCCGCCCGAACGTGGGCAAGTCGACGCTGTTTAACCGCCTGACGGAACAGCGTCAGGCCATTATGGACAACCAGAGTGGCGTTACACGCGACCGGCATTACGGTACGGCCGAGTGGAACGATAAATATTTTACGGTTATCGATACCGGTGGTTACGTAGTCGGATCGGAAGACGTTTTTGAAGAATCGATCCGTGAGCAGGTTGAAATAGCTATTCAGGAGTCGACCGTGCTCCTGTTCGTTGTCGACACAATGGCGGGGATGACAGGGCTGGATGAGGATTTCGCCAACGTACTGCGCCGGAGTAAGAAACCGGTTTATGTGGTTGCGAACAAAGCAGAAACCACTGAACGGGCACAGGGTGCGGCTGAGTTCTACGCGTTGGGCCTTGGTGATCCCTATCCGATCTCATCACAGACGGGTACGGGCACGGGCGATCTGCTGGACGAAGTTATTAAACACTTCCAGACTGATGGCATCGAAAATCCAGAGGAAGGCCTACCACGCATCGCTATTCTGGGTCGTCCAAACGTCGGTAAATCGTCGTATCTGAACGTATTGACGGGCAAAGACCGAAGTATTGTCACCGATATTGCCGGTACCACCCGTGATGCTATTAATACGCGTTATCGGGCCTACGGTAAAGATTTCATCTTGACTGATACGGCGGGTATTCGTCGCCGGGCCAGAGTCGATTCGAACATCGAGTTTTACTCGGTTCTTCGGTCGCTTAAGGCCATGGAAGATTCCGACGTTTGTATTATTCTTCTGGACGCAACCCGTGGCCTTGAGGCCCAGGATCTAAACATCATCGGTCAGGCTGTCAAGGCAAAAAAGGGGATCGTCATTATGGTCAACAAGTGGGATGCTGTCGAGAAAGACCACCGCACTGCCGATGTTATGCGTAAGGAGATGATTCAACGCATGATGCCTATTGACTATGTGCCCATCATCTTTGCGTCGGTCCACGAAAAGCAACGGATTTTCCAGGTGATGGAAAAAGCTATGGAAGTGTATGAGCACAAATCACAGAAAGTAGCCACGTCGAAGCTGAACGAACTGATGCAGCCCGAGATCGAGCGCTTCCCACCGCCGTCGGTGAAGAGTAAGATGATCAAGATCAAATACATGGTGCAATTACCAACGCCTTCACCCACGTTTGTCTTCTTCTGTAACTTACCTCAGTACGTTCAAGAGTCATACCAGCGCTTCCTGGAAAATAAACTCCGGGACCATTTTGGTTTTGAGGGAGTTCCGATCACCCTTTACTTCCGGCAGAAATAAAAGCAACTCTCTTAAAAACCCTCCACCCGGAGGGTTTTTGTTTTTGTGACATGACACAGCAGTCGCCCCGTACACAATACTGGATAGGTGCGTTCTTGATCTTTCTGGCGGCTTTTTGCTTCGCCACCAAGGGAATCCTGATCAAGCTGGCGTATCAGTACCCTATCGAATCCATTTCACTGCTCACGCTTCGAATGTTGTTTGCCTTGCCTTTTTATATCATCATTGCTCTCAATCTAAGTAGTAAGCTGCCTCCTGCTAAACTGACGAATCGACAATGGTTGGCACTAATATTACTAGGCATCACGGGTTATTATTTTGCCAGCTTTTTTAACTTTTTAGGGTTGGTTTACATCACGGCCAGCCTGGAACGGATTCTACTATTTGTTTACCCAACTTTTGTCCTGTTGCTCAATAGCATGGGCGGTTTCGGCCGACAAAGTATACGCCCAACGAAACTACAGCTAGTATCACTCGGGCTCACTTATGCAGGGATCTTATTGGCTTTTGTAGGTAATATCGAAACGTCGGCGCAGAAAGACGTATTATTGGGATCTTTCTGGGTGATTCTGAGTGGTTTGGTTTATGCCGTTTATCTGGTTGGTAGTGACCAAATGATCAAGCATGTAGGCGCTCAGCGTTTTACTTGCTACGCTATGATAGCCGCCACGGTTCCGACGCTGGTTCATTGCCTTGTGCAGAATGGACTTCATCTGAGTACTTATCCAACCCCCGTTTATTGGTTAGGCCTCAGCATGGGTATTTTTGTTACGGTATTACCTACGTTTATGATTGCAGAAGGAATTAAACGGGTAGGATCCGGCAATGCATCAATTATTGCGAGCGTTGGCCCCATTTTCACGATTTTCCTGTCTACATCAATTCTACACGAGCACATTAGCTCCGCTCAGATTATAGGTACAGCGCTTGTTTTACTGGGTGTTTTCTTGATCGGCTGGCGCGGCAAGCAGCGAAACGCCTGAAGGCGACAAAGCGTAATAATACTTACTGTCTATAGTTAAAACAGCCTTTAGATAAATAAAAATTACCACTAAATATTTTATTATCACATATATGTAAAGTTTCATACTAACTTTCACCACACTCACACCCAAACACCAAAGCGGTATGGCAGCGGAAAAAACTACTGACGACGAGAAACGCATTGATAAAGCAGCTTACGTACTGAAAGCTGTTGCTCATCCACTACGTATCAAAATCATTCAGATGCTGAATGATAACAAAGAATTGAACGTCTCTTCCATTTACAAAAACCTGAATGCAGAGCAATCGCTTATCTCGCATCATTTAATCAACATGCGCGATAAGGGTATTCTCGACATCCGGCGCAGCGGCAAAAACATTTACTACTTTTTGGTAGACAATGCCGTTTCAGACGTAGTTGAATGCATTTATCGGAGTAAGATTTTGAACTAAGCTGGAGCCAGAAGTCATACCTGCTCTTTTGTGCATAAAAAAAGGTCTCCAATATTGGAGACCTTTTTTTATGGTGCTTAATCGAATAAGTGCCCGGTTTTGTAAGTTGGTACGATTCCGAGGTGGATAAACGCTCGTTCGGTAACCTCCCGACCACGCGACGTACGCTTCAGAAAACCTTCCTGAATCAGGAAAGGCTCATATACCTCCTCAATCGTTTCTGCTTCCTCGCCACAGGCGGTCGCAATTGTTGATAAACCAACTGGTCCTCCTTTGAATTTTTCGATAATCGTCGTCAAAATTCGGTTGTCCATCTCATCCAGTCCGTTTTGATCAACATCCAGTGCACTCAATGCGATTTCCGCAATGTCGACATCGATGTAGCCATTACCTTTTACCTGCGCGAAATCACGAGTACGACGTAGCAGATTATTGGCAATACGCGGTGTACCCCGACTCCGTCGTGCTATTTCATAAGCGCCCGACTCGTCAATTGCCGTTCCCAGAATAGCCGATGACCGTTGAACGATATTAGTCAGCAACGAAGCGTCGTAGTACTCCAGCCGGCAACTGATCCCAAAACGGGCCCGTAATGGCGCAGTTAGCATACCAGCCCGCGTTGTGGCACCAACGAGCGTGAACGGATTGAGCTTAATCTGCACCGTCCGGGCGTTAGGGCCCGAATCCAGCATGATGTCAATTTTGTAATCCTCCATCGCCGAGTAGAGGTACTCTTCCACGATAGGGTTAAGCCGGTGTATCTCGTCGATAAAAAGTACGTCGTTGGGTTGTAGGTTGGTTAACAGACCAGCCAGGTCGCTGGGCTTGTCCAATACCGGCCCGGAGGTCATTCGAATGTTAGCCTGAAGCTCGTTGGCCACAATATGAGACAACGTTGTTTTACCCAAACCCGGAGGACCGTGCAGTAGTACATGGTCCAGTGCTTCGCCCCGTTGCTGAGCCGCCCGGACAAAGACTTCGAGATTCTCAAGCACTTTAGCCTGCCCCGTAAAGTCGGCAAACGAGAGGGGCCGAAGTGCCCGTTCGATCTCTTTGTCTGTTGTGGTCATGCCATCATCAGTACCTTTTAAAATGTCGTTTCGCATGATCGTTTTTTAGGCGAATTCGGCCGAAAACGGCATGTTTTGGCTAAATCGCTCTCTTCAAATTTACGAAATTTTATCGACAAAAGCACTACCTGACGAGCAGCACAGATCCCCGTTTCACTATGGTTCCGCGCTCGGGAAATGACTGACTTTTGTAGCTGATTATGTACGGATACATCATCGGCGGATACAGTACCCCCCGGTACGTCCCGTCCCATTTCTGCTCTGGATTAGTACTCTCAAAGATGATTTCCCCCCAGCGGTTATAAATTCGCAACTGGTAGTCCGTAACGTACGAAGCAAAGACAGCCAGCACGTCATTTTGCCCATCATTATTAGGCGTGAACGCATCGGGAATATTCAGTCGGGGCTCACATAAGTCGACCACCAGTGACGCTCCTGTGGCTGTACACCCACGCGGGTCAGTTACGATAACCTCATACCTGCCTATCTGATTAACGGTAATGGTGCCTGTCGTTGCGTTCAGGCTAGGCCACCTGTAAGAGAGGTTTGCCCCACTGGCGACGAGCTGCGTTTGTCCATTATCGCCCACGCACAACGACGCCTGTGGCGTTAAGTTGAACGTGGGTGGATTAGGCGGCACCAGCGTGAACGAGCTGTCCACTTTACATTCATACACGACATCGGTAACGTTTACCGTGTACGTTCCGGGAGCTAAGTTGGTCTGTACGTTGGTCAACGAGGAAAGAGGAGTTCCATTCTGACTCCAGGCGTACGTGTACGACCTGGCGGGCGTTGGCGTTACGTCGATACTTCCGTCAGCCAGCGTACAGGTCAACGGATTTGTTAGCCGGGCGTTCAGTGTAATCTTCGGCAACTCCCGTACCTGAATTGTGTCGGAATTTTCGCAGGTAGCACCGTTCAGTGTGAACCGTCCGACAACGCTGTATTGACCAGCCGACGTTACTGAAATCTGGCGTGTAGTTCCCCCGTTGCTCCACTGAAATTCCGTCCACACCTGCTGCGGTACCCGAATGTTCACTGACGATCGGTAGCAGAATAGTGTATCAGGCCCCAGGTCAAGCGAGGGGGCAGGTCGTATCTGCACCCGGATCGTATCGCTCTGGAAACACCCGCCGTTAGCCGCGTAGCCAATGACATAATAATAACCCGGCCGAGTCAACGTGATTGTTTTCTGCCTTCCTGCCACAGCGCCGTTGACCAGCCAAACGTACGTTTTGGCTGTCACTTTCAGATCGAGCGTTAAACCTCTTCGATTACAGATAATCGTATCAGCCCCCAGCTGGAGAGCGGGCGGAGTTTCGACGATAGTGATCGTATCGTTAATCGTGGTGTCTTTACAAATCCCTCCCTGACTGGTCTGCGTTACGATACGCAGGCTGACGGTGTAATCGCCCGGCCGTTGATATGTATGCAATTGCGGCTGTAAAGCTGTTGTCGAGACCGGCTGCGACCCATCACCAAACAACCAAGTGTATGTCTCTTTTAATTTTTGACAGTTAGGACTAGCCTGAAAGATTGTTGGGGAGCGGGCGCACGTATCAGCGTATGTAAAGCCCGGACCGCTCGACTGATCGTTGAAGTTTGATACAAGGTTAGGCAGACCGAGTTGGCTCACCTTTCCGCCCAGCGATTGTCCCTGTGGATTGAAAATCAGACTATCAAGCAGCCCCCCGTTTGGATTCTCGATTGTACCGAGCGATGTACTACCCTGAATTGCTACGTAAATTCGTCCATCCGGCCCTATCTGTAGCGATCCGTATTGCCTGGTCGTACTACTATCGACTACGGTTCGGGAGAGATTCACCAAAGAGTCGGGCTGATTCAAATCGTATTTGAGTACATACGACGCTCCTTTCTGACTTCCATCGGAGTTCGTGTCTGCCAGCATGGATACGTATAAACTCTTTCCATCGGGCGAAAATTCAACCCCATAAGCTTTGGGGGGCGCGTCTCCCACATTGACCGTTCGAAGGAAGGTCATCGTACCCGTCGAATCGTTGAAGGTAAACAGATCGACCGAGTTTTTCGGAGGCCCGGGAACGACAACGGCCATCGGGCGATTTCCTTCGTTACCACTCGTTGTATCAGCGGGACCGATTTTAATGTAACCTTCAGCGTTGGTGAGCGAGTCCAGCACCTGACCACCGTTAAAAGTCGTCACGGTGGGAACGGCGTCTTCCGTCAAATGGCGGATCTGAAACTGATTCGTACCATACACCCGCGTGATTACCCAATACGTTGAATCCCGGTCATTCCGTACCGAAGCCGATTGCTCTGTGCCCAGGTTAGTAACGGGAATGTTTTTCTGCGTAACAGCTCCCTTACCACTATTCTGACGCATGTCAACGATACTGTACGTCAGTTGTTTCGTTCCGTTAATCTCTGAAGTCGTATAAACGTAGTACAGATATTCACAGCCTTTACAGGTTGGTTTGGGAACGATCAGCGCGGACTGAGTCGAACGTGTATTACCACCCAGTGGTATCTTCGTAGCCGTCGCAGCAGAATCGCGGGGATCAAGTGATTTAAGAGGGGCACCGTCTTTGTCGAAAATCGTTATACCATCGGTATAAAACAGCAGAATTCCTTTGGTATTGGCAATGGAGGACGATCCTTCTATGGTACTTAGTTTACCATCGGTAATGGCTTGTGGAGTTCCCCCTCCGCTGAAATCAAGCCCGGCATTTTGTCCAAAATACCATTTTACGCCCTGCGACTCTTTCTTTTCTCCGCAGACGTCGACGTTGATTCTGTCCTGCGTGGAACAACCGGTTGCTGGGTCAGTAACCTCAACCGAATAACATCCCGAACTATCCACCTCGATACTTTGCGATGTTTGCCCTTTGGGATACCAGAGAAACGTCAGCCCCGACTGCCCTGGCCCGCCCGAGTAGGGGTCCAAGGTTATCCGCTCGCCCTGACAGATTGTGGTGTCGGTTTTCCAGTTCGAAAACGACCGGGGACGCTCGTACACTTGAAAATTACGTGATACGGTCTGATCCTGTCCGTTAACGGTTCGTGTTAACGTAACCGTGTAGGTTCCTGCCGTCAGATAAGGATGCCGCGCCGTAGAGTCACTGCCCGCTACGGTTACGGTTGCGCTACCATCGCCAAAATTCCAGACCCGGTTGGTTACACCAGTACGAACAGCGTCCGTAAAGACGACCGAAGACGTATCGCATCCCTGATCAGGAACGCAGGTTTTTCCACCAATCTTAATCGACGTTGATGACGTTGGCGCTGTACTTTGCCCCCAGGCAACAGGTATCCCAGCCAGCAACAGCAGTGCGGCCCAGAGCCCGATTATTCGGATGCACTTGGTAGAGATTCCCATGAAGATAAATTAGCTAAACCCGCTCTCTCAAATTCGTCCCTCAGCATAACATCAGCGGGAGCATTACGTTAGTATAAACGAAGTCGATTCCCGAAAATTTTATCGTACAAAGGTCCACCAATGGGCTTTCGGTTAACTATTTTTATTGATTATCCGGAACAGACAGACCGTACGGTTTGTAACTGCTGGTTAATTCTAGGAACCGGCTCGGTCTTTGCTCCTACTCGAATCATGATTAAGAAATACCTGTTCATTTTTTTTGTACTTAGCCTGGGACAGGCGGCACTGGCGCAGGACCCCCAGTTTACCCAGTTCTATGCTGCTCCGCAGTACCTGAACCCGGCCTTTGCTGGTTCAGCGCTGGCTCCCCGCGTGACGGCAAACTACCGGAATCAGTGGCCTGCAATTACGAATTACGTAACGACGATGGTGGCTGCCGATTACTACTTCGACCGGGTGAACAGTGGTGTGGGTTTACTGATCCAGAATGACAACCAGGGCCAGGGTAATATACAGTCAACGGATATTGGGTTACAATACTCGTACCAGTTTCAATTAAACGAGTCATCCTTTGTCCGTCTGGGTTTACAGGGATCTTACGTTAACCGAAACGTCAACTATTTCGGCCTGACTACTGGTGATCAGTTCAATGAACAGGGGTTTATTTCGGGCAGTGTAACCAGTGACCCGACTTTATTAGCTGGCTCGCCGAGGAACAAGTACCTCGACTTTTCGACGGGTGGATTGGTTTACTCCGACTGGTACTGGGTTGGCGTGTCTGCCCATCATATCAACCGGCCTAGTCAATCGTTCTTCGTGGAAGGTACAGACCGACTGCCCATAAAAGGAAGTATCCATGCGGGTTTACGAATTCCTCTGGCGGGTTATACAGGCCTGGCTGACGAGATGGATCGGGAGATTAGTTTCTCTCCGGTTATTCTGTATAAGTTTCAGGGGCGGTACGACCAGCTGGATTTGGGTGCTTACCTGACCTACGCCCCGCTGACCGTAGGAGCGTACTATCGCGGTATTCCGTTCAAGAAATACAACCAGACCATCAATAATCACGACGCTATTGCTTTACTGGCTGGCTATCGGGTCGATAAGTTTTCGATTGGCTACAGCTACGACGTAACGATTTCGACTCTCGGCAACAGTGGTGGCTCGCATGAACTCTCTCTATCGTACATCTTCGAGAAGCCGGAAGCCCGTCGCGGGGGCGTTCGACGCAAAGATCGGAAGCTTCCCTGTCCTAAGTTCTGACAGGGACTATGCACCCGTATCTTTGGCGACTAGCTGAACCGTGTAACGGCTTTTCTGTTCTAGCAACAGTTTCTTACCAACCAGCACCCGATCAATGGTACTCTGATCGTAATAACGAATAGTGATCAGCTCCAGACCGTCATTGTAGTTTACCCGGAAACTCTCGCGCAAGTGATTGAGTAACGCCGGTACGCGAGCCTGGTTATTATCAACCACCACCGAGAAGCTGATCGCGGTGTTCTGCATCAAATTGATCTTAACGCCAGCTTGCGCAAATTGTCCGAAAATCAAACTCAGATTTTCTTCGGCAATAAAGGAAAAATCGTTTGGATGCAGAGAAATCAACACCTGGTCAACCTTAAAAATAAACGAGGGTGTATCCAGACGGCGTTCGTACTCACCGATTGCCGTACCTGGCTCATCCGGCTTTACAAACGAGCGGACGTAGAGCGGAATCAATTTATTTTGTAGTGGCTTGATCGTTTTAGGATGGATAACCGTAGCCCCGTAATAGGCCAATTCAATGGCATCCTGATACGTAATCTTGGGAAGTAGAACCGTTTCGTCGAACCATTTCGGATCAGCGTTAAGTACGCCTGGAACATCTTTCCAGATGGTCACTCCTTCCGCGTTTAGGCAGTAGGCAAAAATAGCGGCTGTATAATCCGATCCTTCCCGACCCAGTGTAGTTGTCAGCCCATCGACCGTCTGGCCGATGAAGCCTTGCGTAACAACTATTTCGTCAGACGAAACGCTCTCGGTTATACGCTGTTCTGTTTCCTGCCAGTCTACCCGTCCTTCCCGGAACGTACGATCTGTCCGAACAAGCTGTCTTGCGTCGATCCATCGCGCGGCAACGCCTGCTTGTTTTAAATACTCAGCGACAATCTGCGTTGATAGGATCTCCCCTATTGATACAATCTGATCGTAAACCGTATCGTAGTTTGTATCTGGCGTTTGCGCCAGGTAGTTTTCAAGCTGGGTGAATGTCAAACGGGCATCCGTAAACGTCCCCCCTAGTTCCTGCATAATAGTCTCATGGTAGGCATGCAGGTTTTGTAGTTGCGCCTGTACAACTTCTGTCTGTTGGTTTATATACGCCCGCACAAGGCTTTCTAGTGCATTAGTTGTTTTGCCCATAGCAGACACCACAACAACGCCTTTATGCAAGTACTGCTGCACAATACCAGACAGATTACGTACTCCAGACGCATCTTTTACCGACGCTCCACCAAACTTGAAAACATTCATAACTAAAAAGCGAAAGAGAGAAAGAGTGAGCGAGTGAAATAGCGACCTCCTGGAAGTTTCGCTATTTCACTCGCTCACTCTTTCGCTCTTTGTATTAAATCGTAACTGGTCGACCTGTGTAGAGTAATTCTCGTACGGCTTCGGCAATGCCAGCAGGATCAAAGCCACATTCGTGGTGAAGTTCGATCTGCTCACCATGCTCAATGACAGCATCAGGGATGCCTAATCGCTTCACCCGAGCCGAATAACCATGATTCGCCATAAATTCAAGCACGGCGCTACCAAAGCCGCCCATCAGACAGCCATCTTCCACGGTCAGTACCTGATCAAACCGGCTAAAAATCTGATGTAGCAGTTCTTCGTCCAGTGGCTTAACGTAACGCATATCGAAATGGGCGGGGCGAATGCCTTCCTTTTCCAACAGTTGCATTGCCTGTACCGCGTAGTTGCCAATATGCCCGATAGTCAGAATTGCGACATTCTCGCCATCGGCAATCATACGTCCTTTTCCAATCTCCTGCTGTTCAAACGGCGTTTTCCAGTCGGGCATAACTCCTTCACCGCGTGGGTACCGAATGGTGAACGCCCTTTTACCCTTTTGCACCTCATCCGACTGAGCTGTGTACATCATGTTGCGCAGCTCCTGTTCATTCATCGGGGCAGCTACGACCATGTTCGGTATGCAGCGCATAAACGCAATGTCATAGGCACCATGATGCGTTGGGCCATCAGCTCCGGCAAAGCCAGCCCGGTCTAAGCAGAACACAACGGGTAACTCCTGAATACACACATCATGAACCACCTGATCGTAGGCGCGTTGCATAAAGGTTGAGTAGATGTTGCAGAACACTACCTCTCCCTGCGTAGCCATCCCGGCCGAGAACGTAACAGCATGCTGCTCAGCAATACCAACGTCAAACGCACGGGTAGGCATCACCTTCATCATCAGGTTCATCGACGAACCTGAAGGCATAGCCGGTGTTACACCTACGATGCGGGAGTTCTGCTCAGCCAACTCAACTAACGTATTACCGAATACGTCTTGGTATTTAGGGGGCTGGGGAGAATCGTAAACTTTCTTCTGGATAACACCGGTCACTTTATCGAAAAGGCCGGGGGCATGCCATTTGGTCTGGTCTTTTTCCGCTGGAGCGTACCCTTTGCCTTTTACCGTCAACACGTGTAACAGCTTAGGACCTGGTATATTCTTCAGATCCTCCAGCACGCTCACCAGATGATCAATATCATGGCCATCGATAGGGCCAAAGTAACGTAGATGTAAAGATTCGAATAGATTACTTTGGGTTAGCAATGATGATTTGAGCCCCGTTTCTACTTTTGATACGATCTCCTGCGCACTTTTGCCGAAAGTGCTCATCTTCCCTAACAGATTCCAGACCTCATCTTTGACTTTGTTATAGGTCTGCGAGGTTGTAATATCAGTCAGGTATTCCCGCAAGGCACCTACATTCGGGTCGATACTCATGCAATTGTCGTTCAGCACGATCAGCAGATTAGTATCAGTGGCCCCAGCATGGTTCATTCCTTCAAAGGCTTCGCCAGCTGTCAAAGCTCCATCGCCGATAACGGCAATGTGATTACGGGTTGCATTACCCTGTAGCTGAGAGGCTACAGCCATACCCAGCGCTGCCGAAATCGACGTGGAAGAGTGTCCAACCCCAAAAGAATCGTACACACTTTCCTTACGCTTTGGGAAACCCGAAATGCCTTTGTAGAAGCGGTTCGTATGAAACCTTTCCCGTCGGCCGGTCAGAATTTTATGACCATAGGCTTGGTGACCAACGTCCCAAATCAACTGGTCATCAGGCGTGTTGAACACGTAGTGAAGCGCAACGGTTAGTTCGACAACACCTAGACCTGCGCCAAAATGTCCGCCAAAAACGGATACATCGTCAATAATGAATTGACGGAGTTCATCGGCAACCTGGGGCAGACGGGATTTATCGAGTTTGCGGAGATCGTCGGGGGTGTTGATGGTGGCTAAAAGACTGCCGGGGGTAATCAGCATGATCGGTAGCGAGGAGCGTATGTCTTCACATCAACCATTATCAAAAGACAATGTTCATGTGCAGGACACCCCTCATTATTTCATACAACGAAAGTACACTAATTTCAATTCATTTGCTGAAAATCAGAAGCCCTCATTTGCCTGACAGCCGCCAGACGTAATAAGGGCTTCGTTTCTTCACAATGCTTACGTAACGCGAGTACAGGGTCTAGCTGTGTTAATTACGCTGGCTAGCGCGGAATAGCTTCTGCTTTTCCTCCCGGGTCAAACTCTCGTATCCGGAACGCGATATTTTATCCAAAATCGTGTCAACTTCATCCTGATTGGGTGCTGACGAAGAAGTAGGGCTACTGCTAGCCGCTGCATACGTACTGGTAGTGGTGCTGGCACTGCTCCGTTGACGGTACGATACTTTGACTGGCGGTTTTGGCTTTGTCAGATTACCTATGCTGTCAACCAACCAATAGATAGGTCGTCCTAAGTCGGTTCCGTTCTGCAACAACTTCACGTAGGCAAAGCCCATCAACGCACCACCAAGATGGGCAAGGTTTCCACCGGCGTTACTACCAGCCGATTGAGCAATGGACAGAACGATAAAGAAGAAGACAATGTACTTGATCCGAACGGGTCCGAAAAAGAGCAGATGAAACGTATAGTTAGGTAGTAGTGTAGCCGCTCCCATGGCCACCGAAAAAGCGGCTGCCGAGGCCCCCAGCATGCGTGCCGCTTCGATCTGGTTCTGGAAGTAAGGCACTAGGTTATACATAGCCAGGTACAGAAGTCCGCCAGCCAGTCCACCCATGATGTACAGACCAATCAATCGACGACTACCCAGGTATTCATCGATCAGTCGTCCAAACCAGAACAGGAAGAGCATATTGTATAGGATGTGGAATATGTCTTCGTGAGCGAAAGAATATGTCAGCAGCGTCCATGGCTTATGCAGAAAAGCAACAGCAGAGCCTGGTATCATCACCTGCGCCAGCAGGAAATCATACACACCTCCCTGTTGAGCCATCGTGAAGCCAATTTTCGCTACTAGCAGTACCAGAAATACAACCGTATTAACCAGTATTAACTGCACCAGCGTATTGTTGGGCTTGCTGAATTCGGTTCGAAAATCGTCGAATAACCCGCTCATTATTAATAAAATGTTTTTCGTTGTGAGTTCCAGTACTTCACTAGTATTAGTGCAAACAGCATACCACCGATATGCGCAAAGTGGGCTACATTATCGGATTGCGCCTGATAAACACCTGAATACAATTCGTATGCCCCGTAAATGAAAACGAGATATTTGGCCTTAATTGGTATTGGTGGGAACAACAAAAATAGCTGAGTGTTTGGAAACAACAACCCAAATCCCATGATCACACCAAAAATCGCGCCTGAGGCCCCTACCATCGGCTGACTGACCTGCTCCCCGTAAATTCTATTGACAATCCGTAGCGTATATTCCTTAGTCTGAGGATCGTTCGGCATTCGCTGGAACTGATCAATTACTGGCTGCAACCTATCGTACAACGAAGACGCTTCAGAATCAATAAACGCCAGAAAAGCGTCTGGTGTTGGATTAGTCCGGTAATTCAACACAGCTTCGTACACATCCCGCATCTCAAGGTAATTGATACCCGAGAACAGAAGAGCAGCTCCTATTCCGGTGAAAAAGTAAAAAAACGCAAACCGGCGTGGCCCCCAGAACTGTTCAAGCATTGGCCCGAAGACAACCAACCCAATCATATTGCTAAAAATATGACCAAAGCTGCCATGCAGAAACATATGGGTGATGATCTGCGTCGGGTTAAACGATTCAGACAGGAATGAATGTAAGCCAAACTGTTGAATCACGTTTTCGTCCGTCACAAAGAACACCAGTACGTTTATGATCAGTAGAACGCGAACAACCGGAGTAAGTGCAAACATTTTTTATTAAACTAATTTATCGTTTATTAACCGAATTTCAGCGAAACAATCCCGCAATCTTATCCAGCGATAGCAACACTGTTACTGGCTCACCACTCGGCGTGTAGCTTGGGTTCGATGAAGCAAATAGTTGTTCTACCAAAGCCTTTCGCTCAGTGTTACCCAGCGGAGTAACGTGTCTGGCCGATGAGCGCCGAGCCAATGAGCGAGCCATCGAGTCAACTTTATCCAGTTTAAGCCGACCCGTATCCAGTCGCAACTGGGCTAGCAGATTAGCGAACAACTCTTCTTCATTCTCGCCGGTAGTCAGCATAGGAACACCGCGCACAATAAAGGTGTTTGCCCCTAACTCGTCAAATTCGAAACCGAGACTATTCAGTTCTGCTCGTAGATCGAGCGCTAGTTGAAAATCTACCGGAGTCAGGCTGATCGTTTTCGGGAAAAGCAGTTGCTGAGAAGCACCATTTCGCTTTGTCAGTGAGGCATGAAACTGATCATACAGGATTCGCTCGTAGGCCCGGCGCTGATCAATCAGTAGCATACCTGATCGCACCGGTGCCAGCAGATATCGATTCTGAACCTGCACGATGTTTTCATCATCAACAATGGCCAGCACTTCCTGACCATTCCCAGTCGAATCAGTCTGCAACTGATTTGCCCGGCTACCCAGTGTTACGGGCTCGGCTTCAGTTTCGGCCGAGGATCTTTCTGGGCTTTTGGCAGGTTCCAACCAATCACTAACTTCTAGCTTATCAGCAGTGGACTCTTTTTTCGCGACGCCTTCATACAAACTCTGCCAGTTATTGACGGAAGGCTTTTTAGGTATATCGAAACTCCGGGCAGCCGCTTGGTCCAACGCATCCGACCGAAAAGTACTTCGTTCTGTTTTAGCGACGGAAGCGGTGTTCTGTGCCGTATCATTTGTTGCCCAGGACGGAGTTACAGGCTTTGGCATGTCAACTGAGCCTGTCTTAGGAGAATTCGCTCCTCGCCCCCCCGACAGGAAGTTTACGTCCGAGTCGAAATCCAGCGACGGGGTTAGATTATATACACCGACGGCCTTACGTACGGCGGCCATCATGATGGCATAGACCGACCGCTCATCGTCGAATTTGATCTCGGTTTTAGTCGGGTGAATATTGATATCGATATGTGATGGATCAATATCAATGAATAGTACGTAAAATGGGTGGCTTCCCTCGGGTAGTGTTCCTTCGTAAGCCCCTACCACGGCGTGGTGCAGGTAATTATGTTTTACGTAACGGTTGTTAACAAAGAAGAACTGTTCGTTACGTGTTTTGCGGGCTGATTCGGGCTTACCAATATAACCTCGCACCGTAACGTAAGGGGTAGTTTCTTCGCAATGGTTCAATTGCTCCCGATAGCTCTTGCCGAACATGTCAATGATCCGACGGCTGAGTTTACCAGCGTGCAGGTTGTAAATTTCCTGATCATTGTGAAACAGCGAAAAGGCTACTTCTGGATTCGCCAGTGCCACCCGTTGAAACTCGTCGAGAATATGCCGCATCTCGACCGAGTTTGACTTCAGGAAATTGCGCCGGGCTGGTACGTTAAAGAATAAATTCTTGACCAACAGGTTTGTACCAGGCAGACAGGAGATCGATTCTTGAGCTTTAATATCCGATCCTTCAATCCGAATCAGCGTACCCAGTTCATCGTCGGCCCGACGGGTGCGCATCTCAATCTGGGCGACGGCGGCAATCGATGCCATGGCTTCCCCGCGAAAACCCATCGTCTTGATCCGAAATAGATCATCTGATGAGCGAATTTTCGACGTAGCATGCCGCTCGAAGCTCATGCGAGCGTCTGTTTCCGTCATGCCTACACCATCGTCAATCACCTGAATCAGATTTCGTCCTGCCTCCCGAATAATTACCTGAATCGATTTCGCCTTGGCATCTACTGAGTTTTCCAGTAACTCTTTCACTACCGATGCAGGGCGCTGTACGACTTCACCGGCGGCAATCTGATTGGCAATCGAATCGGGCAGAAGTTGAATAACGTTTAGCATAACGATAGTAAGGTCACTGAAAATGGACTCCGCGGTATCTGACAATATACGAAGGAAACAGGCGCGCCGGGTAGATAATTCACCCCAAAACGCGCATTATTCGCAAAAACGCGAATGCCACAAATGCCGAACAAACATAGTCCAGCATTTGTGGCATCGTAAGCCATGGGCAAAAATCGTTAGACTTTGATTTCTACGTCAACACCACTTGGCAACTCCAGTTTCATCAGTGCATCTACCGTTTTAGCGCTGCTACTGTAGATATCTACCAGGCGCTTGTAGGTGCAAAGCTGGAACTGTTCCCGCGCCTTTTTATTGACGTGGGGCGACCGCAGAACGGTGTATTTTTCTTTTTCGGTTGGCAGTGGGATGGGCCCACTAACAACGGCGCCGGTCGACTTAACGGCCTTAACGATTTTCTCAGCCGATTTATCAACCAGCATGTGGTCGAACGATTTCAGCTTGATGCGAATTTTTTGGCTCATTCTATTGTGGTTCGTTTGAGATTTACCCTGCCGAAAGAACCATTTACTCCGTCAGGGCCTGTAATTGGAGCGCAAAGGTACAAATAATCAATGATTTAGAGAAGACTGTGCTTACTCTTTTCTAGCTTTTTGTACAGCTTAATTAAAAAAAGAAAGGCGTCCAAATGGACGCCTTTCCTGTATTTGTAATCGACTAAACTATTACGCTTTTGCCGTACCTTTTTCTTTAGCAACAACGTTGTCCGAAATGTTCTGCGGAACAACTTCGTAGTGCGAGAAGGTCAGGTTAGCTGTAGCACGACCCGACGACATCGTCCGCAGATCCGTTACGTAACCGAACAGCTCAGACAGAGGAACGTCGGCTTTAATAACCTGCGAACCTGCTTTCGAATCCATTCCTTTCATCACACCACGACGACGGTTCAGGTCACCTGTGATTGGCCCGGTGTACTCTTCAGGCGTCAGCACTTCAACAGCCATGATTGGTTCGAGCAGCTTCGGACCAGCCTGACGAGCCGCTTCACGGAAGCCCAGACGAGCGGCCATTTCGAACGACAGCGAATCGGAGTCAACGTCGTGGTACGAACCGTGGAACAGACGCACTTTCATGCTTTCCAGCGGGAAGCCAGCCAAAGGACCGTTTTTCAGCGATTCGTCAAAGCCTTTCTGAACAGGCTGGATGAATTCTTTTGGAATCACACCACCAACGATTGCATTAACGAACTGCAGACCTGGCTTGATCGAACCATCTTCTTCCTGGTCCCGAGGTCCTAGTTCAAATACGATATCGGCAAATTTACCGCGACCACCCGACTGCTTTTTGTACACTTCGCGGTGTTCAACGCTTTTCGTCAGCTTCTCTTTATAAGCAACCTGAGGTGCACCCTGGTTTACTTCCACTTTGAACTCACGACGCATCCGGTCGATGATGATTTCAAGGTGAAGCTCACCCATACCCCGGATGATGGTCTGACCGGTTTCTTCGTTCGACTCAACCTTTAGGGTTGGATCTTCTTCGATCAGTTTACCGATAGCTTTCGAGAAGTTATCCTGATCGGCCGTTTTCTTCGGTTCGATAGCGTAACCAATAACGGGATCTGGGAATACCATCGATTCCAGAACGATTGGGTTCTTTTCGTCCGACAGGGTATCACCCGTTTTGATGTCTTTGAAACCAACAACAGCACCGATATCACCAGCTTCCAGACGTTCGATCTGGTTCTGTTTGTTCGCGTGCATCTGGAAAATACGCGAGATACGCTCTTTGTTACCCGACCGGTTGTTCAGGATGTACGAACCAGACTCAAGAACACCTGAGTAGGAACGAACGAAGCAAAGGCGACCTACGTAAGGGTCAGTAGCAATTTTGAACGCTAGCGCGGAGAATGGCTCCGATGACGAAGGCTTGCGAGAGATCTCTTCGCCCGTGTTTGGGTTCGTTCCTTTGATGCTCTCCTTGTCCAACGGCGATGGCAACAGGGCCATTACGTAGTCGAGCATGGTTTGAACACCTTTGTTTTTGAACGATGATCCGCAAAGCATCGGAACGATTTTCATGCTGATCGTTGCTTTACGCAGCGCTTCCAGGATTTCAGCTTCAGAGATCGATTCAGGATCTTCGAAGTATTTTTCCATCAGCGAGTCGTCGAATTCGGCAACAGCTTCCAGCAGTTTTTCGCGCCATTCGGTCGCTTCTTCCATCATGTCATCTGGGATAGGGACAACCTCGAAGGTCATACCTTTATCAGATTCATTCCAGACAATACCGCGGAAGTTAACGAGGTCAACTACACCTTTGAACTCATCTTCAGCGCCGATTGGCAACTGAAGAGGGACAGCGTAGCTACCCAGCATTTCTTTAACCTGCGTGCAGACATTCAGGAAGTCAGCACCCGAACGGTCCATTTTGTTAACAAAGCCCAGACGAGCTACGTTATAGTTGTTCGCCAGACGCCAGTTGGTTTCTGACTGAGGTTCGACACCATCAACGGCGCTGAACAGGAACACCAGACCATCAAGTACGCGCAGCGACCGGTTTACTTCAACGGTGAAGTCAACGTGGCCTGGGGTATCGATGATGTTGATGTGGTACTTGTTGTCCCGATAAGTCCAGTCAACGGTAGTAGCAGCCGAAGTGATGGTAATACCACGCTCCTGCTCCTGCTCCATCCAGTCCATCGTAGCGGCACCATCGTGTACCTCTCCGATTTTGTGACTTACCCCGGCGTAATAGAGAATACGCTCGGTCGTGGTCGTCTTACCCGCATCAATGTGGGCAGCGATACCGATGTTTCTCGTGAATTTTAAATCGCGAGCCATTAGATTGTTATACTGAGAGTTATGTAATTCAAAAACAGCAGAAAAGGCTTACTAAGTTCAGCAGTCGACGCCTTTTACAAATCAGGTCGCAAAATTACTGAAAGTCAGTTAGAAAACAAACGAACGGCTTGGAAATCTGGTATCTGCCAAGAGCGGCTCTGCAACAGAATAGCGTTACCGCCAAAAACTTTCCTTATCCTATAGCTCCTATTCGACGGGGGCCTCCACGATCATAACAATTTTCCAGAGTCCGCGAATATCGTGCAGGGGTACTGTTACGTTCCCGCCATTGGGATTATCGGAGTGGAGCGTCAGAAACTTGCGCGTGAGCAGCTCGTTATCCCGAATGCGTTTTACCACGAAGTAATCCCGGTACATAACGGCATATACGCCACCGGATTGATAGACCCAGTCGTTCTCACTTACTGGTACAGCCAGCACTTTAGCCCCGTGCGCCAGTTGTGGGCTCATGCTGTTCCCAGAAATTTCCAGCACTACAGCGTGTCTATGTCCCTTGGCTATGGTCTTGCGAATGCGAAACGGTTCCATGTCCGTCGAGCCGACGCCATCGCCGTAACTCTCGACAAAACTGGCGTAAAAACGAACTGGCACGAAGGGTACTTCCATCGTCTCCTCGTCCGCTTCTGTAACCGCAGCATTTTTCTCCGGCGAGTTAAGTACCGGTAACATGCCTCGAATTAAATAATCAGCACTGATCTGCGGATAGCAGGTCAGTAAGCTCATAATCGTATCGTATGACGGTTTAGCCCGCCCGTTCAGTATGTTATAAAACTTGGACGGATTCTCGCCTAACTCTTTCGCAATCTGGTAAATCGTAATGCCTAAGGCATCAAATACCAGCTTCAACCGCTCTTGTATGCTCACCACCTTGTCCATCTTTTCTGAACATTTTTTCTCCATTGTAGTATGGACAACTAGCAACTACAATACAAGTAAAATATATTGCGCTTGTATTACAACAAACATACAACAAATACACAGGAATGGCGAAACTACAGCGGCTTAATTATTGAAAAACAGATGAACCGGAACCGAATTGCCAGCCATACGCATCCCACTGTTCTGTTTGTTGACATGAACAGTTTCTTTGCTTCTTGTGAGCAACAGGTCAATTTCTGGCTTCGGGGTCGGCCGGTCGGGGTATGTGTTTATACAGGACGTCAGGGTTGCGTGATCGCACCATCTATTGAGGCCAAAGCGCAGGGCGTTAAAACCGGGATGCGGTTAGACGAGGCTATACTTGTCTGCCCGGATCTGATTCCGGTTGAAACGCATCCAACCCGGTACCGAGAGTATCACGTCAAACTGATTGAGGTGTTACGTACGTTTTCAGATGATGTGCTCCCCAAAAGCATTGATGAGGCCGTTGTTGATCTGACAAACTACCAATACGTATACAAGGATATGCGGCAAACGGCGCTTGCCATCAAGCAGGCGATTCGGGAAAAAGTGGGTGACTACCTACGATGTTCGATCGGTATTGCTCCCAACGTATTTTTGGCCAAGTTAGCTTCGGACGTACAGAAACCAGACGGACTGACAATTATTACGCCCGAAACGATTGACGATGTTCTGCGCAGACTGCGGCTGACTGATCTGCCCGGTATTGGTCAACGAATGGCTACTCGGCTGGAAGCGGGCGGCATTCTCACCCCTCTTGCTTTACGTTACGCTAAACCCGATCACCTACGTGCCGTCTGTAAAAGCATTGTGGGCTGGCACTGGCACCTTCGCCTGAACTTTGGCGGAGAAGTAGATTTGGGCGAAAAGGAAGCGTACAAAAGTATGTCGGCTATGCGCACTCTTTCTGCTGAACAACGCCACTCACCGGAGCAGTTGGACGAGTTGCTTATGTCGCTTTGTCTGACGCTTGAACGTCGAATGGTTCGTAACAACGTTTTCTGTCAGGAGTTGTCGTTCTCCTGCCGGTATCATACTGGCAAGACCTACAATTACGAAGCCCGGTTACCCAACCCCATGCAGGACGGCCCGGAACTGTACCAGATTATTCGTCAACGACTCGACAAATTTCAGCAAGCCCACCACTGCGAACCAGTGTTAAACAGCTATTTACGAAGTATGTCCGTAGTCGTTTTTCGCTTCATTCCGGCCGATCTCGTCCCGTTCAACTTGTTCGAGAAAAGTACCCGGAAGGATACGCTTCGTAAGACGCTGCATCAGCTGAAGAGTAAGTATGGCACGGATAAGCTAATTCGGGCGGCTGAACTACGTGACAGTCCCATCTACCGGGATGTTATTGGCTTCGGTAACATCAAAGATTTGTGAGACTTTATTTGATGACTTGTTTCACCTCGAAGCGCAGTTGCTGCGCGCCGACCCGCCCATCCGGCGCTAAACCATTTATCTCTACCAGATACGTACCGTCCTGATCGGAAGTGTAAAAATCGATTTGTCCCTGTGTGTTGGTTTTCAGATTCGGATTCCAGTATAGTAGCGTTCGACCATCGGGTAGGCGGCTATTCCGTTGTTTGGGCGTATCATAGCGGGGTGCGTAAAACTCCCGCTGAATCTGCAATCCTTCGTAATCCATCCTGATCAGATGCGGATCGAGCGGAAACCCAGCCAAATCACCTTTGTACGTCATGAAACTAACCAGCCCGTCAAACGTAGCAGGACCGGTCATATATCGATTTTTGATAACATCCAGTTTTCTGACTTTGAGCGGACTGAACGCCATCACTTTGTCGATATTGAAGATGGGCACACCATCCAGCAACACCATCGGATCCTTCTCGAAATACTCATGATAAGGTACATTAGGAACAATCCAGTGAAAATGGCCTTGCCGCTTCCTGACCATCACCCCTAGTACGTATTCTCGCAAAACGTCTTCTGTGGTCGGAAAACGGGTATAGGCATCCAGGAGATAGGACTCACTGGGTGTCCTATAAAACGCCGTGCTATCGATAGACGGATTTTGGTATCGGAGCATTCGATCACCCAGATAGGTTGTTTGTGCCTGCATACCAACACTACGACTTAGTAGCCCCCCCGCCTGTGACTCATCAAGAGCAAACTCAGCAAGGCGATCATGAGGAGCTTTTCCGCTAAATGGATTTGTGATGGTTAGCCGAAGCAGACTGTCTTTCGGTTCTGGCTGAGCAATCAGACTGCGCGAGCCATAAAAATCGGGCATTTCGAACAGCACCCGACCACTGGAATCGCTCAGGGATGTGTACAACCGAACCAGCTTACTGGGCACTGATAGATACGTAATCACATTCGGTACCGGTGCCCCCGACGCAGGGTTTGTCAGGGTGCCTTGTACGAGCAGACCATTGTACTCGGGAACAAACGTAAAAGCAGACGGAGCGCTTTTACCAGCTAGAATCGATGACCATTGGAACCGACGCCACCCGTGCGTCAGCATCAGATTGTCCGTAGCCGCCCGGGTGTCTGCTGTCTCCGGTTGGAAATAATAATCCGGGGTTTCGACATTTCCTTGTAATTCCGATGTCAACCAGCAGTAGTTGCGGATGTTGGCGGATGTACCAGTCGCCAGCGAATCGAGCCGGTAAACAGCCATCGACAAATCGGCGGATTGATCAGCAGCAGCAGCCGTCAAGGTCACTTTCGAGCGAGGAGCGTATTGTGGTTGATCTGTTTTTACGTCGATCGGCAGGGTTTTAGTTGGGCGTTTAAAATAAAGTCGCTCACATACCGGCTTCCGATCTACGTCGAAAAGAGTAATGTGAGACACGCCTTCGCCCAAACTTTTGCGATCAATCAAGAATGTAGTTTCCTGCTGAACAGACCTCGCTTCCGCTGCTTTGACATCTTTACGGGTATGCGCCAGTAGATACACCATCGGTGAGCCAGGCAGGTTACCCCGTACCGAAACAAGCAGCTGATCATTCCGCTCGTCCAGGCGCATTACGTACCCCCGCTCACTAATCGTTGGCAAGGGCTGGGTTACGGTTCGGCCCTGTTTATCCAGAAGAACAACGCGGTAGGTTTCCGAGCCGGATGGCGTTACGTCGAAACTGCCCATGCCGAACTGCTGCGTAGCAAAACGAGCTACAGTATCGTTCTTCGCTGTCAGTAACCAGCCCTGCGCCGGTAAGCCCCGGTCAGCCATATCGGCAACCCGAAAAGCAACCTTGCTGGTCAATCCCCGCACCAGGTTACCTCCCTCCGGAAAGAGTTGCACCTGAAAGGGTGGGGCTGCTTCTTTCAAGGGTAGCCCCAGCGGACGGAACGGATTGATAATCGTCAAAGGCTGTTCGAAAAACGTGGCTGCATCAAAGTTCTTCATCCAGTTCGTATATGCCCGAACCAGATAGTGGCCCGATCCCAGCGACGCGGGCAGGAACAGATAGCCGCTTCCACCGTTCGCCGACAAGGGTATTTTGGTCTGCAAGACAGGCTTCATCTCTTTGTCAAGTACCTCAACGTACGAAACCTTACTGACCGTCAGCGGCTTGTTTGTATTCGCATCAACGTAATAGACCTTAAACCACATGGTTTCTCCGGTCAGGTGGGTAGACTGGTCTATATGAAGGAACAGTTTTTCCTGAAGCGTTTTTCGTTGATACGTCTCAAAAGTCTCCCGGATCGATGCAACCGGGCCCTGAGCAAACGATTGCCAGTAACTCAAGCAGAGTAACAGACCAAAAAGCCTTTTATACAGATAAGTCATAGATGGTAGGCTTTGCGTCAGTTGTTCCAGAACGCAGGACGTTTGTTGGTTCCTCTTAATCGGCAATCGACGCAGTACAGTGACGATGTCAGGTACTGCCCCATATCAAAATAGTTAAGCACCCCCGACTGATTTTGGCGAATTTCAGCTAGCGTCATTGTATCGATCCGACATAGATTATTACCTGTCTGCGGGTACCAGGACGGCAGCTGTGCTTTTTGAATGAAAATGCGTTTACTGGTAACACTACCAACCCGGAAGAAGCCAAGTACCAGGTCCGCGCTGTTGTTAACAGAATGAATGTTTCCTGTAATCTGCGATGGTTGCGGATCGAACAAGGAGCCTACACTCTGGGTAATTTTGGCCAGTTGCTCGTAGTAATCATAGGCTTCTTTGGTTAGTCCATACTGACGTACCAGCATGCTATATCGTATGCCTAGTTTGATTGACTGCCCAGGGATAAACACCAGTGGACGCTTACTGATAATATCCTGGCTTAACCGGGCCGACGTACTCAACACAATCGTACTGGATGAATCGCTCGTCCAGCAACGATACGAATCTTCAGTACGGTCAACAAGCTGGTTGTTAATCAATTCGAGCGATGATGGATACGCAGCGGTAAACTCCCAGGTCTCGTTATAATCCCAGCGGTAATAGCGGGTGTTGCCCCGTGGATCGTGCGTATTTACGTTGATCTGAACGCCCTCATTCTCTACAGACCAGTTTACACTATCGATGGCCGGTGTCGTTACGACGGGCACAAATTCCGAAACATATTCTTTTCCCTGCGCTGTCTTGATCCGTAACCGGTATGTTTCGTTGGCCAGTGGCGTAATCCCCGTTAGCGAATACGTACCGTTTCGGGTTTCCCGAAGTACATAGCTTACATTATGAGCGCTTTCGATGGATACCTGCGCTCTCGTTTCGACCGTGGGCGCTTTCGGATCAGTCAGGTTCTGCGTTCGCGTAAGCTGAATATTAGTCGTTGTCCCCGGTTCGCTGTTGAAGAAGCCGTTAACGACCAGATAGCTGCCCGGCGCCGTTATTTCGGGTGGCCGGTAGGGATCAACGCAACCAGCAACCAGCAAAACCAGACTCCAGCCCAGCAGCCGGCGTACTAATGGACTGGTGTTTTTTATCGAGCAAATCGATTGAATAAGCCGTTGCATAGCCGATTAGAATCTAAAATTATACGTTAGCGACGGAATGGGCTGCCCAAAAATCGACAGACGGTACCCGTTGACGACACCTCTCTCTGACTTGAAATAGATGGAATACACGTTCCGTCGTCCCGTCAGGTTATAGACAGAAATTGTCCAGAAGCTATGGGCCAGTTTTTTCACCTTGTGGTTCCCTTCGATGTTCATGGCGAAATCGGCGCGATAGAAATCTGGCACCCGATACTGGTTACGATCCGAGAAGAACAGGCGCTGCGCCCCATCCTGGGTGTATTTGAGGACGGGTAACGTAATGGGCCGCCCAGTGCTATACGTGAAATTCAACGATAGACTAAACCGGCGATTGATCTTGTAATTACCGATAAAGGTCAAGTCGTGCGGCTTGTCGTAGCTGCTTGGGTAAAACGAACCCTGGTTGATCTGCTCTACCGTATTGGGGCTATTTGTCCGTAACAAGGTTCGGGCGTAGGTGTAGCTCAGCCAGCCATTCAGCTTTCCCGTTGTTTTCTTAACCAGAAACTCAACCCCGTATGCTACGCCCTGCGCATTGACGACGTCCGTTTCGATGTGGGAATTTAGCAGCAACGTTGCCCCCCCCCGGTAGTCGAGCAGGTTCTGCAACGTTTTGTAATAAGCCTCGACGGATGTTTCGATGGTATTATGCCGGTTGTTTTTGTAGAACCCAATGGCGTATTGATCACCAATCTGCGGTTTGATATTTGGATCGCTCAACTTCCAGATGTCAGTAGGCGAAATAACCGTTGTGTTGGACAGCATCTGAATATACTGCCGCGTTCGGTTGAAGCTGGCTTTGACCGACGATGTTGGCGATAATGTATACCGAATAGCCAGACGATACTCCGGTCCGTGGTAGGTTTTGATCGGCTGATTAGTACCGTACGTCAGCGTATCGGTGATGGTGCTGAGCGTTTGGGCGTAACCGGGTGCATACTGGAAAACCGACTTGGGCCCCAGGTAAGTATATAGCGAATACCGCAGTCCGGCATTGACCGATAATCGATCATTGACATCGAACTTATCACCGACGTAAAGAGCACTTTCCAATCCCTGTTCATGCGGAACGACATCAGGCAGAATCAGCGACTCGCTCCCCCGCGGCTGGAAATTTCCAGGAAACAGTTTGTAGTACGTTGTACTAGCGCCAAAGTCAATTGCATGCTGGTTTGTAGGGTAGTAATTGAAGTCAGCTTTCAGTTGTGACTGGTTGACGGCGAAATTCAATTGATAAGCATTGACTGGGTTTTTCTGACTATACACCTGGTACTTATAGCCACTATAGCTACCCGTAAAGACGCTGTAGAGCTTGTTGTTAATAATGTGCTTCCATTTCAGCGTAGCCGTCCTGTTCTGATATTCGTAGGTCGTATCGGTATTCAGCCGGAAATTATCATGGCTCAGGTAGCCTGTAAAGTAGACGGTGTTACGTTCGTTGGCGTCGTGGGTTACGTGCAGATTAATGTCATAGAAACTGGCCCGGCTGTTCCGATACGCATCCGTCGGCAGCTGTTTTAAAATCCAGTTTGAGTACGTAGACCGCCCACCGAGAATAAACGCCGTTTTCTCCTTGATTAATGGTCCTTCGACCATTAGCCGCCCCGTCAGCAGGCCAATTCCCCCAGCGCCAGCAAACTTCTTCTTGTTCCCATCACGCGTCTGCACGTCCAGCACCGACGACAATCGCCCGCCAAACCGCGACGGGATACCGCTTTTGTAGAGTTCGGCGCTTTTTATTACGTCGGGGTTAAACGCCGAGAAAAAGCCGAACAAGTGCGATGGATTATAAATTGGTGCGTCATTGTAGAGGATCAGGTTCTGGTCGGTAGCGCCCCCGCGTACGTTTAGCCCCGTCGAGCTTTCTCCTACTGATTTTACGCCCGGCAGCGTCAGCACTACCCGTAACAGATCGGCTTCGCCCAGCGCCGTGGGTACCTGACGGATCGTTTTGATGTCAACCCGATCTTGCCCCATTTGCGTACCAGCAATGTTCACGTCTTTTTCGGCTTCAATAACCACCTCTTTCAGCGCAATGACATCGTCCTCCATCTCAATGTCCAGCTTACCGTCATTGTATAGAATGATCCGACGCCGGGTATCTTTCATCCCAATGCTACGCAGTTTCAGTTCGTGTCGACCGCGGGGCAGCGTTAACGAATAGTAGCCAAACTGATCGCTTACCGTACCAACGCGCGGATTGTCGACGTATATCGCAACACCTACGACCGGCTCGCCCGACGCTACGTTCCTGACCGAACCCGCTACTGTTGCCCGACCAGAACGGATTGGATTGGTACGCACACCAACGTCATAGGTTTTGGCTTCGGGCTCTGTCCGTTTAGTTCGACTTATAGCCAGGTAGGCATCTGCAGTTGAGTCAGCCGCGTTGGGGATTCGTCCACGCTCAAAAAACCCAATCGGTAATTCAGTACGAATTGGTCGCTCAAGTGTAATGTACACTCGCTGTTGAGCATCAATAGCAAAGGCGTACTTGCTTCCGTTTAGCGCCTGATACAATACCCCCTGAAGAGGGATATTTTTCGCTTGAGCATTGATGAATAAACTATCGACGTCTTTCGCGTCAAAATAGAAGCGGTAGGGTGTACTTGCTTCGATACGTTCGACAAACTGATCGAACCGGAGATTGGTGAAGCTTCCACTGATCAGAGCAGGCGACTGACTCTGCCCTGAAACGTTTGTCAACAGACAGCACAGGATACCCAGAACGAATACGTGGCGGTAAAATTGAAGCATACTCAGTGGGTTAAATGCTCATACTGACGTACAACAGCCGTGATAGCTTCTTCGCGTTGCTGCTTGAATTTTATCCGATTGGCGCGTAAATATTTCTGCAGCGCAGAGGCTTGTTCCGGAAACAGACGCAGCAAGGCACGCTTTGATTTAATGGGATAATACGTGCCATTTTTTAGAATGAAGTATTTGTCTTCCTGAACAAAGTCGGCTTTGTATTTTCCGCTCGAAATATCCTCACGAACAATCTTGATTCGACGAGCCAGCGCTTTCACCGATCCATCATGCAAAAGCTGATAGAAGCCCGTACGCACGCCGACCGTACTGTCGCCTACCAATCGGGCAAACCGCTGATCTCCGATGGTGAACGACGCGATTCGTTCACTATGCAGTCGAATTCGGTAAGGCGTTCCAGGGCGTAGGATAGCTAATTCATCCCGGACGATATCGTACAACATAGGTACGCTTTTGTAGAAAGCACCATTGTATGAAATCGTACCGTTTTGCAGGCTGTCCGAGAAAAGGAAGGGGTGAATTTTAATTTGATGGTTGTGTGCTACATATTCATTTCCTTCAAAGAGATGAGCCTGTTTATACATGGCTTGATTATACGCCAGCAAAGCCTCCCCCTGATCAGTAGGTAACGTCAGCGAATCGGCCGATGTCGTCTGACACAGCCCGGCAGTAGCCATCAGCAGGCAGCAAAGAACACATAAAGGATAAAGCATGAGAAAGGTTTAGGTGCTGGAAAATAACCACTACAAGGCTACATTTTCAAGCTCTTACTCTAGCTACTTAGTATTCGTTGCAGGAAACGTACTCTTTTATGGCATTTTTTGCTCTTTAGGGCAATAAAAAGTCGTTCGACCGCCAACTACTGATCGTTCAATTCGAGTCTTACAGCGTGGGCAGAACTTGTGCGCTTCCAGATCGTCATACGGCGAATCGTCCCACTCTCTGACATGAATGAGAAAATTTTGGGGGAAATCACGGTACATGGCTTCATAACGTATAGCCGTTTCGAGCACCAGCCGGATAGCCGCATGAATCTGTGTTATCTGCTCGTCCGTTAACGTATCGGACCGCTGCTCCGGATGAACATATGCCTGAAATAGCACCTCATCAACAATCCAGTTTCCTAAGCCAGCCACGGTACTTTGGTCAAGCAGTACAGGCTTAACCAAGGCTTTTTTACGCCGAAGCTTATCGGCCAGTTGATCACGGGTTATGTCGAGCCCATCCGGAGCAATTTTCTTTTCTTTCAAGTAAGCGTCGATATCCGCCACTAGGCCAACGCGTTCAAACTTTCGCGGACACAGAAATCCGAGATTGAATCCACCGTCAAACTCGAACACAATTCGGGCAAAACGCGGCCGGTCGAGCGATGAATGATAATACTCCAGATCGCCAGTCATGCCAAAGTGCATTCGAACAGTTACCTCAGGATCGTCCGTTAGTACAAACAGATTTTTACCAACACGACGCGTTCCTATAAACTGACGTCCTTCCAGTTTAGCCAGCAAGTTGCTGTAATCCGTAGTCAGCAATTTTTTGTCTTCTACGTCAATATGACGAATGGGCTGATGCAACGCTGATGCTTCCAGATACTGGCGACGAATTTCAACTTCGGGTAATTCAGGCATACGTATTTTTTGTCCATACAACCCGATTTCTCATCAGTTGTTCCAGGCAGCTTTACGATTCAGAGAGTTTCTACTAGTATTCGTACAAGGCCAATAAACTACGCTAAGCGACTGCTAATCAACCATTGGGGATTCTAAAGAAGAACCATTTCGATTATTTATGGGTTTTACACAACAATACGAGCGAGCCTTCGTACGTTTGGGAATTACGCTTTATGGTGAACGTTTCTTTCTGCGTCTGTTTACCACCTTTATCACCATTACTGCACAGAATGTAACAACTTCTACCGACCGCGAAAGCGGCTTTATTAAGTTTTACAGGTTCAATTGTTAAACTGAAATTTCAATGGAAAACAATCAAAAACCCAAGACTAATGGTGCTCTGTTAGCCGCTCTGATTATTATGACGGGATTGGCAGGCGTATCGAGTTATTTGTATTTCGACCAGAAGAAAGTATCGGAAACCCAGGAAGTAACCATTTCTGAGCGCGTAGAAGAACTATCTACTACACGAGTCAAATTAGACTCGATTTCGACGGCGCTGGATGCTAAAATTGCAGAAGTACAGAAGTTGGGTGGTGACATTACCGAACTGGAAAAAGTAAAAGCGCAGCTAGAAAAAGACAAAGCGTCGTTACGTCGCGGAAATCGAGTTTCGCTTGCCAAGTACGATGCGAAAATTAAACAGTACGAGGCTTTCCTTGTCGAGAAAGATACGCTAATTGCTAATCTGCAGCGCGAGAATGCTACCCTAAACGACAACGTACGTGTACTCGGTGAGGAAAACACTGGTTTGAAAACAGATCGGCAACGCCTAAGTGATTCTGTTACCACGGTGGTCGCGCAAAACCAGGATCTCAGCAGCAAAGTAACGCGAGCTGCGGCACTCAAAGCTCAAAACGTTAAAGTACTGGCAGTCTCGGCAAAAGGTAAAGTAAAAGAAGATGATTCGTACAAAGCCAAACGGCTGGATAAAATCAAGCTTCTTTACACATTGCAGGATAATCCATTAACGAAAGAAGAAGCCAAGGAGGTTTATGTTCGAGTGCTTGATCCACAGGGAGCCGTGGTATCGGATATGGCTAATGGTTCGGGTACGTTCATGATTGATGGTAACGAAACCATTTATACCACCAAGCAAACAGTTAACTACACCAACAATAATCAGAACGTTGAACTGATGTACACCCGTGGCATTCCTTACAAACCCGGTAAATACACCGTGGAGTTGTATGCAGAAGGCTTCCGGATTGGTTCAGGCCAGTTTGCCGTTCGCTAGTTCACTTTCCACTTCCACAGCATCTACTAAAAAAGCCCGTCGAACGACGGGCTTTTTTAGTATCAGTAAAGTTTGATAAGCCTATTCGTAGTAGTTCATGATCTGGTGACCACTTTGAGCCAACAGTTGATCGCGACGGAATAGATCGATATCGGCATGCATCATGTCTTTTACCAGACCAGCCAGATCATACTTCGGTGTCCAGTTCAGTTGGGTCATTGCTTTGGTTGGATCGCCTAGGAGCAAGTCTACTTCGGTTGGACGGAAGTAACGAGGATCAACCGCGACAACTTCTTTACCAATTTCAACGGGGAAATCAGTGTTCGATGAGCTTACCACCACGCCGATTTCGCTTTCGCCTTCTCCTTTAAACTCCAGCTCAACACCAATTTCAGCGAATGCCATCCGAACGAAATCACGGATCGAAGTCGTTACACCCGTAGCAATTACGAAATCTTCTGGTTTTTCCTGTTGCAGAATCAGATACATTGCTTCTACGTAGTCCTTGGCATGACCCCAGTCACGTAGCGAATCCATGTTACCTAGATACACTTTATCCTGCAAGCCAAGAGCAATACGAGATACCGCGCGCGTAATTTTCCGTGTTACGAACGTTTCGCCACGCAGCGGTGATTCGTGGTTAAACAGGATACCATTGCAGGCATACATATTATATGCTTCCCGATAGTTTACCGTGATCCAGTAGCCATACAGTTTAGCAACAGCGTAAGGAGAACGGGGATAGAACGGTGTTGTCTCTGATTGCGCGTGCCCTTGAACACCACCGTACAGTTCAGATGTCGACGCCTGATAGATCCGTGTTTTCTCCGTCAGACCTAATAGCCGAACAGCTTCCAGAATTCGTAATGTACCGATACCATCAACCTGTGCAGTGTATTCAGGTTCATCAAAGCTCACCCGTACGTGCGACATTGCACCGAGGTTATAAATCTCGTCAGGCTGTACTTCTTGGATAATCCGGATTACGTTCGTCGAATCAGCCAGATCACCATAGTGCAATTTGAAACGGACATTTTTCTCATGCGGATCTTCATACATGTGATCAATCCGCTGCGTGTTGAATAGCGAACTCCGGCGCTTAATGCCGTGAACTTCGTATCCTTTTTCCAGCAGTAATTCGGCCAGGTAGGCCCCATCTTGCCCGGTGATTCCGGTGATTAACGCTTTTTTCATAAATCTTTTACGCGACGAAAAGTCAAACGGCTGAATTGTAAAAATTCCGTCAAATATAAGGCAAATGCCTCAATATCATAGTACTATTTTATTAAAAGGCTCCGTCGGATGTCCACTCGATCCGGTTGAATTTGAGCATTGGGTAATAATTGCTTGATAGCTGTATAATATCGCTCAGAGTCGATACGTCGCATGAAATCTCCGATCTTAAGTCGGTACGTCGGCTGGGTATAGGTCAGATATGGACTTAACTCAGGAAAATTTTGATAAATCAACAATTTAGCGTCGTCAGCAGCCTGGCGTTCATTGCCCACATAGACTTGAATACGAAAGCCGCTCGCGTATCGAATCTTCCGATTATTCATTGCCATCGTATCCAGCGCTAGGTCAAGTATACGATTTATTGAGGGAACGGTACTAACCGTCGAGCTATTTGTTTTCTTAATCTCGTTCTTGCTAGGTGTTGGTGGTGCCGATTTAGCCGGTGTGCTAGTAGTCACCCGCGCAGGTTTAGCCGTCGAGTTGGCTACGGATTTATAGCTTGGCCTGACGCCAGATAAATCTTCTGTATACCGATTGTAGTCGACAGATGAACGACCCGACGTAATAGCAGGTCGGCTACCGGCGCAACCAGCCAATACTATAGCTGGTAAGCAACAAACAAGATATAAGTATCTGTACATAAGCGGACCTGGATGAATAGGCAAAAATAACTATTTTGTTCATTGAATTAGGAAAGGATGGCCCCTGCACCATAAGCCATCCAGGATTTTAGTTATTTTTGGGTTTTATTAGGTACCATCCTCATGTTGAGTATACAGAGTCACGTATCGCTTAAACCCTACAATACTTTCGGGATTGATGTCGACGCGCGATATTGGGTTGAGATTAATCACGAAAACGATTTACAGACGCTTCTCAGTATTTCTGAATTCTTAAATACGCCTAAGCTTATTCTGGGGGGGGGCAGCAATGTGCTGCTCTGCCACAATTTTGACGGCTTAGTCGTCAAAATGAATATTCGGGGAATTGAGCTTGCTCGTGAGGACGATCATCATGTTTATCTGACAGTAGGCGCAGGTGTTAGCTGGCATGATTTAGTCATGCATTGCGTCAATCACGGATACGCTGGCATAGAAAATCTGTCCTTGATTCCAGGTACGGTAGGAGCCGCTCCTATGCAGAATATCGGTGCCTACGGAGTTGAGATAGAGCAGGTATTTGAATCGCTGACAGCTATTCATACGCAAACCCGCGAAAAGCGAACTTTTACCCACGCCGACTGCCAATTTGGCTACCGGGAGAGCATTTTTAAACACGAGCTGAAAGGACAGTATATCATTACAAGCGTTACGTTCCGGCTTGATAAGCAACCTATTTATCATACCCGTTACGGCGCTATTCAGGAGACTCTTGCCGAGATGGGCGTTTCCGACGATCAGTTGTCAATAAAAGCAATCAGTGACGCCGTCATCCGAATTCGGCGGAGTAAGCTTCCTGATCCGGCGCAAATTGGCAACGCAGGTAGTTTCTTCAAAAATCCAGAGATTCCAGCATCCCAGTTCGATCTGCTGAAAGATACTTATCCGGCATTGCCAGGTTATCCCCTGGACGGCGACGTAGTGAAAATACCGGCGGGTTGGCTCATCGAGCAGGCGGGCTGGAAGGGGTACCGGGCTGGTGATGCAGGTGTCCACACCAAGCAAGCGTTGGTTTTAGTCAACTATGGCTACGCATCTGGCAATGAAATAATCGCCCTCGCTCGCAAAATTCAGGAATCAGTAGAAGAGAAATTTGGCGTAACGATCAATCCGGAAGTAAACGTTATTTAAGAATATAAAAGGAGAAGGGGAAACAAGTAGAAAGGAATGTATATAATAGCAATCCTTTCTACTTGTTTCCCCTTCTCCTTTTATCCTTTATTCAAAACACAGCGATGCGGCTCCAAGGAGGCCAGCGTCGTTACCAAGAGTGGCCCGTTTGATGGCCAGTCCATTCTTGTAGTAGTCGTTCAGCCAGTAATCCAGCGTTTTGTTAACGGCAGGCAGGATATAATCGAACGAGGCAGAAAGTCCACCACCAATTAGTACCTGCTTAATATCTAAGATTTTGATGAGTGCTGCCAGCCCTTCACCAAGTATCTCGCCTACTTCCGTCCAAATCTGCATCGCGAGCTCGTCGCCTTCTACAGCAGCGGCAACCAGTCCCGTAGTGGAAATCGATCCGTCGTCGGGCAGGTGCGTTTCACCTTTGTATTCGCTCCGACGTAATGTAGCCAGGTCAAGCAGTTCTTTTTTGCCGATGTTACGTTCCAGCACCCGACCATTCCGTGAGGGAATATGACCCGGTTCCATTGCGTTACCGTCGCCCCCGGTGAAGATCTTTTTATTGATGATGGCCGCGCCACCAACACCTGTGCCAAGCGTAATAAAAATATAATTTTCCGTAATCTTCTCCTCGGCGAAGTAGTACTCACCTAACGCAGCGGCATTCGCGTCGTTGGCCAGAAAAAATTCGGTACCAGGAAAACGCTTGGTCAGAATATCAACCACCGGAATATCGTTGATTTCAGGAATCGCCGTAATCTCCAGGGGAATAGTACGGGTCCGATTGAGCATACCGGGTAAGCCAATACCAACTTTTTTAACCTCCTTGTTTGCCAGCAATTGTAGCGCAACAGCATCGCCAAAGCGGTCGATGAAGTGGCCTGACTGGCGCCAACTCATCGTATCGTGGCTATAAAAGTTAGAGATTTTACCCGTATTGGCATCCACGATGCCCATTTTGACGTTTGTGCCGCCAACGTCAATACCTAGATACTCAACGGAAGACATGTACTTATTTTTACGATTTACGAGTTTCGATTAACTGGTTCGGGTTAATGAAGTGTGGCGCAAGTTACGAAAATCAGCGTTGTATGGTAGTGGTCTGCCGGAACAGTGTTCGCAATGGGCTTATATATCGCCTAACTGGGGCCTAATCAGGATTTCTTCGACCACAGCGCTGGTCGAAAGGGAGTAAGCAGCCCACGCGCAATCGGCTACATCTTCCGCCTTCATAAACCGATCTTCGGGTAAGTCCGTACCCGCCCAGCTATTCGTCAGGGTAGCGCCCGGCAGCAGTGCCGTTACTTTTACACCATGGGGTTTCAGTTCTTCGCGGAGCACCCGGCTCATGCCCAGCAGGGCAAATTTCGAAATGCAGTACGAACCACCATTCGTGTAAGGCGTAATACTGGCGGTAGAGCACATCATAAAAATATGTCCTTTTCGGCGGGAAATCATCCCTCCAACCAAACCCCGCGTTAGGTGGTAAGCACTCCCCACGTTAGTGGTCATCAGTTCTTCGAACACCCCTTCGGCTTCGTTCTGAATCTGCCCTGGCTGAAAAACGCCTGCGTTATTGACCAGTACATCGACAGGCCGGTTCAGCGACCGAACGTACTCGAGCAAAGAGTTGACGCCGTCGCGGGTTGACAAATCAGCAGCAAATGGCAGCAGACCAGGCGCTGTTATATCGCCAACGGAACGAGCGCAGACCACAGCCTCGAAACCTTCAGCAACAAACTTATCCGCAATGGCCCGGCCAATGCCTTTGGAGCCGCCCGTCACAACGAGTAATGGATTCATAGAGAAGCAAACTAATCAAACAATTTCTGCCCAACCTCGAAAAGGCGACAGTTTCTGCCGAGTGCAAGTTACGTTAGAAACCATTCTTCCCTTCGTTCAGTTTTCTCGAATGGGAACCGCTCTGGGTAGAGATGTTCTAAATGGAGCTATCTGCTACTGGAGTTGCTCTGTGCCTGCTCTTTGCTACACATGTATGTCACGAATTGGTAAATACTTTATTTTTCTGGGCACCCTCTTCCGCAATCGGGAAAAGCTGTCAGTTTATCTGCGGCTCATTATAAATGAGTGTACATCCATTGGGGTCGGATCTGTCTTTATCGTGGCGCTGGTCAATACGTTCATTGGTGCCGTCACCTGCGTTCAGACCGCTTATAACCTGACTAACCCATTTGTTCCGCACAACATCATAGCCTTAATCGTGCGTGACAGTACTATCCTGGAACTGGCTCCAACGCTCACTTGTATCGTTCTGGCAGGAAAAGTGGGTTCTAATATTGCTGGTGAGCTGGGCACCATGCGCATTTCAGAGCAGATTGATGCGCTGGAAGTAATGGGAATTAATTCTAGTTCATACCTAATCCTGCCGAAGGTAATTGCGTCAGTGCTGATGTTTCCATTACTGGTTATCATGGCCGCGTTTTTATCTATTCTGGGTGGCTACATTGCGGGAACCCTTTCGGGCGTGATCACCCCCGAGGAATACGTATCAGGGCTGCGTTTTGATTACAATCCGTTTGGCGTTACGTTCTCGCTGACCAAAACCGTCGTTTTTGCCTTCCTGGTATCGACCATATCAGCTTTTCAAGGTTACAATGTAAGCGGAGGAGCCCTGGAAGTTGGTAGTGCTTCAACAGCGGCCGTGACAAACAGCTGTATTGCCATTGTGGGTGCCGACTTTTTATTGACGCAACTACTACTTACGTAACTAAAGAGCGAATAGCCCGACACTCTTTCGTTCTTTCACTCCTTCATTCGTTCGCTCTTCGTTTATGATTGACATCAAGAATATAACCAAATCGTTTGGTGAGCGGCAAGTCTTGGCTGGCATCAGCGATACCTTCAAACCAGGCCAGACAAGCCTGATTATCGGAGGAAGTGGTACAGGGAAAAGCGTCCTGCTAAAATGCATGATCGGTCTAGTCAAGCCGGACTCGGGGGAGGTGCTCTACAATGGCCGCAACTTCCTGACGAGTGACATTGACGAACAAAAAGCCATTCGTCGGGAAATGGGCGTACTGTTTCAGGGGTCGGCGCTGTTCGACTCAAAAACGGTGCGGGAAAATGTGCGGTTTCCTCTCGATATGCTGACGGACCAAGGAGAAAGCGAAAAGGCTGATCGGGTAGAGGACTGTCTGGTTCGGGTGGGTCTGGAAAACGCGGGAGACCGAATGCCCTCTGAAATTAGTGGAGGCATGAAAAAGCGGGTAGGTATTGCCCGCGCCATCGTCATGAATCCTAAATACCTCTTCTGCGATGAACCCAACTCCGGCCTTGATCCGCTGACATCGATCAAAATCGATCAGCTCATCAAAGAGATTACGGATGAGTATCAGGTTACGACCGTCGTCATTACGCACGATATGAATTCGATGATGGAGATTGGCGAGAAGATTGTTTTTCTCTACCAGGGTAAGAAACTCTGGGAAGGGAACAGCGATACCCTCACGCAGTCGGACGTAGAGGAGTTGAACGAGTTTATCTACGCGAATAAGCTCCTTCGTGAGATGAATCATTGAACGACGATCGCCTTTTTTTCAGAAGGGTATTCCAGCAGGGATACCCTTCTTTGTTGATGGTCGACTGCGCCGTTTAAACCTTCCTGGTCTGGCGGGAGTCCTAGGCATAGACAACTATGGAAATTGCCGTTCTGCAGCATCACACTGCGACGGTTTCTCCCGTCGCTACACGTATGCATCGTATTCTCGTTTTTCTTTTCACCCTTGTTGCGCTGGGGGCTTACGCGCAAAAACCCAAGAAACCCGTGGTCACGTATATACAGGATTGGCAGCGGGTCGATTCGCTGAACCAGAAAGGGCTACCCAAGTCGGCACTTTCGCTTATTGACCAGATTTACGAACGAGCGAAAGCTGAGCGAAACGAAAGCCAGCTGGTGAAAGCCGTTATTTATCGTCAGTCGCTCCAGAAGTACTCGGATGCGGGCAGTACATTCAAAACCGTTCAGTCGCTGAAACAGGAACTGGCAAATGGAACGCTCCGTACGCCGACACGTAATATTCTGCAATCGGTACTGGCCGAAACGTACTGGCTATATTATCAACAGTACCGCTGGAAATTTCAGGATCGTACTCCGGTGGTACGAAGATTAACCCGTCGATCAGGGCAGAACCCGTCAGTCAATGATCAGGTAGATAGTCTGGCGACATGGGACCTACGCCGATTAATAACCGAAACTATAACGGCTTATCAGGCTTCTCTGCAAAACGAAGCCAAGTTGAAAGAAACTCCCATTGGTACGTATGACCTGCTGCTCGAGAAGGGTAGCAACGAAGGGCGTTTGCGCCGACCAACGGTCTACGATTTTCTGGCTCATCGCGCATTAGCATTCTTTAAAAACACCGAAGCTGATCTGGTACGCCCGGCACAGCAGTTTGAACTGGACCAGCCTGCGTATCTGGCTACTCCCGACCAGTTCGCGACTGTGCCGCTACGTACCTCCGACAGTTTGTCGCTACGCTTCCAGGCACTAAACCTCTATCAGCAACTGATCGCCTTTCATCTGTCAGGTAAGAATCCGATTGCGCTGGCCGATGTCGACGTAGATCGCCTTACGTTTGTTCATCAGCACAGTGTTTTCCCTAAGAAAGATTCATTGTACCAGCAAGCGCTGACCAAGCAGTTGGATCACTATCGAAATCAGCTTCCTAAATTTATTTACGGCCTGGCTTTGGCTCAATACTGGGATCAGCAGGCAAACCAAACGAAAGCTGGCAGACAACGCCACCGAGCGGATTCACTGCTGACTCGTTTACTGCAAACTCCGCCCAACGACGGGCAGGAGGCCCGGAACGTCCGGAACTTGCAAACCCAGTTACGACGGCAACAACTCCGGTTAACCGTTGAGCAGAGTAATGCTCCCCAGCAACCAATTCGGGCGCTGGTCAATTTCCGCAATACGTCTAGTATTTACTTCCGGATCATCCGGGTGAAGTTTAACGAAAGTTTACCAAGCCCTGGCCTTTCCAGTAGCCAGCGTAACCAGTTATTACAGCGCTTACTGGCTCGTCCGGCTGTTGCAGAGCAAACTAGTCAACTACCGGACGATGGGGATTTGCGCGACCACAGCACTGAAGTTGCGCTGCCCGCCCTTCCTATTGGGCATTATATCATTATTTCGGGACCCACCAATCGACTAACGGATTCGACGGCCTTACTGGCCTACACGCCACTGGTGGTTACGGAACTGGGCTATTTGATTGATCAACAAAGACCAATGATCAGTCAGAACCTCAAGCCGGCACCTACGCTTTACGTCATGCACCGGCAAACTGGCAAACCCATGCCGAACGTAACGGTTCAGCTGGCCGAAAGCTATTATGCAAACAACCGCCAGCAGACACGCTCTACCGGTAACTACAAAACAGATGCTGCCGGGCGTTTTCAAATTTCCCAGAGCATTAAATATGACAAGAGCTACCTATTCCGCATTACCAACCAGCAGGATACACTCGAAACGGAAGGGGTATACAATTCCAGACCATATCAGTCGCCTGATCCAATCGTTCAAAAACCCAGCGTTTTATTCTTTCAAGACCGGAGCATCTACCGCCCCGGACAAACGGTTTATTTCAAAGCCGTTCTGTACTCCAGCAAGGATGGGCAACTCCAGGTGATAGCCAATCAGTCGACGCCAGTAACACTGACGGATACTGATACCGGGGAGCAGCTTGCCAAACTAACCTTGACATCAAACGAATTTGGTTCAGTCGAGGGTAAGTTCACCCTGCCGAAAGGCCGCCTAACGGGTCTTATGGGAATATCCATCCTTGATCATCTGTCTTATTTCCGCGTTGAAGAATACAAGCGCCCAACCTTCGAAGTCGTAGCCGATCCCGTAAAAGACAGTTATAAGTTGGGAAAGTCAATAACCGTAACGGCCAAGGCAACTACGTTTTCGGGAGCACCCATCGATGGTGCTCCGGTTCGGTATCGTATTACCCGGCAGTTGCTTCCCCGCTGGCCGTGGGCGAAGCGGGGCTCTGTTGTCTACCCGTTGGGTTCCTATAAAATTACGTATCCTTATCCTTCGGAGCCAGAAACAGAAATCGGAAACGGCGCACTGACAACAACGAACACGGGTGCGGTGTCGCTTACGTTCGTGGCAAGTCCGGATCAAAGCGTTGACCGGAAAACCAATCCTGTTTTTCAGTACGTGATCAACCTCGACGTAACGGATATTTCCGGCGAGACACGATCAGTTACGCAGACACTACGCATTGGCTACTCAGCGCTGACGGCGATACTGAACATACCTGAACAAATTGAAGGCAATCGGCAAGCCGTTGGTTTGCTGATTCAGAACGCTGGTGGTGAAGCCGTACCCGCTACGGGCCAGCTTACGGTGTACCCACTTCGAGCCCCACAACCCGTCCTTCGAAAACGGCTTTGGGACCAGCCCGACCGCTTTGCGCTGACACGGGAGAAATTCAAACAGCTTTTCCCGCTGGACGTGTATCAGGACGAAGACCAGCCCGAGAACTGGCCGCGTGGTCAGGCTATTGCTCAACTGCCAGTTCGTACATCAGGCCGTGATAGCATGATGTTAGATTTGAGCAAATATGCCGCAGGTGCTTACGTGGTAGAACTTACGGCTACCGACTCAACCGGCGAAACTGTTCGACAGACGCAGTATTTTACCATTACAACACCCGAACGGCCCGCCTTAGCATTGTTAGCTGATAATTGGGTACGCGTGGCCGAGTCAGACGTCAAGCCGGGCAAAACGGCGACTATCTGGCTAGCAAACGACGGTCCTGGCTGGGCACTGATGCGGGTAGGTACGCAGGAAAAATGGATTGAGTTACGAGATACCCCCGTCCGAGTTGATGTGCCCATTCCCGTTGGCACCCGTTCGAACCTGTCCGTTTCGTTCACGAAAATTCAGAACGGGCGGCTCTATCAGGATACGAAAACTATTCCGGTCTCTCAGGCAAACCAGCGGCTGACGATCGAAACCATTACGTTCCGCGACCGACTAAAACCCGGTCAGCCGGAAGAATGGACGTTACGAATCAGCGGTCCAGGCAAGGAAAAAGTGATGGCCGAAGCTGTGGCCACGCTGTATGACGCATCACTGGACAAGTTCCTGAAACACCAATGGGTAGACGTTGATCGCTCAAACTACCAGAGTTTTGCGTTCAATGGATACTGGTCAGGTAGTAGTTTCAATACCCGGGGAAGTGTTGTTCTGAACTACAACGAATGGCTCTACACAAACTCGTCAACGGACTATGACGCGTTGATACAACCGTCAGTAGAACTCGTTTACTCAGCAGGAGTAGCCAGGAGAAGTGTCGCGGGTGGTGCTGGGGCATCCATGGACAACGCAGCACCCGTTGTAGAAGAACTGAAAGAAGCAGTAGCATCGGAAAAAGTGGTCCCACGTTTTGCCCCATCGTCAGATGATGAAGGACAATTAGCTACTAATTTACAGCCTGCCCCCCGGCGCAATTTCAACGAGACGGCCTTCTTCTTTCCTACGTTACACACTGACAAGGAAGGCCGGATTGTTTTAAAATTCACTATGCCCGAAGCGCTTACCCGCTGGCGGCTAATGCTATTTGCCCATTCGAAAACGATGCAGACCGGTGGCTTGGACCGGTCGGTGGTGACGCAGAAGGAGCTGATGATTACCGCCAACGCTCCCCGCTTCCTGCGTGAAGGCGATACGTTACGGCTTACCGCCCGCATCAATAACCTAACCGGCAGGTCGCTGACAGGCTCGGCTCAGCTCGAACTGTTTGATGCGGCCACCAACCAGCCAATTGATACTCGGTTCAAACACGTGATTGCACCAACTGCATTTTCAGCGCCGGGCAATCAGAGCACAGCGCTTGGCTGGACGTTGGTGGTTCCTACAGGTCTGGAGAACGTAACGTTCCGCGTTATGGCCAAAGCAGGTTCGTTTACTGATGGCGAAGAACGTACGCTGCCTGTTTTACCGAATCGGATGCTAGTGCTGGACGCCAAGCCGTTTTACCTCAACGGTGCAGGCACAAAAACAATTAGTTTGGATGTGCTAAAAGATCAGAAAGATCTCGATAGCCAGGCGGAGCGGCTAACAGTCGAACTAACGTCAAACCCCGTCTGGACAGCCCTACAAAGTCTACCTTACTTGGCCAATGAATCGCTACTCTGTGCCGAGCCGATATTCAGCCAGTTTTACGCTAACGCGCTGGGAAGCCGGATTGTCAGTGCCCGGCCCGATATTCAGCAAGTAATTACCCAGTGGCAGAAGCAGGCCCCCGCCAATCCGCTGGTGGCCAATGAGGAACTGAAAGCGGTTACGCTGAACGAAACGCCTTGGCGGCAGGCAGCACGGACCCAGACTGAGCAGCAGGCGCAACTAGGGCAGTTTCTAAAACCCGATAATCTGCTGACTAACCAGAAGACTGCCTTGGATAAACTGCAACAGCTACAAATGCCCGACGGCGGCTTTGTTTGGTTTGCGGGAATGCCTACTGATCCAGTCGTTACGTTGCACATCCTGAGTGGCTTTGGTCATCTAGCTAAATTGGGGGTTACGTTTGGAGCCAGCCAGCAGCAGGTCCAGATAATCCAGAACAATGCCTTGCAGTTTGCCAATACATACGCGAATCAGTGGCTGGAGCAGCAACAGAAAGAGAAAACAAAAGGGCTGAGTTACTGGGCGGTTCAGTATCTCTACGCGCAGAGTTTTTACCCGAACCAGGCGGCAGAATCCAAGGCACTAAAGTACATCAAAACGCAGGTTGCCAAGCAATGGCTTAATCTGGGTTTGCAGGAACAGGCGATGACAGCGCTGGCATTACATCGGCTGGGCGACAAGAAAACCTCGACTGATATTCTAAAATCGCTGAAAGAACGGGCTAGTACGTCTGATGAGTTTGGTATGTACTGGCCAGCCAACAAAGCTGGTTTTTACTGGCAGCAAGCTCCCGTCGAGACCCAGGCGATGCTGATTGAAGCCTTCGACGAAATTACGGACGATCAAACCGCCGTCAATGCCATGAAGCAATGGCTACTGGCGCAGAAACGCACCCAGGCATGGCCATCGACAAAGGCAACCACCGAAGCCATCTATGCTCTGCTGTTAAAAGGTGACGAATGGACAGCAACTCAATCATCGACCGAGCTTCGGGTTGGCAGTACGTTGGTACAGGCTCCGGCCGACGCTCCAACCGGCTACCAGAAAGTTACGTATGCGCCGTCGCAGATCAAGCCAGACATGGGAACCGTTTCGGTAACAAAAACGTCTAATGGTCCGGCGTGGGGCGGTATCTACTACCAGCATTTCGAACCACTGGATCGCGTTACGTCCTCGGCCGCCAACGGTAACCTTTCAGTTAATAAAACGCTCTATCGCCGACAGGATTCGCCCGAGGGACCGGTTATTGTTCCCCTTTCGGATCAGACTACGCTAAAACCGGGTGACCTAGTGACTGTTCGGGTAGAGCTGCGCAACGACCGCGATATGCAATACGTTCACCTGAAAGACAGTCGGGCATCAGGGTTTGAGCCTGTCACTACACTGTCGGGGTACAAATTTCAGAACGGTTTGGGCTACTACGAAGCGCCACGCGACGCCAGCACTGATTTTTTCCTGTACCGACTGCCAGCTGGTACGCACGTATTCGAGTATCAGCTTCGGGTGGTCCATACGGGTGCGTTTGCGGCTGGGGTTGCGACGGTTCAGTGCTTTTACGCCCCCGAGTTCTCAGCCCATTCGACGGGTACTCGGATTAGCGTAAAATAGAGAGTTAATAACAAAAAGGGCTTCCACTTATGGTGGAAGCCCTTTTTGTTATCTGTTCGGCTGGCTAGTTAGACAATAGCGTCGATCAGCGCGGTAACGAGTGAGACGATGATACTGAAGAACAAAGCCGCAAAGAAACCGCTGACTGCAAATCCACTTACCAGAGAGGCCGCTAAATACACCATTAGCACGTTGATAACCAACAGGAACAGGCCCAGCGTTAATACAGTAATTGGTATGGTCAGGATCGTCAGAATTGGCTTGATAAACGCGTTTAGCAGACCCAGAACGATCGCAATGACCAGATATGTACCAACACCGCCGGTTACCGTAACGCCCGGTACAAACATGCTGGCGACGTAAACCGCCACCGCGCTAATTAAAATTCGTATGATTAAACCCATTGTCGTTGAGGTTTTGTAGTGAACTGATAGACTTCAGAATCACGAACCTCAAACTTCAACGTAATGTTTGTCAAAGCCTTTATTTTGCGTGACGACTCTTCAAAACAGTTACGATATCGTCCAGATCAAGATTTTTCTGCTCTAATAACACCAGAAAGTGAAATAGCAGATCAGCCGCTTCTCCTTTAAACAGGTCTTCGTTATCGTCTTTCGCTTCAATAACCAGTTCGACAGCTTCTTCACCGACCTTTTGCGCAATCTTGTTCACGCCCCGTCCAAACAGCGAAGCCGTATACGACTTGTCCGACGGATTGACTTTTCGCTCGTGAATGACGCCCTGTAGATAGTTCAGAAATTGTCCCTGTCCCCGGTTCACTTCATCAAAACAGGTATCGGCTCCCGTATGACAGGTAGGTCCGGCCGGGCGGGCTTTGATCAGGAGCGTATCGCCATCGCAGTCTACCAGCAGGTTTTCTACGTGCAGGAAATTATTGGACGTTTCGCCTTTGGTCCAGAGCCGTTGTTTGCTTCGGCTAAAGAACGTAACAACATTTTCCGCTACGGTTTTGTCGTACGCTTCCTGGTTCATATAACCCAACATCAGCACCTTGCCCGTTTCAGCGTCTTGGATGACAGCGGGAATGAGCCCGTCGGGCGATTTATCGAAGTTAATCTCATTCATGGGTGCAAAGGTAGTCGGCTACGCCCGAATCGTCTTAACAAAGGCGCTAATGCTTTCGGGCGAAGTTCCCTGCTGCTCCAGATGGCGAATGAATGCGCTGCCTACGATAGCTCCATTGGCGTACTGACTAGCGGTGTCGAACGTTTCGTGGTTATTGATACCGAAACCGATCAGGCGAGGATTCCGCAGATTCATGGCCTGAATCCGTTCAAAATACCCCCGCATCGGATCACTGATTCCGCTAACCGAACCCGTAATACTGGCCGATGATACCATGTAGATGAACCCATCTGATTCTTCATCGATAAACCGGATACGTTCATCGGAAGTCTGTGGCGTAATCAGGTGAACGTTGAGAATACCGTACTCTCGGAAGGTTTCAGCGTACTCATCAATGTACAGGTCAAGCGGCAGATCAGGAAGAATAACGCCATCAACCCCCACAGCCCGGCACATCCGGCAGAAGTTTTCGATACCAAACTGCAGTACAGGATTGATATAGCCCATCAGCAGAATTGGCACTGTGATTTCCTGCCGGCATTCAGCTAGTTGCGCAAACAGCGCTTTCAGCGACATGCCGTTTTCCAGCGCTACACCATTGCTTTGCTGAATGGTTTCGCCGTCGGCTACCGGATCAGAATAAGGCATGCCAATTTCTACCAGATCGACACCAGCCGCCTGCAAACCACGCAGGATAGTCAGGGTGTCATCTAGTTTCGGGAAACCGGCGGTAAAATATACGTTCAGTAATCGCTCGTTCTTTTGCGCAAAAAGGTCCGTAATACGATTCTGGATGATTGCTGTAGTCATAGGTGGTCAATTGCCGCGCTCACGATCATCGGTCTGTAGCAACATAACCACTGATCTGACTGATTACGAACGACTATAAGTGTTTGGAATACGTACTCAAATCTTTGTCACCCCGCCCCGACAGGCAGAGAACAACGACGTCTTCAGCCTGAAGATTCATCTTAGACAGAGCCGCCAGCGCGTGCGCCGATTCGAGCGCCGGAATGATACCTTCCAATTTGCTCAACTGGAAACCAGCTGCCAGTGCTTCGTCATCGGTTATAGCGTAGAAATCGCCCCGACCCGAATCAAACAAGTGTGCATGCAAGGGACCGATACCCGGATAATCCAGCCCCGCCGAAATCGAATAAGGCTCTGTTACCTGACCATCTTCGGTCTGCATGAGAATGGTGCGGCTACCGTGCAGTACTCCCGGTTTGCCAAGCGCTGTCGTAGCCGCCGAGTGGCCCGACGTAACGCCCTGTCCAGCCGCTTCGGCGGCTACCAGACGAACGGATGGCTCGTTCAGGAAATGGTAGAATGCGCCAGCGGCATTACTTCCTCCCCCAACGCAGGCAACTACGTAATCGGGCGTTTCTTTACCCGTTTTCTCGGCTAGTTGCTTCCGGACTTCCTGCGAGATAACCGACTGGAACCGGGCGACCATGTCCGGATACGGGTGCGGTCCGACAACTGAACCAATGATGTAGTGCGTATCGATAGGATTGTTAATCCAGTGTCGCATGGCTTCATTGGTCGCGTCCTTTAGGGTCTGGCTACCCGACGTAGCGGGAACAACCGTAGCGCCCAGCATCCGCATGCGGTCGACGTTGGGCTTCTGGCGCTCCATATCGACGGCTCCCATGTAGACAATGCATTCCAGGCCCATCAGTGCGCAGACCGTTGCCGTGGCAACACCGTGCTGACCAGCGCCGGTTTCGGCTACGATCCGTTTCTTACCGAGCCGCTGCGCGACCAGTATCTGCCCGATTGTGTTATTAATTTTGTGAGCACCGGTATGACACAGATCTTCCCGCTTCAGGTAGATTGTCGCACCGAGCTCCGCCGACAGTCGTTTAGCAAGAAATAGCGGTGTTGGCCGACCAACGTAATCTTCCAGCAACTGCCAGAACTCCGCCTGAAACGTCGGATCGGCAATAATATCCAGATAACTTTGGCGAAGTTCTTCAACGTTTGGATAAAGCATTTCTGGAATGAAAGCTCCACCAAAACGGCCGTAAAAACCTTTATTGGATACCTCAAACGAGGTAGTTGGTTCGAGAGTAGTCTGCATGAAATAGATGCTTAACTAAATTGTTTCCTCTTCCTTCTCAATCGGGCGCAGGCGGTTAATCAGCTCTTTTACTTTCGCCACATCCTTAACACCCGGCTCAACTTCAACCTGACTATTGACATCCACGCCGTAGAGTTTCATACCTTTCAGCGCGTCCAATTGATCGAGGTTATCCAGACCAATACCGCCACTGATGAAGAAAGGTTTCTCATTGTCGTACCGACTCAGGATGCTCCAGTCGAACGTAACACCGTTACCGCCGGGCTGATCGCCTTTGGCATCGAAGAGAAAGAAATCGCACTGGGCTTTGTAGTTGTTCAACATCGAGAAGTTGAACGACTCATCGACCCGGAATGCCTTGATAATATTGATTCCCCGGTTGCGAAGACTTCGGCAGTAGTCGGGGGTTTCGTTACCGTGTAATTGTACGTACTGAAAATCAAATTTCTTGACCATCCGCAAAATGAACTCTGGGCTGGCGTTAACAAAGACGCCTACTTTACGAATGGATCGAGGTAAGCTCTTTACCACTTCTTCGTCAAGATCGTCGCCGACGTAACGGGGCGACTTGTCGAAGAAAATAAACCCAACAAAATCAGGATGCAGGGCGGCAATTTCTTTCAGATTGTCGGCATCCCGCAGACCACATACTTTGATTTTCATGACTGTACAAGTTAGATGGACAAGGAAATAGCTGATGTATAGGCCTCGACCAAACTAGCTAGCGCAGTCGCAGGGTCATTTGTTTTCATGAATGCTTCCCCAATTAGAAATCCGTCGTAGCCCGCCTGCATCAGCTGGCGCATCGTAGCGGGATCGTGGAGCCCACTTTCCGTGATTTTTGCGTACGTATCGGGAATCCGCTCGACCAACTGTAACGACGTATCGATGTTGGTAACGAAGGTTTTGAGGTTCCGGTTGTTGACACCAACCAGATCAATGTTAACGCCCAGCGATCGATCAAGCTCCTCTTCGTCGTGCACCTCCAGCAACACCTCAAGGCCCAGGTTATGTGCCAGGTCACTAAATTCAGCAACTTCCTGGGCGGTAAGGCAGGTGGCAATCAATAGCACCAAGTCTGCCCCCCAGGCTTTAGCTTCAAATAACTGATATGGATCAATGATGAAGTCTTTACGCAGAATTGGCGTACCTGGATTGGCCTGCCGAGCTGCCTGTAGATCGGCGGGAGTGCCGCCAAAAAACGGCTCATCCGTCAGAACAGACAGTATAGCGGCTCCAGCCTTTACATAGCCCTGTGTCGTCTTAGCGACATCGGCTGAATCATTGATGATACCCTTGGATGGCGATTTACGCTTGAACTCAGCAATAATACCGGTTGACCGAAAATCCTGAACCGCGTTACGGGCAGAGATGGGAGGCCGTTTAAAGTCAGGCATTTGTTCCAGCGTAGCCACCTCAATTTCGGCTTTTCGCTGGGCTACTTCCAGTCGCTTCTGTGCAACAATCTGGTCTAAAATCGTCATTCTATCAACTTCTTAAAACAAGCTAGTGCCCGTTTGCTTTCCAGTGATTCACGTGCCATCGCCACAGCATCCTCCCGATTGTCAACCCGCCCGGCGGCCAGCAATGCCATCGCCGAATTAACCAGCACTGCCTGCTTCTGAGCGGTCGTAGCCTCGTCGTTCAGCACGTTCATGAAAATCTTCGCCGATTCGGCCAGTGTTTCCCCGCCAGCCAGCGACTCAGGCGTTAATCGCGCCATGCCTACCTGTGCTGGTTCCAGAATCTGCTCGCGCAGATTACTGATGAGTTTGAACGGGCCCGTCAGCGAGATTTCATCGTATCCGTCAAGCGAATGAACAATCATGAACCGCTTATCGGTTTGCTGATAAAGGTACGCATATAATCGCGCCAATTCAAGGCTAAACACCCCAACAAGCTGTTTTTGAGGCTTTGCCGGATTGATCATCGGTCCGAGCACATTGAAAAATGTTTTCACGCCCAGCTCTCGTCGAATGGGCGCTACGTTCTTCATAGCTGGATGAAACAGGGGCGCGTGCAGGAAGCAGATGCCAGCCATCTCCATCTTCCGCTGTAGCTCGCCGATGTCGTTGGTAAAGCTATAGCCCAGATACTCCATGATGGTTGACGAACCAACCAGCGACGATACCCCGTGATTACCGTGCTTGGCAACGCTCTGCCCCGCGCCTGCTACCACAAACGACGACAGCGTTGAGATGTTAAACGTATCACGGCCATCCCCCCCGGTCCCGCATAGGTCCATCGGGTCGTAGGCCTCCAGATTCACCGGTACACAAAGTTCCAGCATCGCATCGCGAAAGCCTTCCAGTTCTTCCAGCCGCAGACTGCGCATCATATACACCGTCAGGAAGGACGCAATCTGGGCAGCATTGTACTCTCCCCGACCAATGCCCAGCAGGACCTGACAAGCCTGTTCCTTCGTCAGCGATTTGTACGCAAATAGGTGATTTAAGATTTCTTTCATGGAATAAAGAGCGAAAGAGGAAACAATGAAAGAGCGGCTGTCGCGCGCAAGATTGGCGAGAGCAGAGCATTCGCTCTTTCGCTCATTCATTCTTTCACTCTTTATTTTAGCCAGTTTTGAATCATGGTTACGCCGTTCTCGGTGAGGACCGATTCGGGATGAAATTGCAGGCCACGTACGTCGAAGAGGGTGTGCGCCAGTGCCATTACGCGGCCTTGCTCGTCGACAGCAGTCGTTTTCAGGTCCGCAGGCATCGTATCCCCGACGACCGTCCAGGAGTGATAGCGACCTACTTTCAGTTCAGCAGGAACATTAGCAAATAAGGGGTCCGATGTATCGGTAATGCTAATCTGATGCGCTACACCATGCAGTACATCACCCAGATTCTCGAGCTTCGCGCCGTATACTTCACCGATTCCCTGATGACCGAGACAGATACCCAGAATACTTTTCGAGGAACCATATTCGGCGACCAGGTCCTGCATGATTCCAGCTTCAGACGGAATCCCGGGTCCCGGCGACAGCAGAATTTTGTCGTACTGTCCTACGTCTTCAAGAGCTATTTTATTATTCCGGATCACATCCGGCCGGTGCCCCAACTCCCGCAGAATATACACGAGGTTGTAGGTGAATGAATCGTAGTTATCTAAGACTAGGAGTTTCATAAGAAGGAGAGGAGGAAAGGGAGGAGAGGAGGATGGAGGAAGGAGAAGAGGGAAACTATCATCAAATCCCTTTCTCCTTTCCTCCATCCTCCCTTTCCTCCTTTTTATATCTTTTTCGCTTGTTCAATGGCCATCCGGAGGGCGGCCAGTTTATTGTGCACTTCCTGTAATTCACTCTCCACGACCGACTTGGCCACGACGCCAGCCCCAGCCTGGTAGTATAACGTATTATCTTTACTCATGAACGTACGGATCATGATAGCATGGTTGAACTCGCCGTCAAATCCCATGTAGCCGATACTTCCCGCGTAAAAACTACGGCTGATGTTTTCGTAGCGGTCGATCAGTTGCATCGCGTTATGCTTTGGTGCGCCCGACAACGTACCGGCCGGAAACGTTTCGGCGACAATCTGAAGTGGATCGGCGGTTTCAGTTAGGTTACCGACCACTTTCGAGACCAGATGAATGACGTGGGAGTAGTATTGAATCTCTTTGAACGTCTCCACATTCACGACGTCGCAGTTGCGGCTCAGGTCATTGCGGGCCAGGTCGACCAGCATGACGTGCTCGGCTGATTCTTTCGGATCGTCGTAAAGTTTCTGAGCGAGTTCGGCATCACGAATGTCATCGCCCGTGCGCCGGAACGTACCGGCAATGGGGTAAATCGTTGCCTGTCGGTTCTTCACCACAATCTGCGATTCGGGTGAGGAGCCAAACAGTTTGTAATTACCGTAATCGAAGTAGAACAAGTAAGGTGAGGGATTTAGGGAACGTAACGACCGGTATACGTTCAGGTCATCGCCCTGGAAAGGAGTCGAGAAACGACGCGACAGTACAATCTGAAATACGTCGCCCCGCTGGCAGTGGTCTTTTCCCTTTTGAATGACCTCTCTGAACTCGTCATCCGTAAAATTCGACTGCTCGGGGCCAGTTGGACTGAATGAATAAGTTGGGTAATTGCGCCCTGTGATCAGATCGCTGATGTAATCCAACGTACTCTCTGACTCAGTATCGCCGTCACGCAGATAGCTGTGTTCAAATAGATACAGCTCGTCTTTAAAGTGGTTGATCGCTAATACGTAACGATACACCGAAAAGACCGCAGCCGGAATCTGATTTTCGGTTGGAACGGGGGCCTGTAACGTAATGTCTTCAAAACTCTGTACCGCCGGATACCCGAAGTAGCCAAACAGCCCGTTCGTAATAAACGGGAAGGCAGCTTTCTCGTGAATAAAGCTGTCTTTAAACTGCTGCAATGCTGACAGGACGCCCGCCGGTGACGTCGTTGTTCGCTGTTCGTCTTCGCCCGGCATTCGAACCGTTAGTTCACCTGATGCCCCTGTTAATTCATACGAGAACCGGGCGACGGGATCGAAAGCGATGTACGAAAAGCTATTCTCATTCCCGTGGTAGTCGGAACTCTCGAGCAGGATGCTGTTTAGAAAGCGATCTCGAACGCGTAGGTAAATACTGACGGGCGTAATAATGTCAGCCAGCATACGCTTATGGCGACTGACAACGCGGTAGGTAGTTGCTGTTGGTGAACTTGTTTGCATGGTTTCGGAAAATCAGGATAAAAAAGAAGGCCCACCGGGATGACGGTGGGCCTTTAAAATCTATTGGCATATAACAATAGCGGCAACCTTCATCCCAAATGAGAAGAATGCCACCACCAGATCATGTTATTTACCGAATTATTCATTGTTCTTTTCGTTTGCCAGTATGTCCAACTTGTTCCGACACACCTACGTACCCCGAAGGATGGCACAAATATAAACGCTTCAGTACGGTACAAACAAACTAGCTAACAATTTTTTTGCGAATGAACGTGGCCAGCTCGTCCGGAGTCTCCCAGGGTAGCAAGTGCCCGGCTCTTCCGATCGTCTCTATCGTCACGTTTTTCAGATAGGGAATCGTCAGCTCTTGTTGAACTTCGGGAGCTAAAGCCTTATCGTCTGACCCAACAATAATAGCAACTGGCACATCGACTGAAACCATCTGATCAGCAATGTCCTCCTTACTCCCTAGCGTCAGCCAGGCATTCCAGGCCGGAGCAGACGTACGCAGGTTGTCGGCAATGATTTGATCTTTCACGTCGTTAGAGACCGGACGAACGGTGATTTTCTCAAAGGTCTTTTCGGCCGCTGCCCGCTGGCCATGCGTTTTACGCATCTCTTCCCGATCTTCGTCGGGGATTGGCTCCGGACGCGGTGGCGAAGGCGATACCAGTAAAAGTTGCCGTAAGCCTTTCGGCCGCCGGGACGCCAGCTGCATGGCTACTTTTCCGCTCATCGAGTGCCCAACCAAGACAAATTGGTCGATTGATAAATCCTGAATGAGCGTAGCGACATCATCAGCCATATCTTCTACGGAGTAGCCCGATTCTGACGCGTCCGAATCGCCACAACCACGCAGATCGACGGCTACACATTTGTATTCGTCCGCAAGCTGATTCATTACCGCCTGCCACTCCAATGCCGACCCACCAAAGTAATGCAGGAACACAAGCGTTAAGGCTCCACTTCCCTGCTCCAGCACGTTCAGGTTAACGCCGTTAATTAGTCGTTTCATCAGACGTTCACTTTCAGACGGGCGGGTCGATCCGTGATTTCCAGCATCTCCGCGTAGGGAACGATCGTAATCTGACCAAACTCTTTCAACAGACTTCTATAAGCTTCTGCAACCGGGCGGGGTTTGCGGTCCAAGTCATACAGTCCGCAGGCATTTACTCGATTGTTTTGTTCTCCCAGCTGGGTATCCCAGTCGATCTGGTCAATCAGGCTGTACCAGGTAAATCCTAATACCGGTACACCATCACGACGCATACGCATAATCCCTATCCACTGCTTGCGTAGCCACATCGGCGCATCCTCCGCTTCGAATACGTTGGTTTCCGTATGCATTACTGGCATCCGGTAACGCATGTAATAGTCCTTCGTAATCTCGTACCAACCCAGTACGTCCATCGATATCTGAATAGAACCGTCCGAAAGCCGAATACGCTCGTTCCGTCCGTAATAGTCATTCCCCATGATCTGATAACCTGGCGGTTTTCCGGCCATGAACCAGTCATATTCCTCTCGCGTCATCCCGTTGTCCATCAGGTACATACTGACCGTAGCCGAAGGTGGGTTGGCATATAGCAGGTCAAGTGATAGAAAACGGAGTTCATTATCAAGCGATACCTGCGGGGAGGGCGTTGCGCATAGCTCATGAGTATACTCGGCGCTCTCGCTCTGTACAATCACGCAGTCATTACGTCGCTTAACAATCTGCTGCGTTCCCATGATACTGGCCGCTACGGCATGCTTCATGGCTGTTACAAACGCTTTGTCTGACTTTAGTTGTTCGTTCCAGACGCCGTCTTTAGCGCTGATCCGGGCAGTTACGTAAATCTCGTTGACGGGCGTATAGAATCGTACCCAGGGATAACGATCCGCAACAGCGGCTGCATACTCGGCGAAAAGAACGGGCAAGTCGGGGTTCTGAAAATCACCTACCCAGTCAGGAACGCCAAAGTGCATCAGGTCCAGAATGGGCGTGATTTTCAACCGTTTTATTTCGGCCATAGCCTCATCGGCGAAGCTCCAGTCGAATTTACCCGGCCCCTGGTGAATGCTGTAGTAAGGAAGCCCGTACCGGAGTACGTTCAAGCCTAACTCTTTCACCAGGCCCAGGTCTTCCTTGTACCGATCGTAATGGCCGCATTCACGCAGTTGATCGCGTCGAACCTTACCGTTTTCGATCGTTGGGTACGAACACTCAATCCCGGTCGCGAACATGAAGTTACCAGCATCAGCATTGGGAAAACCACTACCATCGTGACCGCCAGCGCCCCCAAACTCATCACCGTCGTAACCGCCGTGACCATATTTCTTTTTGATACTATTTAAGAATCCTTTTGGCATGTTGTTTACTGTTCAAGAGCAGGGCTCCACGTTAATTAGTGTGTTGTATTCAAATTAATCCAGCCGGTTGCGGCTCGTCAGGAATCGGTCAGCGGTACGTAGCGATAGGGCCATGATTGTCAGGGCCGGATTGACGCTTAGCGCACTTGGAAAGGTTGAATTATCGCTGATGTATAAATTAGGAATGTCGAATGACTGGCCATCAGCGTTGACTACAGCCCGGTCGCCATTGTTCCCCATGCGACAGGTTCCGATGACGTGAGCATTCCGGGGGAACGCCCAGATATTTTTAGCACCGGCGGCTTCCCAGATCTCTCGCATTACTTTGTTCGCATGCGCTGTCATACGTACCTCGCTTTCTCCATTGGTAAAGTAGACGCGAGGCTTGGGTAGACCACGGACATCTTTCTCCTCCGATAGCTCCATGTAATTATGCTCATAGGGAAGACAGTCGCCCAGAATATTGATGCCTGCTACGTGGTTGTAGGCCGAAGCTGCCCGTTTGAGGTCCTGGCCCCAGAGTCCACGTCCCCGCGCCATCTGCTGCATGTAGGTAACCGGCATCACCCCAATGGACTGAAGCAGGTACCCCCCCACAAAGTCTGCATCGGCAGCACGGTGCATGTCTTCCGAAATCAGCGCGCCGGGAATGCCTTTGTAAGGGCGAATGTCTTCATCAAATTCACCCCAGATCTGTAGGCCAGGGTGCGCCATAACATTACGGCCCACCTGACCACTGCTGTTGGCGAGATTGTTCATAAGCAGAAGTCGTGCTGTTTCAATAGTACCCGCGCAGAGAAACACGTAGCGGCAACGCTGCCGCTCTTCCTGTCCATTACGGATATAAACGACTTCGCTGATTTTGCCGGAAGCGTCGCGGATCAACTGGGTTACGAAACACTCGGGGCGCACTTCGGCGCCTTTGCTGAACGCCAGCGGGATGTACGTTACGTCCATACTGGCTTTGGCCCCTATGTTGCATCCTGCCTGACAGAACCCCCGGTTTGCACAGGCAGGTCGATGCCCGACGCCCTCCTGATAATAGCCCGCTGATAAAGCCGCGTTGGCGGCCGGAGCCGTTTTGATACCGACGTCCTTACAGCCCCGTTCCATAAGCTGGCCGGCACCGTTAATAGGAAGCGGCCCCAGGGGGTACGACCGTTTTCGGGCAGGTCCCCAGGGATACGTGGCTGGACCGGATACACCAATGAAGTGTTCGACTTCGTCGTAGTACTGCGCAATTTCTTCAAAATCAATCGGCCAGTCTTCGCCAACCCCAAACTCGGTTCTGATTTTCAAATCGTCGGGGTGAACCCGAGGGGTATACGCCGTGTAGTGCAGCGTCGAGCCACCCACGCCCGTGCCGGAGTTGTTGCTACCGAAGGGCAGTGGATCTTCTCCGGCGCTTAAGCGTTCATCGTTCCAAAAAAGTTTGTCTTGTGCTTTCTCGTCGGTCGGAAAATCTTTTTTGGGGTCCCAGTACTTGCCGGCTTCCAGAGCCACCACCTTCAGACCCGCACCAGCTAATCGGGCTAGTAGTGGCGCACCACCAGCACCCGTGCCGATGATAACCGCATCGACCGTTTCGTTCGTTGTGTATTGTTTCATAGAATGGCGGAATTACTGGCCGAGTGGTTTAGGTTCACGAGCTTCCAGATCGTTCAACTGAATACGTTGCCAGGTCGGTACGTCGGCCATACCGACATACCCAATCTCTTCTTGCGCCAGTGGATGGCTATAGTAGGCACCAACGGCTTCGGCTAGCATCTCTTCAAAAAACCGTTCGGCAGGAATCTGATCCCAGATAGTACCCGGTGCGTCCGCAGCCTGTACGCGACGGAGTACGTCGTCCTGCTGTTCGCCGGTTAGTTGCCGAAATGGTTGTTCAAATAGGGCTTGTGCGCTTTCGTCAATGCCTTGCAATCCTGTCCGATAAGCATCCCCGTCGGCAGGCATAGTGTCATAACGCCATCCATCTGACTTGTTCCCAGCCAGTCTTTCGTCGATTCCGCCAGCGATGTCGATGGGCTGGGATCGATCTGGTTGGGGTATCAGCCGGTTGCAAATGACCTGAAGTAGTTCTAGCTCGGATTCGGAAAAGAACTGAGGAGCCTGAAGTTGCTTATCAAGCCGTTCGGTAAGAGCCTGGCGAGTAGCGTCGGTAACCTGATCCGTGTTGAGCAGTGCCCGAACGGTTCCATCAGGATAATGATAAAAGGTGTTCATAATTTGTGTATTACGTACTGCTACACACGTTGTTAGCCGACGTACAACCAGTTGTTTTCGTTGATTCGTGTCTGCCCTAACCTAGTTTCCCTCCTGTCACCTCGACAATGCTCCCAGTCATGAAACTACCATCGTTCGATGCTAGCAGCACGTAAGCCGGTGCTAATTCTTCCGGTTGACCGGGACGCGCCATGGCAACCTCGTGGCCAAAGTTCTGCACTTCGTCTTCGGGCATAGTCCCTGGAATATTGGGCGTCCAGACCGGGCCGGGCGCTACGCAGTTGACCCGAATTTTCTTCTTGCCCAACTGGATAGCCAGCGACTTGGTGAAGGCATGAATAGCGCCTTTCGTTGCCGTGTAATCCACTAGAATTGGGTTGCCGACAATCCCGACGATACTTCCTGTATTGACAATAGCATCTCCCTCGTTCAGGTGCGGCAGTGCAGCCTGTGCCATGAAGAAATAGGCAATGATATTGGTATCGAAACTGCGACGGAGTTGCTCTTCGGTAATATCCTCCAGGTTTTGCTGCGCCATTTGAAAGGCGGCATTGTTGACCAGAATATTCAGTTTGCCGTAGTGGTCTACTGTCTGCTTCACGATGTCCTTGCAGGCTGCCGAGCTACGTACGTCGGCCTGAATAACCAGGCAGGAGCCGCCTTTACTTTCAACCAGTCGTTTGGTCTCGTTGGCATCGTCGGTGTTTTCGTTGTATGCAATAGCCACCTTAGCACCTTCCATCGCAAACGCAATGGCTACCGCCCGGCCAATTCCCGAGTCAGCCCCGGTGATGATGGCAACTTTATCGGTTAGCTTGTTAGCGGATTTATAGTTCGACAGGTCACTATCGGGGGCGGGGTCCATGTCCGACTGCTTGGCTGGATAAGGCAACTGCTGTCCAGGCATTTCCTTGGCTTCTGGCCGAAATTCTGTTTGATCCATAACGCGGGTTGAGTATTCGGTAAACAAACGACTTTGTCGAACTGTGGTCACGAAGTCACAGTAATCGTATATTATAAGATTTGTAAACCGCTGTTGTACCTTTTTGTTGTACCTTTTTGTTGTACAAACACGAAAAGAGCCGCTCAGAATTGAGCGGCTCTCTAAGGACACTTATAAAATAGTCTACTTATACACTAGGTATTACATCTCGATCATCGAAATAACGATGCTCTTGTCGGCGTCCAGATCAAAGGCGCTCTGGTCAAAATCCGGCGGCCCCATCAGTACGCTTACGTTCGAGAAGCCGAAGGGCTCGGTAGGCATCATACCCGACATATCAATTTTCTGGTTGTCGTTTAAATCCTGGTACACCCGCACGGCGTAACGCCCTGCTTTCAGACCGTCGAACGTAACGCTGATCTCCCCGGAAGCGGGCACATCTACACTTTTCTGAACGACAGACTGTCCATTGAACGATTTACTATCGTTGGCCAGCCCAATATAAACTTTACCACTCCGCTTGTTCACCCCGGAGAGCGTAACGGTCAGCTTGTGCGTAGCCGTGTCAGCTACCATTCCGCCAGGGTTACCAAAAGAGAACGCACAAACAAAAAGAAGCAGGCTCAGGGTGGTAATGATCGTTTTCATGACTCTGTAGATTTACGTGTTGTTTGATTTACGATTCAAACGTAACGATCCACCCGAGTCCGACCAAATCAAAGGGACGTTTGGCACGATAGCGGGACAAACAGCAATAGCAGGGACGAATAAAATCGCCCAGGGACGCTTGAAAAGCCGTTTTACTCACCTAACGAGCCAAGCCATCCTGCCGAGCGCGGTCACGAATTCGTTGCGCACGGGCCTGGCTATCGGGGTGCGATGACATAAATTGCAGCATCTTATTACTACCGCCCCCGCTCGCCTTGGCCAGTTTTTCAAACGAGGTAGCCAGGGCAATCACGTTATAGCCGTTCCGCTTCAAGAAATTATAGCTGTAATCGTCAGCTTCGGTTTCCTGCTTTCGGCTAAACTTGGCGCCAACCAATTGGTCAGCAATACCACCCACCTGCGACCGGGCCAGCGACCCAACGACCCCCGGTAGGGCAGCCCCACCGTTTCGGATGGCTGACCGCTTGAACGCTTGCTTCATGGCATCGCGCGAATCCTGATTAGCCACGTGACCGATCTCGTGACCAATCACGGCCAGTACTTCCTGATCACTCATCAGGTCCATCAGCCCTTTGAATACCCGTACACTACCGTCAGCCGTGGCAAAGGCGTTTACGTCCTTGACCAGATACACTTTATAATTGATCGGTGTCCCGTTGATCGTCCGAAGTCGGCTAACGATCCGATTCAGCCGCTGGGCGTACGGATCGTTAGGCCCCGCGACAGGATTTTCGGCGTCCATTTTCTGGACGGCCTGTTTGGAGTACGTTGCTACCTGAGCATTCGTTAGTCGGTAGGAATTAGCGAGATCGAGTGCTCCCTGAACCAGATTCCCGGCTCCCTGAGCCATCACTGCGTCAGAAAGTCCAAGTAAGATAAGCGATAAGCCAACGGCTCTTTTTATGATTTGGTATGAAAACATAGCTAGGAATCGATGATATCCCACTATTGACGAACGAAAGGGGGCAAAGGTTTAGGACGAGCCTTACAAATAAAAGACAAGCCACTCATTATTAACCCCTTACCCAAAAACTACACCACGTAACGTCCACGACTTCTAAGGTGTTGGCGCTTCGATATTGAACATGTTCGTTTTTTCCTCGCGCTTCCGAATCCCAAAGTTGTAACGCAGTGTCAGTCCAAATCGGCGGGTATCGTTTCGGCGCAAACCACTCGCTACGACGCTGCCCTGTTGCAACGTAAACCGGTAAAAATTGGTAAAGAGCAGATCGTTTCCAGTCAAGGTAAGCATCAGCTTGTCCTGCATGAATTTCCGGTTGACGCTCACGTTGAGCGTCCCAAAATTGCTCAGCTCGTAGAATTGCAACTGTCCTTTCGTGCGAAAAAACCCGTTGAGCGTAGCCGTCGAGCGTTTGTCGATCTTAAACGAATGGAACGTAAAAAACGTCCAGCTGCCTCGTTTGAAGTTCAACGGTCGGTCTTCGTAAACACCGGAGTATTCGTTGTAATTGTATTGAATCCCGGCCACAAAAAAGTAACGGCTCATCGGTGGCACGGCACCCAACAATCGAAAATAGGTTTCCTTATTCGACCCAAGGTTATCGTACGTACGGTAGGCAATGCTCCGGTTTCGTTGGTCCTGATAGACAACATTCGTAAAAATATCCCGGGTGTAGTTCTGTCCGATAGCGAAGACCGGGCGGTCCTCCACGCTGACGTTCACTTCGTAGTTTTCGGTGAATTGAGGCCGTAACGCCGGATTGCCTTGTTCGTAGAGATACTGATCAACGTAACGGGCAAATGGATTCAGGTATTCGTAGCTCGGCCGGGTGATGGACCGGCGATAGACCAGATAACTCCGTAACTCATAGCCCGCGATCTTAGCCAGCCGCCGACTCAGGTACACGTAAGGAAAGAAGTCGGTGCGGTTAATTCGAAAGGACGTATCGGCTGGTACGCGCTGCCGACCGTCCATGTTTGTATTCTCCACACGAACGCCCCCCTTCAGCAGAAAAGATCCCAGCGTTTTGGACGCCTGCACGTACCCCGCGTTGATATTCTCGCGGTAATCGAACACGTTCGTCCGGAACTGATCCGGCACTCGATTCGGCCCGGTTTGATTGAAGTAAGCCGCATCGCTACTGAACCGTTGCATCGTCGTTTTGACGCCGGTCTCCAGCAGGACCGTCGGAAACAGTTTGTATTTCAGATCGGCCTGCGCGGCCATCAAATGCCGCTGGTTGGTGAACGTACCATCGCCCATTGTACCCGTGCGCTCGGGTAGTAGGTAACGGGTTGAGAAGTCCTGTAGCCCGCGATTACCAATAAAATTGTAAGAAACATCGGTTGTCAGCTCCGAGCCGAGCGTATCGATTTTGTATTTTGTCGCAATTCCCTGGCTGAATGAGAGCACCCGATTGTTATTGCCAACGTAGTTCAGATTGTCAGACAGTAACCGCCCCGAACTGATCTGGCTAATCATGTTGTCGTTGCTGGCGTATGACTTATTCTGGTTCCAGGAAAAGCGCCCGTCGAGGTTAAGATCCCATTTCTTTGATAAGGCAAAGCCAGCCCCGTATCCAACGTAAAATACCTGAGCGGGAAAGGTGGTATACGCATCCTGCCGCAATACCGAATCTGGCGTAAAGTTCCGGCTGCTTTGTATCTGCTCGTACGAGTTTCGATTGGTATAGTTCAGGTTTAGATACGTACTATTACCGTTTCGGGAGTTGTTGATGTTGACGCCCACGAATTGATTACCGAATCGTCCCTGATTGAATCCCGCGTTCACCGAACCCGTCATGCCCAGATTGACGCCTTTTTTCAGGATGATATTCACCACGCCCCCGCTTCCGCTGGCATCATACCGGGCCGATGGCGTGCGCAGAATCTCCATTCGCGCGATGCTGTTCGGCGGCAGACTTTTCAGGATCGAGGCAATATCGGCCGCGCTCATCTTCTGTTCCCGACCGTTGATGTAGATGGTCGCGGGGGTCGTGCTGCTCAGGTATACATTACCGTCGGGATCCAGAAACAGGCCCGGCGTTTTTTCCATGATCTCGTAGGCACTCGTGCTGGTAGCGGCAATCGGCTCGGGATCGACGATGGTTTTATCATCCTCCTGACTCACGAGTGGTTTAGCCGCCGTTACCGATACGCCCTGTAACAGAACGTTGTCCTGTTCCATCACCAGCGTCAGTGATGGCTTTCCCGTCGTGGGCTGCACAACCCGGCGGATAGGTTTGAATCCTACCGTTGTCACGAGCAGCAAATAATTTCCGGCTGATTTGACCTGAAAGCTAGCGGTACCGACACTGTCGGTGATGGCATACAGGCGACGGGTTGTATCCGCTCGATCCGTTAGCTGTAACGTAGCGCCGACGATCGGTTGCCGGTTTGTTTCCTGGACGCGAACACGGAACGGAATGGATTGTGCCTTTAGCGACTGGTGCAGCAGAAAAATTCCCAGCAACGCACAAAGGGAACGGAGAGTAAACATGGAGTTACGGATTTCCCGCAAAGGTACGACAGCCCCAAAATCCACTTTTGACGATCATCCGCCCATACAACCACCCGTACCATACTTTGCTCAACAATCAACTTTTCAGCGGTAATAAACCCCTAATTAAGGGTCAGATTGCCGTTTTTGTTGTAGCGAATTTCCTCTTCAGCCAACATTTGTTCAAGCGTACGGGCCAGCGTCTGCGCGTCGGTTTTGGCAAACTGGTGCGCGAGCTGTTTAGGCGATACGCCCGGTCCGTTCGCCAGGGCGACGTAGGCCCGCACCTCTTCCCGAACGAGAGCGGGCGCTGGATCCTGCTGCTTTTTCCGTTGAATACAGTTGTCGCAGATACCACAGGCTTCGCCGGGTGGTTCGCCAAAATAAGCCTGCAATAAACGCGTACGGCACTGGGTCGGATGCTCGGTGTAAATGATAGCCGCCTGTACTTTACGCATGGCCAGCTCCTTCCGGCGGTTAAGCTCCTGTACGTTTATGGGTAGCGACGGGGCATCGTAGCGGGGCGTCAGAAATGTCAGCTGCGGTTTGTCTTTCTGCTTCTCGTACACAATAACGTCCCGCTGGTGCAACTGATCCAGCAGGTTCGTAATCTCTTCGGGGCCAATCAGAAAGGCTTTCGCCAGCGCCGACTCCGAAATGGTAACGAAGTCCATAAAGGCTTCTCCCCCGTACATCCGCAGCAACAGTTTGATAAATGGATCGAAGCGCGGGTTCATTACCTGAAACTCGTACAGTTGTCGATTATCGAGCGTCAGGGTAAACTTCGATGGACGAAAATACGTCTCGGTCAATTGGATAAAGCCTTCCAGTTGGAGCTGCTTCAGGGCGTAATGCGTTTCCTGGGGCGGCAGACTGAACGTATTCGTAAAGGCATGCAGGTCAAAATCATAGCTGCTAAACTCTCCCCCCCCCACGGGCACCGCCGTGTAATTGGCTAAGGCCTGATAGACCCGGCGAAGCATCGCAACGGGTTGATAAAGCTGCTCGGTCCGAAACGTCAGATTCTCCAGATCACCTTTGGTGTAGAGCATAAGCGCGTAGGCTTTCTGTCCATCACGCCCGGCCCGGCCAGCTTCCTGATAATACGCTTCCAGCGAATCTGGTACGTCAAGGTGAATCACCAGACGTACGTCGGGTTTATCGATACCCATCCCGAAAGCATTCGTGGCCACCATTACCCGCGTCTGGTTCTGAATCCAGGCGTCCTGCTTATCGGCCCGCTGCTGGTTAGTTAGTCCAGCGTGGTAGAAGTCAGCCGAAATATTGTACTGATTTAGCTTGCTTGCCAGTTGCTGGGTTTGTCTGCGGCTACGAACGTAAATAATAGCCGAACCGGGCACGCGCTGTAACACCCGTAACAAACGTCCCTCCTTGTCGCCTTCCTGCATGGCCGAGTACGACAGGTTAGGCCGGGCAAATGTTTGCTGAAAAATCTGCGGCTCCCGCAGAATCAGTTTCTCGATAATATCCTTCCGAACGTCGGGCGTGGCCGAGGCCGTCAGGGCCATAATGGGCGTATCAGGAATCAGCTCCCGGAACTCCGCAATCTGTAAATAGGGCGGCCGGAAGTCATAGCCCCAGGCCGAAATGCAGTGAGCTTCATCGACAGCGAGCAGGCAGACGGTCATCTGCTTCACCCGCTCGATGACAATCTCGGTCCGTAGTCGTTCGGGCGACAGGTACAGAAACTTCGTGTTACCGTAGATGCAGTTATCGAGCGTGGTATCAATCTCCCGGTAGTGCATCCCGGAGTAGATGGCAGCTGCCGGAACGCCCCGCCGACGTAATTGCTCGACCTGGTCTTTCATGAGCGCGATCAGGGGCGTTACGACGATACAGACGCCTTTCATCGCCAAGGCCGGCACTTGAAAACAAATGGATTTACCGCCCCCGGTGGGCATCAGTACCAGCGAATCCTGGCGGAATAGGGCCGTATTGACCACGTCCTCCTGCATGGGCCGGAAGGTAGTATATCCCCAAAACTGCTGTAAAATCTGCCGGACTGTCACTACGTATGGATCGGACTGATAAGGCCGATTGGCTATTTCTATGGCGAATTTACGGACAACAATAGACAAATCGGCCAAGTACTAGTTTTACCTCGTATCTGATCACTCCACAAACTAACAACAAAGACTATGATCCAGAAAGTAATTAAGTCCGATGAAGAATGGCGTCGGATTCTAACGCCTGAGCAGTACCGTGTTACGCGAACGAAAGGCACCGAACGGCCTTTTTCGGGAGAGTACTGCGAAGCTCATGATCCCGGCCTTTACGCCTGTGTCTGCTGCGGCACCGATTTATTTGAGTCCACAAACAAGTTTGAATCGGGTACCGGCTGGCCAAGTTTTACGGAACCAATTGAGCCCGAGCGGATTCGACTGGAAGAAGATCTCAGCTACGGAATGCACCGGGTAGAGGTTCTCTGCAACGTTTGCGACGCCCACTTGGGGCACGTCTTCAACGATGGCCCACCACCCACGGGAATGCGCTATTGCCTGAATTCGGTTGCTCTGGTTCTAAAACGTGCGGCCGAGCAGGTATAATTTTCGCAACAGGCCATCCTTGTGCAACAAATAGCGAACGTCGCTCGTACTATTTATCAGCGCTTACTACTATCTTAGTTCGGCCATCGACACGGTGCCCCGGGATAGTGGGCGCTGATTTATTTTTGTCTTCAGTTAACCCAGTTTTTAATACTTGACATTAACCTCTACCTTTTTCCTGTATGACTTATTGGAAATTGCCGGCCTGGCTTCTGGTAGCCGGATTGCTCCTGACGGGTCCGCTGCTAGCTCAGCGTAATAAGCAGGCGACCGAGCCTGCCTCGTACCAGCAGTTTGTTCGTCAGATGCGCACTGAATATCCTGGTGTCAGAACAATCTGCTACGGCACAGATCGCAATTCGTTCACAACGATCCTGCCTCCGGATGCCTTTCTGAAGAGTCGGCAAAGTCCCAACGCCCGGCAGGCCGCTGCTACGTCTCAGTTTATTGTTTCGTACACAGGTTTCTCCCCGCAGGCGCAGGCCGCTTTTCAGTACGCTGTCGACATCTGGTCGACGCTTATTGTGTCATCTGTTCCCATTCGCATCAAAGCGAACTGGACACGGCAGGCCAGCAACGTACTTGGCTCAGCAGGCCCGACTTCCTACCGGATTGCGGTTAACGGATCGCAGAAAGCAACCAGTTTTTACCCCATTGCGCTGGCCGAAAAGATTTCTCGGACGCAACTAAATGATCCAGACTCGTCGGACATTAATGCGAATTTCAACCAGAACTATAACTGGTATTACGGTACCGACGCGAAACCACCCGCGGGTCAGGCAGATCTGGTCAGCGTTGTCCTGCACGAAATTGGTCACGGACTCGGTGTCATCGGCGGCTTCAGCACGGCTGGCTCATTAGGTAAGTTCTCAGCCGGGTACCCTTTCGTTTACGACAATTTCATCGAAAACAACCAGGGCCAGCGGTTAGTCAATTCGTTTTCTGACAACACCAATGCGCTGTATCGACAGTTGACGGGTGGGGCACTCTACCTCAACGGCCCCATTCTCCGGAAAAATACGGGACAGCGCGCCCGAATTTATGCTCCCGCCACGTTTGCCGCAGCATCAAGCATTTATCACCTGGACGAAGCCACGTATCCGGGGGGCAATATTAACTCGCTGATGACCCCGCAGATTGACAACGCCGAGGCCATTCATACTCCTGGACCGCTTATTTTGAATTTGTTTCAGGATATGGAATGGAAAACAACGTCAGTACTGCACACTCCCTTGGAAGATAGTGAAGATATCAAGGATCTGGTATTCAGGGTGCAGGTTGTTAGTGACACCGTCCTGAATGCCAACTCCATCCGGTTCTTTTACCGAAAAGGTACCCCAACTACTACCGACTCAACCTACACTTCGGTAACCCCAACGCGGGTAGGAAACACCAATGAGTACACCTACACCCTACCAGCTGCTCAAGCACAGGGTGACATCTGGTACTATTTCCAGGCGCAGGACGCTTCGGGTCGCGCGTTCACCAACCCGGGCAAGTTGCCTACTGGCGTTCAGTACGCTCATCGGGTACAGATCGGCCCGGATAACGTACCACCCGTCATTCGATACAGTCCTGACAAGCATTTTATTCTAAATCCGTCGGTAGCAGACAGCCTGCCTATTTACGCCCGTATTTCTGATGACCGGGCCGCGGGTATCGATACGGCCTATGTCGAGTATCGAATCAACGGGGTTGCCCAAACGGGCATTCCGCTTCGCTATAATCCAGCTACATTAATCAACGGATTTGACAGCGTCTACGTTGGTCGTATCCGTTTTGCCGCTAACTCCCTAAAAGCGGGGGATCAGATTACGTACCGAATTGTCGCGCGGGATTCGTCGCGCGCCCGGAACCAGACTGTAAACCCAACCACGGGATTCTATACATTGCCCGTTGTGAGTACGCAGGCAGCCCGCTCTTCGTACACCAACTCATTTACGGCCGCTGGCGCAACGTCCGACTTTGTCAGCTACGGCTTCAGCGTAACCACAACATCTGGTATTACCGATCCGGCGCTTCATTCGGAACACCCGTACCGTAACGGCAGCAACTTTGCTTACCAGGGCAATTATGAGTCGGTGCTGTTAATACCGATCACACTGAAAACGAACCCTGACAGTGCAGTCATTCGCTTCAATGAGGTTGTTCTGGTCGAGCCAAACGAGTCGGGTAGTACCTACGGAAACGATGGCTTCTTCGACTACGTCATTGTGGAGGGCTCAAGGGATAATGGCCGGAACTGGCAGCGATTCCAGGATGGCTACAACTCTAACGACCAGGTCGATTGGCTGAATGCTTACAATCGAGGATTGGTTAACGACCCCACTGCCAGTGGCGTACAGAACTCTACGACTGTTGGCACAACGGCGCTCTACAAACAGCGGGAGATTCAGCTGCTGGGCAACGGATTTTTTCAGGGCGGCAACCAGGTTTTGATCCGGTTCCGACTTTACGCCGATCAGCTCGTTCACGGCTGGGGATGGGCCGTCGACAATCTCCAGATTCAGGTACCACCGCCACCACCGGTTCTGGCCACGGAACCCATCAATAAAGGACGTTTTTCGGTGTATCCAAACCCAGCCAATACGGGATTTGTGCAGCTTGAAGCAGACCTGCCCAAGGCAACGGCGCAGGCCGATCTGGTCGTCACGGGCATGATGGGACAATCCCTAAGACAGCAGAGTCTGAAAGTGGGTGGTACTAAAATCAGTGAACGCATTGATCTAAGTACGTTGCCAACGGGCCTGTACGTATTACGATTGACAGCGGGCGATGCTGTACTGACCCAAAAAGTGATTCTGACGCGCTAAACCAGAAGGCGCTTGTTGAAAGCGGACTGTTGGCCGTACGTTTGTAGAAACGTCGCCGATAGTCCGCTTTTGCATGACCAGACCTTTCCTCATCCTATTGACCGGCTTAGTGCTGGTCGGCTGCTCGCCCGCCCGACGCCTAAATCGCGATCTGCGCAAACTACCAGTTTATACCGATCATAGTCTGGGTGTGGCGCTCTACGATCCCGCCAAAAAGAAGCAACTGATCCAGTATAACGCCGATATTCCTTTCGTACCGGCCTCCAACACGAAGCTGTTTAGCTTTTACGCTGGTCTGCTGGGCATTTCGGACTCCTTGCCGACGCTTCGTTACGTTATCCGACAGGATTCGCTGATTTTCTGGGGAACGGGAAACCCGCTTCTGCTTCATCCCGATTTACCGGACACATCAGCGCTGGCGTTTTTACGTAGTCGACCAGAGCGCTTGTTTTTTGCGGCTAATAACTACTTGGGGCCTCGTTTCGGACCGGGCTGGGCCTGGGATGATTATAACGACGACTATTCCGCGGAGCTAGCGCCCCTGCCTTTGTACGGCAACGTTGTTCGCTTCAGTAAGCAACGAATACACCCGGCTCTTTTTCAGGATAGCATTCGGGTTTGGGACTTGGCCAGTAGGCAGACTAGTGTACGCCGGTCAGAGTTTTCAAATGCGTTTACGCTGCCCAATACAGGTATTATCAGCAACCAGGACATTCCCTTTCGGTGGTCACCGGAATTGGCGGCCCGGCTGTTGAGTGACACGCTCCACCGGCCCGTCGGACTGGTTTCTTACCCGATTCCGGCGAATGCCCGACTACTGCGTGGCCTTTCTGCTGACTCGCTCTACAAGCGAATGCTGTTTGTCAGCGACAATCAGTTTGCCGAGCAGGTGCTGTTTATGCTCTCCGCCGAGCGCCGGTTCGACAAACTAGATCCAGACCAGTCTCGACGTTGGGTTGCCGATAGTGTCTTACGTTACCCGGCGGCAAAAGCCAAATGGGTAGACGGTTCGGGACTATCACGCTACAACCTGTTCACCCCCAACGTACTGATCGATCTACTAGGCCGTATCGCGGCCAAAGTTCCGCGCCAACGCCTGTTTGCTCTTTTACCGGCTGCCGGGCAGTCGGGTACGTTACGTTCGATGGGCACCAGTCAGCGACCGTACGTGTACGCCAAGTCAGGGTCCATGAGTGGCGTTTATAACTTGAGTGGCTATATCATAACGAAACGCAATAAACTGCTCTATTTCAGCATCATGCATAACAATTTTACGCAGCCTGTCGGCGAGATGCGGAAGCGCACGACCGACTTACTAAAGCAAATTCACGAGCATTTTTGAGCATACCGCTGCCGCCCGCCGGGCAAACAACTCGGCTTGAATATGGTTGGGGTGGAGTAGCTACGTTTGGCTACTACAACCTGTATAACTCAACAACACAGTGGAAAACTCTATCTTTAAAGAAGTTCGCCGAGCCGTCAAAAACTGGTGGCTGCTGCTCATGACCGGCCTGCTGCTGATCGGCCTTGGCGTATGGATTCTGATGACCCCGCTGGCGGCCTATGCCTCTCTGGCAATTCTGTTCAGTATCAGCCTGACCATTGCCGGCTTAGTAGAGGTTGCCTTTGCGGTTTCGAACCGGGGGGCCATCGATGGCTGGGGCTGGGCTTTGATTGGGGGTATTATCGATCTGGCGCTGGGCATCTATCTGCTGGCAAACCCAGCCGTTACGTTGGACGTTTTACCCATTTTGCTGGGTATATGGCTTTTGTTCCGTGGCTTCTCTGCCGTTGGTACATCGGCAGCCCTGCGTGCCTACGGCGTTCGTAACTGGGGGTGGCTGTTGGCAGTGGGTATCGGTATTGTTGTTTTCGCCCTGGTGATCATGGCCAATCCGAAGCTGGGAGCGCTGAATATCGTAATCTGGACGGGCGTTGGCTTTGTTCTGGCCGGTATCTTCCGGATTATGGTCGGTCTGCGAATGCGTCGGCTAAAAGAACGGCTCGATCAGCACAGCGAACTACTTTAGACCGCTTCGTCTTCACTTAGTTTCTCCTGCCGAAAGGCAAGCTCGTGGGTCAGCTTAGCGCGCTCACGGGCTTGCTGGGCTTTTTCGTAAAACTGCTCGGCGGCTTCGGTATTCCCGCCTTCGGCAAATTGCTTACCAGACTGTTCGAGTAAGATAACGGTTTCTTCCAGACTTTTGGCCGCCTTCCAGAACGACTCTTCTATCGATTTGGTGGTTTCGGCCAGCAGCGAACTGGCCGTGAACGCATGGCCAGTATGGCAGCGATAGCGAATCAGTTTACCTTCTTTTATGCTGATTAACGCGCCATTGCATTCCGGGCAGGTCAACGGAGTTAATTCTCCCAGGCCTAAAATTCCTTGTTCGAAGGCGCTGCTCTCGGCGGCAATGTTGATTTCAGCCACAATTCTCTCCTCTTCGTCATACAAGAGCGACTGCTTTTCCGGAATAGTTTCGGTGATTAGCTCTGTCAGCAACGCTCCCATTTTTGCTATCGGGACGATGTGATCAACCTCTACATACTCCAGCACGCTACTGGGCATGCTGGTATACATGGCATCTTCGGGTGCCTGAATAATGGTAGTACCACCCAGCCGCTTTACGGACCACATTCCCGACGTACCATCATTTAACATACCTGTCAGCACGACGCCGATCACCCGCGGACCATACGTATAAGCAGCCGAACGAAACAAGGCATCGATAGACGGCCGGAACCGATTTTCTTTGGGTCCTTTCTTGACCATCACCCGATTGTATTCAATCAACAAATGATGATCTGGAGGAGCTATATAGATGCGGCCTGGCTGAATTAACTCACCGTCCATAGGATGAGTTGCTTTCAGCGTACCCACGTGACTCAGAATATCGGGCAGATAGCTTGGCGAATACGATGATACGTGCTGCACTATAAATATAGACGCGTCGAAGCTTTTCGGCAGCAGCGACATCAGTTCCTTCAACGCATAAATGCCGCCTGCCGACGACCCAATGACCACAATGTCTCGTTTAGCCATGTTGTATATCTGAATAAGTAAAAACAGCCTGGCTTAAACGACTACTTTTAGTCTATTCTTTTGGTTGGTAGTTGTTTAACCGGCCGACAATCGATTAGTTTACAGAAAGATTATTTGTATGGCCAATAACGAGTCTGCCTCAGAGAGTGACATTGCTTCTGTTCGTCAACCGATTCCGGTAGTTGCCGCCGGCGGAGCCGCAGGAAGCCTGGATGCATTCTCAGACTTATTACGTTATTTGCCACCCACTACAGGACTGGCATTCATCTTCATTCAGCATACCGACCTTATTCCACCCGATCAGTTGGTTGGGATGCTGAGTCAGACAACGGCCATGCCGATCATTGTAGCCGAACAGCAACAGCAGGTCAAGCCGAATCGGGTCTATGTCCTTACGGCCGATAAAGACATGAGTCTTATCGATGGGATGCTAACGTTTATTCCCCGTCGGTCGCGCCGGGGCGGGAGTTCACCCGTTATCCGGATGCCTATCGATGAATTCTTTATGTCACTGGCCGAACGGCAGCGCGAAGGAGCCATCGCCATTTTGCTGTCAGGATCGGGTAATGATGGTACGTCCGGCTTAAAAGCAATCAAAGCCGCTGGCGGTATTACGTTCGCCCAGGATGAGACAGCCGCCTTTCAGAGTATGCCCAAGGCCGCCATCTCCGAAGGGGTTGTCGACATGGTGTTACCGCCGGTTGGTATTGCGAACGAACTGATCCGGTTAAGTCGTCAGAGCACTATTTTTCAACAGACGGCACAAACGGAGAACGAGCTTGTCGAGGAAACAAGCACCAACGACGAAGACCTCCGTAAGATTATTCTGTTCCTGCGCCGATCAATTGGCGTCGACTTTACCCATTACAAAGTAACCACCGTACAGCGACGCATTATTCGGCGTATGTTGCTGTATAAACTGGATACTTTGGCCGACTACGCGCAGTACCTGCGCCAGAACCCATCCGAAGGGCAGGCTCTGTACAGCGATCTGTTGATCAACGTGACCAACTTTTTTCGGGATACCGATACCATGGATTACCTGAAAAAAGTGCTGTTTCCACAGTTAATCAAGCATAAAAGCCCGCGTGAGTCAATCCGGATCTGGGTCCCCGCCTGTTCGACTGGCGAGGAACCTTACTCGCTGGCCATGCTACTGATGGAAATTCTGGGCGAGCAGGCTACTCACATTCCGATCAATATCTTTGCCACTGACCTGAGTGAGTCAGCCATTGCCCGAGCCCGGTTGGGGACCTACACCCGCAGCCAGATGCTGGACGTATCGCCCAAACGAATTCAGCGTTTTTTCACTAAAGTAGACGATCACTACCGCATCAACAAAGCGATTCGGGACATGTGCGTGTTTGCTCCCCATAACGTCTTTAAAGATCCCCCCTTTTCCCGACTTGATCTGGTCAGCTGCCGGAATATGTTGATTTACACGGATAACGTACTTCAGCGTCGGGCCATCGCCACCTTCCATTACGCCCTGAATCCAAACGGCTATCTGATACTGGGCAAATCCGAAACCGTAGGAACATCTACCACACTCTTCGCCCAGATTGAGAAACGCTTCAAGGTTTTTGTCCGTAAAAATGATACCATAAGCCGGGCTACGTTCGATATGAACATTCAGCCCGGACCAATCCAGGCAAATCTCGAACGTCAGCTCGACGTTACTCCCCCAACAGAAGTCGCAATAACAACTATGAAGACACCTAATTCAGCGGGTAGTGGCGGGAACAACCTGGATAGGGTGATCGACAATATTCTTCTTACGCAGTATATCCCCGCTTCTGTCGTAGTCAATCAAGAACTGGAGATTTTGCAATTTCGGGGGTCAACCGGCTTATTTTTGGAGCCAGCACCCGGTAAAGCTAGTTTGAACCTGCTCAAAATGGCCCGAACGACGTTGGTTTTCGATCTACGCAACGTTATTCACAAAGCGCAGAAGGCGGGCCAGCCCGTACGTAAAACGGGCTTGGAAATCAAAATTAAAGAGCAGACTCACCACGTCGCTATTGAAGCAATTCCCGTGACTACGGACACCGATGAACGGCTCTTTCTCATTGTTTTCGAAGAAGTAGCGCCCGCCATCATCTCAGAAACGTCTATCGCCCAGGCGCGCAACCGACGGATCAAACAACTGGAGGATGAACTGGCGAACCTGCGCGAAGACATGCGCTCTATCATTGAAGAGCAGGAAGCCAGTAATGAAGAACTTCAGTCGGCCAACGAAGAAATTGTCAGTTCCAATGAGGAACTACAGAGTATTAATGAGGAACTGGAGACTAGCAAGGAGGAAATTGAATCGACAAACGAAGAACTTCTGACCATCAATCAGGAACTTCAGGTACGGAACGATCAGCTCTCAGAAGCTTACGGGTATTCGGAAGCCATTTTTGCGACCATTCGGGAGGCCACTATAGTTCTGGACAAAGATCTGCGACTCAAAAGCGCTAACAAAGCGTTTTACAAAACATTCCGGCTTCAGGAGGACGACGTAGAAGGAACCCTAATCTACGAACTCGACAATCGCCAGTGGGACATTGCCCGCCTGAGGCACATGCTTGAAGATGTCTTCCACAATAACTCCGTCATTCAGAATTTTGAGGTAACCCACCACTTCTCCGAACTGGGCGAAAAAGTATTACGCTTCAATGCCTGTAAGGTCGTGCAGCAGCAGCGTCAGGAAGCTGTCCTGCTGGCCATTGAGGATGTTACCGAATCCCGGCGGGCGCAACGCCTGTCAGAAGAACGGGAAACCTGGTTTCGTAACATTGCCAATAATGCCCCCATGCTGATATGGGTGGCGGGTACCGACGGTCGGTATAACTTCCTGAACCAGGCTTGGCTGGCCTATACGGGACGTACGCTGGAAGACGAGATAGGCCAGGGGTCGTTACAAAGTATTCATCCCGATGATCGGGTGGACTATCTGGCAACTTACCACAATCAATTTTCGGCTCGACAACCCTTCACGGCCGAGTATCGTCTGCTGCGCCACACCGGTGACTACCACTGGATGCTGGAATCGGCACAGCCTACGTTCTCCCCTGACGGTAATTTTACGGGCTATATCGGTACCTGCACCGATGTCCATATTCAGAAAGAAACAAACCAAGAACTTGACCGCCGGGTCCAGCAACGCACGGCCGAGCTCGAACAGGCTGAACAGAAAGCGTGGGCAACGGCCCAGAACTTACAGGCAGTCCTGGATAGCTCTCCGACTCGTATCGCATTTCTGAAGGCCGTTTACAACGAGCATCATCAGATTATAGATTTTAGACTTGCCGTCTGCAACGAAAAATTTGCTCAACTTCTCAATCAAAGTGCTAGTCAGCTGGTTGATCGCCCAGTGCACCAACTGGCGCAGTTTCTCTGGCTGGATAAAACCATTCCTATTCTCCGGCAGGTACGTTTGACCGGTGACCCTTACTACGAAGAACGATACACCTCTGACGAGCCAGATGGTGAGTGGATGGCCCTTTCGGTTACGCACTTTGATGATGGTGTCGTGGTTACCGGAATGGACATAACGGCCCTGAAGCAAGCCGAGCAGAAACAGAATCAATTGCTGGACGAACTACAGAGTTCTGGCGATACGCTCGAAAATCTGAGTGCGCTTCGCCAGCACATCAAGGATCGGGGTGAATTTTTACGTCGTACTTCGCATGACCTACGCGGCAACTTCGGTATTATTCAGGGGGCAGCTACCATGCTGGATATAGCATCTGATGATGATGAACGTATTCAAATGCTCAGTATGCTTCAGCGAAATATTAAGCAGGCGACGAATATGCTCACTGAGCTACTGGACGTTGCTCGACTGGAAGCGGGTCAGGAGCAGCGGCAGCTTGAATTATTCGACGCTGCTGACATGCTGATAGAGCTGGTAGAAAGCGTACGACCGCTGGCTAACGAACAAGGGTTGTGGTTACGTGTTGAAGGCAAACGCCCGCTATTAGTCGAAGGTGATGTTATCAAGCTACGCCGGATCGCTCAGAATCTTCTGCTCAACGCGCTGAGATATACTCAATCTGGGGGGGTTACCATGAGGTGGGAGTCTGTTGAGGACGATGGGCGCTGGCAGTTTAGCGTGCTGGATACGGGTCCCGGTATTGATATTGATCAGGCGAATCTTTCCGTAAATTCTGATCAGCGGGGCGAAGGTATTGGCCTTTCCATTGTTCGGCAACTTAGCGAGCTACTAGATGGCACCATAACGGTGGCTAGCGAACCGGGTGGAGGCACTTTATTCATTCTCTCATTCCCAGTTGCCTATTCACCCGTTTAACACGAATCATTACAATTATAAGCTCCGGCTGAATAGTCTACTGGTGTAGACTATTCAGCCGGAGCTTATAATTGACCCATAAATTAATAGGAGATAGGTAAGGTGGCTGCTTCCCACCAGTAATGCCGAAAGGCAGTAAAACAGTCAAGCCACTTTTCGTAATTGTCTGGCTTAACAATATAGGAGTTGATGCGCAGCATGTAGGATTCGCGAATATCTTCCGGATCGCCGGAACGGCTTAGCATGATCGCCGGGATTTCCCGGTAGACGTGATGCAGTTTAATAGCTTCCAATAATCGCCACCCATTTTCCCGGTTAGGCAGGTACAAATCCAGTAAGATCAGTTTAGGCAGCTGAGTAGTATTTTCCAGGCAGCATTCTAAATACATGAGTACTTGCGAAGCATTGGAGAACCAAACAGGCTCTACCTCAGGAAAGCGCTCCTTCAATGCCCACTGAATAATAAACCATTGGTCAGCATTATCTTCGACAACGAGAATATTTTGCCTTTTTCCCTGTTTTTTCCTTTTAACTATTTGATTCATAAGTAGTTGTCGGATAGTGTTTATGAGATTAGTTTGAGGGGCTAGTCAGCAAAGAGCTTACATGATTGGTATTCAGGCGGAGTTCTTAACTAATCAAAATTATGATAAATCGGCAAAAGTCTAGTAGACTTTAAGAATATATAGACGACTTATCTACTCATCGAAAAATTCCTTGTCTGCCTGTATACTCATAAATGACGAGTATCTACGAATCAGGTAGTTACAAACTCATACGCTCGTCGCTACCAAATGCTACTTTCTAGCTATTTTCGCGGTAGATTTTACTGAATTCACATGTCCACATTTACTAGATGGGCGCTTCTGCTCTTTCTTTTTCCAGTTGTTGCCTTTGCTCAACTTCAGATCACGTACCCCATGACCCGTCTGGTCGTGCAGCGGGGCGCTGATGGTAACGGGCGACTGTTCGTATCAGGTCGGTTAACCGGTTCGGCCGATCGCGTCGAAGCGCAACTAACACCGGTTAATGCGGGTCAGGGTACCGCTACCGACTGGCAGGTTATTCAATCAAATCCAACCAACAATCTATTTCTTGGCTCGCTGACGGGCCGGGGTGGCTGGTACGTATTGACCGTGCGCACGATAGTAGGCGGTAATGTTGCGGCCCAGGCAACCGTACAGCCCGTTGGGATTGGCGAGATTTTCGTGACGGCGGGTCAATCTAATTCCCGGGGTATCAACATGAATGATAATGATCTGGGTACCGCTACCGATCGGGTTAACGCCATTGATTCGATTAATCACTATTACGATCAATCGACGGGTTTGCTCACCTCGTCGGGTGATCCCTTTCCGGTACCAAACTACAAACCGTTGACGGCAGGACGTCGTATCTTTCCGATGGCCGAAAGCTCGTGGGGCTGGGGTGAACTAGGTGATTACATCGTTAATCGTTACAACGTACCAGTGGCCTTTTACGTAGCGGGCTGGGACGGCTCGACGGTCGAGAACTGGTCTAGTACGGCCAACGGTGTACCTACCTGTAACCGGTATTTCTGCAACGGCAACTGGCCAAATCTGCAACCGTACAGTAACCTCAAAAATATCCTTAATTACTACGGTTCCATGGCGGGGGTCCGGGCCGTTCTCTGGCACCAAGGCGAAGCCGAATACAGCTTCCCCGACGGGAATACCAGTATTCCACAGTATTACGATCGTCTGGCAAACGTCATTCAGAAGTCGCGTAGTGATTTTGGCGGACGTAACGTTCCCTGGATGGTTGCCCGTGCTTCGTTCGACGGAGCCACATTTCGACCTGAAGTCGTTAACCTGCAGCAACGTGTGATCGATACGCCGGGACTGAATGTGTTTCAGGGTCCCTATAACGATACGATCGTCAACCGAAACGCAGGGAATACGGACGTTCACTTTGCCAATGGTATCCGGCCCGTTACGCACCCGCAGTATTACCTGAACCCATCTTCGATTCCAGCCCGTATGGGCCTATCGCGCTTTGCTCGTAACTGGAGCAACAGCCTGAATGACAACTTTTTTCAGAACACCCAACCCGTCACGCCATCGCAGTTCGCCGTTACGGGTACGTTGGCGAACGTCATTGCTCCTAACTCCACGATCCAGGTTGCGTTCGCTACCCTGGGCTCATTCAATGGTGATAATCAGTGGCAGGTCCAGCTTCTTAATCAGAACGGCCAATACGTTGCCACGTTGGGTAGTGGCGCCAGCAGCCCGATTGCGGTGACGCTACCCAGTGCGTACCAAAGCGGTCGGTATCAGATTCGAGTGGTTTCCACCGCTCCCATTTTGCTGGGCGTTGCGTCAAATACGTTCGAGATTAACACCGTAACGCAACCACAAGTGGCCGATCTAAGTCTGGCGATGGGGGCCAGCCAGCGGACACCCGAACAGAACTCACAGATTACTCTGTCACTGGTCGTTAAAAACGACGGCCCTAACCAAGCATCGAACGTCGTTGTCAGAAACCGTCTGCCCGATAATCTGGCCTTTGTTTCTTCGGGAGACTTGGGTGCTAATGGCAGTGAACTACTTAGTGCTGCCTTCAACCTGGATGCGGGCGCAAGCCGAACCTTTACGTTCGTTGCTCGACCAGTCGGGGCCGGTACCTACCGGAACGCGGCAGAAATTGCGCAGGCCAGTTCGACCGATCCAGACAGTCAGCCTAACTCGGGTACCGGCGACGGGCAGGATGATATGGCGGCTCTCGACTTCCGGACAAAACAGTCAGGCGACGGATTTTACGTGTCTCCAAACCCGAATCAGGTACCACTACCCGCCGTTCAGTCCAACCAGCCTACGCCCGACTCGGACAAAGCGGATGTCAGCATCGCACTATCAGCCAGTAACCGAATTCCCAGTGTGGGTGAGATCATCACGTATACGCTTACGGTTAAAAACGCCGGGGGACTCACCGCAACGGGCCTCAGCCTGGGCGCTTATCTACCTGCTGGACAAAACTTCGTTCCGGGGAATGACTTCTCGCTGGTTGGTACGACGTTGGTCGGTAACGTTAGCAACCTGGCGCCACAATCCAGCGTTACGCTTCAGTTCCGCGCACAGATTGCCGTCAGCGGCCAGGGTGTTTGCACGGCCCAGATTCTGGCAGCCGGTCAACCTGATCCTGATTCAACGCCTGGTAATGGCGTTGACAATGGTGAGGACGACACCGCCCGCGCCGACATTCGGGTAAAATAAGTTAAAGCTATCCCCAAGCAGAACAGCCCCGATGACGTAGCGTCATCGGGGCTGTTCTGCTTGGAGCCTTACGTACTCCGTCCCAACTGGCAATTACTCCAGCACTTTAGGAACTTCGAAAAACTGTTCGTCGTGCTGGGGTGCGTTGACTAGCGCCTGCTCACGGGGTAGATGCTGCGCCACCCGATCCTCCCGTAATACGTTCGTTTCAGCAGAAATATGGGTCAACGGGTCAACGCCGGTTGTATCGACCTCATTGAGTTGCTCCATCCAGTCAAGCACGCCGTTAAGGCTGTTAAGCAATTCGGTTTCTTCCTCGGGCCGGACGTTCAGCCGGGCAAGGTGAGCAATTTTATGCAGAGTTTCCTGATCGACCTTCATAATGAAAGAGTGAAAGGGTGAAAGGGTGGAAGAGCGATTTGCCGATGGGGAGCAATCCTACCGGAGACCGCTCTTTCATTCTTTCACTCTTTCACTCATTAATTCTGTATCTATAATTTCGTATGTTTCTTTCTTTAATCGTTCGATGTCGTCCTGGGTCATACCAGTGGTGGCGATGGGCTCATGTACGACGGCCCGGAGCGCGTGGCGATGCAGCCGAACCGGCGATTTATCCGGCAGGATCTTATAATTACTTAACAACGTAATCGGTACAATAGGTACCTGCTGTTGAATCGCCATGATAAACGCACCGTCCTTGAACGGATGCAACTGGGGACTTTCCTGCTCCTGTGGTTTGATCCCTCCTTCCGGGTAAATCATAATACTGCGACCACCCGCCAGCGTTCGAATACTCTTGTTCAATGAATATGCCCGGCTTTTGGCCTGCGCCCGATCCACCTGTACGTGCAGCTTGGCGAACATATACCCCAGCAGCGGAATACGCTTGGTTTCACTTTTACCGATGAAGGCAAAGTAATTATCCACAATCACGCCCATCACGGCAATATCCATGTACGAAAAGTGATTGGCACAAAACACATATACCGCTTTCGGATCGATCCGAAAGCGGTAGTCAACGTGAATGGGTATGCCTGCAATGGCAAAAAACAACCGCCCCCAGATGGCATTAATTTTATGCGCGGCTGGCTTCCATCTCTCCCGTTGCAGACAGATGAACTGCACAGGAAACAGGATCAAATACAGCGTAATGAACCAGAACGCGCACCAGCCGGTATACAGAAGTTGCATTAGTGCTTAAAGTGCCGAACGCCCGTCGTTACCATCGCCAGGCCGTGCTGGTTGCAGTAGTCAATCGAATCTTTATCACGAATAGAACCGCCGGGTTGTACGACCGCCATAATACCCGCGTTGCCCGCAATCTCCACACAGTCGGGGAAGGGGAAGAACGCATCCGACGCCATCACAGCTCCATTCAGGTCGAAACCGAACGAACCCGCTTTTTCAATGGCCTGCCGCAGGGCATCTACCCGTGATGTCTGCCCGACACCGCTCGCCAGTAACTGCCGGTAGGCCGTACCCCCTTCTTTCGCCAGGATGATGGTATTCGATTTAGTGTGTTTGCACACTTTCAGCGCAAACTCCAATGCCCGAACCTCGCTATCGGTTGGCGCTTTCTCCGTAACGGTGGTGAACTGGCTGGCCGTTTCGGTAGCGTTGTCCTTGTCCTGTTCCAGCACACCGTTCAAAATCGTTTTGAACATGATGGTTGGCAGGGCAATGGCGTTCCGTTTCAGCAGGATCCGATTCTTCTTCGATTTCAGCAGGTCCAGTGCTTCGGGTGCGTACTCGGGCGCAATCAGGATTTCCATGAACAGCTTGTTCAGTTCCTCTGCCGTTTCCAGATCAACTGGTTTGTTGGTGATCACCACCCCGCCAAAGGCCGATACCGGATCGCAGGAAAGTGCATTCAGGTAGGCTTCTTTCGCCGTAGGAGCCGTCGCAATGCCGCAGGCGTTGGTATGTTTGATAATTGCGAAAGCCGCAGACTCGTCCGTAAACTCGTCAATCAGACCGACGCAGGCATCTACATCGACCAGGTTGTTGTACGACAATTCTTTACCATGCAGTTTATCAAACATGGCGTCTAGGTTGCCGTAGAACGTAGCCTGTTGATGCGGGTTCTCGCCGTAACGCAGATGATTGGTAGGCAGCGATTTGAAATCAGTAACGTCCGTTGAATCTGTATTAGCAGGTGCGGCAGACTCTTGGGCAAAGTAGCCCTGAATAGCCGTGTCGTAGTGGGACGTAACGGCAAACGCTTTGCCTGCGTACTGACGACGATCGGCCAGATCAGTGCTGCCTTCTTTTTCGGTCAGCAACGTAACAATGTCAGCGTACTGATCCCGCGACGACACGATCAGGACGTCTTTGTGATTCTTGGCAGCCGCCCGAATCAGGGAGATACCACCAATGTCAATTTTCTCGATAACGTCCTCATCCGAAGCACCCGACGCAACGGTTTCTTCGAACGGATACAGATCGACAATGACCAGATCAATGGGAGGAATGTCGTGCCGTTTGGCCTGCGCCAGATCTTCGGGCAATTCGCGCCGGTACAGAATACCACCCATAACGGCCGGGTGCAGCGTTTTGACGCGGCCACCGAAGATGGATGGGTAGCCCGTAATATTTTCAACGGCCGTAACTGGAATACCCAGTTGCTCGATGAAGGTCTGGGTACCACCCGTCGAATACAGTTTAACACCCTGCTGGTGCAGCAGTTGGACTAACGGCTCGAGACCATCTTTGTAATAGACGGAAATCAGCGCGGAGGAAATTTTAAGTGCCATGCGATCTAAACCAGCCGCGCCGACTAGACTAGGGCGTGGATTGGTTACGTTGGTGAGCAAGTTTACTATGCCAGCAGCCGTCCGGCCGCCAATGAAGCCGCAAAGATAACCAAAGGTCTTAACTTTGTCAGCCTGAACCACAACGGGCATTTTTCCCTCGATGAGTACTTTTAAAAAACTGGCCAGCGATACGGCGCTCTATGGCATCAGCACTATCCTGGGGCGCATGCTCAACTTTGTGCTGGTTCCGCTTCAGACGTATGTGTTTACCCGACCTGAAAAGATGGCCTCCAACGTAGAGCTTTACAGTTGGGTAGCTATTCTGCTGACGGTCTATACGCTGGGACTGGAAACGGCTTTCTTTCGCTTTGCGGCTCGTCGGCCCGACGACCGATTACAGGTATTTAGCGAAACCCTTAGCATCGTTTCGGTTGTCAGCTTGTTCTTTACGTCGCTCATCATTGTATTGACGCCCCAGTTGGTCGATTGGATGGGTTACCCCGGCCAGGAACTATCCGTCATCTGGATTGCCCTACTCGTTGCCATCGACGCCATCATGGCCATTCCGTTCGCCCGGCTACGTGTTGAGAACAAAGCCCGGCGGTTCGTGCAGGCAAAAATTACGAATATCGTGATGGTTGTATTGCTTAATGTATTCTTTCTGGTCTTCTGCCGGGACGTTTACAATGGTAAGTACCTCACCTTTCTTAAGCCAGTCATCGACCTGATCTATTATCCCAGCATTGGACCGGGCTATATCATTCTGGCTAATTTGATTGGCAACCTGACCTACTTTGTTTTGTTGCGCGATGCCTTTACGGGCTTTACGTTCCGGCTTAAACCGGCGGAGGTTCGGGTCATGCTGGTGTACGCATTTCCACTCATGCTGACAAGTCTGGCAGGTTTGGTCAATTCCATGACCGACCGATTATTTCTGCAATACTGGCTTCCGGATGGATTTTATCCTGGTCTAACGAGTAAGGACGCGCTGGGTATTTATGGTAACTGCCTAAAATTATCAGTCTTCATGGCGCTGGTCATTCAATCGTTCAAGTTCGCGGCCGATCCGTTCTTCTTCTCACGGGCCGAGGACAAAAACTCGCCCAAGCTCCTGGCTGACGTAACGAAGTGGTTCATTATTGCCTGCGTTCTGATTTGGGTCACCGTCAGTTTGAACCTTGATGTAGTAGGCTTGCTGGTTTCGAAACCCTACCGGCCGGGCTTATCTATCGTTCCCTTACTCTTGCTGGCAAACCTGTTTCTGGGTGTTTATTATAACATCTCGTTCTGGTTCAAGCTCAGCGATAAGACGCAGTTCGGCACCCTGATTACCGTCATCGGTGCGGCAGTTACCATCGGCTTGAATATCCTGCTGATTCCGATAATGGGTTACATGGGCTGTGCCGTAGCGTTTCTTACCTCAAGCTTTGTGATGATGGCACTCTGCTACGTTCTGGGCGAGAAATACTACCCCGTACCTTATCACCTCAAATCGGCCGCGGGCTACATCATCGGCGCGGGGCTGCTAATCTACCTATCCCTACAATTTCCCATCGCCGATCTGTGGGTGTCGATTCCCGTACATACGGCCTTACTTGGCTTATTCTTCGTCGCAATCCTGTTTATCGAGCGCGATACGTTCCAGCCAGCCCTACAGCGGTATCGCAATCGCGGTAGGAAGCCAGTCAACAACGATTAGATGCACCTTGGTCGAATCTAGTTCGAATCTAGTTTGCAGGACGTATATTTTCAGCAACGACTTGTACCTGTCGGCTTCGGACGGCTGATACCTGAAAAAATCCGGTTGCCTTACGGCCGTTCGGATTTATGTTGATGATATTGGTTGGTACATTGGCCGGGGGCGTCGCAAACAGACCACCGTTACCTAACTCCGTGCGTAGCAATTGCCAGAACGAAAACGCATCCGGCGTTAGTGATTGAATTTCAACCCGAACCCGATCATTTAATTTATACAGGCTATCCGGATTTACAGCCTGACGAAGGGGACGAATAAACAGCAATCCATCCGTGTCGGCGCTACCCTGGAAGGCCGCGTTCTGCACGACTCTGATGTCCCGGGTTCTGTTCTGGAGCGTATCGTTCCGGTAGTATCGAATACGGTAGTAGTCCATTGCACCGGGGAAATCATTGGCGTAAAATTCGGCCCGGTACCCTTCCTGATTTGAGATAGGATTGAGCTTTTCCCGTCTAAACACCAGCGAGTCGACGGTTGGGACGCGGTTCATCTTTCCACTGGCTTGGTAACTCTCGTTGCTGAAACTAATACTAAGGCTATAGGTCCGGCCAATATGACCCAGTGTATCTCTGGTGTTACCCGACCAGACGTAATAACCGTCGTTATCATCATCCATAAAATTGTAGCGGTTTCCCCGATCATCGGTCACAACCACTGTTGCACCCGACACGATGGGCGGGGGGCTATTATCGAAGTAAGCCGCTGTCTGCGTCAGGCGAATTCGCTGCGGTCCCGGCTGATCAGTGATAAGGCCATCTACCGATAGCTGGGATGGGCCGTCGTCCAGCTTTGCATCGATAACGGTTGTACAGCTACTAATACCAGTCAGCAACAGGACGAATAGGAAAATCAGTTGAATTGGCTTCATAACGAAGGATTCGTTAGAATTTAAAATTGTACGTAACGGAAGGAATAGCCGTCGCAAAGACCGAATACCGAATGGCCTGCGTCACCCGTGGGTTGTCAACATTTGGCTGGAAATACACCGAGAACGGATTCTTGCGGGCGTAGACGTTGTACACCGAAAACACCCAGTTATCATCCTTACGTTTACCCGTGCGCTTCCGTCCCTGCAACGTAGCCGCCAGATCGAGCCGGTGGTAGGCCGGAATCCGGTAGTTGTTACGTCCGTTTACTATACCTGGCGCGAAGTCCTGAAACTCGAAGCGGTTTGTCGGGAACGTAGCGGGTGTGCCGCTGGCCAGTGTGAATGTGGCCGAGAAATTCCAGCGATTGGCCAATCCGTTGCCACGAGCGGGCGGGTCGAACAACAGCACCGAGGTCAGCGTATGAAGCTTATCGAAGCGATTTGGATACCAGTTTCCATTATTGATTCCTGCCACCTGGCGTTCGGTTCTGGCCAGCGTGTAACTGACCCAGCCATTTACGACACCCGTCGTTCGTTTAAGGAAAAACTCAGCCCCGTAAGCACGCCCTTTGCCCGCCAGCAAATCAGCTTCTAAATATCGGTTCAGGATGAGACTCGCACCATCGATGTAGTCAATCTGGTTCTGAAGCCACTTGTAATACACCTCTACCGACGCTTCGAACTCGCTGCCTCGCCGACCAAAATTTTTGAAATATCCTCCCGCGATCTGATCAGCGATCTGTGGCTTTATATTGTTCGTTGATGGCGTCCAGACGTCTAGGGGCGTCGACGCCGTCGTGTTCGAAATCAGGTGAACGTACTGCGCCAGCCGATTGTAACTAGCTTTCAGCGAGCTGTTTCCTCCCAGTTCGTACTTCGCCGAGAAACGCGGCTCCCAGTTACCATAGGTCTGAATATTTTCGCCCCGGCTATATGTCCGAACAGCCGTGAGAGCCCGTGTCTTCCCAACAGGGCCGTCGGTCGCCAGTGTATACGCTTCTCCAGGACCAATGTAGTTGAACAACGAATAGCGCAGGCCGTACTGCAATTGCAGTTTGGGGGTCAGCTGCTGCTCGTTGCCCAAATACAGAGCATTTTCCAGCGCATATTTGTTCGCCAGGCCAAACGTCCGAATAGAGCCGGCACTGGCGGCAGTAGCGGTTCCTGGCTGGAAGTTGTGCAGCATACTCTGCCCACCGAACGTAATCGTGTTCTTACCGAGGAAAAGCGTGAAGTCTGGTTTAATGCTGTAGTCAATAATGCGCGAGTTGGTCCGGAAGAAGTCGGTGGGCCGTTTGCCTTTCAGGTCACTATCGAGCGAGTAGTCGTAATTGCTATAATAGGCCGTTGTGTTCAGAAACAGCTTGTCGCTAAATACGTGGTTCCAGCGGGTCGATACGGTTGTATTCCCCCAATTGAAACCAAAATCAGCGCCGAATACGTCCCGTCCCAGATAACCAGACAGGTAGAGGGTATTCTTGCTATTGATCTGGTAATTGCCTTTCAGTGTCAGGTCGTAGAAGTAAAACCGGGAACCGCGTAAATCTTTGTTGAGAAAAGGTTGCGCCAAAACATCGGCATACGACCGGCGACCGGCAATGATGAACGAGCCCTTTCCTTTGAATACGGGCCGCTCGTAGGACAGCCGACTAAAGATCAAACCAATACCGCCGTTCAGTTCTGGTTTCTTGGCGTTTCCCTCCTTTAGCCGTACGTCCAGAATCGACGAAATCCGACCGCCATAATTCGCTGGAATCCCCCCTTTGATCAGTTTTACGTCCTTGACCGCGTCGGGATTAAAGACAGAGAAGAAGCCAAACAGGTGCGACGAGTTATACACGGGTGCCTCGTCCAGTAATACCAGGTTCTGATCGATGCTCCCCCCCCGGACGTTGAAACCCGTTGCCCCCTCGCCCACCGTCGACACGCCTGGCAGAAGCTGAATACTACGTACCACGTCCACTTCACCCAGCAGCGCCGGAATTCGTTGTAACGTCTTCACGTCAATCCGGTTGACGCTCATTTCGATGTTCTTGACGTTATCGTCCTCTCGTCTGGTCGATACAACCACCTCCTGCAGTTGTTTTCCTTCTTCCTGTAGTTCAACGTTCAGTCGTACGTTCTGGTCGGTTAACGTTACGGTCTTTGTCTGGGCGGCATACCCTACGTACGTAATACTAAGCGTATAAGTACCCGCAGGAACCGTCACCGAAAAAAAGCCGTAATTGTTAGTAACGGTACCCGTCTTGGCTTCCCGCGCGTAAACAGACACGCCGATTAAGCCCTCGCCGTCGGCAGCATCTTTTACGTAGCCACTAATCGTTCGCGGCTGTGTTATCTGTGCTACCACGCTCATTCGGAGTAACAACAGTAGACCCAGTAAAATAAAGTTTCTCATCTAGCCAGCATTATGGCGCAAAGCTACGTATAGGCACGCCGAACCAGACAGATAAAGGGATGAATGGTCTTACCTCATCTCATTGCGTTCACCAAATCAGCAACCAATCTGGCTACTCAGCATCCTGCTTCTTAATCGTAGCAATCTGGCTTTTGGCCTCTTTTGCCTCCGTTTTAGGAAATTCAACCGGCAGCGACTCCAGCCACTCCGTCAAAATTCGGGCGATAAGTAACTGTTGGTTAGTCCGGTCGTCACTGGGAATAACATACCAGGGACAGTTGCGGGTTGCTGTCTGGTTGATTGTGTCTTCGTAGGCTTGCATGTAGTCGGACCAGGATTCCCGTTCTTTCAAATCGCTCTCGCTCAGCTTCCATTGCTTCTCGCCATCCTCCAAGCGAGCGATCAGCCGTTTCCCCTGCTCCTTCTTATCGACGTGCAAATAGAACTTAATGATCGGGAACCCATTTCGGTACAGATAATCCTCAAAATGGGCAATATCACCAAAACGCTGTTCCCACAGCACTTCAGTATCTTTGGGGAGCAGTGTTTCTGGAATCGACTGTGCTTGTAGTTGTTCAGGATGAACCCGCAACGTCAGCACTTCTTCGTAGTAGGAGCGATTGAACACGCCAATAATACCCCGCTCGGGTAGCTGTTGCCAAAATCGACGGAGAAAATCATGCTTTAAGTCGCCTTTCTCCGGTTTTTTAAACGGTGCCATTTGAAATCGTGACGGGTTGACGCCCCGAAATACCCGCCGGATACTACTATCCTTTCCAGCCGCATCCATTGCCTGAAAAACGACCAGCAGGCCATATTTCCCGTCGGCGTGCATGACGTTCTGCGCCTGATCCATACGAGCTGATAGGTCATTCAATTGCTGGTTGAAATCAGCCTCGTCTTTATACAATGGATCAATTAACGTTGGCGTACCAGCCGAAGAGAATGGCTTACTACCATCGTACCGAAATGACTTCGAAGTAAATTTCATAGTGAGTGTCGTGGCCTCCACCCGGAGGCTACGACCGTGAATAAGCTATTGGTTGTTGATGACGTCGATTAGCTTTTGCAATTCATCGAAACGATCCTGATCTGGTTTAGCTTCTGATACAGGTAATTTCTTTAATTCCTCGATCAATACCCGGCCGACCAGCAGACGCATATTCTTTTTATCGTCGGCAGGAATGACGTACCACGGCGCCTGCTTCCGGGCGGTTTCGTTAATCGTGTCCTCGTACGCTTTCTGATACTCCTTCCAGAAATTACGTTCTTTCACATCGCCTTCGTCAAACTTCCAGTTTTTCTCCGGATCCTGTATCCGGGCAATAAGCCGGTCGGCCTGTTCCGCTTTGGATACGTGCAAAAAGAACTTCACCGTCGGGAATCCATTTTGACAAAGGTATTTTTCCATCGCCCGGATAGCCTTGAAACGGTGTTTGAACAGCTTGTCCAAATCCTCCGTCGATTTTTCGGGCAGGCGCTGACTTTGCGTCAGAATCTCCGGATGGACTCTGGTTACCAGCGTTTCTTCATAGTATGACCGGTTAAAAACACCGATTTTTCCCCGTTCAGGGAGTTCACGCCAACTGCGCCAGAGAAAGTCATGATCCAGTTCCTCGTCGGTTGGCCGCTTAAAAGATGCGACGGTGACCCCAACGGGATTCGTCCCAGTAAATACGTGCTGAATCGTTCCGTCTTTTCCGGCCGCGTCCAGGGCCTGAAAAATCACCAGCAGACCAAACCGATTATGCGCGTATAGTTTATTCTGAAGCTTATCAATTTCGGCTGCCTGCTGCCGGAGCAGTTCCTCGTATTCGTCCGAGCTTTTGTACAAGTCGTCAACTTTGGTGGGAGCTTTTTCAATCGTCAGCTTTTCTGTTCCGTCGTACCGGAAGCGGTCTGTTTTAAAGTCTTTCACAGGCAGTATCGCGCAAACTTTACGCAGATTGATTATGTTCTATGGATGAATCATCAACTATAAATAACCCTAATGGTTGCAACCGTGCTCCGCCAGCAGCTTACCATGTTGACGACTGCTCTACTGTCTTTCTTTGGCTCGTCAGAGCAGCCACAGCCAGTTGTTCAGAATCACTCCATCCGTATGACAACAAATCAATCAGTCAAACTAGAAAAAGCAACCTTTGGTACTGGCTGCTTCTGGTGCACAGAAGCTCTGTACGAATCGCTCGACGGTGTTATTGATGCCGTGTCGGGTTACGAAGGTGGACAGAAAGCGAACCCAACCTATAAAGAAGTGTGTACCGGCACGACCGGACATGCCGAATGCGTTGAGGTTACGTACGACCCCAGCAAGATTACGTATCAGGAGCTGCTGGAAGCTTTTTTTCGGAGCCATGATCCAACTACACTGAACCGTCAGGGAGCCGATGTAGGTACGCAGTATCGTTCGGTTGTTTTTTATCACAACGACGAACAGAAGCAATTGGCTCAGACGGCGAAAGACGAGTTGAATAAGGCAGGGGCTTATGCCAATCCAATTGTGACAGAAATCAGCCCGGCAACCACGTTTTACGAAGCTGAAGCGTATCACCAGAGCTATTTTGCCAACAACCCTAATCAAGGGTACTGTGCCTTTGTGATTGCTCCGAAACTGGACAAATTCAAAAAGGTTTTCAAAGAGAAACTAAAGTCGTCAACGGCCTCTGTTAGCCACTGATCATAGGATTTCTATAATGCAAAAAGCCTCGTTACGAGGCTTTTTGCATTATAGAAATGTGGTATGGGCAACCAGACGAATTACCAATTGATCGACTCACCATATAGATTTTACCTAAATTCTTTCTGCCTTTTCGTGACCAATTCCTTTATTATGACTCAAAATGTTGTTCAGCTTGCGTAAATAGCGGATTCTCAGCCGAGTTCGCTTCCTCCATTCTGAACGTCTATCTCGTAGATACATTTAGTTCAGTCAAGTCATGACCCTTACTTTTGGTCAGTACAATACATTGGCAGCTATGCGCCGGCAAGCAACGTTCGATCAGTTACTGCCCCGCACAGGCTTCGGTCATGACTTAGTCAATGGCTACATCGAGTTCTTGTTTGCCAACGGGTTGATCAATCTGATTGATCGTGGTGATCACATTGGGTATGTCATCACTGATACAGGTAAATCCAGCCTGGTTGAATACGAAATTGCTAATCCTGAATTAGCGATCAAGCGGGACGATAATATGGCTTATGTCAGCGAAATGGTTTTTCGCAGTAAAGGCATCTAAAGCACCCGTCAATTCATCGAACTGAGCCGCCATAAATCGGCCAGCACTTCTTTCAAGCGTCGACGACTGATTGGTAGTAGTTTATCACTGACCAGTACATTCGCGGTTTTATTATCGACTAAAATTGCTTTCTGAAAAAACTTCGGATTAATCGCGTATTTTTTATGAATTCGCAGAAACCCGGGCAATTCATCCACGCACATACTCAGTGTCTTACAGACGATCATGTCTGGAGCGCTCGCCATATGGATTCGGGTATAATTTGCTTCGCCAGAGAGATGGGTAATCCTGTTTGCTTCTTCAATTAATCGAATACGCTTCATGTTGTTGTTGTGTGTTCTCTACAACATATACGTAAATGAAGATTAAGTAGATTCTACTGTTCTCCTACGCATCCTCACAGTCTCTGCTTACTGATCTGCGACCTTTCAGTTAGTTACTTTCGGGGTGGTCACCATGCCTTTCATATGATTACGAATTGGCCATTAACTCGGTTTTTGGCGTCAATTCGTCTTTTAGGTTTGTTACAGGCTCAGCGGATTCAAGAGCGACCAAATGTCCTCTAGCTTCATTTTAAGCATACTTTAATGGGTATGAGCCTGACAATGTGTTAGCTACATTAGTTAATCAGCTGCTTGATATAAAGACATGGCAGCAAAATTGCTCACTTGAATCAATATCGAATAAAATCAGTCATCTATCGTTTTAGCTAGATAAAACTGGATATGACTAATTTTGTCCATTTAAAAATTTTCAAATAAATTACTTACAATTTTTTAATTGTATAGTTAAATATGCATCATCTTTTTGCTTTAGCAAAGACTAGTACGGTTCATTCAGCACAATTCCATGAAAGCGACAGTAAGTAACATCATTAACCTGTGGTTTGGGGCCGACACTCCCATTCGCCAGTATAAAATCAAATTGAATCCAAAATTGTGGGGAGCCTGCCAGCAGGTAAGTAAGAACTTCAGCCCACCATCTGGTATTGACCATGTGGAGAATTACCGCAAGTCGGATAAAGTTGCCTTTGCTGAAGCTGTTCTCGAGAAATTAGGGCATTCAGTCGGCGAAGAACAGACGGTTTAAACTCTGTTTATTTTCTGGATGACTGTTTATTAAGATAACACGATCATCCCTATCAAGTATCAACTCAACGTGCATACCGTTGAGCCCCCAAAGCCCATCAAGTGGACCTGGATCCCCTGATGGGCTTTGGCGTTTTAGAGCCAAGTCAATTATTAGTTGAAGCCGATACTAGTGCCGATATCGTCAAGATTAGTTTTTACTCGGCAGCTTTAACGGTCTGCATCAGGACGTTTGCCTTGCGGATATTCGTATTGGCACGATCGGTTTCGATCAATCCATCACGCAGACGGACGATTCGGTGTGCATACTCGGCGATGTCCTCTTCGTGCGTTACCATAATCACCGTATTGCCTTTGCTATGAATCTGGTCAAACAGATCCATGATCTCGTAGGACGTTTTGGTATCGAGATTCCCCGTCGGTTCGTCAGCCAGCAGAATACTTGGATCATTGACCAGCGCTCTTGCTACTGCAACACGCTGCCGCTGCCCCCCGGAGAGCTCGTTTGGACGGTGGCCCGCCCGTTTTTCCAAGCCAACACTTTGCAGAGCCTGCATAGCTTTCTCAGTTCGATCGGCCTTGCTGTATCCCGCGTAGATCAACGGCAGCGCTACGTTCTCCAGCGATGTCTGCCGGGGAAGCAGATTAAACGTCTGAAAGACGAAACCAATCTCTTTGTTACGTACCTCCGCCAGTTCATTCTCCCCCATGCTGCTCACATCCTGGTCATTCAGAATGTACTGCCCCGACGTGGGCGAATCCAGACAACCGACAATATTCATAAGCGTCGATTTGCCCGATCCGGAAGGGCCCATGAACGCTACGTACTCCCCTTTTTGCACGCTGATCGAAATAGACTTGAGCGCGTCGACAACTTCGGTACCCATAACGTACCGTTTTGCAATCTGGCGGGTTTCAATAATGTTCATAGACGTAATACAAGGGCGAATTAGGAAGCAGTATACGCCAAAAATACGTCATTCGAAAAACTTGGCTTTACTGTTTTCGACGGCTGTCAATTTCTGCTGATAAGTCGGCAGAAATGCCTGATAGTCGGTAGGCGAGGCTACCGCCAGCATAGTCAGGCCATTTTCTGCGTATTCGAACAAGCTGCGGTCCAAGCAAAGCAACACATACGTTTTCAGCAGTTCAGGCTTGTCCTCGTTAAAGGGCAAGGCCGCTGTTATCATGTTATAGGCTTTATTGATCTGTTTCTGCTGACGAAGCAACTGCGCCGTTGCCGAAACTACGCTGGCATCCAACGGAGCTACTGCATACGCTTGTTCATACGCGTTCATGGCCTTTCCAAACTGCCTGGTTCGCTCGTAGGTCTGCCCGAGCCAGTAGGCTCGCTGGGCGTTGAGTGTGGAAAGAATCCCCCGTTTCGCCATCCGTTCGGCTGCTCCCACACTGCGCCGGAAGGCCGCTAACCGAATAGCAGCAACCGTCTGCAATGAACTAGCAATGGGGCTAATTTTGCTCGAGTCGGGCAATCCAGATAAAATAAGCTGAGCGTTTCGCCATTGTAATTGATTCAGGTAGTCATTCATCAGTGCAACACCCGCAATCGTCTTCTGCGAAGGATCGTTGACCATATCCCAATAGCGCCCCCGGTTTGCATCATCGAGTCGGTAGATAGCGTAAAAAGATCGTTCAAAATCTGTTTCGGGCAATCGTTCTTTATACAGAACCTGGCGAATGGACTCCAGCGCCGGGTCTTTTGCCGAGGCAGCCACCCAAAACGGGCGCGCTTCGTCCAGCGTCTTTGTATTGATCGCCAGGTTTTCCGCAGCGGCTTTAGTCAAGGCCATAGCCCGATAATAAATCGACGTTGTATCCGAGTTTCGCCCAAACATCTCTGCTGCCTGTCGGTAGAGCCCTTGTTCGAGCAGCCAGAGTCCAGCAACGGATCGGTATGAGCTACTACTCACCTGATCGTCGTTAGCCAGTTGCTCGAGCACATCAAAGGCCGCCGAGGGCTTATGATTTTTATAATCGGTGGCAGCCTGCGCCAGCAGCAGATCGTCGGCCAGCTCCTGGTTAACCGGATTAGCTAGGTATTGCCGAATCATTTTTGTCAGGCTGCTGTCGGCTTGCTGGTTCGCCAACGCGTAGTTGTACAAGCTGGCAAAACGCCCGGCTCCCAAGCTTCCTACGGTTGTATCAGCAAACCAGGCTGGCCGATTGGGCTGACTAGCATCGGTTGCTGCTGTATTCTTCCCTAAAATCAGCCGTAACGCCAGCGCATTCGCCTGGTAGGATTCGTACGTCGTTTCACGCGTCTGCTGAACCAGGCTGGAATCGGCGGCTAGCAATTTGGGATTACGGGCATAAAAGCCCAGCAGGTTTGATTCCGGTACATCGTCCTGATGAGTTATACCCACTGCCGATTTGAAATAGTAATAGGCGGAGTCTGCGACGCTCGTTCGGGCGTATAGGTAGCCTAAATTATTACGTAACTCGCCGTTATCCGGGAAAGCCCGGACGCCCCGTTGCAGCGCCTTGATAGCTTCGAAGAATAAATCCGTTTGTAAATAAGTCTGACTCAACCCTGCGTAATCCTGGGGGCAGGGCTGTTTCAGGAGTGCCTGCTGGAAGTAAAAGGCGGCTGTAGTCTGGTTGCCTTCTTTCATCGCTTCAGAAGCCAGGGCATAATTGGATTTATGGTTCTGAAACTCCTGTTCAACCGCCTTCTGGTAAAAAGCAGTAGCCGACAGCCGTTCGCCAGTTGCGGTGTACAGATCGCCTAAACCGTTAAAATACCCGGCAACGCCCTGCCGCAACGCGACCAAACCACCAGTTGAGACTAAAACCGCCACGCCAACGACCCCCATAATTCGGAAGAGGATCAACTCCAGGCGTTTTGGCTTATAGAGCACCCGATGGACTGGCAAGTTTTGTTGATAAATGGGCCAGAAATTGATGACTACGTAAATCAGGAAAAACACACCCATTGCCAGCTGGGTGTAGACAATAGCGTCTTCGAACAGCTCGACCAGTGGATCGTTCGCCGTCACAAACGAGTACGTCATCGTCAAGGTCGCTATGATCGCCAGGCCGAGATACAGGAAAGCCCCTGCGTCCCTGAACGAAACGACCTCCTGCTGCTGAAGCAGTCGCTGGAAGCCCCAAAAGCCCAGAACGACAGTAACCAGGTATAACACAAACGGACTAATAGCCAGCAGATCCCAATCAATTGACCGGGTGTTTTTCAGCCAAATCAACGTCAGGTTCACCAGATAGAGCAAACTAATGATCAGTAGATTATTGACTCCTAATGTGCGCCGAGAACTCGCATCGTCATCCTCCTGTCGGCCAACGGATGTTAACCAGACTAGACCCGCAATCACTTCAGGAGCGATGAAAAAGATAAAGCCAACGCTAAACGCCAGCAACGTCGGCATTCCGTAGCTGACAATGAGCAGGGCCGGATACGTAACGGGCGACAGAACCCATACACCTACGGCGACTAAGGCTGTTAACACGGCGAACAGGCCAATACGGGCTGGAATTTCGATGTCGGGGCGGAAGGCGTGGAAATAATAGCTCAAGGAGCCAAACAGGAAGAGCAGAAGCAAAAATAAATAGTTGCCACCCAGGCCTGGCACCTCAAGCATTTCCCACCGGAAGAAAGCCATTCCCAGAATTAATACGGCCATACTAACTAAGTAACGTAGCCGATCAAAACGGGTAATAGCACTCATGATTAAGACAAAAGCAATCCCCAGGCTTGTCAGTAAGCCTGTTGCCATCATCGGGTTCACCTGCATGGGTGATGCCAGAAACTGCTCGGAAATTGCGTACGCTTTTCCACTGACTGAGTAATTGATCAAGCCGTCGGAAAAGGAATCAAGCGTAATCGGCAGGTCGATTAATTCACTCAGAACGTTCCAGTCAATTACGTTCTGTAACCCGCGTGACCAGGCTATAATGAACAGAGAAAAGGCAAGTATGGTGAGGCCAAGACCAAATAAATACAGGAGCCGGTAAGACCGGCTCCATTCTTTCCAGAATAGTAACGATGACATGAAGGGGAAACGACGTTGACGGCGGGTTAGTGCCTCCATTTACAGCAACGCGTCAATTTGCTTATCCTCGCCCCGTCATCCGGGTAAGTTTCAGCAAATTCTGCGCTACTTCGTCGGTTAATTGATCAGGTTGCAGACGCCACTGCCAGCTCCGCCCACCCAGACCGGGGGTGTTCATCCGGTTTGTTTCGTCGAGCTTTAGTACGTCCTGAATTGGCAGAATAGCCAGTCGACTAACCGACTGCATGGTCAAGCGGCATATCTGATCAACGACATTATCGGCTGTCACCGTAAAGCCGAGATATTCATTGATATTTTCCCGTAACTCCTCATCGGCCTCGTTGAACCAGCCCAGTGTGGTATTATTATCGTGCGTTCCTGAGTATACAACCGTATTTTCAATGTGGTTGTGCACGGCGTAAGTCGAAGTTGGCATGTCTTTTCCGAAACCGAACTGGACAACCCGCATACCCGGTATACCGTAATGCTTCAGGTGCGGCTGTACATCGCTGGTGCGGGCACCCAGGTCCTCAGCGATAATCGGCAACTGAACAAACTGACGGTACATGGCATGCATAAACGATTCAATAGGCGCTTTGATCCACGCCCCTACTTTAGCCGTCGGCTCACTGGCCGGAATCTCCCAATAGACAGCAAACCCCAGGAAATGGTCCAGCCGGGTCAGACTGTACAGTGACATTTGATGCCGCATTCGGCGCATCCACCAGGCAAACCCAGTCCGCTCGTGTTCCTCCCAGTCGTAAATCGGATTTCCCCAGCGCTGGCCGTATTCACTAAAGTAATCAGGCGGAGCGCCAGCTACGAACAAAGGCTGAAAATCGTCGTCCAGTTTGAACAGAGTGGGATTACCCCAGACATCGGCGCTATTTAGCTGTACGTAGATTGGAATATCGCCAATGATATGAATTTTCCGGGTGTAGCAGTAGGCGACCAACTCGTTCCACTGTCGCAGAAAAAAGTACTGGAGTACTTTAGTTTCTTCAATCTGATCCTGAAGCGTGTTTTTCTGACGCTCCATTTCGTCCGGGTCCCGGCGTTTTATTTCATCGGGCCAGCGTAGCCAGAAGGGTTCGTGCGTAACTTCCTGCAAAGCCGTAAACAAGGCATAGTCGTCCAGCCAATCCGCCTGCCAATTGCAAAAGCGTTCATAATCGCTCCGCTGAGCAACCGTAGCTTCGCGCAAAAACGTTTCGGCAGCTAGCTTCAGGAGCGGACGTTTTTTGATCCAGGCCGCGTGCATGGTAGAAGGCGCCATCGTTAATGGTCCCGCCAACACAGACTCAGTACTCGATGAGTCATCAATCGTTGCTGGGCGCTCCGTTATCGTTACGTCCAGCACAGGCTGCTCACTTAGAGCTTCCAGATCGTCCTGTGTCAAAAACCCTTCTTCAACCAGCTTTTCCAGACTGATCATCAGCGTGTTCCCCGCAAACGCGGACGGACTACTGTATGGTGAGAAGCCCGAACCTGGATCAACGGGCGTTAGCGGGAGGATTTGCCAGTAGGTCTGCCCCGAGGCAGCCAGAAAATCAGCAAAGCGGTATGCCTCAGGACCAAGATCGCCAACGCCGTGCGCTGATGGAAGAGACGTAATATGGAGCAGCAAACCGCTCGAACGTTGTTGAAGCATTTAATCAGGCCGTTGAGTAGATAATATATGGCGGTTCCTATTTTTCGAACGAACCATAAACAGCAGGAAGATCTATTCCTTGTTTTGTACAAATCCTTCCAATGCTGATTTTGTTTGCCTTCCGCCTTAAAAACCTTACAACCAAAGCAATTCAATCCTAAATGCTCCACAAAACGGCGTAATTGCATATTGATCTTACGCAGTTTTTCTCCTACTTTTGCAGTCCCAAAGAAGGGACAACATGTCAATCAGCTATATTACATACAAATGATTACGGAAACGGCAGTCAATACAGGTAAGATTACGCAGATAATCGGGCCGGTCGTGGACGTGAGTTTCGAGGGCGAAGGCTCGCGGATTCCCGCCATTCTGGACGCCCTCAAAGTAACCAAAGCAAACGGGCAGACCGTTATTCTGGAGTGCCAGCAGCACCTGGGCGAAGATCGCGTTCGGACCATCGCCATGGACTCGACCGACGGTCTGTACCGGGGCATGGACGTTATTGACCTGGGCCACCAGATCACTATGCCATCGGGCGAAGGTGTTCGGGGCCGTCTGTTTAACGTAGTAGGTGATGCCATTGATGGTATCCCTCAGCCAAAAACAACGGGTGCCGGCCTGCCAATTCACCGGGCAGCCCCAAAATTCGAAGACCTAGCTACCTCTACCGAAGTTCTTTTCACCGGTATTAAAGTAATTGACCTGCTCGAGCCTTACGCGAAAGGTGGTAAAATTGGTCTCTTCGGTGGTGCCGGTGTCGGCAAAACCGTATTGATCCAGGAGCTGATCAACAATATTGCTAAAGCATACGCTGGCCTTTCGGTATTTGCCGGTGTGGGTGAGCGTACCCGTGAAGGAAATGACCTGCTGCGCGAGATGATCGAAGCGGGCATTATTCGCTACGGCGACGCCTTCAAACACTCGATGGAAGAGGGTGGCTGGGACGTAACGAAAGTCGATACTGAAGAGCTAACCAAGAGCCAGGCGACTTTCGTATTTGGTCAGATGAACGAGCCTCCAGGAGCCCGCGCACGGGTGGCCCTGTCGGGTCTGACCATCGCCGAGCATTTCCGGGATGGAGACGGCGAGGGTGCTGGTCGTGATATCCTGTTCTTCGTCGATAACATCTTCCGGTTTACCCAGGCGGGTTCGGAGGTATCGGCTCTGCTGGGTCGGATGCCATCGGCCGTAGGATACCAGCCAACGCTGGCCACCGAGATGGGTGTGATGCAGGAGCGTATTACGTCGACCAAGCGCGGTTCGATTACGTCGGTACAGGCCGTTTACGTACCTGCCGATGACTTGACTGACCCAGCGCCAGCTACGACGTTTGCTCACCTTGATGCAACGACTGTATTGAGCCGGAAAATCTCCGAGCTGGGTATCTACCCTGCCGTTGACCCACTTGACTCAACCTCACGGATTCTGAGCGCAGAGATCTTGGGCGATGAGCACTACAACACCGCGCAGCGCGTGAAAGAGATTCTGCAGCGCTACAAAGAGCTTCAGGATATTATCGCTATTCTGGGTCTGGAAGAACTTTCCGAAGAAGATAAACTGGTTGTTGCCCGCGCTCGTCGCGTACAACGCTTCCTGTCGCAGCCATTCTTTGTGGCGGAGCAGTTCACCGGTCTGAAAGGCGTTCTTGTTCCGATCGAAGATACCATCAAAGGCTTCAACGAAATCATTGACGGTAAATACGATCACCTGCCAGAATCAGCGTTCAACCTCGTTGGTACGATCGAAGACGCCGTTGCCAAAGGCGAGCGTCTGCTGAAAGAATCGGGTCAGTAAGATTTATATGAATAGTCCCGGTTCTTAATCAGACCGGGACTATTTTATCTGACACCCTCCTGTTTGTCAAACAGCCAGCTGGGTATCCTTCATACATCATGACATTAGACATTATCACTCCCGACCGTAAGGTCTTTTCCGGCGAAGCAAGTGCCGTTACGTTGCCGGGTAGCCAGGGCCAGTTTCAGGTGTTGAATAACCACGCTCCGTTGGTTAGCACGCTGGCACGTGGGCCTATCGTTGTTCAGTCGACAACCGGCCAGCAAACCTTTACGGTTGATGGTGGTGTTGTTGAGGTTCTTCAAAATAGAGTACTGGTTCTGGCTGAAGCCATAGTCCTGTAAGCTGTTTTTTCATACACTTGATTAAAAAAAGCGGTCGTTTCTGTTGAAAGGACCGCTTTTTCTTGTTAGCCCAAACACTTCATTCGTTGAGCCTATTTTCCTGTTGCTGGTACTCAACAACAACTTGCTTACATGAAAAACAAACCATTCATCGTTGGGATAACCGGTGGCAGCGCGTCCGGTAAAACTTCCTTTCTCAAAGATGTTCTTAACGCGTTTACTCCCGACCAGATCTGCCTGATTTCGCAGGACAACTATTATCGGGGTCTGGAGCACATTCCCATCGACAATAACGGGATTCATAATTTTGATCTTCCCCAAACGATCAATCACGAGCGTTTCGCCGATCATCTGAGCCAGTTACACGCGAACCAGACGATTGAAATGCAGGAGTACACCTTCAATAATCCGGATGTAGTACCCCGACAACTGGTATATAAACCTACCCCAATTGTGATCGTTGAAGGGCTGTTCGTATTTCACTTTGAGGATGTAGCCAGTCAGCTTGACCTGAAAGTGTTTATTACGGCTAAAAATAAGATCAAACTCCACCGCCGAATGGTGCGCGACCAGGCCGAACGGGGGCTGACTACTGAAATGATTACGTATCAGTGGGAAAATCACGTTAAGCCCGCCTACCGGGAGTTTGTCAAACCGCATAAAGAGGAAGCCGATATCGTCATTCCAAATAACATTCATTACCAGAAAGGCCTTGACGTACTGATTGCGTTCCTGCAAACCAAACTTTAGCCAATACGCGCTTTATACATCGATAACGACATCATCACTCTCGGGGAAACCCGTGCAGGTAAGTATCCATCCTTCGGCAATATCGCGTTCGGTCAGTACGTCGTTGATGGTCATGTGCACTGAGCCTGAGCGGCAGCGGGCTATACAGGTCGAACAACGTCCCCCCCGGCAGCTGTACGGCAATAAAACGCCTTCGTCCAGTGCCGCCTGTAAGATAGATTTATAGGCGGGCACCTGGATCGACACATCTTGATTTCGAAAATTCAGCGTAATAGTCCGGTCAACGGCCAGGGTGGGCGGTGGTGCCTGCGTAACGGGGACGATGACAAAATTCTCACGCCGAATCTGGTCCGGCCGAATCCCGCTGAAGACCAACGTAAACTGAATCGTTCGCATATAATCGCCGGGGCCACAAACGTAAAACTGTACCTGCTCCCGTTTCGAATCGCCAATCAGCGAGGGAAGCAACCGCTCCAGCATTACGTTATTTAAACGCCCGCGTAACCCTGTCCACTCGTCGGAGGGAGCGCTCAGCAAATGCATCAGCCGAAACTGATCCGGACACTGGCTTTGTAACTCGTCAAGCTCATTCCGAAAAATGATACTGCGTTCCCGGGTGTTACTGTAGAGCAAGGTTACGCGCCGATCGGATTCGTTTTTCAGGATATGCTTCAGCATACCAAATAAGGGCGTTATGCCGCTTCCCGCACCCATCAAGACGACATCGCCCGGCAACGTCGCATCAAACGTAAAACGCCCGGCGGGCAAAAGGCTGGTCAGTACGTCGCCTACCTTGAGTTGATCAAGCATATACCGCGACAATTCACCGTTGCTGATTCGTTTGATCGTTAACTGAAGCGGTTCGCCCGGCGCAGAACTAATGGAATACGACCGGCGTATTTCGTGCCGATGGGGATCACTATCTCCCGGCAGACTGATACTGTATTGTGTATTATTGCGATGCGTAAAAATCAGCGTCAGAAACTGCCCCGCCCGGTAGGCGACTTCTCTACCATTAATCGGCTCCAGAAAGTAGCTTGTCGCGTCGGCCGTTTCGGGCTTTATTTGCGTAATGCGAAGTTTGAGGAAATTATCAGCCATCGACTAAGGCGTTTCAATACGTAACCAGCCAGATCACTATCGTTGTTTGAAAGCCCGAAACCTTTGTTGAAATTTGCCCGGTCTGTTCACCAGCCTGAAGCGATGCTACGCCAACAGCTGTGACATTTACTTCTTCTTTCTTGTTTATTAGTTAATATCATACCGCAACGCATGGAAGCCCTACTAGAAGAAGTACAACGAGTTGGTTACGTAAATAAACCCGTTGACGATACTATAGATTTAGTAGCCGAAATTAAGCGGCTGAAGCAAGAGAAAAACGCGGTTATCCTGGCCCATTACTACGTTGATGGGGAAATTCAGGACATAGCCGACTACATTGGCGATAGCCTGGGCCTGTCACAGCAGGCTGCTGCTACGCCTGCCGATATGATTGTTTTCTGTGGCGTTCATTTCATGGGCGAAACGGCCAAGATCTTGTCACCGGAGAAAAAAGTCGTCATCCCTGATCTGAACGCGGGCTGCTCGCTCGCCGATTCAGCCCCCGCGGACAAGTTCGCGGCTTTTAAAGCCCAGTACCCGGATCATATTGTACTGTCGTACATCAACTGCTCAGCGGAGATCAAGGCGTTGTCGGACATTATCGTTACGTCGTCCAATGCCTTGCAAATCGTCGAGAGCTTACCGAAGGATCAGAAAATCATCTTTGCGCCCGACGCTAACCTCGGTCGGTTCGTCTCCCGGAAGACCGGTCGCGATATGGTTCTTTGGGACGGCGCCTGCATTGTCCACATTGACATTTCGCTGGAAAAGCTGACCAAACTGCGACATGATTACCCGGACGCTAAGTTTATTGCCCACCCCGAGTGCCAGGAACATATTCTGAGTCAGGCTGATTACGTTGGTTCGACGACGGCGTTGCTGAAATACGTGGTAGACAGCCCGGAACAGACGTTTATTGTGGGCACGGAAGCGGGAATTCTACACAAGATGCACCAGGCTGTTCCGCACAAGAAGATCATTCCGGCCCCGGCGAGTCAGAACAATACCTGCGCCTGTTCGGAATGTCCGTACATGAAGATGAACACGCTGGAGAAGGTGTACAACGCTATGCTGTACGAACAACCGGAAATCATCGTCCCCGAAGACATACGCCTGAAGGCCTACGAGTCAGTCGACCGGATGCTGAAATTGAGCTAGTAAACTCTCTACAGATACTATGAACTGGCAAAACTTTATTACCTCAGACCCGGCAATCATGTTTGGCAAACCGGTAATCGCAGGAACCCGTATTCCGGTCGATTTGATTCTGGAGAAGCTAGGCAATGGTGATACCATTCCTCAATTATTGGCTGCATATCCGCGCGTAACGGAACCAGCTCTATATGCCTGCCTGCTATTTGCTTCAGAAATAGTAAAGAATGAGATTGTCTATGCAAAAGCTGGATGATCTTGTCTTTGTCGCCGATGAAAACTTTGATTTTAGCGTAGTTAAGCTACTCAGAAACAAAGGTTTTTCTGTCTTAGCCATCGCGGAATCGTTTCCTAGTATTCCGGATACGCAGGTGTTACAAATTGCGGTTGATCGAAAAGCGGTTTTGCTGACAGAAGATAAGGATTTTGGTGAACTGGTGCATCGGCTACGAATGCCTCATTGTGGGATTTTACTAGTTCGATTAATTAAGATGACTAGTACTGAAAAGTCACAACGAATAAGTGAGATCATCGCTTCCGTTAATCAAGAAATGATTAACAGCTTTTCGGTACTAACAAATGAGCAACTTCGGATCAGGCCTGCTCAGCCAAAATGATATGCCCCATCAATTTGATTTCCTCGTTATCGGCTCCGGTATTGCGGGCCTGAGTTACGCGACCAAACTGGCTACGCATTTCGAAGCGCTTAATCAGGCCGTACGTATTGGTGTCATCACGAAGGTGCAGGCCGACGAAACCAACACGAAATACGCGCAGGGTGGTATTGCGGCCGTCTGGGCGGAGGACGATTCGTTCGAGAAGCACATTGAGGACACGATGATTGCCGGTGACTTCCTCAGTGATCGGCACGTTGTCGAGATCGTGGTCAACGAGGGACCGGAGCGTATTCGCGAGCTGATTGATTACGGTACACGCTTCGACAAGGAACATAGCGGTACGGATTACGATCTGGCCAAAGAAGGTGGGCATTCCGATTTCCGAATTCTGCATTTCAAGGACATTACCGGTGCCGAAATCGAGCGGGCATTATTGGAGAAGGTACAGTCTCAACCGTCGATTGAGATTTTTACGCATTTCTACGCCGTCGAACTGATTACCCGCCACCACCTGGGCGAAACGGTACATCGCTACGACACGGATAACAAGTGTTTCGGCGCTTACGTCTTAAACACCCAAACGGGCGAAGTTGAGCAGTTTCTGGCGCGAACGACGCTGCTGGCAACCGGAGGAATTGGTAATATTTATCAGAATACGACGAATCCGAGCATTGCGACTGGCGACGGTATTGCCATGGCGTACCGGGCCAAGGGCATTGCCAAGGATATGGAGTTTATCCAGTTTCACCCGACGGCGCTCTATGAGCCGGGTAAGAAACCAAACTTTCTGATCTCCGAAGCCGTGCGCGGTTTTGGGGGTATTCTCCGAACTAAGAAAGGCGAGACGTTCATGGAAAATTACGACTCTCGCCTGTCCCTGGCGCCCCGCGATATTGTCGCCCGGGCGATTGACTCCGAGATGAAAAAGTCTGGGGATTCACATGTCTACCTGGACGTAACGCACTGCGATTACGAACGATTTGTCGAGCACTTTCCGACAATCACGGCCTACTGCCGCGATCATTTGGGACTAGACCTGCGGAAAGACTATATCCCTGTCGTTCCGGCTCAACACTATCTCTGCGGAGGAGTTCGGGTTAACGAGTGGGGGCAGACAAACATCCAGTTTCTGTACGCCGTCGGCGAATGTTCTTGCACCGGACTGCATGGGGCCAATCGACTAGCTTCTAATTCCCTACTCGAAGCGGTTGTTTTTGGCCACCGGGCTTACCTAAAAACCGTCGAACTGCTCGATCAGTCCGGTTCGCTGACGCCCATTCCATCCTGGAACGATGCGGGTACAACGCATCCCGAAGAACTGGTGTTGGTCACCGAAATGCGAAAAGAGCTGGAAGCCATCATGTCCAACTACGTCGGTATTGTCCGCTCGAACCGGCGTCTGAAACGGGCAATGGACCGGCTAGAACTGCTTTATCTGGAACACGAAGAACTGTATCGGCAGTCGAAAGTATCGGTGCCGATCTGTGAACTCCGGAATATGATCGAGGTAGCGTATCTCGTCATCAAAATGGCGATGGCCCGGCGCGAAAATCGGGGATTACACTACAGCCTGGATAATGTAAAATAGCATGACTTACAGTCGTGTCTTTGTCATTCCGACGCAGGAGGAATCTTCGGCAGTAGCAGCACAATGTGTCCATACCGAAGATTCCTCCTGCGTCGGAATGACAGAAACAACCCCAAACTACTTATCAGCTGATCGTTTGCCACCATTAACGTCCGTAATTGCCGTTGACATAACGTACTGGACGGGTCACTTCACGCGCTCTAACAGCTCGTCGCGGTAGGACCCGCTCAGCGGCACCTGCACCTTCCCGATGGTCAGCTGGTGCCGTTCGATCTTTTCGATCCGCTTAAGCGCCACGATGTAAGATTTGTGCACCCGCATAAACTGGTCATTCGGGAGCATCTCGGCGGCTTCGCTGATGGTCATCCGAGTCAGTGCCTTTTTGCCGGTTTCCTGGAACGTCAGATAATTCCCTTCGGATTCGACGTATTGTAGTTCGTCCAGATTGATTCGTACCCAGTCGTACCCGTCTTTCACGAATACGTACGGTGATTTCTTTGAATCACCCGACAGTCGTTCATAGGCTTTGTTGGCCGCCTGCATGAACCGCCCAAAGGCAATAGGCTTCAGCAGGTAATCCAGCGCACTGAGTTCAAAGCCCTGCAAAGCGTATTCGGGGTAGGCTGTTGTGAAGATCACCAGCGATTTAGCACCCACCACCTGCGCGAAATCCAGCCCGGTCAGATCTGGCATGTTGATGTCCAGAAAGATTAGGTCAATGGGTTCCGTTTTCAGATAAGTCAGCGCTTCGATCGCATTAACAAACGTCTTCTTCAGCTCCAGAAAGGGTACTTTACTGGCGTGCGCTTTTATCACTTCCAGGGCAATGGGTTCATCATCGATGGCAATACAGCGTAACGTATTGGGCATAGCTTAGTCGAGTTGGTTGTCTTTCTTGAAATCAGTAACGGCTGTTTTAATAAGATACCCAACCACTAAAAACAGCGCTGTATAAGGAAGCCATTGTACCGATTTCCCCGCTTCATAAGCTGCAATCGACGCACCAATCGGAAGACCTGTCAGAAAGCAGATAAACAGAAATTTAAGCAGCACACGGCCAGTAATGATATAACGGCCAATTCGTAATGTCATGGATGGAAGCGGTTATAGGTTGATTGTCAAATAAACGATAAACTCTTCGTTTGTCTCCTCGATCCGTAACAAATGACGATTTGGATAGGCCAGAGCCAGCCGCTGCCGGACGTTTTTCAGGCCGGTTCCCGTTCCTTTTTCCAGATGGTTCTTCGATGCGATACTGTTGCGAATCGTACCGAGCAGTGTTCCGTCTGTTACCCGTATCGATATATCCACAAAACTGAGATGCTGCATGCTGATACCATACTTGAAAGCATTTTCGACCAGCGGGTTCAGCAACAACGGAGCAATCTGAGCGGGCTTTTCATCCCAGTCCATAACGGCTCGAATCCGGATCGACTCCGTTTGCGGGACACGCATTCGATGTAGCTCAACGGTATCCTCCACGAACCGGAGCTCCTGTTCAATAGGAATTACGTCTTGTTGCGACGCTTCGGTGATGTGCCGCATGACCGACGATAATTGCTCGATACCGGCGGCTGTCCGGTCCATATTACCCGTGATCGCTGTACCGTACAGGTTGTTCAACGTATTGAACATAAAATGAGGATTAACCTGTGCTTTGAGCGCTTGTAGTTCGGCCTGGGTACGCTGCAATTCCAGTTCCTTCTGCCGACGACGGTTCTGCCGGTACGCCCGTACCGCAATAAAAATTACCGTGTAAATCCACGTAATAACGATGGTCGATAGAGCTTCCTGACTCTTGATCGGCCACCTCAATGCACCTACCAGAATACCATATAGCAAAGACTGGATGAAAAAATAAACCAGCATATACAGGCCAAACAGCACCAACGACCATAGCTTACCCGTTTTCATCGATACCAGAAACACCCAGTACGAAATATGCACTGGAATGAGGTAAACCAGATCGGCAATCAAGGTCACCTGAACATAACTCCACCAGTCATTCCGGTAGTGCGCCAGTATTGACGTGGCTTCCTCCAGCCGGTCGGCGGGGATAAATCGGAGTTCAAGCCAACCACCCACCAGACTAACAATGACCCAGACGCCGTAGTGAATCAGGAAAATACGTACTTCCCGGTTCCAGAGCCACCGTTTTACAAACGGCTCGGACACAGCAACAGTCGATAAACCAGATTGCATAACGGAGCGCTTAGTTGGCGGTTGGTTGAGGAAGTACGCGGTTCAGCATTACATAGCAGCCGTAGCAGAGAGCCGCGCAACCAACGAGCACACCAACGTAATAGGTATCGTTTCCGACCAAACTTCGCGTCAGATTCGCGCTCATATCCATCTCATCGTCGACCAGAAACGTCAGCGAACTCAGCGCGTTGTTGACAAAATGCAGGAATATACACAGATAGAGCGAATGACTTCGGTAATACACCCAGCCTAGCGCAAAGCCGATAAACATGGCGTTGACAGCCTGCGTCGGGATGATATGCGCGTATCCAAACATGGCACCCGACAACAGGATCGCTTTGATAGGCGAGTAGTTTTTCAGAAGACCATCCAGGATGATTCCACGAAATAGTACCTCTTCCAGAATGGGAGCGGCCAGGACGGCTACGAAAATCATATCTTTCGTGAAGATTTTGGCAATGATTTCCTTGAGTTTTTCGGGCATGGGGATCGCTGAAATCAATGGTTCAACCAACACACCCATGGCCACCAGGCCAACTGCGGCCACAACGTACGCCAGGGCGGGAGCAGATCGAAAGCTTAGCTCCCTACTTTTCCGCTTTTTGAAGCCGTACCGAATTGTCAGACTGAGGGCCAGGACGTAGGCCATCATACTACCGACTGATTTCAACCAGGCCTGATCAAACCGCTCCGCCAGGTACGAAAATCCAGCGGAAGGGATCGACGCGGGCAGTTGAATAAGGATGAAAAAGCCTACCAGCCACCAGGCCTGCTTATTCGTCGGGTATCCAGTCGTACGCACTGGTTCGGGGTGAACAATCGGGTGTTCACTGTTTGTTGAAAGCGTGTCCATGCTAGAGTTTGAGGGAAGGTTGAAGGACTTACAGATCAATGGTGAGTACCACACGAAATGTCTTATCAGTTTCATTGATGTTCAGACTATACAGGTCCGGGTAGGCCAAATCGAGCCGTTGCCGCACGTTTGCCAGTCCAAGGCCTGTACCCTTTTCGAGATCTGTACGAGGTAGTATGTTGTTTTCGGTCGTGAGACGCAACTGGCCATCCCGAACCTGCAGGCTGACATGTACGAAGCAGGGATACTGGATGCTGATGCCATACTTGAACGCGTTTTCAACCAGCGGATTCAGCAGCAGCGGGACAATGCGGGCGGGTTTCTCGTCCCAGTCGATCCGGGTCTGGATGTCGATATTGTCCAGATTTGGCAATCGCAGCCGCTGAAGTTCAACAAAATCGCCGATAAACTGAAGCTCGCGCCGAATGTCGGTCGTTTGCAACCGCGACTCCTCCATAACGTAGCGGATGATGCCAGACAGTTGTTGAACACTTTCGGCCGTACGCGGGCTATCTTCCTGAATAGCCGTACCATAGATGTTATTGAGCGAGTTGAAGAGGAAGTGCGGATTGACCTGTGCTTTGAGGGCGTCAAGTTCGGCCTGCGTACGCTGCTGCATAAGCGCGATCTGTAGCTTCCGGCTTTTCCGGTAGTCGGTGATGAAGCCATAGACAACCATGTAAATCAGCAGCAGGTATGCCAGCACAGAAGCCATCAGATCGTTATAACTAGCCGTATCCAGCGCCGTCGACTTCTTTCGGTACGTACTAAAGAAATTCAGCCTCCCAATTCCGTCGGCCATCAGATTCCAAAACAGCAGCAGGCATATGATGTACAGCACCGTGTAGGCAACCTGATTTTTTCGGAACACATGCTCATGGAAGAATCGATAGTACAGGTGTGACACGCCCGACAGAATACCCACTACCAGGCCAGCCATTACCAGAGCGACAACCGCCGTAAAGATCAACAGTCCGGGGGTGACGGATTCTTTGGCGTTCGAATCCACAAATCCATCGCGCATACCACGGGAGAAATCCCCAAAGTCGGTGTACACCAGCAGAATTGTCAGACAGCCCAGGCTGGCCAGCCAGATACCCCATTTCTCCCAGAAATGAACAAGAGCCGAGGTGCGTACCAAAGGAGCAGGAACAGGCAATGAGCGAGGTTTTTTCAAGGTGCTTTCCATCGATTCCAGACAAAGTTACACGGTTAGAATGGCTTCTGACAGGGCAATACTGGCCAAAATCAGGGAATGGGTAGCGACTGCATACCAGAACCCAAATTTCATGCGTACGTAGCCGAAGTAGAAGCTACTGACCAGGCTCAGACAAAAGAGCACGGGAATGAATAGCAGTTGCCAGCCAGTTAGCGTATCGATGTCGTCCGAGATCTTGAACAGAGCGCACAGCAGGGCCATGGCGTAGAAGAGTTTGCTGAAATGAGCCTGCCAATAGGAAAGGATATTGGCGAAAACGGCGGGGCGTTTCAGATACCGGTCCAGCACGAGCGACAGGATAAACCAGGCCACAATCATGCCCAGCCCTACCATCGGGCCGACCAGCTCTTTCAGCGGTTTGTACCCGCTACCAATCAGAATAAAGGTAAGCACTGTCGCTATGTATCGCAGATTCTGTTGTGTCATCCGTAATACAGCCCGAAATAGGCCCTCCTCAATAGTCACGGCAATGATCAGCGAAACGACCAGCACAATCATTCTCGACTGGTATTTTTCAATCAAATCCCGGAATGGATGATCGCCGGTGGCGTGAGTATACTCCAGTCCAAATGCAACTGTACAACCCAGCAGACACAGAAATAAGGCACTTTCATTGATAAACTGACTCAAAAGGCGAATCTCTGACTTATTCTTCTGATCGGACAGGGGAGTCTGATACACTGGCTGACTAACGTAATGCTGAAAATTGGCGAAGGAAGCGGAAAGCGATTGCATAAGGCAGAAATAGCTGGAGTGAAAAATTTTCGTTTGGGAAGGTGGTTTGGAAGGTGCGGAAAAGCGGCTTACTTAGTTGACAGCCTCGATCTGATCGACGGGCATTACGTCCTGGCGCGGCTTGCGGACAGGTGCCGCATTCTCGCCAGGAATCGAAGCTGGATTCGGGTTGCGTATCGTCGATACGGGCGCTTCGGATAATACGTCCAGTTTTTCGCGCCCCGTTTTTGCGGGAATGATGTCGTCGTTCGACATCCGGTCAGGCGTAAGAATCGAGTCCGGTTTCGCGATGTGTACGGCACGGGGCGTAGCAGGAGCCGGATCAATGGTTGATGTAGAGCAGGCGGTGAACGTAACAGCAGCAATCAGGAGAGCGAAGGAGGTAGCGAGCGTTTTCATAAGAGCGTATTGGTTAATTGGTTTTGGCTGTTTTGATTAGGTTGGCAGCTTGTCTGCCGGTTTGTTGATTCAAAACAAGCACAGGACTATCATCCCCTAAAATCGCCGGGATCAACCACCCTGACTTTGGGAGGAAATGGGCAAAGTTTGGGATGAGTTATTACCTTTGGTTGTCTAACCAGACCCGGAATTATACCGGTTGTACTATGAATCAGCAGGACATTATCGATTCCATCGCCCAGGCCGCCAGCCCTAAAATCAAGTACGCCTTTGCCGATATTGATGGGATACTGCGGGGTAAGGTGATACATCGACAAAAGCTGCTGGACAGTCTGACGGACGGGTCAGGCTTCTGCGACGTGGTCTGGGGCTGGGATTCGTCGGATGCTCCGTACGATAATGGTATTATCACAGGCTGGCAATCGGGTTATCCGGACACGCCCGTCAGGATTGATCTTAGTACGTTGCGGCACATCCCCTGGGAAGACAATATGCCATTCTTCCTGGCGGATTTCAGTAATCCCGATGGTAACGACCTGGCGGCCTGCCCGCGGTCGTTACTGAAGCGTATTGCCGGCCAGTGCCGCGATATGGGGTTTCACGCCGAGTACGCGCAGGAGTTTGAGTGGTTCAATTTCCGGGAAACGCCCCAGTCTCTCCAGGCGAAAGACTTTCGCAACCTGGAGCCCCTCACCCCCGGCATGTTTGGTTACTCGATTCTGCGTCCGTCGCTTGAAAGCCCGTTTTATCACGACCTGTTCGATTTACTGACCCAGTTTGACATTCCCATTGAAGGTTTGCACACGGAGACCGGACCGGGTGTTTACGAAGCGGCTATCATGCACGACGAGGTTGTTCGAGCGGCCGACAAAGCTATCCTCTTCAAGACGTCAGTCAAGGAAATCGCGTACAGACACGGCCTGATCGCTACGTTCATGGCCAAGTGGAGTACCGACCTTCCGGGTTGTAGCGGCCATATTCACCAGAGCCTTTGGAATGCAGATAAAACCCGGAATCTGTTCTTCGATTCTGCTCGACCCGATAAGATCAGTGAGCTGATGCGTCACTTTATCGCAGGGCAGCTGTTTTGTCTGCCGCACATTACGCCGATGTTCGCCCCTACCATCAACAGCTACAAACGGCTGGTAGAAGGAGCCTGGGCCCCTACCACCGTCACCTGGTCACTGGACAATCGGACAACAGCGTTACGTATTCTGAACCAGAACGAAAAGCTGACCCGGGTAGAACATCGTGTTTCGGGAGCCGACACGAATCCGTATCTGGCGCTGGCGGCTGCACTAGCATCTGGGCTGTACGGAATAAGGCATCGGTTATCGCTGGACACGCCACCCTCGGTGGGTAATGGCTACGCCGACAAACAGTATGGTGTCCTACCAACCAACCTTTATGAAGCAACCCAGCAGATGGCCCGCTCGCCCATTGCGGCAGAACTGTTCGGAGATGCATTTGTTAACCACTTCACTCGTACGCGCGACTGGGAATGGCGTCAATACGCCAAGCAAGTGAGCGACTGGGAGTTGAAGCGGTATTTTGAAATTATTTAGTATGCGCCTTATTAATTACCCGGCTATTATCGAAAAAGCCTGGCTGGATTTCGACCCAGCCAGTTCCGTCCAGTTTGTTGAGGATATCAGTGCCAAAGTTTCGACCAATCACGTTTTTCGGGTAACCCTGGAAAACGGGGATCGGGTTATCGCGAAGCTTTCGTATTTCGGAAAGTACGAGCAGTTTCTGGAAGATCACCGGATCATTCACGCGCTAGCGAATAATCTGTTGTACCCATTCGAAAACGTACTGGCAAAGTCATTGGTGCGGGATGGGCAGGTGTACACATATCGGCACCGGGATGATCTTCTGGACGCCTGGGTCGTTTTCTACAACCCAATTCGCACCCAAAATAAACTCCCTCGTCGGCTCGATGAGCACCAGATTCGGCTATTGGGCGCGCAGGTCGCCCGCTTTCATAAGGCCTGTTCCCGGGTGAGTACCGTACTGCCTAAATCGTCAAAAACGTTACGTTCTGATATCTGGGACTTGCTGGATCAACTGGATACCGAAACTGGACAATTCGAACACCGGATGCACGTTGACGAGCTACGTCGGCAATGCGATTTGTTTCTTGCGAACCGGCAGAAGCTGGTCGCTGGTACGGTCGAAACAATGCCCGTTTTTGTTGACTGGAACATTGGCAATTTCTCAGTAACCGAGAATCTGGAGCTGTTTTCCCGCTGGGATTACGACTGGTTCCGCATCAGTTACCGGGTCATGGATTTCTACTTTTTCAGCCGGGTTTCGTCCGATGTCGGCGACCGAACAATCTTCAGCTACCTCATCGACCCGATGATGGAAGACCGGTTCTTAATCTTCCTCCAAGAGTACCACAAAGTTTATCCGCTAACGGAGGCCGAAGTGCGTTTTTTCCCGGAAGCGTATCGGTTCTTCATTTTAAATTACGTTATCAAGTACGGTCGCTACTTCTTCCACCGGACGTACGCCACCAAGCTGCAACGGGAAGCGTATGAGCTTTACTTCCCGTCCATCGAGCGGTTTAACGCAGATAAAATTCTGCGGGCGCTCAACCTGTAATTCTACAATCCACCGAACTCTGTTTTCATGAAGACCCGCTTTTCGTACGCGATTACACTTTTTTACTTCCTGTCGTACTTCGCTACCTACGCCCAGATTGACCCCAAAGCGCTGAAAGAATGGCAGGACCAGAAGTACTCGATGTTTATTCACTTTGGTGGTGTTTACTCGGTACTGGGTGGCGTCTGGAACGATAAGCCAGTGACGGTTGGACTAAGTGAGCAGATTCAGGCACACGCGGGTATTTACAGCGATACCTACGCCAATGTAGCCAGCCGGTTCAACCCCACACACTGGAATCCTGATTCAATTGCCCTACTAGCGAAACGAGCGGGCATGCGCTCCATCGTTATTACGTCGAAGCATCACGACGGTTTCTGCATGTTCAAGACGGCCACGACGGATTTTAATGTAGTTGACGCGACTCCTTACAAACGTGATGTTATCGGCGAATTAGCTGCCGCCTGTAAACGGCAGGGCGTTACGTTCGGCCTCTATTTTTCGCTCATTGACTGGCATTTTCCCGAGGCCTCCCCTATTTCCAGCCACAATTCTGATCCAATCACGCCAGCGCACCACGAATACAACAAAAAACAGATTACCGAATTGCTGACAAACTACGGCCCCGTCGCCGAACTGTGGTTCGATATGGGATCGCAAAGCTTGACGCAGAGCAAAGAGATGCGCGATCTGGTCCACAAGCTCCAGCCAGACTGCATGATTGGTAGTCGCATTGGTAACGATATGGGCGACTTTACAGTGATGGGTGATAATCAGGAACCGGATTATACGATTGGCGTTCCCTGGCAGTCGCCGGCTTCATTCTTCGACGAAACCTGGGGTTATCGTTCCTGGCAGAAGCGGGTACCAGAAGACGAAAAGATGCGCGAGAAGCTGACCAGCTTGATCCGCGTGGTGAGCCGGGGCGGTAAGTACCTCCTCAATATTGGGCCCAAAGGTGACGGCTCGGTTGTGCCCTACGAAAAAGATATTCTGTTACAGATTGGCCGATGGCTGGACAAAAACGGAGAGGCTATTTACGGCACTAATCCTGATCCGTTCTACCAATCTTTCGCCTGGGGTAGCGTAACCAGCCGTCCGAACAAGTTGTATCTGCATGTGCTAAGTCAGCCGGCTGGCGGTCAGATTGCCTTGCCAGGTTTGGGTGGAACGATCAAAAGCGCGTCCATCCTGGGCGACAAAACCGCAAAACTGACGGTTGTTCGCGGGAAAGATGGGGTAGGCATCAATCTACCAACGAATTTCAGCGTTGCCAGGGATATTCAGGTCATTGCCGTCGAGTTTGCTGATGGATATAGTGTTCGCCCTTATCAGCCCATTTTTCTGGATGCCACTACTCAGCTGACTCATGACAATTCGTACAAGTATTACAGCAACTCGGGAATTGACTACAACTCCCGTTTTCAGAGCACGATCGCTGAATCCTGGACAATTAAGCCTGAGCAAGCAGGTACGTTTAAACCTGTATTGACTTACTCGGATGAAGAAAAAGGCCAGAAGCTTAGTTTAACCATCGGGGATAAATCGTCTAACGTGACGCTGTCTGGTGGTAAATCCGTTCCTTTGCCCGCAGCGTCATCACTTACCTGGGGCTCTCTGTACGTATCCGGCCCCGTACAGTCGGGTATTGGCGGCCTCCCTGCCGGTGCAGGATCAATAGACGTAACGAAACCCTGGCACGGCAAGCCCTGGCAGCAGAAACCTGACTGGCAAAACGGGACAGTTTATGCGCTTCCCGCTGGCCTGACAAGCGTTTATTACGTTCTCCAGGAGGTTACCGCCCCCAGCGACCAAACTGTACTGGTGGGTATTAATAGTGGCGACGGCGTGCTGGTAGCGCTCAATGGTAAGCAGTTGCTGGAACACAACAGCCCAGACAAGGCTGCCCAAACCCGCGACATCGTCATGCTACCGCTCAAGCAGGGAAAGAACCAGCTACTCGTCAAGCTATTTAACAATTTCCAGAAAAGTACGCCGGTTGGTATTGATCACAGTGTCCCTCAGGTACTTTACCAGAAGGAGCTGCCACCGGTACGTCTGGACAATATGTTTACCCCCGTTCGCTGGTCTTTGAATAATCCGGCAACTCCTCACCAGACAATGGTGATTCCGAATGTTTCGCTTCGGTTTGTGAAAGAATAATCCGCTCGTTTTCCCTGTAACTACAACCTATCATGCAGCTAGACTCGTTCAGCAGTTTAATCGACAAGTATCAGGTTTTCTTCTTCGACGCCTTCGGTGTCCTCAAAAATTACAAAGGTCTCATTCCTGGCGTTACCGATACCTTTGCCTACCTACGTCAACAGCAGAAACAGATCTATATCCTGACTAACGACGCGTCGCGCAGTCCACAGCAACTAGCTGAATCTTACTGGAAACTAGGGATGAGCGACGTAACACCCGATATGATTATCTCATCGGGTATGCTGGCGCGGGAGTACCTGCAACTAAAAGTAAACCACGGTACGGTAGCTTATTTGGGCACCGATAATTCGGCGCACTACATCGAGTCAGCGGGTCTGAAAACAATTTCGATCAGCAAGCTGACGCTGGACAACATTTCGGAGGTCAACGCACTGGTTTTGCTCGATGATGAAGGCTTCGACTGGAATACCGACATAACGAAAGCGGTCAACCTGTTACGTCGGCGAAATATTCCGGTCATCGTCGCGAATACCGACGCTACGTATCCGGTTTCTAAAAATCGACTAGCCATCGCTATTGGCAGTATCGCTGACATGCTGGAGTCGATCGTGGGGAAGCAGTTCATTCGGTTCGGCAAGCCCGACGCTCAGTTGTTCATGTTTGCTTATGAACGGGTACAGGAACAAACACCCACCAGCAGTAAACGAGACATTCTGATGGTGGGCGATACATTACGTTCCGACATTAGTGGGGGTAATAAATTTGGGCTGGATACAGTGCTGGTGCTTTCGGGCAACACGGCTTCCGCCGAAGCAGAAATCCGCATTCTGGCTACCGGCATCATTCCAACTTACATCTGCGAATCGATTGCCTTAACGTAACTGGCGCAGTTTTTACAGGATACTTTCCCGGACACGCACCAGCCGTTCCAGTAAGGCTTCCAGTTGATCCAGTGGGAGCATGTTGGCACCGTCGGACTTAGCACAGGATGGGTCTGGATGCGTTTCGATAAACAAGCCATCGGCACCAACGGCAATGGCCGCTTTGGCAATGGTCGCGATCAGGGCGGGTTTCCCTCCCGTTACGCCCGATGTCTGGTTAGGCTGTTGTAATGAGTGCGTACAGTCCATAACAACAGGAACGCCATGAGCCTGCATGGCAGGCAGATTCCGGTAATCAACGACCAGGTCACCGTATCCGAACGAGTTACCCCGATCCGTCAGAAAGACCGTCGCGTCCGGGTTTGTCGCTTTCACCTTCTCAACGGCGAAGCCCATACTTTCGCCCGACAGAAACTGGCCTTTTTTTACGTTGACGGCCCGACCGGTTTTGGCAGCCGCTTCAATCAACTCGGTCTGGCGACAGAGAAAAGCGGGAATCTGGAGCACGTCCACGTAAGGTGCCGCCATGGCAGCCTCCTCCGATTCGTGAATGTCCGTTACGGTCGGAATATCGAACGTATCGCCAACTTCTTTGAGAATGGATAGGGCTAACTCATCACCAATTCCCGTAAAGGAATTCAGCTTAGTCCGGTTTGCTTTCCGGTAAGAGCCTTTGAAAATATATGGAATACCTAGTTTATCGGTAATGGTGACAATACGTTCAGCAATTTGTAACGCCATGTCTCTTCCTTCGATAGCACAGGGACCCGCCATCAGAAAAAAGCGGTTTCCATTAGTATGTTTCAGTTTGGGAATTTGCATCAGTAGTTGATTGGATTACTACCGTAAAGGTGCGTAAAAGCGATGAACTACGCATTTATCTACTTTCTCTACTATACGTCCCCAGAAAACCATAAACACAATTATTTGCCTAATAGTCAACTATTTACCCTTAAAAGCGAGACTTATTTTAACGTTTCTATCCATAAAAAATTGTTTGACAATCCCGCGGTAAATCTGTTTATTTGCGCAGTTTTTTAACCCCAACGGTCTACTAAAATGTCAGAAATTGCAGAGAAAGTAAAAAACATCATCGTTGAAAAACTAGGTGTTGAAGAGTCAGAAGTTACTCCCGAGGCAAGCTTCACCAACGATCTAGGTGCAGACTCGCTAGATACGGTTGAGCTGATCATGGAATTCGAAAAAGAATTCAATCTGCCAATCCCTGACGACGATGCAGAGAAAATCGCTACGGTTGGTGCTGCTATCGATTACCTCGAAACGCACCTCAAAAAATAAGTAAAAACAGGGTTTCCCTGTTTTTTCCTGGTTGCTTACCGGCAACCTGTTCATCGACAAAACCAAGCTGTTGGCCTTACGCCCGTTCTGTTGACGGCACAGGATCAACTCTCAGGAAAGTAACTCGGCTCCTAGCTGATTGCTCCTGTTTTATCACGCAGTAATTCTGTATGACATTCAAACGAGTCGTAGTGACCGGCCTCGGCGCGCTGACGCCAATCGGCAACGATGTAGCCACCTATTGGAACAACTTAGCCGCCGGCGTAAGCGGGGCCGGTCCCATTACGAAGTTTGACGCGAGCAAGTTTCGTACTCGGTTCGCCTGCGAAGTAAAAGGCCTCGACGTTACGCAGCACATTCCGCGGCAGGAAGCCCGTAAAATGGATATGTTTACCCATTACGCGCTTATTGCCACCGATGAAGCGGTTCGTGACGCTGCCATCAACCTCGACACCATCGACAAAAACAAGGTCGGTGTGATCTGGGGCTCTGGTATTGGCGGGCTGAAATCCTTCGAGGACGAGATGATCGATTACGCCAAAGGCGACGGTACTCCTCGCATCAACCCCTTCTTTATCGTTCGAATGATCGCCGATAGTGCATCGGGGCAGATTTCGATGCGCTACGGCTTCCGGGGCACGAACTACGTAACGGTGTCGGCCTGCGCGTCGACCAACAATGCCATCATCGACGCCTTCAACTACATCCGCCTGGGCCGCATGAATATGTGCGTCGCGGGTGGATCGGAAGCGGCTGTCACCCGAGCGGGTATTGGTGGTTTCAACGCCAACCGTGCCCTGTCAGAACGGAATGAATCGCCCGAAACAGCTTCTCGTCCGTACGACAAAGACCGCGATGGTTTCGTGCTTGGCGAAGGTGCGGGTGCCATCATTTTGGAGGAATACGAACACGCCCAGGCTCGCGGAGCGAAGATCTACGCCGAGTTGATTGGCGGTGGTATGTCTTCGGATGCTTATCACATCACAGCGCCCCACCCGGAAGGGCTGGGTGCTTATCTGGCTATGAAAGATGCGCTGGATGACGCTGGTATCGAACCAACGGAAATCGACTACATCAATACCCACGGTACGTCGACGCCCATCGGCGATCCGCAGGAGTTGAAAGCCATTTATCAGCTTTTCGGTGATCATTCGTTCAATCTGAACATCAGTTCGACGAAATCGATGACTGGTCACTTGTTAGGCGCGGCCGGTGCCGTCGAAGCAATTGCCTGTCTTAAAGCGATGGAGCACCAGTTGGTGCCGCCAACGATCAACTACGTCACGCAAGACGACGAAATCGATCCACGCTTCAATCTGACGGTCAATACGGCGCAGGCTCGTTCGCTGACAACCGTGATGAGCAACGCTTTTGGTTTCGGCGGGCACAATGCTATCGTCATCTTCCGAAAACTCAGTTAATTCGTGCAACTCGCTCTGCCACGTAACTTGTTCAATCCTTTCGACTGGTTTCGGCGTGGCGACGCCCAGCGTGGCGACGCTCAACCTGATCGTGCCGACCTGCGCAAGAACCTGCGTCGGTCAATAGCGCACATCATCGGCGAACGACCTTCTAATCTTGGGTTGTACCAGCTGGCGTTGCTGCACACGTCAGCCTCAAAGGCAACGGCTATTGACGGGTTCCGTGAATCGAACGAGCGGCTCGAATACCTCGGCGATGCCGTGCTGGGCATGATCATCGCGGAGTATCTTTTCAAACGGTATCCCTACAAGGATGAGGGTTTCCTGACCGAAGTGCGTTCCCGGATTGTCAATCGAGAAACACTCAACAGCATCGCCCGGAAAATTGGTCTGGATCAGCTTATCGAGTACGACGGAAGCCGCACTCGTGCTATGCCAGCCCGGACATCCATGTACGGCGATGCCCTTGAAGCCTTAGTGGGTGCTATTTATCTTGATAAAGGCTTTCGTTTTTCCCGCCGTTTCATTCTTAAGAACCTACTTTCTCATTACGATATTGAGTCAGTTGTTCAGAACAATGGCAATTTTAAAAGTCGGCTGATTGAGTGGTCGCAGCGGGAAGGAAAAGAAATTCGTTTTGAGATTCTTTCGGAGAAGGGAAGCAACCATTTTCGTGAGTTTATCGCCCAGGTGCTGGTCAATGATGAGCCTTTCGCCACCGGCAGCGGTTACAGCAAGAAAAAAGCAGAACAGGCAGCGGCTGAAAAAGCACTGGAGCTGTTAAATAATGACTAAGTTATTCTAGACGTTTCTTACGTTCTTACGAGGGGCTGGAGCTAATCCAGCTCCTCTTTTTTTTCTGTTATGCCTAGTTGTCATCAGCGTATCAGTGAACAATAAAGTCTCCTCTTCTTTGCCTTATGACTATATTGACATATTGCTGCAGCTGTTTCTACAAAAAAAGACAAAATGACAGAAAATCAGCTAGTCAGGTCGGTTGGAACGCGTATTGATCTATATGGAGCACAGACTGTCTTACGAGGAAATTACGTCTATTCGCGATTGCAGAATGTCCCTTAACCAAGAGCTGTTAAATTTTGTTAAGTAAGCTCGGACCCCGAATTTTTCGCAAATGACTTTCCGTTATATTGGCAGACTGAAAGGTCCTAAACAAACACAAAAAGAAAGTTTCTGAATTCTAAATTAACCATGAAAAGCAACTGGAAATTACTAGCACTAATGGCTCTTTTGTCCAGTGTTGTAACGTTGGCCGCTTACAACCTGCTGGGTTTTAACAATCGGGATGTCATTTTTAACGAATCGTCGGGTACGCCAACGATTACTGGCCGTCTAGCGGCTTTAACGGGCAACGGACCAACGTCCACACCAGGTGAGTTCTCTACGGCCGCCGAATTGGTTACGCCAACGGTTGTGCATATCCGGACAACGATGACGCGTACAGTGCGTCAGCAACAGGTCCCTGATATTTTTAAAGAGTTCTTCGGCGAAGGTTTCGGTGGTGGCCAATCGCAACCTCGTCGTCAACGCGGACAAGCTTCAGGATCGGGTGTGATCATCAGCAAAGATGGGTACATCGTCACGAACAACCACGTTGTTCAGGATGCTGATGAAGTTGAGGTAATTATGACCGATAAACGGAGCTTCAAAGCTAAAGTAATCGGTACGGACCCACTCACCGACTTAGCCGTCATCAAAGTAGAGGCTAATAACCTGCCAACCGTCGTTCTGGGCGATTCTGATGCGCTGAAACTAGGCGAATGGGTGCTGGCAGTTGGTTATCCACTTGACCTGGAATCGACCGTTACAGCGGGTATTGTGAGCGCGAAAGGCCGTCGGATTGGTATTCTTGATCAGAACATTGACCGGAACGATCCACAGCCAGACGCACCAGTAGAAGCCTTCATTCAGACGGATGCGGCTATCAACCCAGGTAACTCGGGTGGTGCATTGGTAAACCTGCGCGGAGAACTGATTGGTATCAACTCAGCCATTGCTTCGGCAACGGGTTACTACAGCGGTTACGGCTTTGCGGTTCCTGTATCACTGGTTAAGAAAGTATCGGCTGACCTGCTGAAATACGGCACTGTACAACGGGGTTACATCGGTATCCTGCCAAGAGAGCTAAATAGCACACTGGCTAAAGAAAAAGGCGTAAAAGTTGGTCGTGGTATCTACGTAGAAGATGTAGTTGACAAAGGCGCTGCAAAAGCGGCTGGCCTGCAAAAAGGTGATGTCATCATTAAAATGGAAGGTCAGTCGTTGGATTCAGACGCTCAGATGCGCGAAATCATTGGCCGTCGTCGTCCAGGTGATGCTGTAACTGTAACCGTCAACCGGAACGGCACCGAGCGTGATTTCAAAGTTGAACTGCGCAACCGCAATGGCAATAATGAGATCATTAAGAAGGCTGACGTAGCATCTGCGGCTAGTTCTTCTCTGAACTCGCTGGGAGCAAGCTTCCAGGATTTAAGTGCACAAGAAGCCAAACAACTTGGTGTAAGCGGTGGCGTCCGGATCGGCAAAATCACCGATGGCAAGCTAGCTGAGACTGACGTTGAAGAAGGTTTCATCATCGTGAAGGCCAACGGTAAAAACGTTAAGTCGACGAAGGATCTACAGGCTGTAATGTCAACCGTGAAAGAAGGCGAAGGTCTGATGCTGATTGGTATGTATCCCAACAGCTCACGGATGTACTACTACGCCGTACCTATCTAGTTTCGAGTTGCTCTAAACAGAAAACGGGGTACCAGTTATAACTGGTACCCCGTTTTCTGTTTAGTATCACTTTTTGCAAAGAAAGCTGCGATGCTGTAACCATGTATATAACGAAGTCATCAATATTCAACTATCTATTCGGCAATTCATTCTGAGTCTTATCTTTTCACAATCATTTCGATTTCTATTAGTAAGTACTCCGCCAGTATGCCCAAAGCATAACTATCGTATTCTAAAAAGACATACGTCAACTAACACAAATATGTATTTTACAGAAATGTCAACCATAATAAAAAGGCCTTGTCTATCTCTGACAAGGCCTTTTTATTATTCAGACAGAAAAACTAATTATTACGGACGTTCGCCTGTCGATTCCCAGCGCTCACGTAAGTAGAGGGTTTCTACTCCTCTTTGGACCATGATATAGCTAACATCCATCACTTTGCTGCTTCCGCTGATTGTCACTTTATTGACTCCCGTTGGATCCAGTTTGATCGTGCGTTTGTTCGCGTTAGTCGGATCGTCTACACCCACCGAGTTTGCAACCGCCGTTACGTTACCAGCATCGTCGAAGGTAAACACGGGGAAAAACGCGCCGAAATAAGAGGCAGAACCATTATTCGAGAAAACGAAGTATGGACCGTTCCATCCAGAGTTTGGATCAAACAGAGAATTAGACGTTCCCGATAAAGTGACTAAGTCACGAGTCCGAGGAGATATGGCGGAGAAAGTAGCATTGGAAACGTGCCGGAATGTCACGTTTGTTACTTTATAGCGACCATCATACTTGTTTTTCGCGCTCACGTTCAGCAGAATCGTACCAAAGTTACCACTAACGTTACCTGAAGACGCTGACGTAATTCGAACGGGTAATACGTAGCTTTTGCTAAAGTCAAACTGATTGCTTTTAATCTTCAATGCCACCGTTGCTGTACGTTGGCCTTTCGGAATCACGACAGAAGCAGGTACTGTATACAACGTAGCTGGAATTAGATCGTACGTTGTATGCTGCTCCGTATTATACTGAGTCAAAGCAGCCGCGTCGATGCCAAGGTTAACTGTGATATCCTCTGGAGCAACGTTGGCACCTGAATAGCTAACTGTGATTGGATAGTCGTTTTCCGCGGCCAGATTAAACGACTGGCTATACAACGCGTATTTACTACCGTATGGCGAGACAAAACTGCTAGGGTTTTTAAACTCGATTACGTTCGTTGACGTGGACGGGTCCAGCGAAAGAGTATCCTTCAGGCAGGAGCTCAGTGTGGCTGCTAATACGAACAAGCCAATTATATTTTTGAATATTTTCATGTGTCTATTGATCAATTAGGATCCCAGAAAATTAAATCGGCAAACTGATTAATGGGTCGGTAGTTAGCTGCATTGTATGATTGCTCCGACGATGGGTACAGAATACGGGTTATCAGTTTATCGGCCCGCGTCGAGTTCGACTTATTCGACGCAATATTCGTGTAGCCATTACCTGCTGGATTTGTTACAGGGTAACCTGTCCGACGAAACTCGTTCCAACCTTCATCGGAATTGATCATGTTCACCGCAATGTATTTCTGCGTAATGATTGCTTCCAGACGTTGTGCGTTGGTCGTTGCCAGGTTGATGTTTACCAGGTAACTCGCAGCATTATCTGTTTTGTAAGTTGCTACGTCCGTGGTTACGTTCTTTGTTGTCGATACAACGTTCGTTACGTCTTTGTAGAGATACGTGAACGACTGTGTAATACCCTGGTTGAAGCTAGTTGTTACGTCGCCTGTCAGGAAGCCTTTTAGCTGTGCTTCAGCCTGTAGAAAGTACGATTCAGCTGCCAGCATGATGGGTTGCCCCATCGATGGCCCTTTCAGAATACCTAGTGCGTTCGAGATACTAGATGCACTACTATACGTACCGGTGTACCAGGTTGGATAGTTGGTGATGATCGTCGGAGCATTCACTTCATTCCCTAGCTGATTGACAGGCGTTGTTCCCGCTGAGAAGTTTTTGAAGATTACGTTACCACGACCATTGTCCGTTAGCTTCTGCCCCTTGTAGAAGCCGTAGACAAATTGTGTTGGGAGCCTTGACGAGTTTGACAGAGCACCAGCTACAGAATACCCCCAAGAATTCCACATGGGGTTCTGTTTGCCATCCTGTTTAATGTAACCAGGGTTGACTATTACATCCGTGCTAACAAAGCCGAGCGTTTTGTCCAGTGCCGCAAATTTCGTCGTAACGAAAGACGACAGCGAAGAAACGGCAGACACCCGAATCAGCATACGCAATTTCAACGTATTGGCAAACTGCTTCCAGCTCGTCATATTACCTGAAAACATTGGGTCAGACGACGAGTTCAGCGCAATGGGTGCTTTTGCATTGTTGATAATCGCAATCGCATTGTCGAGTTGGTTGACCAAGTCCTGATAGATCACCGGAGCAGAATCATACTTGGGCGTCCGATTACCATTGCCCTGCAGTGCTTCCGAATAAGGCACATCACCAAATGCATCAACTAAACGCTGGTAGTTCAGCGCCGTCATGATCTTAGCGGCAGCGTTGTAATACGACTGCTCATCGATTCCTTCCGTCTGGGTAATCACATATTTGTAATCTTCCAGATTATCATACGTATTTACCCAGAGACCATTATAGTCAATCGGGGTGATATTGTAGTTTAGTAAGTTCCCAAAACCGGAGAAACCACCCGCGTTGGCCTGATAACCACCAAAGTTAGCTCCGTAATTATTGTAACTAACAGACAGCGAAGCAGAGCCAACAATAGCCTGGGGAAGAACCAGGGGAGCCGACACGACGGTTGCCGCATTCGGGTTAGTATTAATGTCCAGGTATTCGCTACAGGATGACGTACCAAAGAGCAGCAGCGTCAAAACCCAGTATATATGATTTTTTTTCATCGTTTATCTATTAAAACGTTAACGATACTGTACCACCGAAGTAACGAGCAGGTGGCGTTTGTCCCAGGTTTGTGACACCAACAGCATTGCTGTCTGTTCCGTTTGCACTATATTCTGGATCTGTGTATAGGTTTGATTTAGGCACCCAGATGAATAGGTTACGGCCCTGGACGCTCAAGGTAGCGCCTTTGATGAATTTCGTTTTCGTCAGCAGAGCCTGCGGGAAATCATAAGCAATAGACGCTTCGCGAAGCTTCCAAAAACCAGCTGAGTTAACGTAGTTCTCGCCGATGTTTGTGTTGCGCGTTCCATCCGTCCAGAAATCAGCTCCACCGCTGCGCACCGCAATATTTGTGTTAGCAACGTAATTGCCGTCAGCAGCCAGATAAGACGAATTTGGAATCACGAACCGGTCCCGATTGTACCAGGCGGTACGGATACCAGCTCCCGAAAAGTCGTAACCGGTCGAGATAGCATTGAAAATGTAATGTCCATTTCGGTATTCGAATAAAGTGGAGAAGCGAATTCCTTTGTAACGCAGCAAAGTGTTGAAGCCCAAAATATGCGGAGGAGTCGTAATACCCACGTCGCTGAACGTACCGTTACTAGCTGGATAGCCAGTAATAGGATCAACGATGATTCGTCCCTGTGGATCACGATTGTAGGTCGTTGTCTGCAACAGCGGGAATGGTGATCCAACTTTTGCCAGAACTTGGGCACCAGCAGTTCCTTGGCTGTTAATGATCAATTGATTCGATTGATCAGATAGCGATAATACTTTGTTACGGTTCAAAGTGTAGTTACCACCCACAGTAAATTCGAAGCCACTAGCCGTTTTGATTGGCGTAATTCTCAGATACGACTCTAGACCTTTGTTCTCTACCTCCCCAACGTTCGTCAGAAGTTCTTGAAAACCGGCGGCAGTCGATACGTTTACAACAATTGTCTGATTAACAGTATTCGTTTTGTAGAGCGTAAAACCGCCGTTGAGGCCGTATTTTTTCAGCTCAAAATCAAGGCCACCTTCGATCCCATTGGTTATCTCAGGCTTAATGTTGTCCGATACCAACCGATTTCCTAATGTGAAACCAGCACCACTAGCATAGGGATAACCGTAGGCTTGGTTAAACGTAGTCTGCAACGAATAAGCACCAAAATTCGTCGAATTACCCAGGTTGATCTGGCCAACCTGCGACACGCCACCCCGTAATTTCAAGCTTTGCAACCAATTGTTGGTCTGTAACGCAGGGAACGCGTCGGTAACGATGAATGACACGTCAGCCGATGGGTAAAAGAACGAACGGTTTTCTTTGGCAAGGATCGACCGCCAATCATTCCGGCCCGTTACATGCAGATAAAGATACTCTTTGAAACCGAAACGAGCTTCGCCATACACACCGATCTGACGAGCCTGATAATTGTTTTCGGTAGCCGTCGGGTTATTCAACGAGTTACCCAGGTTGTACAGGCCATCGATAACAAGACCATTGGCGCTGGAAGAAAGATCTTTCGACGCGTTACTTCTAAAGGTAGTTCCTAGTACGATATCAAAAGAGAAATCTTTCGTGATGTTCGTTTTGTACTGCGCCAGAAAGTCATTAACTAATTGTGTTGAAAACGCACTATAATCAGTTACAGAACCAGCGATATCGGTTTTGGAACTACCTGAAATGCTCTTGGTATAATCCGAGTAAGTGAACTTTCCGTTCGTGGTCTTATACGAGTTGTTATTTGTCGTAATTCCAACACGGCCGGTTAACGTTAAACCTGTGGTTGGCTGATACCGCAATTCAACGTTACCCTGAAAATAATCATTCCGTGTTTTCCTTCGGTTGTTAGACAGCGTAAAATACGGGTTCTGGAAATATTCGTTGAAGTATCCATTCGGATTCGCGAATGGGTCCGTCTGCCAGTTCTGGTACTGCGTTACGTCAACCTGACCCGGCGACATCAGCAGATTCTGATAAGCATTAGCGGTTTGGCTACTTTGATCGTAGCGGTTCGCAATAAAGTTTGTATTGAAGATCGCCGTCAGGTTTTTGTAAATCTGACGAGTACTGTTCGCACGAACGCTATATCGTTTATATCCTTCGTAGGGAACCGTCGATTTTTGATCAAAGTATTGACCCGACAGATAATAAGTCGACTTCTCATCACCAGACGAAACACTGAAGTCAGTCTGACTAGCTACACCCGTCTGCCAGAAGTTTTCGCGCGAGCCTTTGTAGTTATAAGGAACCGACTGAATCGAGCCGTCCTGCAATGGCTTACCAATAACTACCGTCGATCCATCAAAAGCGGGACCATACTGCTGGTTTTCGTAAGGCGTGTAGGTCGGTACGTCGTCGGGAGTCGTTCCCGAACCGAAACTCCGTTGCAGCTGAGGTAAGTAGCTTACCCGCTCTAACGTCGTCGTGTTCGAAATTTTGACTTCTGTAACACCTGCTTTACCTTTTTTCGTTGTTACAATCAACGCGCCATTCGATGCGTCCGACCCGTACAGAGCAGCAGCACCAGCCCCATTAAGTACCTGAATATCAGCAATATCTTCTGGGTTCAGGTTACCTAAAATATTGCTCGTCGAAATAATATTATCGATAATGATCAGCGCTTGGTTATTACCCGTCAGCGAGCGGTTACCGCGCAAGACGATCCGATAGTTTGGGTTAACACCACCACTCACCGCCGTCACCAACAGACCAGGTACCCGGCCTGACAGACCAGCCGCAATGTTCTGCGATTTACCCTGCGTGATTTCCTGCGAACGAATCGTAGTTGCCTGGTTGCCCAGCTCGCGACGTTGTGCCGTTAAACCACCAGCCGTTACAACGACTTCGTTCAGAACGTTATCGTCTGGAGTAAGGGTCGTGTTGGCTGTATTTCCCGTAATCTCTACTCGCTTCGTGACAAAACCCACGAACGAGAACGTCAGCGCCCGGGCACCTGCTGGTACGCTTATGCTAAATTGACCATCCGCATTGGTCGTAGTTCCGGTTTTTGTTCCGGGCACAATTACGGACACGCCGGGCAGCGAAGAGCCGTCTTCCGACGAGGTTACCTTACCGGTAACCGTTCGAGTCTGGGCATACGCTGTCCCGACCAGCAGTACACTCAGAAATAAACAAAGTAGTCTTTTATACATACTAACTTGGTTTGATTGGTTAAGAAAAAAAATGGAAACAGGCACTAAACTATGAAGAAGATTACCAGTGGTAGTCCTTTGGTGACAAAGCAGAAATGAGGTTGGGAGTAGGTAGAAGAACGCAACGATGGTCGCGAGCGGATAAGTAGAATAGCCTAGAGAGCGTGGCTTTCGTTAACTGCACTATGTATGTAGACTTGTTGATGAATATATGCAAACGATAATTTCTTAACAACCTGCTGTACTGACACAAAATTGGCTAAACACACAACCAGGCAATAATTAAGACAACAAATCTAATGGATTAAAAGAATATTAAGTTAAGTAACCTTAAAAAATTAATGAAAATCATTAAAAACAGTTAATGATCTCCTTTAAGCCATGCTTACATAATTATTATTTTGCTTATTAACCCATAAGGGTCACTAGTACACCCTTAAACTACCAGAAACAGTATTATATTAAAGTTTACTTCAAATACAAAGGGGCCCGGTAGCATATGATTTACTACCGGGCCCCTTTGTATTTTGTCTGGGTAAAACTAACTCAGACGCTAACTCGAACTACTTAAAACCAATAAAGCGCAAAGCTTTAGCCGAGCGAGTTATGTTGATGCGTAATACGTTTGCCTGTTTCTCGACGCCACGGTTTGTAAACGCCCGATCATTTTGTAAGGAGCCAATCAGCGTATCGTTCGTCCAGAAATAAACCCCATCGGTCTGACGACGTAGCAGAACATTTGAAATTCGCTCTTCGCTCGCTATTGGGTATTGATCAGTGTACGTCATGGTAACCGTACTATCCGTTTCTGCCGTTACGTTTAGTGAGGGCATCTGGGTAGGCGGAGTTGCCAGATGAAGTACGTCTGTAAATGCATTCGTCTGGTAAGTCCCGGCTACTTCTCTAGCTACGGATACCATGGCAGGTTGAATATCGCCTTCGTGTTGGCAACTTGCCAATGATCCAGCAAAAGCACAGAAAAGCAGTCGTTTTTTCATTGATTATTAGCCGTTTTAACTAATTGACCCCGCCGATGCCGAAACAGTTGGCGCTGATTCAGAATTATTTTGTCCGTCACTTTCCAAAGTATCAGCTTCCACCCAGACTTTCATTGAATTCAGGCTCATAGCGCCAAATTGAGTCGTAAACGCCACGTCAGCAGCATCGCGCCCGTAGGCAACCGTCACTCGATTTCCACGGGGTTCATTCTGCGTTGCATCAAAAGTGAACCACCTTCCATCTATATAAGCCTCGAACCAGGCATGAAGGTCCATTGGGTCAAGCCGATACAGATAGCCAACGACCATACGGGCCGGAATATTCAATGCGCGACACAGGGAAATTCCCAGGTGCGTAAAGTCACGACACACGCCAATCCGCTTATCGGCGGTGTCGGCTGCTGACGTGCTGGCGTTACTGGTTCCGTATTGGTACGTTACGTTGCCGTGTATCCATCGACGAATTGCTTCGGCCTGGTCGTATCCTGGCTCAACGTTCTTTGTAATCTCTACAGCAAGATCGCCGAGCTTGTCCGATTCGCAGTATCGACTAGGCAGCGTATAATGCAGTACGTCGTCGGGAAGATCCTCTACGGGCGTATAGGGAGCACCGGGCGCTACATCAATTACATCAGAAGTTTGTACACTGGCCGAAAAATGGATGGAGAAGGGCCCCTGAGGGGCAACGACCCGCTGACATAGATTACCGTATATATCCGTAAACTCGGTTACCGTCACGGTAGGTATGATCTGGTACGCTTCCCGCATAATCCATTGACCCGCCCCGGAACGCGGGCGAAGCATCAATACAATTGGAGTAGATTCCTGCGCTTCGAACGAAAGTTCGCAACCTACGTTGAGTTGCATAAAGTGGTTATTAGTTAATCGTTTGTACGTATTTAATACCACCGAATGAGCATTTGGTTCAAAGCCCAGCCGCTTTAATCAATCGACTGGCCACTTCGTCCGGCGAGTCGGCCTGGGCGTTGGCTAATACCACAATGCCGGTCTTCTTTACTGGATCAAATCCAACAAAACTCCGAAATCCCCCCGTTCCTCCATTGTGCCAGCGCCAGCCGGTTCGAGCGTTGATGTGCCAGCCCAGTCCAGTTGTTACGTGACCATTCTGATCGGTATAGGTTGGTGAGTGGGTAAGTTGAAGATCCGTTAACAAACCAGCCGGAGCTTTACCTAGATTAGCCTGCACGTATCGTAGCAGATCATCAACCGATGATCGGATTCCCCCCGCTCCCACCAGCGCCAGAAAATCCCAGTTGCTGACAGCCTGCTCACCGTTTCCATAGCCCTGGGCCATCTGTTTACCAGACGAAATATTGATTCCGGTGTTACGTAACCCTATCGGTTTAGCTATAATATCAGCCAACAACTGCTCGTACGATTTCCCTATTCGGCGGCATAGAACCGTACCCAGCAATCCCATGCCCAGATTTGAATAAGCGTATGCCACACCCGGTTTGTGGGTAAACGTAACCGCTTTCAGACAGGCAAACAGTTTCTGTTCACCGTACTGTGCGTAGGGATTTTGCGCATCAAACGTATGGCTAGCATCAAGATTTGCCGGTAAGCGTGGTAGGCCGGATGTATGGTTCGCCAGCATCTGTAACGTAACATCAACGTTCTCGTAACGTAATGGAGGGATAGAATCAGGCAGGTATTTGCTAACCGGGTCGTCTAATTTTACCAGCCCCCGCCGAACAGCATCGGCTAGTAAAGTCGCCGTAAACGTCTTGGAAACCGAACCTATCTCGAATAGTGTGCTCCCAGTTGGTATACTCTTGCTGCCGAGTTGGGTTTCGCCATATCCGTAGGTAAACAGGCTATCGTTACGCAGGATCCCAACACTTAAGCCAACCGCTTCGGGTTTGCTCATATAAATAGATACAACCGAATCCACCTGCTGGTCCATTGCACTACGCAGGACGTTATTGGTCAATATATCCTGACGAGTGCGAGTCGGCCTCTTTATCTGGCGAGCCGGTTGTAGAGCAATTGATGCGATTTTACGTTGGTCATCGAGTGCTAATAAGAAATCTAGTTTTCCGTTAGCGAAACGGGCTGGATAACGATACCCGTCCGCGGAAATCTTGGGGTCGCCCGTTGATTGCCAGCGCCCCAGCGTGGCAAAAGAATTAGCAATAAACTGACTGAATTGGTCGGCCGAAATGGCTCTTCTAAATCCGGCGTTCGTCAGCGCATAAATGCTGTCGGCTCGCTGAGCGTTGTAATGCATCCGGACCAAAACAGCCGTAGAATCGGTGGCTTGTCTGGCTGGTTGCGCAATGCTTATCAGGCTAGTCAGTAGCAGAATGGCTACCAGCGATCCACGACCAAGCCTCATTCTGTAATGGGTTTGAACAAGAAGGTGGCAATCTTGCCTTGCTTATCTGTGCTGATAAAGAAATCCAGGGCGGCTATGGCAAATGTAGCTTTATAGCGTCCTACGCCTTCCTGTACCATCCCCTTAGACTCAATTGATGTCCATTTGCCTAACTGGCCAGTAAGTTGTGAAGACACCTCTTTCATTTTTTCAGCTGAAATCTGCGCCTTGAACTCGTTTCCCATGAGCGCGTACAGCGAGTCAGGCTGATTATCGTTCAGGTACTTCTGCGACAACTTGGTCAGCGAATCCAGTTTAGGATCGGACGTAGGCGTCTTTGACTGGGCAACGGCCGAAAAAGCCAGCAAAACGAAGGCGAAAAGCAAAGGGAAGCGTTTCATGCTCTGTGTGTTAGTTTAAAGTAAAGCTAGCACACAGATTGTTCAGGTATTAAAGAAAACGAAATATAAGGCCACGGTATCTGCCAAACGGTAGCATGGTAGGATTAACGGCCAGCCTATTTCTGAATAATAACGAATTCAACCCGGCGGTTTTGCTGGCGCCCAGCGTCAGTATCATTCGTCGATACTGGTTTGCTCTCGCCAAAACCTTTACTCGCCACTCGGTCTGGCTCAATGCCTTTGCTGATGAAATATTCCCGAACCGCGTCGGCCCGATCCTGCGATAGTTTCGCATTGATTTCGTTAGAACCAGTGTTATCCGTGTGTCCCCGCACCTCAATCACCAGTTTAGGCATCTCGTTAAGAGTTGTCACCAGGCGGTCCAGTTCAGGACTGGATTCCGGTCGCAATTCAGATTTGCCGGTATCGAAGAAGATATTATTGATACGTACCGTACTCCCTTTTTCGATTGGAACCAGTTTCAACTCTTTTCCTTTGATTTCCTGGAAGCCCTTGGTCTGGGTTAGATCGACATTGTCGCCTTCGGCGATGAAGTTCTTTGCAATGGCACGCATGCCGTATTTCTGCCCATAGGGTAACACAATTTTGTATTCGCCTGTAATCGGATCGGACGTTGCCTCGCCGACTTCAGCACCATCGGAAAGGGTTTGGTACACGATACGGGCTTCGACGGGTTTTCCCGTCGTCTGATCAATCACCTTCCCACTAATCAATACGACGGGGTCAGGTTTGGTTGTTGCCGGAGCAGCAGCCAGATCCCCTTCACCGCCACCAACTCGACCAGGCTGGTTTGAAGGCTGGTCGTCCGTTAGCTTGACCCGAACAATATCGCCTTTACCAATCGTATTTTTGAAGGTTGTCAGATAGGCGTACTCGCCCGATGCTGATAATGAGTAGTAAGCATCGTAGCCATCCGTATTGACCGACGGCCCCAGATTAACGGGCTTCGACCAATGCTGCCAGGTTTTGTCGACCCGTTTGCAGACGTAAATGTCGTTGCTTCCTTGTCCGCCTTCGCGATCACTGGAAAAATAAAGTGTTGCCCCATCGGGCGCTAAAAAAGGCGTCGTTTCCGTAAACTTCGTATTCACCTCAGCACCAAGGCTGATTGGCTTGCTCCACGAACCGTCTTTCTGTCGGAAGCTGACGTAGATATCGTCCTCTTTGCTGTTTTTCTTTTCGCTGAATGCCATCAGCAGTACCTTCCCATCGGCCGACATAAACCCGCAGTCAAACTGACCTTTGCTCATATTGACGTAGCTGGGGATTTCCATCTTTTGCGGAGCCGACCAGCCGTTTGCCGTTCGTTTGCTGACCGAAAACCCACGGGTTTCGTAATTTCCGTTCGCGTAGGCCCCTTTCACCAGCATGGTATTCCCATCGGGCGTAATACTGTAAGCGCAGTTGTACTCGTCTTTGTTCAGTGGGAACCCCATCCGCTTGGCTGGTCCCCATTGATTGGTGGCATCCAGTTCTGAGTACCAGATATCCTGGCTACCCTTGTCGCCATGCGTATTGTTTGGATGACTGATCCGGGCAAAATACAACGTGCGCCCGTCCGGCGAGATCAGCGGGTTAATCTCATTGTATTCCGAGTTGACTTGATTCCCCAGGTTCTCTACCCGCGAGTTGCCAGCACTGGTAGTGGTACCCGACTGAGGTGCAGCCGGTTGCGCTGGATTAGCCTGCGTTACGTCGGTTTGGACGCTATTGGGCTGCGCGACAACAGTCAGGGTAGTGAAGACTAAACCAAAGGCAATCGCACAACGGGCATTCATGAATGATAGGTGTAAGTAATTACGCGTTTGTTGAGAAACGTTGACTGAGGCTGGTTTTGTATCCAACAGCACCGGCCTCAGTCCATTCAGTCTACACGGACCATAAATTACCCGTGGGATTCTTTCCGACTTACCAAACCAGAACAAACCTTAAGCGACCACCCGTAGCTTAGCGAAACTCAGCAGTAAAACTTTTTCGCCGGCATTATCGAATTGAATCGTCGCTTTCCGCTCAGTACCATTCACGTCGATTTTTTTAACCATACCAAAACCAAACTTAGCGTGCTCAACCCGCTGACCGGCAGCTAGATCGGCCGTGCTCGTCGGGGCAAAATCGGGCGAGGGGGTATGGGACGTAAGTGGTTGTGGCGCCTGCGAACGAGCCGTTTTCTGGGCCAATGACCGAACAAACGACATCGAGCCGGTCGACGTACTTTCGCTGCGATCCCGCTCGGGCCGGTCAAAGTCCATCCGGCTCGGCGCCGAACGTAGCTTCGATATCTTCAGATACTTCTGGTCAATTTCCATCAGGAACCGGCTGGGCTCGCACATTTTCAGGCGTCCGAAGTGATAACGAGACTCGGCATAGGACATCGTCAGCCGTTTTTCGGCGCGGGTGATCGCTACGTAAAACAGGCGTCGTTCTTCCTCCAGATCATTCCGGCTTTCGAGCATCATCTGGCTGGGGAATAAGTCCTCCTCCATCCCGACGATGTGCACATTCTTGAATTCCAAACCTTTAGCTGCGTGGATAGTCATCAACGTCACTTTGTCGTTGTCGCCATCGTCTTCCCGCTCATCGGCGGTTGTCAGCAGTGAGACCGATTGCAGGAACGCCCCCAGGCTCTTGTCTTCGTTGTCCGGATTATCGACGAACTCCTTAATGGCGTTCAGCAATTCCTGTACGTTCTCGTAACGGGCCAGTCCTTCGACGGTCTTGTCGTCGTACAGCTCTTTCAATAGACCCGATGCTTTCGCGATGTGCGAGGCCACTTCGAACGCGTCTTTCTGATCGAGCAACAACTTGAAACTCTTGATCAGGTCAGCGAAGCCTTCGATGGCAATCCCTGCCCGACCAGCGACGAACTTGCCAATGTCCGCTACAATTTCCCAGATGGAATCCTGCTGCTCGGCGGCAATGACACTCAGCTTGGCTATCGTCGTATCGCCAATCCCCCGTTTTGGCAGGTTGATGATTCGCTTGAACGCTTCCTCATCCTGCTGATTGACCGTAAAACGCAGGTAAGCAATCAGGTCCTTAATTTCTTTACGTTGGTAGAACGAAAGCCCCCCGATGATGCGGTACTTGATACTTACCTTCCGCAGGGCTTCTTCAAACGCCCGTGACTGGGCATTGGTCCGATACAGGATCGCAAAATCGTTGTTCGTCAGCGCACCATTTACCTTTGCTTCGAAAATAGCCGACGCGACCAGGCGCCCTTCTTCATTATCGGAAGATGCTTTAATGACGTCAATCAGCGGCCCGTCTTCGTTAGCGGTAAAAACGCTTTTTTCGAGTTGGTTTTTGTTCTTGGCAATGATCGAGTTTGCCGCCAGCACGATGTTTTTGGTTGAGCGGTAGTTCTGCTCCAGCTTGACAATCTTAACGTTCACCTTACCGTAGTCGCGCTGAAAGTTGAGGATGTTCTCAATGTTGGCTCCCCGGAAGGCGTAGATACTCTGGGCATCGTCGCCCACCACGCAGATATTCTGATGAACAGCCGCCAGCTTGCGGGTGATGAGATACTGCGAAATATTGGTATCCTGAAACTCATCGACCATCACGTGCTGAAACTTGTGCTGGTACTTGTTCAGAATATCCAGATGATCACGGAACAGGACGTTCGTATTGTATAGCAGGTCATCGAAGTCCATGGCATTAGCGGCAAAGCAACGAGCCGCGTACTGCTTGTAAAGCCGGCCGACGTGCGGCATCCGGGCCGCTTCATCGTCCGCCTGAATAACGGCGTTATTCAAGTAGTCTTCCGGACCAATCAGCCGGTTCTTAGCACCGGAAATTCGCCCGAAGACGCTATTGACGCGGTACACCTTGTCATCCAGACCCATTTCCTTGATGAGACTACGTAACAGCGACTTCGAGTCGTCGGTGTCGTAGATCGAGAAATTACTGGTATAGCCAAGGGCTTTGGCTTCGATACGTAAAATCTTGGCGAATACCGAGTGGAAGGTACCCATCCAAATGTTGCGGGCTTCGGTTCCTACTACCTTCTCGATCCGATGCCGCATCTCGCCAGCGGCTTTGTTGGTAAACGTCAGCGACAGAATCCGAAAGGGATCGACGCCACTTTCTATCAAATGCGCGATGCGGTAGGTCAACACGCGGGTTTTCCCCGATCCAGCACCGGCTATAATCATCAACGGGCCGTTTCCGTGCATGACGGCCTCCCGCTGTGGTTCATTCAATCCAGAAATATAATCAACCATCAGGTTTGCTTCTATCCTTCTATAACAACCAAAACTACAAAAAAATTTGGTGAAGGGCAGTCGTGTTCCGCCCGTAAAGCAGTGTATGAAAGCACTGCTTTACGGGCGTTCTGGTTCATTGTGGACTTACTGGTACTAGTTCATTTTGCTTAATTACCACCCCGAATAAGTGACACGGCTTTTTCGAGCAACTCATCCTTATTAGCTTGAATCCCTTTTCGAGTAGGGTGCATGTCAACATCGACGCCAACCCCAATACGCTGCGTTTCGCGACCGTCAGGATAGTTGACACCAATTCCGCTGATCATGGTGCTTAAGCCCCCCGGAAGCACAAAAGCAGATACGTTACCGTCGGCAGCGGCAGTAGTACTTCCCAGCACGAGGGCCCCGGGAGCCGCTCGAAATGCCATCGTGTGGTATTCAGCCGAACTTTGCGTCAATTCGTTAACCAGAATAATGACTTTACCCTTGTACGGGTTGTCAACTCCTCGCTGACCGACTTTTAACAGATTGCTCCAACTGAATAGGCCGGGGGTTTGGGTTGATCCAGCAGTAAACTTGACGAATGGAGTAGGCGGCATCAGGTATTTCCCTAAAGAAAACACGACAAAGTCGGAAGGATAGCAACGGAAATCAATAACCAATCCTTTGGTGCCGTTGAATCGCTGCATGATCTGCGGTAACTTATCGGCCTTGATATTGCCTAAAAACAGATACCCAACGTCGGGGTGTAGCAGTTGATAGCTGCTATCTTTTGGATAACTGCTGTAATCGATCTTGTTATCAAATGACGCCTGTCCCCATTTGTACCGACGGAGTTTAACAGTCATCGGTTGTCCATCACGATCAATTTCCAGACTGGCCGTAGGTGTATGGCCAGCAAGTAAACTACGGCTTATGTCCCGAAGCTGCGTTGGTTTATTGGAGGCCGGGTAGTAAGGCAGCCGCTTCTGCACCAGTGCTTCGGTCGACACGCCATCCAATGATTTGATTACGTCACCCCGCCGTAAACCCGATGCCGTACCGAGGGAATCGTTGTAATAGTTGCTGACGACGAACTGGTCTTCAACAAATCGCACCTGTACGGGCGCGTAATAGTCGCCCTTGTATTGATTCTGAATGATCTGGTCACCCCAAACGTTGGCGTGCGTATCGTGAATACGGCCAATAAGCTCGAGAGCCGCCAGTCGGTACGAGAGCGAATCGCGGGCGTTCACAAACTTAGGGATGAACTCCGGCAGCACCTTATTCCAGTCTTCGCCAATAAGATGCTTATACGGAAAAAAGTACTGAATAATATTCCAGAAGCGATAAAGCGACAAAAGCCGGTAACCCGCGTCAGGCGTCTTCATGTAAGAGTAAGCAGCCTCATGCTGAAATACCGGATTGCCAACCTGTGGCATCATACCGATATAGTACGATTTCTCCGACCGTTTTGCCTGCCGAATATTTTCCAGCTGAGTGCGTACCGACGCATCTAGGTCGCGGAACCAACCGTAATCGGGTTTGTGAACAGCATTGACAGTGTCTTTCTGCCCGGAGCGTGTTGCTTTTATCGTACCGAACGTCGTTAGCCAATTAAGTATGACAGTGTTTACGGCAGCGTTCGACGTTGCCGTCAGGAGTTTTGGCATGACCCGGAACAATTCCGCATCCATATTATGATTGCCCTCCGTAACCGACGGATGGTAGTATTTGACAAAGCCCCATACTTTACCCAGGAGGCTGAGGTCGTTTATTTGCTGCTTCGTCAGGGCAGTCAGTTCGACTCCTGATCCTTTGCGGAAAGTCGTATCGAGCTGCGCCTTATCAAGCTTAACAACCTTTGAGGGAGCTTTTTCGATGGGTTTATCATCAACGAGTATAGTGAAATCATCAAACCAGACCGTTCCCTTTCCTACTAGCAAGCCCCCCAAATGGATACTCCTGGCTTCGTCGGCAATGGACAACGTAACGGTATACGATTGCCAGTCGGTGGTTCCTTTGATTCCCCGACTTTGCATGTTGTCGAAAGCGAGCGCGTTGCCTTCTTCGTTATCAACGCGCACCCACAAACCAGCGAATGAATCGGGCGCAAGACCAACATCCTGGGTTTTGACAAAGCCGGTCAACGTAATATTCTTGCCAGCAAAGTTGACCGGTAAACTGATATGCGCGCCCGAAAAACCCGTTCCGGTCGTGTAAGCTATCTTGAGCGCCGACCGTCCATTATGCTTTACCGCTGAATCAAGAACGAAGGCATACGCATTGTTACCGCCAATACGGCTCCACCCCTTTGGCTGACCATTGGCCTCAGACTGCTCAAAATCGAGGTTTGGCTTTTGCGCGAAGAGTAAGAAATTAGATAGAACGAAGAGAGTTGATAGAACTAGCTTTATCATGACTGTCGGGGACGAATTGAACACGTTTTAAACGTCAGTAATGAACTAGTTCTACCTGTTTCAACAGGTCTGTTAGCTTTTTTTAACGTAATCCTCCGAACACTACAGCAGATATTCTGGCTTTGTACGGTACGAGGCTTTTGTTTTACACGACATGCTGCGTCACAAACGGCTTTAACTGCTTTCTCACCTAACCGTGATCAACGGACCGTTGGTCTGCGGTTGCAAATAACCCAGACTACGTAACGAATAGCCCTGTTCCTGTAGCTTGCTTTCGAAATCAGCCGTGCTGTCTTCGCTGACGGCAACGAGTAGGCCACCGCTGGTTTGAGGATCAGCCAGTACGTATTTCTGAAAATCGGTTAGAGGGCCAATTTTGTGGCCGTAGCTCGCCCAGTTCCGCTGGGTACCGCCGGGGATACAATTCTGATCCAGGTAATAGGGTACACTTTCAATAACCGGTACGTTGTTAAATTCAATCACCGCCGATAAGCCGCTTCCTTCGCACATTTCGCTCAGATGCCCCAGCAGGCCAAATCCCGTAACGTCAGTCATGGCTTTTACCCCTTCCATCTGGCCAAACGACTCGCCGAATTTGTTCAGTCGGGTCATGCTCTGCAAAGCAATTTCGGCGTCTTTTTCGCGCAGGAGACCGCGTTTCTGCGCCGTTGACAATACGCCAACGCCCAGGGCTTTGGTTAGATACAACTGACAGCCGGGTGTAGCCGTCGAGTTCTGCTTAAGCTGATCAATGCTAACCATTCCGTTGACCGCTAAGCCGAATACGGGCTCCGGGCAGTCGATGCTGTGCCCGCCAGCCAACGTAATACCCGCTTCCGCGCAGATCGACCGGGCACCTTCCAATACGCGTTGCGCTACGTCGGGCGGCAGTTTATCAATGGGCCAACCCAGAATGGCAATAGCCAACACTGGCTTCCCTCCCATTGCGTACACATCGCTAATGGCATTAGCTGACGCGATACGGCCAAAATCATAGGCATCGTCCACAATCGGCATAAAAAAGTCGGTAGTCGAGATCAGGGCTGTACCGTTACCCAAGTCCAGCACAGCCGCGTCGTCTCGCTTATCGTTACCGACCAGTAACCGCGCATCGGGCTGATACGTAATGGGGCTGTGTAGAATTTTATCCAGAATGGCTGGGCTAATTTTACAGCCACAGCCCGCGCCGTGCGAATATTGGGTAAGCTTAATAGGGATTGTTTCCATCAGGTTGAGAAATAGACTCGGCGACAGGCCTCGAGCTTGTTTTACTTAATTCAATCAATTTATGGGCATCAGCCGCCCGATCCTCACCACCAATTTCTAGTGGGAATACGGTATCACTTGACCGATGGTTCAGCGCCGTTCGGTACGTTTTGTCGTAGTAAACCAACACCAGTCGGACAAAATCAGCCATTCGATCGTCAAGAATAGCCTCAATTGTCTGTTTTGTTTGCAGAGGACCGAGTCGTTTCTGTATTCGTTGCGTGCTTGCAATCAGGAATTCTTTGTCCAGACGTCCGTATTCTTCGGCCAGATAACCAACCCGCTGTTCCAAATCAACGCGTATGTCGGCCATCGGTGCCTGCTGCATCTGTTGCCAGAACGGTTTAGGCACGAACAGCTTACCAATCATCAGGCTCTCATCCTCAACCCAGACAGTCTGCTCCTGATCCAGGCCGCTGAGTTGCTCGGCCAGGTTATTTTCGAACTGCTCCTGGCTTGGTTGAACCAGCTTGCCCATGCTGCCATAGGCTGATCCCTGATGCTGCGCCAGCTCTTCCAGATCGATCACCTGCTCCCGAAGAATAGTGAGTTGATACAGGAGTTTCGTTTTGCCCGAGCCGGTCATTCCGCCGATCACCCAGAGCGGGTATTTCTTCTCAAACCAGATTCGTACCCAGCCTCGGTAGGCCTTGTAACCCCCTTCGATCAGGTATACCTCAAACCCATACAGATTGAGCGCCCAGGCCATAGCGCCACTTCGCATACCACCCCGCCAGCAATGCAGAGCAATTCGTTTGTCAGGTGCCCACTCCAGTGCCTGTTTGATGAAACCCGACCATTTGGCACCGGTCAGATCGAATCCCAGCAGAATAGCCTGTTCGCGTCCGACCTGCTTGTAGGTAGTACCAACCTGAACGCGCTCCTCATTACTGAACAGCGGCAGGTTGACCGCTCCTGGTACGTGGCCATGCTCAAATTCGGCTGGCGTGCGAACATCTGCCAGCACAATCTGCTGTTTCAGCGCCCAGAAGTCAGCAACACTTATAGTTTTGATCATTAGTCTGAAAGGAACCGATTGCAAAAATCTTCTCGTTGAAGCAGCAGTCGACACGGCTTTTCCTCAATTTAGAAAAATCTTTGCGCACCGGTGCAACGTTTCTGTCGTAGCCACGTCTTTTGATTGATAATTTCCCAACCATCCAGGCCTTGACACTGTTGGAACCAACCCCTTACCCCGACCGGCACGCCGATCTGGTCAAACGCTGCCAGGCGGGCGAGCGACGGGCGCAGTATGAACTTTACCAACAGTACGTAAAGGCGATGTACAACGTCTGCCTACGGATTCTGAATCATGAGGCCGAAGCAGAGGACGTATTACAGGAAGCGTTTCTGGATGCGTTTAGCCACATCACTACGTTTCGGGGACAGAGTACGTTCGGGGCCTGGCTGAAACAAATTGTCGTGAATCGGGCCATCAATCATCTGCGGGGCCGGCGGCTGGTATTGACGGACCTGGAGGGGCAGCACTATGGCGACGATGACGGGCCGGACCTGGCCGACGAGGAACCGTACGACGAGGTCGGCGTACAACTGGAAGTTGATCGGGTGCGCCGGGCGATGCATCAACTTCCTGAAGGCTACCGTGTAGTTCTATCCCTTTATTTATTTGAAGGGTACGATCACGAAGAAATTGGTAACGTATTGAACATTAGTGAAACAACCTCAAGAACCCAGTATTTACGTGGAAAAAAACGTCTACTCGAATTATTAAAGTAAACAACAAACCATGAAGAAGGACAATCTTGAACGTTTCGTGCGCGACAACCGCGAAGCCTTCGACGCACATGAGCCACCCGATGCTCTCTGGGCGCGCCTGGAAGAGAAATTAGGTCCGGCACCCGCCAGTCCAGAGTCACCCTTTCGGGAGATTCACCGTCAGGCTACCGTAGCTGAGCAGTCAACTACGCCTAAAAACTGGTTCCGAGCAAACTGGCAGATAGCCGCGTCGATTGCCGTCTTACTGTTGGCTGGCACTTTCTTCTACGTCAACCAGCGATATGGCGTGTCGCAGCAGCCAGAATTAGCTGTCAGCAGTCCAGCTTACGCGAAAGAGGTGGTCTATTATACGCAGCTCATTGAGGAAAAGCGGACCGAGATCAAACAACTGTCGGAAACGAATCCGGCCTTATACGAGGAGTTTTCGACGGACTTAACCCGACTGGAACGCAATTATCAGACGCTGAAGGCCGAACTACCGCAGAATCCAAACCAGGAGACGCTGATTCAGGCCATGATTCAGAACTTACAGCTTCAGATTAACCTGTTGAATGAGCAACTACGCGTCATTCAGTGCATTAAACAACAAACTGCCCATGCGACTCCTGTTTAGCTGCCTGTTTTATTTAGCCCCGCTGCTGGTATTGGCAGAAGACCCGGTGGCGGGAGTTAGTGAACGTAAAAAGACAATTATTAAACTGTATGACGTCACTGCCAACGACGCCCTAAGCATCGACAATCAGTTTGGTCAGGTTTCTGTCGGGCTGTGGGATAAAAACGAAATCCGGGTTCAGATCACCATTTCGGCCAGTGCCAGCTCTGACGAGCGGACTCAGCAATTCATCGACGCCATCACGATCGAAGAAAAACGATCAGGGAATCAGATTCTTGTTCGTACGAACTTTAATCAAAACATAGCGTCGAACTGGAGTTTCAACCGCTGGAAAAACGGCGGTGATCGCAACTACGTCAAGATCGATTATACGGTAACTATGCCCCGCACCAACGCGCTGACCATCCGGAATAAATTTGGTAATACGCTGGTTTCAGACTTTCACGCGCCCCTAACCGTTTACAGCCGTTACGGCAACGTACAGGCGAATGAGTTAACCAGCCGGTTAACCGATATTGATGTAGCGTACGGGAACGCCAATATCAACTCCGTCGATCAAGCTAAGCTGGAGATGGCGTACGGGAAATTAGACCTGAACCGGGCCAACACGCTAACGCTGATTAACAAATTTGGGAAGATGCGGATTGGCGACATTGGTAAGTTGAATGCCAACATCGATTATGCCGACGCTGAGATCGGTACGTTACGCGAATCGGGTAAGATCGACGTCAGCTTTTCGGGCGGGTTCCGCATTGAACAACTCCCGGCTACCGTTAACAATCTGGATATTCGGTCATCGTATTCATCCGTAGCCCTACCCGTTGCCAGTGGTAATGATGTTGACTTCGACGTAACAGTTAGTTACGGTAATTTCAACCACTCATCCTCGCCCACATTCCATTTTACGTCTCAGCCAAATGACGGCAGTAGTAACCGGGGCCCAAGGCTGACGAAACAATACGTCGGTAAAGTAGGAAAAGGCACGGGTACGAAAGTACGAGTGGTGTCGAAATTCGGTAACGTAAGCTTCAAGTAAGCTGCTCGATCACAGCCCGGTGTTGAGGGAATTGGGCTAGTAACGTAGCGCGGTCAGCCAGTTCAAAATCAGCAAAATCAAAACCCGGAGCGACGGTACATCCCACCAATGAGAATGAAATACCTGGCGCTGGTTTCGAGCCAAACCAACAACCCGCTGGCACAACCGCCTGAAAGACTTGGCCATTCGCCAAATCTGGTCCGAGGTGAATAACGGACAGCTTTCCAACCGGGTTGATGACAAATACGTCCAGTGGTCCGCCGGCGTAAAAGTGCCAGACCTCATCGGCTTGAATTCGGTGCAAGGCTGATACGTGATGACTCTCTAGCAGAAAGTAGATCGCCGTGCTGAAAACTCGGTCGCCCATAAACCGGTTCGGTAATGCCGACGATGCGATGGTTTCACCCGACCGATACGTTTCCGCAAAGTAGCCCCCTTCCGGATGCGGCTGCATGGAAAGGGAATCGACGTAAAATTGAGAAGTCATAAGGTTTAAAGAGCGAAAATGCGAATGAGTGAAAGAGCGATTTTTGCGTCAGCTATTTTCACTCATTCGCACTTCCGCTCTTTGTATTAAGCTGCTTTTACTACCGTTGTAAACTCACGGGATTTGAGGGAGGCACCGCCGATCAGACCACCATCAACGTCAGGTTGCGAAAAAAGCTCCTGTGCATTTTTCTCATTAGCGCTACCACCGTACAGGATTGACGTGTCTTGAGCCACCTCATCGCCATACTGACCAGCAATGTGCTGACGTAGCTCGAAGTGCATATCCTGCGCCTGCGCCGACGACGCGGTCAGGCCAGTTCCGATGGCCCAGATGGGTTCGTAGGCAATCACAACGTTCGCAAACTGCTCTGCTGACAAATGGAACAGACTCTCCGTGATCTGATCTTTCACAAAGCCAACGTAATCACCATTTTCACGCAGATCGCGTGATTCACCGCAGCAGAAGATCGGCTTCAGACCGTTTTCTAAGGTGATATTTACTTTGTCAGCCAATTGCGCATTGGTTTCGCCAAAATACTGGCGACGCTCACTGTGTCCCAGAATGACGTACTCTACACCGATCGATTGCAGCATAGGAGCCGAAATTTCGCCGGTGTAAGCGCCTGACGCTTTCTCGTGGCAGTTCTGCGCGCCCAGCGCGATTTTACCGCCAGCAGGAACGTATTGCCGGAACGAGGTCAAATAGATAGCCGGTGGGCAAAGCACCACCTGCACATCACTCGTCACCTCATCCTTAATCATATTAACCACTTCCGACAGCAACGCTGTTGCTTCATCGGCCGTTTTGTTCATCTTCCAGTTACCGGCAACAATCTTCTTGCGCATACAACATCAATAAGGTGTTCAGAATCAATTTATCCAGCGTTACGATAGCTCCTTTAAACGCTATTTCCCGGCGAAATTAGGGCTTTTCCAGCGAACGGGCCTCTTTAGGAAAAGCTAATTTTCATTTACCCTTTAGCAACCTGTTCTCTTAAATCACTTATGACAGGTTTCGATAATTTTTTATTGCAATATTTTGATAAAAAATAATAACTTTATATCAATATCGAGACAGTTATGAAAAAGCTCTTCCTGATTATCAGCGTGCTGCACGTGTGCCTATCGGCTCTGGCCGATGACACAAAAAAACTACCCGATAAAGACCGTTTTGGTTTTCATATCACTCAGAACCGAAAGTGGACTCGTATTCCATTTGAACTTCATTCAAACCTGATCATCGTGTCTGTCCAAGTCAATGAATCAGACACATTACGGTTCATTCTGGATACAGGCGTGAGTAACACCATCATTACAAATCCGAACGCTTTTAAGCACCGTTTGCCAACTCTAGCCCGGAAAGTAAACATAACGGGCGCGGGTGAAGGCGGGCATATAACGGCGTCCGTAGCGATTAACAACCGGATGAAGCTGGGTGACATGCAAACCGCTCACCACAGCTTGCTGGTACTGGACGAAGACATTCTGAAACTCTCTGAGTACGTAGGAACTCCCATTGATGGAATTTTTGGCTATGAGTTGTTTGCCAACTTTGTGGTCAATATTGATTTCCAGCGCCGGGAACTGCTGGTTATGAATCCAAAAAATTACCGCTACAACAAACGTAAAGGCGATCAATACCAATTGACTATTCAGGATACAAAGGCTTATACCGACGTAATGGCGGTATTCGAAGACAATAAAGTAACCCCGCTGCGGGTGGTATTGGACACCGGCGCTGGCCACGCGTTACTCCTGGATCGTTCACGTAACTCAACCGACATGCCTCTTCCGGCCAAGGTTATCCGGGCGCAATTGGGCCGTGGCCTGAACGGAGTTATCAACGGCAATCTGGGCCGTATTCAAAAGATCCGCTTTGGCCGCTATGAAGTAAACAACGTACTGGCGTCGTTTCCTGACAGTGTTGCCTTCGGTATGAAACTCGTTAATATGCCCGGTCGGCAGGGTAACGTTGGCTGCGAGCTACTGCGCCGATTTAACGTTACGTTCAATTACCCAGGTCAGTACTTGGTCCTGAAACCGGTAAAACGGATGATGCGGGAACAGTTTGAGCACGACATGAGTGGTGTCGAGCTCCGGGCAAAAGGCGATCAGTTGCGGAATTATTACGTCGAAAAACTAATCCCAGGGTCACCTGCGGCCTTAGCTGGATTACGCGAAGGCGACGAAATTCTGTTTGTGGACAGCTATTCCGCCCAGGGACTAAGTGTGAGTGATATTTACAAGATCCTGCAGAAGGGAGAGGGTAAAGAGATTACGTTACTGGTGCGCCGAAGCGGTCAGCTCGTAATGGCCCAGTTCGCACTCAAACGCGTTATTTAATCCACCCGGTCAAGTTTGAACTGGAATGTCGTTCCCTTGTCGATCTTACTCATTACGGTTACCTTCGACTTATGGGCGCCGAGAATATGCTTGACAATAGCCAGTCCTAAGCCCGTACCGCCCCGATCTTTTGAGCGGCTTTTCTCTACCCGGTAGAAACGCTCGAAAATCCGGCTCAGGTGCTCTGGCGGAATACCGGGACCATCGTCACGCACGGAGATGGCAACGTATTTTTTCTCCTCTTCCAAACTGACAACTACTTTCCCGTTGTCGGTGCCGTATTTGATAGCATTCTCGATCAGGTTAGTCATTACCTGCGTAATGCGCGAGCTATCAGCTTTAACCCGGATGGGCCCTGGTCGGCTAACGCGCATTTTGAGCGTAGTTCCGCGCCCCTGAGCAATCTTTTCGAGCTGGTCGAAGATCTCTTCTATGACTTCCGTCATGTCGACCTTCTCAAAATTCATTTTTACTTCACCCGTTTCAAGTTGCGAAAGCACCAGCAGGTCCTTTACCAACGCATCGAGCCCATCCAGACTTTTGGCGGCCTTCGACAGGAATTTATCCCGTACCCGCTCATCGTCCATCGCACCATCGATCAACGTGTGAATGAATCCCTGAGCCGCGAAAATGGGTGTCTTTAACTCGTGTGATACGTCGGCCAGAAATTCCCGACGGAATTGTTCCAGCCGCTTGAGCTCGTCAATTTCTTTCTGCTTTTTGGCGACGTAGACGAAGATCTCGTCGTTCAGCTTTTTGAAGGGATTATTATTCTTGACCAGCGATTTTCGGGAGATTGTAAAATCCTTCATTTTCAGCTTATTAATGGTCTTGTACATTTTATCGACTTCGCGGTACACCAGTACCTCGATTGTGTACATCACCAGAAACAAGGAAACAACGAAGGAAGAAAGCCCCGTTACGAACAGCATCGTTTCTGTAACACCATCGATAAAAGCCAGAAAGGATACCGTTAAAAACGAAATCAGGCAAGCCAGTAAAAAGGCGATTATGCGGGGACTAAGAGACATTTTACAAATGAGTGAATGAGTGAATGAGTGAATGAGCGAATAGCTAGCGCATGCTTTTTATTCGCTCATTCACTCATTCACTCATTCACCATTATTCTGGTTGATCGGTAAACATGTACCCAACACCTTTCAGGGTACGAATGTGCGTATCACCGATTTTTTCGCGAAGTTTTCGGATATGAACGTCAACGGTACGTTCGAGTACGTAGATATCAGCGCCCCAGATGCGCTGGAGCAGTTCCTCACGACTGAAAACTTTATTCGGGTGCTGAGCTAGAAAAAACAGCAGTTCAAACTCCTTCTTTGGCAAGATGACTGATTTCTCTCCCTGACTGACCGAGTAATTTTTACGGTTGATAATCAAGTCTGCGATAGAAACCTGCTCACCTGGATCGGCTTTCTGTGCTTCGCGCCGGAACAGAGCGTTGATACGGCTCATCAGCGCCCGGGGTTTGATTGGTTTTGTGATGTAATCATCGGCACCTACATCGAACGCAGCTACTTCTGAGTACTCTTCCGAACGAGCCGTTAAATACAGAATATACGTCTGCCGCAATTCGGGTATTTCGCGCAGTTGCCGACCCGCTTCGATACCATCCAGTTGGGGCATCATAATATCGAGTACAACTAGTTCTGGCAGGTACGTCCGGGCGATTTCAACGGCTTTGCGCCCATCCGACGCCGTTCGAACATCATATCCTTCTTTGCTGAGATTGTATTCGAGCATCTCAACGATGTCGACGTCGTCATCGACGACTAAAATTCGGTGTAATGGTTGAGCAGCTTTAGCAGCACTCATACGTAGTGAAGTTGGTAAAAACCTGTCCTATCCCAGATGATAGGTTGCCCGAAGTTACGTGCCTTAATGATAACGTAATGAACCAGCAACACATACTTAACAAAAACTTAACACCCAAACAAGTCAATTTCAGCTAATTGCATAATTTATACGGTTTGGTTTAGCGCTTACAAACAGAATTTTACAAAAGCCAAACAGACGTTCCGGAAAACGGTTATCGGGTAGGTTGGCATCCGGTCTACGTTTCTTTCGGAACGGACTGTATCAGTAAACCTTTCACTAGTCAACGAAGTTAACCAGGACTTATGAACATTCGCCCACGGGAAATAATCCTTCCCTACTACGCTAGATTCTGTTTTGTACTTATATCGCTGGTTATCGTCGTGTATGGACTACACATCCTGAAAGGGGTGTTGATTCCGCTCGTATTTGGCATTCTGTTTTCGGTCTTGCTATTTCCACTGGCCAATCGGCTTGAAGGTTGGAAAGTTCCCCGCGTATTGGCCATCCTTGTATGCTTGCTTCTTACACTAGCAGCTATTGCCGGTATTCTGTACGCTGTCTCCATGCAGATCAGCAATTTTACGGAAGTCGTCCCGCAACTGATGGAGCGGGGAAACAAGTTCCTGGATCAGGTGCAGACATTTGCCGATGAACGTTTTAACATTAACCGGCAGCGGCAAATCACGGAGGTTCGTAAATACCTGAACGAGTCGATTGCCGAGGGAGGAGCCATTCTGACCTCTACGCTGTTGGCCACTACCAGCGCGCTAACCGATGTTTTCCTGATTCTGATTTTTATTTTTTTCTTCCTACTCTACCGCGACTTTTTCCGGTCGTTTTTCTACAAAGCATTCGAAGATACGCGCCGGTCAAAAATCGACGCCGTCATGGGGGGCATCTATACCGTGGTCAAGGATTATTTGGCCGGACTGGTACTGGTTATTCTAATCATCGGTACGTTAATGACCGTCGGTCTTCTGATTCTGGGAATTGATTACGCTATCTTCTTCGGCTTCTTTGGTGCCTGCCTGGTATTAATTCCTTATTTCGGCATCTCGATTGGCTCGCTCCTACCCGCTGCTTACGCACTGGTCACCGACGATAATCCACTCAAAGCACTGGGCGTTATTGGCGTATTTCTCTTCGTGCAGACAATCGAGGGCAATTTTATTACGCCCTACATCGTCGGCTCGAAAGTGAGTATCAATCCGCTAGCGGCTATTATCGTTCTGATTCTTTGGGAGAACGTCTGGGGGTTACCGGGTCTGGTGCTGGCCTTGCCAATGACTGCCATTATCAAAGTCATCTTCGATTCGGTTGACGCCCTTAAGCCTTACGGATTCCTCATCGGGGAAGCGGAGAAACCTCGACCACCCATTAAAAACCTGCAACAGCTGGCCGATCAATTGCCAAAACGCGCCAAGAAGATTGGGCAGGTCAACGAGAAGGGCTAAAAATTGAGCGGATCCAGGTTTTTGAAGTGTCCATTCATTCGAATTCGCTGTTTGGTCCGCTCCATGTCGGAAACGACTGGCAGTACATTGTTGAGGTGTTGAATTAGGAAGAGCTGCCGCTCGGCTTCTGAATCAATCGTAAGCAACTCGTATTCCTGTTCGATGGATAGACCTACCTTGTGTGCTACGCGGTACGAGAAGTTTTTGACCTCTGGGTTATAGTCTGTTTCGATCTCCAGCAGTTTATACAATCGCTCCAATCGTTCGATTAGCGCTGAGTTGTGGGCACTGAATGAGTCACCCTGCTCGACAAGCTCCACCTCTCCCCCGGCATACAACTTATCCTGCAATGGGTTTTCAAAATTCACGAGCTTGAAAACCGAAATGCCTTTGGATTTGATGTCCATCCGACCATCAGGGTATCGCTTGTGTAGCGTTGTTACGTGCATAATGGTACCATAGCCCGGCAGTTTGTTGTCGATAAATACGGGAATCCCAAACGTCTTTTCCTCGTCAATACATTCGTTGATCAGTTGCCGGTAGCGCGGCTCAAAAATGTGGAGGTTGAGGTCTTCTCCTGGATACACAACCAGGTTAAGCGGAAATAGAGGTATGGCATTGTCCATGGCCACGAAAGTTAGGCGATTTCAGTTGAAAATGTTGATAGACTCTGCAAACCGGACATTTTTGGTCCAGGCTTCGGCATAAATTGGGTCCGCCAGGTGTCCCATCCCCGTTACGTCCGACATACAATCCGTGACAAGTACCAGTTTTTCTGTTATAGACGGCGCAAAATCTAGTAACTGTTTCAGGCTAGTAGCGACACAGTGCGACTTCGCTTCACCCATGATATAGATCGTGTCAAACCGATCTATATCAGCAACAAGAGCCGCGTTAAACTGGGTCTCAGGCACAGCTGGGTCAGGTACCTGCGCCTGAAAAACGCCAAAGTGTTCAGTGAGGGGGTATAACCCTTTCTGAACGGCCATATAGTCCCGGTCCCGCTGGTGTGCCCAGTTTTTTAAGGCGGCCAGCAACGTATCGTGTAGGGCTGCTCCAGAAGATCCAATCAGGCAGTGTTCAGGCCAGATTACGTGCTGAAACTGCCCGTCGGCTTCCAGCGCCTGAATGTATTGGTGAGCTTTCTCAGGACTGAAGCGCGGTATCCATTGACCGGTTATTACGTCGTCAGAAGTGATTACCGTAAATGGATCGGGATGTTTCCCTTCTGCATTCTTCCAGAACTGCGGGTGCGCAATATCCAGCAGTTGGTGCGTATCCAGCGTTACGACAATATGATCAATCTGGTGCGCGTGCTTGTGAATGAGACGGGCAATTCGTTCAACGTCAGCATCTGCGCCGGGCACAAACAGCGCTCCCTCTGGATGACAAAAATCAACCTGAGTATCAATGATCAGAAAAGCGTTCGTCACTAGTCTCTGGAATTCGTGAAAATTAACTGTCTTTACGATGGGGAATTACCGTCCATTTTTTCACGCCGGGCATGTGATCGGTAACAACATCGGCCGCAACGTCCTCTAGGTTCTCCTCGTTTGTTGAGAAAAAGAGGCTGCGGGGTTCTTTGCCTTCGTCGGTAATACGAACTTCGTAATACTCATTGTGGTGCTCAATAGCGTGTTTTTCGACGAGTTGATAGGTTGCCATGACTCAAAAAGGTTTGGTATTGATAACGCCTGCTACTAAGCAGATGTTTGTTCTACGACTGCGAGAATGCAATCATCAATCTGGTCAACAATTAATTTCTAAACAGCACTTTACTGATTCACAAACGTTTCGTACCTTTGCGGTCTTATTTTGGAGAGGAGATAGACGTGAACGCATTACGACCCTATGATATTAACATCGTTGGTCTGGACAACAAACGGTATGAGTACGACTTCACCTCGGGCGATACCTTTTTTGCTGCGTTAGATCAAGATCTGATTGGAAAAGGGCACGTACATACCCACTTGACTCTGGAAAAATCCGAGACGATGATTCGGCTAATATTTCAGATCAATGGTACTGTCGAACAGACCTGCGACCGGAGTCTGGACGAATACGATGAGCCGGTAGATACCGAACAAACGATGATTTTGAAATTCGGCGATCACAACGAAGAGTTGAGCGACGAAATTGAACTGATCGAGCGTAGTACTGCCACCATCAACGTTGCCCGGTATATTTTTGAGTTCATCAGCCTGGCATTACCCATGAAACGACTTCACCCTCGTTTCCGGGACGAAGAAGACCAAGATGATGATGAGCTGAACGGACGGGTAATTTACCGATCAGACGCGCCAACCGAGGACGAAGAAGAGAGCAAGCCCGACAAAGTAGACCCTCGCTGGGATGCTTTACGCAAGCTGAGTGATAATTAATACAACAAGGCCTGAACAGGCTGGACTTAATAAAGTAGACAGACAACAGACAATTATAAACTGCTATGGCACACCCCAAACGACGCCACTCCAGCACCCGACGCGACAAGCGCAGAACGCACTACAAGGCTACGGCCGTAACGCTGTCGACCGACGCACAAACTGGCGAAGTACACGAGCGTCACCACGCTCACGTTTTCGAAGGTAACCTGTTTTACAAAGGTCAAATGATCATCGAGAATTACGCTAAAACTGCTTAATTTTCAACGCATTATGTAAAGTATTTCACTGACGTCTTCTTGAAGATGAACGTGAAATACTTTTTTATTGCCCGTTACCTATCTATTTTTACGCGTATTTTTCTACAATCCGGCGTAATCGGGTTGGTATTGAACAAACGGAGTCAATGAAAATTGCAGTGGACGCTATGGGTGGTGATTTTGCTCCCGAAGCGATAGTGGAAGGAGTAGTAATGGCCGCTGCCGAGTTGCCAAATGACGTAACCATTGTCCTTATTGGCAAGGAACAGATCGTTCGGGAACTACTAAATAAATACGACACGGAAGCACAGCAACGTATTGAGCTCGTTCATGCTGACGATGTTATTGAAATGAGTGAGCATCCAACTAAGGCTCTCTCCCTTAAACCCAATTCCAGCATTGGAGTTGGGTTTAAACTTATGAAGGATAGGCAAGTCGATGCGTTCTGCAGCGCAGGCAATACGGGTGCTATGCACGTGGGTGCCTTGTTCAGTATTCGCGCTATCGAAGGCATTATTCGCCCCTGTATTGCCGGGTTCGTTCCGCAGGTGACGGGTGGACAGGCCGTTATGCTCGATATCGGTGCCAACGCCGACTGCAAGCCTGAGATGCTGGCTCAGTTCGGTGAGGTTGGTTCCATCTACGCTCAGTACACCTTCGGTATTGATCGACCTCGCGTAGCGCTGATGAACATCGGTTCTGAAGATCAGAAAGGATCACTCGTGGCGCAGGCAGCTCATCAGCAACTAAAAGATAATCGCCGAATCAACTTCGTAGGAAACATTGAAGGGGGGGACTTCTTCGCCGGTAAAGCAGACGTCATTGTGACGGATGGCTTCACCGGTAATACTATGTTCAAGTTGGGTGAGTCTTTCTACGCCATGGCTAAACTCCGCGGTATCGACGACGAATTCCTGAACAAAACAAATTACGAATCGGTAGGCGGAAGCCCCATTATAGGCGTAAACGGGAACGTGATCATTGCTCATGGCATTTCATCGCCCCTTGCTATTAAAAACATGATTGGACTAGCCATTAAACAAGTCGAATCAAATGCCTACACAAAAATTGCACAGGCGCTGGCTTAAGCCAATTGACTGTGTTCACTAAGCTCGTACACCACCACCAATGAGTAAAGCTGCCATAACAGGAGTCCACGGCTACGTTCCCGACTACGTGCTGACTAATGCCGAGTTAGAGCGTATGGTGGATACGAACGATGAGTGGATTACCACGCGTACCGGCATCAAGGAAAGGCACCTTCTGAAGGGCGAAGGCATGGGCTCATCACATATGGGCGCCAAGGCTGTATTGGGTTTGCTGGAAAAAACCGGCACGCGCCCCGAAGAGGTTGACCTGCTGATCTGCGCAACGACGACGCCCGATTACCTTTTTCCCTGCACGGCTAACCTCATCTGTGATATGGTGGGTATCCGGAATGTAGGGAGCTTCGATATACAGGCCGCTTGTTCAGGCTTTCTTTACGCGCTGACCACCGGATCTCAGTTTATTGAAACAGGTAAGTACAAAAAAGTAATTGTCGTAGGGGCCGACAAAATGTCGGCCATTGTTGATTACACCGATCGTACAACCTGCGTCTTGTTTGGCGACGGTGCCGGCGCAGTCATGCTGGAACCGAACAATCAGGGATTTGGTGTGCTAGACTCAATCATCAAGTCGGACGGAAGCGGTCAGAACCACCTATTTCAGAAGGCGGGCGGAAGCCGTTACCCACCCACCCACGAAACAGTAGAAAAACGGTGGCATTTCGTTTATCAGGATGGCCCGTCGGTCTTCAAGTTTGCCGTTAAGAACATGGCCGACGTATCAGCTGAGATTATGGAACGTAATCAGCTTCTTGGTAGCGATGTCGCCTGGCTGGTCCCGCATCAGGCGAACAAACGTATCATTGATGCAACGGCAAACCGGATGGGCATCGAGCCAGACAAGGTGATGATGAATATTCATCGGTACGGGAATACAACAGCCGCCACCATTCCGCTCTGTCTGTTTGATTACGAATCACAGCTGAAAAAAGGAGATAATTTAGTCCTAGCTGCTTTTGGGGGCGGATTTACCTGGGGTGCAGCTTACGTAAAGTGGGCTTACTAATTGATTAATAACTGTTGATTGATCGTGATCGGGTAGATGACCTATCACATCTAGTAAACATTTTCATTTCCAAATTTAGACATGGCAACGACCGCAGACATCCGGAACGGACTGGTCATTAACTTCAACAACGACCTTTTTCAAATCACTGAATTCCAACACGTTAAACCTGGAAAGGGGGCAGCTTTCGTTCGGACGAAAATGAAAAGCCTGACATCAGGACGAGTGCTGGACAACACATTCAACTCGGGCGTAACGATTTATCCAGTTCGGGTAGAGCGTCGGAAGTTCCAGTTTCTATACAAGGACGAAGCAGGCTTCAACTTCATGGATCAGGAGAGCTTCGATCAGATCAATCTGGACGAGAAACTGGTGGACAGTGCTGATCTGATGAAAGAAGGTCAGGAAGTTGAAATTCTTATCAACGCCGAGAATGAAGTACCTCTTTCCTGCGAACTTCCTCCGTTCGTTGAACTAGAGGTGACTTACGCAGAACCGGGTATCAAAGGTGATACCGCCAATAGCCCTAAGAAACGGGTTGAACTGGAATCAGGAGCAAAAGTGATGGTTCCGCTTTTCATTGAACAAGGCGAACGGATTCGGGTTGATACCCGTACCCGCGATTACGTTGAACGCGTAAAGTAATCTTTAGTAACGAGGGTATTTTAACGAGCTTCCGTTTTTTCTAATCACGAAATAGTATTATGACCACCCAAGACATACAGCAACTTATTGATTTTATTTCACAGTCGGGTCTGGATGAGGTAAACATCGAAACTACCGATCTGAAAATTAATGTTAAGCGGTACGGTTCTGCAACGCCAGCGCCTGCTCTGGTTGCTTCGGCACCGGCACCCGTTGCTGCTATGCCCGCGCCCGTTGCACAGCCTCAGGCTAGTGCTCCTGCCGCTTCGGCTCCGGTTACTGCCGAAGCCCCTAAAGCCGATTCGTCTAATTACATCACCATAAAATCGCCGATGATTGGTACATTCTACCGATCGTCGAATCCGGAAACGCCTTCGTTCGCTGAAGTTGGTGATACTATCTCCGAAGGTAAAGTTGTTTGTATCATTGAAGCAATGAAGCTGTTCAATGAAATCGAATCAGAAGTATCCGGTCGGATCGTAAAAGTGCTGGTAGAGAACGCCACACCTGTCGAGTATGACCAGCCGTTGTTTTTAGTCGAGCCAATATAAATTAATTAGTGAATGAGCGAATGAGTGAATGAGTGAATAGTCAGCTACGTCAGCAAAATATTCACTCATTCACTCATTCGCTCATTCACTCATTCATACTATGTTCAAGAAAATTCTTATCGCCAACCGGGGAGAGATTGCGCTGCGGATTATTCGGACCTGTCGCGAAATGGGTATCCGGACGGTAGCCGTCTATTCGACTGCCGACCGTGACAGTCTGCACGTTCGTTTCGCTGACGAAGCTGTTTGTATTGGTCCGCCTGTCAGCAAACTGTCTTATCTGAGCATTCCCAGCATTATTTCGGCCGCCGAGGTTACGGGAGCCGATGCCATTCACCCAGGTTACGGCTTCTTATCCGAAAATGCTGAGTTCTCGCAGATTTGCAGCGATTACGGTATCAAGTTTATTGGGGCAACGGCTGATCAAATCAACAGCATGGGCGACAAGGCTACGGCTAAAGCAACCATGAAAGCAGCCGGCGTTCCGGTTATTCCTGGTTCAGAAGGTCTACTAGAATCGATTGAGCAAGGTAAGCAGCTTTCTGCCGAAATGGGTTATCCAGTCATTGTAAAGGCAACGGCTGGTGGTGGCGGACGAGGCATGCGAATTATTCGGTCGGAAGAAGATTTCGATAAGGCCTGGAATGACGCTCGTACTGAAGCTGGCGCAGCTTTTGGCAATGATGGTCTATACCTCGAAAAGTTTGTTGAGGAGCCCCGGCATATCGAAATTCAGATCGTTGGTGATCAGTATGGTACCGTCTGTCACCTGTCTGAACGCGATTGCTCCATTCAGCGTCGTCACCAGAAGCTCGTCGAAGAGACACCGTCGCCCATTATTACGCCTGAAATTCGGGAGCAAATGGGTGAAGCGGCCATCAAAGGTGCTAAAGCCATCGGCTATGAAGGCGCTGGTACGGTTGAGTTTTTAGTTGATAAACACGGGAAGTTCTATTTCATGGAAATGAACACCCGGATTCAGGTAGAGCACCCGATTACGGAGGAAGTAACTGATTTTGACCTGATCAAAGAGCAAATTAAGGTAGCAGCCGGTGGTGAGATTTCAGGACGGAATTACACGCCTAAACTTTACTCGATGGAATGCCGGATCAATGCCGAAGATCCGGTGAATGGTTTCCGGCCGTCGCCGGGGAAAATTACGGTCTTACACATTCCAGGTGGGCATGGTGTTCGGGTTGATAGCCACGTCTACACGGGCTATACCATTCCACCGAACTATGATTCTATGATTGCTAAACTGATCGTTTCGGGTCAGTCACGGGAGGAGGTAATCACCCGGATGAAGCGTGCGCTTCAGGAGTTCGTTATCGAAGGAATTAAGACGACTATTCCATTTCATATCAAATTGATGGATGATCCGAAGTTTAAGTCGGGGCAATTCACAACTGCGTTTCTGGATACGTTCGACTTCTCGAAGCTGTAAGTCAGTTAAACGTAATTTCTTAAAACGGCCGGGCTGCTACGCAGACCCGGCTGTTTTATTTTTCACCTACTCATTTTCAACGTACTACTCATTTTCAGTTTAATGCAGCTTTTAGACGTTTTATCAGTTTGGGTCATTCATTACCACGAGGCTACGAAACGAATCTAAGTCCTTACCAAAAATTGTTTCTCTACCTTTTACTAACAAGTTTTCTACGCGACAGCGGCAACTATATACTTTGGGCTTAATTCCTTATTAGCCACTATTTTATATGAACACGCTTCGCTTTCTTCTCATACTATTGTTACTCGGAATTAACTCCATAAGCAAAGGGCAGATTGCCAATGACAATACGTTGTCGGTTACTATTGACGGTGAAAAATACCAAGCTTCTCCTCGTCGTATCCGCATCGGAAATTACTGGTGGATTACCGCTAATTCAATAAAGCCGGACCAATCGTTACGTATCTGGCTTGGTAGCTACAACAATGATGAAGGAATAGAGCCCGGCACTTATCTGGTAGTTGACGCCGATGACCCCGACATAAAGGCAAACCGACAGAAAGTTCAGGATTCAGCTAAGTACAAAGGGCTAGCTGCGATCAAGTACGTAAAGGAGATCAAAGAGCCACGTATGGAATATCATGTTGGCAAATCGCAAAACAACGACGAAACGATTACAGTGAAAAAGGGTGCTGATGGTGCTCTTGAAGCAACCTTCAGCGGATCACTGGCGGGGTCGTATTGGAAAGAAAAAGCCAGCGCTACTGTCTTCGGCGGGGTGGGTCGATTGATGAGTAAACTAGAAGACAAAGCAATTACCAAAACCACTGGCTATGACTCTGCTATTGATCCAGAAGGTAATGGGTACAAAAAGCAACTCAAGACTGACACTATCGAACTAAAGGATGGCAGCCTTCGATTGAAGATGACAAAATAGTTATTAGCTCACATTCTTAGAAGAGGGGAGTCTAGTTCGAACTGGGCTCCCTTCTTCTATTTTCCCTTTTTTTATCTTGAACAGGCTTTTGATTACAACGTTAATTAACGAATTGATAACTAGTAAGTGGTTCTTATTTCACCACTCGAATTCTTATTCAAAAAGGCAACTAAGCATCATTTGATGAATCAGCCCATTTTGCCTAATTTTGGCCAGTTTTAAGCCAGTTTAACGACTGCCTTAACCCTTTTTATTTGATTCATAACACGCAAGCAACGCACTCAGCATGAGAGAAATACAGTTCCGTGAAGCCCTGCGGGAGGCCATGTCGGAAGAAATGCGCCGGGACCCGCTGGTTTATCTGATGGGCGAAGAAGTAGCCGAATATAACGGGGCGTATAAGGTTAGCCAGGGAATGCTGGACGAATTTGGTCCAGAGCGGGTGATCGATACGCCTATTGCCGAATTGGGCTTTGCGGGTATCGGCGTTGGGTCAGCCATGAATGGTCTGCGTCCGATCATCGAGTTTATGACCTTTAACTTCTCACTCGTAGCGATCGATCAGGTCATTAATTCGGCCGCTAAGATCATGTCAATGTCGGGTGGCCAATATTCCTGCCCCATTGTTTTCCGGGGACCAACCGGAAATGCAGGGATGTTGTCTTCGCAACACTCGCAAAACTTTGAGAACTGGTTTGCTAATACGCCCGGCCTGAAAGTAGTTGTCCCGTCAAATCCCTACGACGCTAAAGGCCTCCTAAAGTCTTCTATTCGTGATAATGACCCTGTCATTTTCATGGAATCTGAGCTGATGTACGGTGATAAAGGCCAGGTTCCAGAAGAAGAATACCTGATCCCGATTGGGCAGGCTAACGTGGTACGCGAAGGAAACGACGTAACAATCGTTTCTTTCGGTAAAATCATGAAAGTGGCCTTGGCTGCCGCCGAAGAATTAGCCAAGAATGGCGTTTCGGCAGAGGTTATTGACCTTCGTTCGGTTCGTCCGATTGATTATCCAACGATCATCAATTCGGTGAAGAAAACGAACCGTTGCGTGATCGTGGAAGAAGCGTGGCCATTAGCAGCTATCTCGTCGGAGCTGACTTATAACATCCAACGGAATGCTTTTGACTACCTCGATGCGCCTGTTGTGCGGGTAAACAGCATGGATCTGCCACTACCTTACGCTCCTACGCTCATCGAAGCCATTCTGCCAAACGTTAAACGTACTTTACAGGCTGTGGAGGCTGTTATGTACAAGAAATAAACGTTTTTCGGAAAGCGTAAACTGCTGAATTTCTGGCACGCCCGATTTCGAATTCGTTGATCCGAAAAAAAAACAGCCACTTATTTACTAAGTGGCTGTTTTTTTTTGTCATATGTTCTTTAAACGGGCAAAAGCCCATTGTCAGCTGGCAGAAGAAAAATAGTGGCACAGTTTTTCCTATAATCTGTAGGTATGCAGAATTACACGGAAACCCAGCGCAGAGAGTTACTGATCCGGCCAACTGGTCGAGTTATATACGAAGTCAGCTTGCAGTATGTTGGCGCACTGAATACAATACGGGAACGAGAGCCTAGCATCATCTATTTTTCGAATCTGCGCAAAGCCGTTGATTCTGTCACAGCGGAGCTAGCAATGAACAACTGGCCGCCCAAGGTTAATTACACAGCCGTGTACCGGGGTGTAAAACAGCGTGGGTTCTATAATTGTGATTTCGATGTAGCAAACGCCCGGGTTTTTCGCGTTAAAGTAGTGCCGAGGGTATTGAATCCGGCTTTGCCCAGACTGGGCATTGATGAGAATCCCGTGAACTAGTAAATCACTACAGCTTTCTGAGTTTCTATAAAGCAAAAGGCGCCCTAATCAGGGCGCCTTTTGCTTTATAGAAACTACTATAACTATTGCTCTGGATTATTCAGGTTACTGTGTTTCCGACTGTAGAGGAAGTAAACGATAATTCCCAACGTACCCCAGATCAGGAACGCAATTTTGGTATCAACGCGCAGGTTCCACATCAGGTACAGGTTAGCCAGGATACCCAGCGTGGCTACGATTGGCAGCGCGGGTGTCCGGTACGGACGTTCCAGGTTAGGCTCCCGAACACGTAGCATCCAGACAGCTGCACAGATCATGGCGAACGCCAGCAGCGTTCCTGAGCTACACAGCTCCGAAACTTTATCGATTGGTGTCAGGGCTGCCACAACCGAGATAATCGCTCCTACGAGGATTGTGCTCTTATACGGAGTCTTGAACGTAGGGTGGATAGCGGCAAAAAGTCCTTTTGGCAACAGACCGTCTTTCGCCATACCCAGGAAGATCCGGGTCTGACCCAGCATCATCACCAGCATTACTGAAGTTAGACCGGCAATGGCGGCAATCGTGATCAGATATACCGCCCAGGTCAGGCCTACATCAGCAAATGCCTGCGCAACGGGCGCTTTCAGGTCCAGACTATCGTAACGTACCATACCGGTCAGTACCAGCGAAACCAGGATGTACAGTATCGTACAAATAATCAGTGAAGCAATGATCGCGAACGGTACGTCTTTCGTTGGATTGATGGCTTCACCAGCCTGCGTCGACACGGCGTCAAAACCGATGTAGGCGAAGAAGACAATACTGGCAGCAGTAACGATACCGTTAAAGCCAAAGTGCGGCTGACCTTGGGCGTCCACTACCTGGGTTGGAATAAATGGCGTCCAGTTGGTCGTATCGACGTAGAAAGCACCCACGACAATCACAAAGATTACCGTAACTACCTTCAGCACCACGATGATGTTATTCGTGCTGGCAGCTTCTTTGATACCCTTAACCAGGATATAAGTAACAACCCAGACGATCAGGAAGGCAGGCAGGTTGATGGCGAACGTAAAATCAGGCACATTCTGGCCAGCAGCCCGTAAGATTCCAGCTTTTTCCTGCGCTGTAATCGGGTCGTTCATTAACCAAAGGGGTAGGTCGATGTGAAAGAGGTGCATCAGCTTCTCGAAGTACCCCGACCAGCTCACGGCCACCGTGGTGGCCCCCATCATATATTCCAGGATAAGGTTCCATCCGATGAACCAGGCAAAGATTTCACCAACTGTACCGTATGAGTAGGCATAGGCAGAACCTTCGACGGGTAGAATAGAGGCAAACTCAGCGTAACACAGAGCAGCAAACGTACAGGCCACACCCGCCAATACGAACGACAGCGCCAGCGCAGGTCCCGCCCAGTCATGCGCAGCAATCCCGGTCAGTACGAAAATACCGCCCCCAATGACGGCACCGATGCCCAGCGAGGTTAGCCCCCAGCGGGTCAATACGCGTTTAAGCTCGCTCTTTTGCATATCAGCCGCATAGGCCGCGAGCGGCTTTTTGCGCATAACGCTGGTATTTACGGGTTTAAGCTTTGTCTCCATGTAGTAAAATAGAGTTTGGTGATTAAGTACTTTGGGGAAATATTCTTAGGCTAAAATCTCGTGAAAGATACAAAAATAAAAAGCGAAAGAACGAACGAGTAAAAGAGCAAATACCGACCAGCAGCCTTTTTCCCTTTTACTCGTTCATTTCTTCGCTTTTACCCTATGACTGCGATGGGCGAATCAACGGGGTTTTTACTTTCTTCTCCTTTTTCGCAACGAACTCGTCTGGCGTGCTTGGATCAGCAGTTGTAAAGTCAGCCGGAATCGCGTCGAAACCCGTTTTCTTCTCAATAGGAGCGCTTGGCGTGTTCGAACCTTTTTCCTGATCACGGCTCAGGGCGTCAACCACAATCGGCGTAGCCACAAACAGCGATGAGTACGTACCAACAATAACCCCGATCAGCATAGCGAACGAGAAGCCACGGATGGTTTCGCCACCGAAGATAAATAGGACTAACAGTACCAGAATTGTCGAAAAACCGGTTACCGCCGTACGGCTCAACGTACTGTTCAGGGCGTTATTGATGATAACCGGAATACTTTCTTTCTTACCCTTGTTTTCGGCCAGGTACTCACGAATCCGGTCAAAGACAACGACGGTGTCGTTCATCGAGTAACCCATGATCGTCAGGACAGCGCCCACAAACGCCTGATCAACGTCAAGCGAGAATGGCAACCAGCCGTTAAAAATCGAGAAAATAGCCAGGATAATCAGTACGTCGTGGAACATAGCGACCACCGCACCGTATCCAAATGCCATTTTCTTAAAGCGGATCAGGATGTACGTAAATACGGCGCCTACGGCTAGCAGTATCGACCAAAGAGCCGATGTTAACAAGTCGTAAGCAATCGTTGGCCCAACTTTTTGCGAACTTTCAATCCGCGCTGAGTTGCCCTGAATGTTGCTCAATCCTTTGTAGATAGCAGCCTCAGCGCGCTTATCTGCGCCCTGCGAGTTATCGTCTACCAGATACGGCGTCGTCACTTTCACTTGGTTATTATCACCAATACTGGCACCACCATAGGTTTTAACCTCTGGCGACGAACCAAGCACACCTTCCAGCGAATTACGAACGTCATCCGTGCTAACGGCTTTTTCAAAGCGAATTACGTACGAGCGACCACCTTTGAAGTCAACGCCCAGACCGAATCCTTTGAATAGTACTGAAACGATACCCAGACCAATAATTACCGACGAAACCGTGTAGTATAGTTTCCGACGTGATACGAAGTCGAAGTTCGAATCAGCGAACAGGTTCTTCGCCCAGGACGATGAGAAGGTCAGCGTTTTGCCGTCACGAATGTAGTATTCCAGCAGCAGGCGGGTGATGAAGATAGCCGCGAACAGCGAGGTCAGGATACCAATGATCAGCGTTGTAGCGAAACCAAGAATCAGACCCGTACCGAAGATGAACAGAATTACCCCCGTCAGGAAGGTCGTTACGTTCGAGTCGATAATCGACGACAGCGAGTTTTGGAAACCATCGTGAACAGCCTGCTTAAAGCCTTTCCCTTCCGCCAGCTCTTCTTTAATCCGTTCAAAAATCAGTACGTTCGCGTCGACCGCCATGGCAATCGAAAGTACGATACCAGCAATACCGGGCATAGTCAGTACCGCGCCCAGCGATGCCATTACGCCCATCAGGAAGAACAGGTTGATTAGCAGCGCAACGTCGGCAATCAAACCAGCACGGTTGTAATAGAACACGACGAAGGCTAGTACTAGCAGAATACCAACTGCCGACGAGATAAGACCAGCACTCACCGCTTCCGAACCCAGCGTAGCCCCTACAATGCTCTCTTCCACAATGTTGGTAGGAGCAGGGAGTTTACCAGCTTTCAGGACGTTGGCCATATCCTTGGTTTCTTCAACGGTGAAGTTACCCGAGATGCTCGAACGACCGTTTGGAATTTCGTTCTGTACGTTTGGCGCCGTGTAAACCAGATTATCCAGCAGGATGGCTACGGGACGACCGATGTTAGCCGCGGTCAGGTTTTTCCATTTGCGAGCTCCTTCGGCGTTCATGCTCATCGTTACCTCAGGACGACCACGGTCATCGTAGTCATTAGCAGCATCGGTAATAACATCGCCTTCGAGCGGAGCCCGACCACCCGACTTGCGGAGGAAGTAGAGCGGCAGAATTTCTTTGCCATCCGTCGACTTGAACGTCTTCCGATCCCAAGCAAATACAACATCAACGGGGAACAGCGAACGAACTTCAGGTGCATTCAGTACTGCGTTAGCACGCGCTGTGTCTTTCAGATAAACACCCAGTTGATCCTGACCAACGGGCAGGAATAGTTGCGTAAGCGCCGTACCCTGCGCAGCGGCAGCAGCCGTATCTTTCGTTGCTGTCGAATCTTTTTTACCACCCTGAGCCAGCTGCGACTCCAGGCTGTTCTGCGTCGAGGCCGTACCAGCAGCCGGTGTTGAAGCCGTTGCTTTTTGAGCCGCTTTCCGTTCCGCTTCCTGGCTAACCAGGTAAGACCCGATACCTTCCAGCGCAGGTGCCAGTTCGTTCAGGCGATATACTTCCGTAAACTCCAGTTTGGCCGCACCGGTCAGCAGGCGCCGAATACGCTCTGGGTTATCAACACCCGGCAATTCGATCTGAATCCGACCCGAACCTGGGAGACGCTGAATGTTTGGGTTAGCTACCCCAAATTTATCAACCCGAGCCTGAATGATCTGGAACGCCCGAGTGGTTGCTCCATTCACTTCGTCCGCCAGCATCCGACGTACTTCGGCGTCCGACGACTGGTAGTTGATTTTGCTGCGGTTAGCGCTTGTAGCAAAAACGCTGGCCAGCTTAGTGTCCGGAGCAAGTGCCTTGAAACGATCAGCAAACAGATCGACGAAGCTGGTGCTGCTTGTTTTCTGAGCTTCGGTAGCTTCTTTCAGCGCCTGAGTAAATTTAGGATCGCGGTTGTTACCCGACAGGCTCCGAAGGATATCGGCAGGCGATACTTCGAGTACAACGTGCATCCCACCCTGTAGGTCAAGACCCAGACCCAGCTCGCGTTCGGTTACTTCCTGTAGCGTGCTACCCAGATAGACATCCTCTTTCCAGAGCGAATCAAGGTAACGTTGTTTTTTAGCGGGATCAACCTGCCCCTGTTTGTTTGTCGCGTAGGCTTCGGCGTCAGCTTTAATACCTCGCGAAACGAACGTAAACGACAGGAAATAAAGGCAAATAGCCGTTAGGATTCCCGTCAGAATCAGTATTCCGGTTTTGTTTTGCATTGAAAGGTTGGCACAGGCGAATGCCCACGCGGCTTTTGAGAGAAATTAATCTGGTAAGAAGAGAAAACGTGTTGACAGTCTGTCAATCCTGCGGATGCAGTACCATCCCGGCACCTAAACTAGGGGGCATTGCTGGCAATATGATGCCCAAAAACGTGCTGGAAGTACGAAAAATAAAAGTGCGGGAGCGTAAAGTGCCGTAACAGAACAACACTTAAAAGGAGCAAAATGACCAGCGTCGGCGCTGGTAGTAAAATAGCCGTCTGGCCCGAACTGCCGATCTGAACGGCTGGCGTAACAACAGCTTCGAGCTGAGCCGCACTTAGTTTAACTTCCTCCTGATTGGAGTTAGTAGCCTTGCCACCAACGGCTTTCTCAGCAACCGCCTTTTTGACCGCCAACGCGCTTTGCTTGGCCGCACTATTAGATCCGGAAGCTGCGGTGAACAGCATCAGAACTGCCAGCAGCAGACTCGAAAGACGTTGTATGGTTCTTGGTTGCTTCATAAAAGCGTAAGAGGGATGACAAATTTCGCATCAATCTAGCAGTTATGCAAGCGGTTTTCGGTGGACTAAGCAATATTTTCTGGGATAGTTTATACCCTGAACAGTTTGTTTATTCGGTACGTCGGAAAATATTAACCTACTTTGCGCTTATGAATCTACACGAATTTATTCAGCTTGCTCTGGCCGAAGATGTGGGAGATGGTGACCATACTTCGTTGTCGACTATTCCGGCCGATGCGCAGAAGCGGGCGCGTCTACTCGTCAAGGAAACCGGCGTATTAGCGGGTGTCGAGGTGGCCAAAGCCATCTTTGCTGAAGTGGATCCGACCTTTCAGGTTGATATTCTGATGCAGGACGGGTCTACTATCAAACCCGGCGACATTGTTTTGACGGTGAGCGGTAATGCCCGTAATATTCTGACGGCCGAGCGACTAGTCCTCAACTGCATGCAGCGCATGAGCGGGATTGCGACCCACACGCGCGAATTGGTTAACCTGATGGAAGGTACCCGGGCCAAGCTGCTGGATACCCGCAAAACCACGCCGAACTTTCGTATCTGCGAAAAGATGGCGACAAAGATCGGGGGGGCAGTTAATCATCGCTTCGGCTTGTACGACCAGATTCTGATTAAAGATAATCACGTTGACTATGTTGGTGGCATCGAGGCAGCCATTAACCAGGCTGTAGCCTACCTGAAAGAAACAGGTCGAAACCTCAAAATTGAAATCGAAACCCGGAATCGCTCCGAAGTGGAAGAGGTGTTGCGTGTGGGTCAGGTTGATATTATCTTACTAGACAATTTTACGCCCGACGGAATCCGCGATATGGTTCGTCTGATTAACCGGCAATACGTAACGGAAGCATCAGGGGGAATTGACGAAACGAACCTGCGTGCCTATGCCGAAACCGGCGTTGACTACATTTCGTCTGGTGCGCTGACTCATCAGATCAAAAGCCTGGATTTGAGTCTTAAGGCGTACTGATCGATGATACGTTAAAACGGGAGGGTCTAGCATCAGCCGATGCTAGACCCTCCCGTCGCTTGTTTTACTCTGGGCTTATTTCTTTTCTGGCATCAACACCAGCCGAATGAAGTTATCGCCGAAGTAACGGTTGGCGGCTTCTTTCGTGCTTTCGACAGTGACTTTTTTGAGCAGTTCATCTTCGTGCAGGACCTCATCCGGTGCGTCACCCGTGTAATACTGATTTTGCAGGTAGCCTAGCCAAAACTGGTTATCTTTCAACTGTACTTCGGTTTCTCGGCGCGTTTCGGCTTTGAATTTCGCGATATCAGTCGCATCAGCACCTTTCTTCTTTAGCTCGTCAATCAGCTCTTTCGTTTTAGCGATTAGCTTCTCAACGTTTTCGGGCGCGCAGCCAAAGTTGATGCGGAAAGTATAGCGAGGAACAGGATACTTGCTGTAGGCTCCACTAGCCCCCACGCCATATACACCACTCTCTTCTTCGCGGAGTTTTTCGATCAGCTTAATCTCCAGTACTTCGCTCAGCGCATCCAGTTGGGTCGTATTCTCCGGCGACCAGTCCATATTACCGCTGTATACTAGCTGTACTGACGCTTTTGGATCGAGACCCCGGTACACCGTCTTGCTGATTTGGCCGGTTGGCGCGCGAATGCCTAAATCTTTAAACTTCTCAGCCGACCCCGTTGCTGGCAAGCCGCCCAGGTACCGTTCAACCAGCGGTTTCAGCGTTTCTTCGCTCACGTTGCCGACAAAGAAGAACGTAAAATCTCCCGCATTGGCAAAACGTTCCTTGTAAATGGCCAGCGCACGATCCAGGTCTATTTTGTCCAGATCCGCGGGTTTGAGCGGTTGCCGACGCGGGTTGTTGTTACCCAGCGTTACAGTTACGGTATCCTGAAATACTCGCGCTGGCGTTGGCGTGTTGATCTGGCTTTGTAATGCACTTTTCTGGTTCGACAGGAATCCCTTTACCACATCGGTATCTTTCCGGGGCTGAGTAAAATAACTGTAGAGTAGCTGCAAGGCTGTTTCCAGATCCTTTGGTGCAGCACTGCCACTCACGCCTTCACTTAGCTCGCTGATAAACGGATAAACGCTCACCTGTTTTCCCGCCAGGAACTTGCCTAGTTGAATCTGGTTAAAGGCTCCCGTACCACCCAACGTAGCGAGCGTAGAGGCAAAGCGCGCCGACTGAAAATCGGTCAGATCATAGAGCGATGTACCACCAAAGCTGCTACCCGCAAACAGAATCTGATCGTTTTTGAAATCAGTTGGTTTCAGAACGATTTTGACTCCGTTTTTGAGCGTCCACTCCGTTACGTCGATGTCCTTGATTTTCTTCGTTTCCACGACTGGGGAGTTGCCTGGCTGCGTTGCCAGCAGTGGGCTATCAATCGTTTTGTCATCGTAGGCCGTCAGGTTTTTACCAGCAGCATCAATGAAGTCGATGATCTGTTTCGTCGAAGGCAATTTATCCTTATCCTTCTGGGGCGCCATAACGATGACAGCCCGGTTCTCATTCCGGATAAATTGGTCGACCAGCGTATTTACTTCGGGTAATCTGATTCCACCCAGCTCTTTCTTCAGGAAATCATAATAGAATTCGATGCTAGTATATGGCTCCTTGTTCGTAAAGTTCTGCACGTATTCGTTGACGTAATTCACCGAGCGCGTCTTATTTCGCTCGCTATACGCCTGTTCAACACCCGTCATAAACTCCTGTTTGGCGCGCGCCAGTTCGGTAGGCGTGAAGCCAAATTGTTTTACCCGCGCATTTTCGTCCAGCACCGCTCGGATGGCCCGCTCGACATTCCCTTCTTTTGCAACAGCCACCGACGTAAAGGCATCCAGATTACCCAGAAAATCACCGTAGTTGCTGTAGCCACCCAGAAATGGCGGATCGGCCTGCTGCGTTAGTTCCTGAATCCGGTTTCCCAGCATGGCGTTGAACAGTCCTCGCTTGATACCTTCACGCAAGTCATTCAGCGTTCGCTCCTTGATCTCGGGTCGTTTGTATATAACCTGCACCACCGTACTAGGCTGTTCTTCGTCCGTGACGACAATTACTTTGGTGTCTTTATGCGCCGGAATAGAGAACTCGGGCCGTGGCTTCGGATTTTTCACCGCAGGAATCCGGCCGAATTTTTCCCGAATTATTCCTTCGACTTCTTTGACATCAAAATCACCGACGGCGATAACCGCCATGAGGTCGGGCCGATACCAATCGCGGTAGAATTGACGTAACGTATCGGCTTTGAAGGTTTTCAATACGTCCTCGGTACCGATCGGCAGTCGTTTGGCGTAGATCGAATTGTTCAACAGTACCGGGAAGTAGGCGTCTCGCATCCGCTGACCAGCGCCACGACCGAGTCGACGCTCTTCCAACACGACACCGCGCTCCTTTTCAATCTCGACCGAGTCAATCGTTGCGTTGTGGGCCCAGTCTTCCAGAATTTGAAATGCCTGCCGGAATACATCGACAGAATCTGTCGGAACGGGAAGCTGATAGACAGTCTCGTCAAAGCTCGTATAGGCGTTCAAATCGGCACCAAACCGCACCCCCGACGACTGGAGGAAATCGACCAGTTTGTTCTTAGGATAATTCTTGGTGCCATTAAACTCCATGTGCTCCATGAAGTGCGCCAATCCTTGTTGCCCGTCGGTTTCCAGCACCGAACCCGCCCGAACGACCAGCCGAAGCTCAGCCCGGTTTTTCGGTTCTGCATTTTTGCGAATGTAGTAGGTCAGGCCATTAGGCAACTTACCGACCATAACAGCCGGATCGGTTGGTATGGGTTTCGTTAGATTGACCTCGCTCGTTTTGGCTGGTGCTTTACCAGTACTTGCTTTTTTTGTTGACGTTACTGGCTTGGGCTGAGCCAGCACGGTGGAGGAAATGAGCAGTAAGCTCATTAAGAAGGGAGTACGTCCCATTGGGTAGCTTGCGGATTATAAGTAATACGTGTCTTTACAGGCTGTATCCATAACGTCAGTAATTCACGATTCGTTTGCCAGCTTATTATCGAATCGCACTATGGCCGATCACTGTCAAACAAGAAAATACAGCGCCCCTGGTTACTGTAGCTAGCGCAAACATCAGAATAAAAATAATGTTGTTTGCAGATAAGTCGCTTGCCGTAAATGCGCGAGCCCGGTTTATCCTATATTTACTCGTGTACTTGTTAAGCCTTCCTCTATGTCGATCAATAGCTTTTACCTTGACACCCCCACCGAAACGCCACTCGGGCGGGGAATCAAACATATTGGTATTGGTAAATATGGCAGTAAGCCGTTGCCACCGGACTTACTAGAGGAGTGTCGACAGGCGCTGATTGATCCGACTACACATCCGTTGCAGCGGGGGGCTTTTTTGGGAGCCTTGCTGGCAAAAGGGCCTACTCAGGAGGAGAAAACGCTGGAGGAAACAATTGGTAAAGGCGCTTTCGCCCACGCTGCATTTTTCATTAATAAGGTTTGTCCGGAACTGCCCGTTGGCATGCTACCCGTAGCGACTAAGCTGGTCCGCGGTCATAATTTGCAGGAAAGCGAAGCCCAGCAACTGGGTGATTACCTGTTCGGCATTGGGGTCAAACCGGAGGATAACTGCGAAACATTCCGGGGATTGGCAGCCAGCATCATGCGGGTTCGACACGAAACCAATGAAGAATATCAAGGGCTGATGCGGGCCGCCGAACGAACGTTTTCTCCTGGATTTGGTAAGATCAGCTGCGCTACCCGACCACTAGTACAATTGGCCGAACCTTTTGACGGGGTCGAGAACAGTTATCTCATCACGCCAATTCTGGCTCATTTTTTCCAAAAAAGGGGGTACGGTGCGGTGTCGGTTGTGGGTCGGTCGGGCGGACCAAAGTTTACCCTGAATGCGTTGGATTTGTACATGCATTTAGGGTGTCAGTTTCTCCAGAGCAACCACGAACTCGATACAACCCTCGATCGGTACGGGTGGGTCCTGGATCAGAAAGCGCTCTCGCCCGCCCTAAATACCTGGGTTGATCGACGCCGTATTCTCATTAAGCGCCCATTTCTTGCTACGCTGGAGAAAGCCCTGAACCCTTGCCACGCCCGAATTCTGGTTACATCCGTTTTTCACATTACGTACCAGATGAAAATGGCCGAGATGGCGTTGATGGCGGGCTTCGATGCGGCCATTGTTCTTAAGCGAGGTCTAGAGGGAAGCCTGGCCCCTTCAACCAGCCGCGCCAGCGGTATTTTATGTGCCGTTCGTACTCCGCGTGGCCATCTCTTCTTTCAGCACTTTGACGGCGATGCCGCTACGTTTGCCGATTTCCGGACCACAACCGAAAGTCAGCATGAGAATCCTCAGGCTACGGATAACGCTAAGCTGATCCGGCAGTTCATGGCTGAAGGAGTCAGTGGTGATGCCGATTTTGACAATCGCGTGCATTTTGCCCAAGCGCTTTACGGGCGTGGGCTGGACTGGATTGAGAACCAGTTGGAATAAGTACGATTTACCCGAAAATCGTACCTTTATGGCTTGTATTTAGCCAGTAAGGCATGATAGACGTATTAATTATTGGGGGCGGTATTGTTGGCTTGGCTACCGCTCTGCAACTGAAACAGCAACGACCATCGCTCAGTGTCGTACTTATTGATAAAGAACCTGCCGTAGCTCGCCACCAAACCGGCCACAACAGCGGTGTTATTCATTCCGGCTTGTACTACAAGCCGGGCAGCCTGAAAGCTACTAACTGTATCCGGGGCTATCAGATGCTGGTCGACTTTTGCCGGCAGGAAGAAATTCCTTTTGATCTGTGCGGCAAAATCGTTGTGGCGACCAAAACGGCGGAGATTCCTCAGCTCAACATGCTGTATGAACGCGGGCAGCAGAACGGCCTGACGGGTCTACGTAAGCTGACCGTTTCTGAAATGCGCGAGATTGAACCGCATGTCAATGGGGTAGAGGGGATGTTCGTTCCGCAAACCGGTATAGTTGATTATAAACAGGTCTGCGATAAATACGCTGAGAAGTTTCAGGCGTTAGGTGGCGAAATCCGGCTGGCCGAACGCGTGGAGCAGGTAACGTCAGGAAATAGTCTGAATATTGTCGTGACGAACAAAGGGCGTTACGAAACGAAGCTGGTCATCAATTGTGCAGGTCTCTACTCCGATAAGATTGCTCAACTAACGCAGCCCGAAGCGCTCGATATCCGCATCATTCCGTTCCGAGGTGAATATTTTAAAATCCGACCGGAGAAGCAGTATCTCGTTAAGAACCTCATTTACCCCGTTCCCGACCCAAATTTCCCGTTTCTGGGCGTCCACTTCACCCGGATGATCCACGGGGGCGTCGAAGCGGGTCCGAACGCCGTGCTAGCTTTTCAACGGGAAGGATATACCAAGTCAGATATTAACCTGAAAGAGTTATACGAAACACTAACTTGGCCAGGCTTTCAGAAAGTGGCGGGTAAATACTGGCAGACCGGGCTAGGCGAAATGTATCGGTCATTCTCCAAGGCCGCTTTCACCAAGGCTTTGCAGGAGCTGATTCCGGAAATTCAGGAAAGTGATCTGGAAGAAGGGGGTGCTGGTGTCCGGGCGCAGGCCTGTGATCGGACGGGCGGTTTGTTAGATGACTTTGCCATTCTGGAAACAAATAAGGCTATCAACGTAGTAAACGCACCCTCACCAGCGGCAACGTCTTCGCTGTCTATTGGGGAAACAGTCGCTCAGAAAGCCCTGGCTCGATTTTAATCAATTTTTAAAGCCAGTACACCCGCAAACGGCAGTTTCCAGCCAAACATTACCTAAATGATCTGGTTTTCTGTATGAATCGAAAATTCAAGTAAACAGAGACAGATCATGGATGCAATTAATCATATAGAAGCGCTGGACACCCCTTCGGACCTGAAGGAAAAAGGCCGCGAGAAAGTGGCTGAATCACTCAATCAGCTGGTAGCCGATGCGTTTGCTTTGTACATAAAGACCAAAAATTATCACTGGCATATGTCAGGTCGTCATTTTCGGGATTATCATCTATTATTGGACGACCAGGCGGCTCAAATTCTGGCAACAATCGACCCGCTGGCCGAGCGCGTCCGGAAGATTGGCGGCACAACCATTCGTTCAGTAGGGCACGTGGCGCAATTACAGCGGGTGAAAGACAATGACGAGGATTTCGTCGGTCCCAAAGACATGCTGATCGACCTGGTAAACGAGAATAAAAAGATGGCGAAAAACATGCGCGACGCCCACAAGGTTGCGGATGATGCGGAAGACGTAGCCACGGCCAGCTTGCTGGAAAACTATATTGATGAAACAGAAGAGCGGACCTGGTTCCTGTTCGAAACCACCCGCGATCTGAATTGATTTTAAATTAAGTAGTTGCAGTTTGCACAGTACAGCGGTCGTTTTTGCCTAGTTTAGCGGGCGAGACGACCGCTTCTTTGTCGTCCATATTTAACCCACATGAAAGTAAGACCCTGCGCCCTGGTCTGGCGGAACTCAGCCAATCTACCCGAGATTCTTCTGATGCACTATTGTTACGGCGGACAGGATGTATTCGCGTTACCAGGCGGGAACCCAGACCGGGGAGAAATTCTACCACAAGCGATTATTCGTGAATTGAAGGAGGAGTTGGGCGTTACCGTAACGCTCGGTGATATGATTCTAGCGGGCGAGATGCTGCTGACACAACGTAATAACGACGTACTACACGTGGTTTTTGAGGCCCAAACAATGCAGGGCGAACCCGTATTGAATCCGGCCGAAACAACGGCGCTTAACGTACTTTGGAAACCAATCAGCGAACTCCCCTCATTAAACCTGTATCCAAACATAGGCGCCCAAATACAGGCCTGGTTTGACGGTGCTACAAATTTGGGGTACGTAGGACGGATTGAGCAGCAGTATTTCGGGTAATACTCCCCAGTATCATTCCCAGCGTACTAGCTAGCAGGCCATACAGCATCGGGTTGTATTCCGTTTCCTGCCATAAACACAGCAACCAGATAACAAGCCCTGCGATCATTGACCAGAGGCATCCGGTCAGATTGGATCGTTTCCAGTAGATGCCCGCCGTTAATGGTACAAACAGAGAGACCAGACTAAACGCCGATGATTCGCCAACAAGATCAAAGATGTTGGTGTCTCGGGTCGTACTCATCCAGACGCAGATCACAGTAATCACGACAACAGCGCAGCGGATAGTCAACAGAAGCGCACGATCACTCAAGTCGGGACGAAAGAACTTAACGATGTTCTCGCCAAAAACGGCAGCGGGTGCCAGGATGGCACCACTCGACACGCTCAGAATCGCCGACGTAACAGCCCCAAAAAACAAAACTTGTAACGGTAGACTACCATGCTGCATAACCATGTTCGGGATAATCATCTGATTATCCCCGGACAAATCGGGGTGGACTAATCGGGCCATGAGTGCAATGAGCAGCGGCAGCATAGCAATGGTCAGATACATACCCGACGCCAGATAGGAAGCGCGCACGGACGTATTCTCGGTCCTGGCCGCCATGACCCGTTGGAAAATATCCTGTTGCGGAATCGACCCCAGACCAATTGTGATCCAGGCAGCTACGTACTCAATCCAGTTTTTTAACGTGGGCGGGGGGAGGAAACGAAAGAATCCAGGGGGAGTTTGCTGCTGAATTCGGCTGAAATCGCCAATCTCTTGCCAGAGCAGCACGGCTAGTACCACCAAAGCTATGATGATGATGAGGTTGTGAAAGAAATCCGTGACGGAGATTGACCACATGCCCCCCAGCAGCGTATAGATCATCACTACGGCGGCACTGAACAGAATACAGTATTCGCGCGGTACGTCTGTCACAACGCTCAATACGATACCGATAGCCACTAGCTGCGCGGCAATCCAGCTGAAATAGGAGGGGATCATCATTACGGCCGATAGCAGTTCCGCCGAACGGCCAAACCGAATCCGGAAATAATCGCAAAACGTCGTGATCTGTAATCGGTATAGCGGGCGGGCGAAAAAAGCGCCGACAAGAAAGAGGCACAATGCCGAACCAAAAGGCTCTTCGATAACAGCCTGAACACCACCTTCCACAAACATGGCCGGAGCACCCATAATCGTCTCGGAGCCGAACCAGGTAGCAAACGTAACTGAGGCCGCCAGAACCAGTGGTAGTTGACGCCCAGCGAGCACAAAATCCTGAGCCGTCGTTACCCGGCGAGCTGCCCAGGCGCCAACGGCGACGTTAGCTAATAAATACAGGGCAATGAGTAAAAGGAGCATGGTCGTCTTTGCAGGCGATACGTTCTAAATCTACGGAAAATAGCCTGTTTACTCTTGATAAATGACTTAACGTACCACGGCTAATTTACCCGCTAGTCCTTCCAGTCCGTCGGTCGTAACAACTACCACGAGGTAAATCCCCGTCTGTACTGACCGACCCCGGTAATCGCGCAGATCCCAGGTAGCGGTGCCACCCTGCGAACGGGTTTCGTACACCAGCTGGCCGCCAGCATCCAGAATTTTTACCGTAGCATTGTCAGTCAGACCGCGAATACCAACGGTACCCGTGAAATCAGGCCGGACGGGGTTGGGAAAGATCACCGCTTTATTGAGCTGCTCAGCCGGTTCGGTTGCCGCCCCGCGGTACGTGATGATGCCTTTGTTAGTCTTGACAAATACATTGCCGCTAACCGGTTCGACAGCCAGCGCGTCAATGCCATTAGCGGGGAGAGGACTGTTAACAGCCGTGAATGTATTCACCAACTGAGATCCGTCAGCAGATACTTGGTAGAGTCCGTTTAACGTACCAATCCACTTTCGGTTGCCTCCGTCAACGGCTAACGCAGTGACCGTTTCGTTGGCCAATAGCCGGCGCCCGTTCAACAGGGGTGGCTGCGCATTGACTTGTGAGTCGAATGCACCGGTGGGATTGTCAAATACGGTTGGCCCCAGATCGGTACCAACCCAGATCAGTCCCGACCGATCCTTTGTTAATGCCCGAACGCTGTTAGTTAGTAAGCCGCCCTGGTTCTGGAGCGTAGTCAGGTAGCGACTTCGGTTTGTGAAGGGGTCGAAAACCAGCACACCCCGACCAAGCTCCAGCCGTAGCCAGACAAATCCATTATCGTCCGGTACAATATCCAGAATGGTTAGCTGCGTTAGCGCCGAAAACGTCTTGAATTTGCCATCTACCTCCCGAACGTGCAAAACCGGAAGCCGCCCTTCGAACGTAGCAATCCAGAGATTTCCTATTGCGTCGGCCGCCAGACTAGTGATATAAGGGCTAATTGTACTGGGTAACGTAACGGGTGTCAGTGGCTGACCCGCCGTCTGACTCCATAGCCCACTACCGAATGTACCCACATACAACCGCTGTTCATTCGGTAAGTATGCAGCAGCGTTAGCACTAGTAAACAGTTGGTTGCTTGTCGTATTTGACCATGCGTTTTCTGCTACGTTGACTACTTCGAGAGCAGGCCGGTTCAGGGTCGGGGCTGTTCTGTCAGTCGGGCCATTCGGTAAAGCGACTAACGTATTCGGATACGCGTAAAGCTTAGCAAACTGATCCTGTACAGGTCCTACGGGGGCAACGCGGGTTACCCCACTTTGAGTAGCGATCAACAAGCCTTGTTGCTCATCCGCCAACCAGACTGTTGTTCCGTCGGTCAACGCCTGACGAGCGGCACCGCTTAACAGGGGGCTAAAAAATTGATTTCCATTGAGCAACTGAACGGAATTAGCCGTATTGATTATCAGTCGATCACCTGACGAAAAAACTCGAATGGGGGAGCTGCTTATTGATTGGGTCAGCACCCAACGCCCTGCCTGCCGCTCGTAGACGCCCAGATTATTCACAGAAGCCAACAGTCGCCCCTGGTATGTAACGATTGATTCCGTTTGTGGACCTGGTACGGTGACTGATCTCCAGTTAGCAGGGTCGGCGATGTTCACAGTAGGGGAGAGCCGCACGGCCCGCAACCGATAGGTTACAGCGCTGCTATCGGCTACTCCCGTTCGGGCGTAAAGACTGTCAGCCGTAGCCGTTGTCTGATAGATTCGCTCGGCTAACCCGTTGGTTCGCTGACTGATGTACGTATCGCGAATTTCGTCTCGAACGACGTCCAGTATTACGACGCCAAAATCAGTACTAAGGTAAACGTTGTTACCAACTCGGTTAATATGGTTGATCGCCCGGGAGGTTGGCAGGTTGGTGCTGGCCGGAATCGTGTTCAGATTCGTGATGCTCTCGGGTGTGCCCGTAGCCGACAGCCGGACAAAGTCCAGATTACCACTCCGATACCCAATCAGTAATCGATTCTGATCCGCTAGATAGAGTAAACTACTAATTCCCACATCGCTGAAACCGTCTTCTTTACTTAGAATGACGGTTTCTTTGGAGGCCGTGTCGTAATAGAAAAAGCCGTTGGTCGTGGCCGCGTACACTTTGCTTCCTACCACAGCAACAGCCTGCCCGGATTGATAACTGACCAGCGGTTTCCAGGTACCAAGCTGCGCCTTCGTCTCAATTGACTGACTTAGTACGAATACCAACGCCAGCAGCCAAACGCTGAGCTGATTGAAACAGGTTAATTTCTTAGGCGTTCCGATCATTGTCGTCTTCGTAAACCCACTCTTTGGGTACGGCCTCTTCGCCCAGGTTGAAGCAACGACGGCAACGAGCCTCATAGCTATCCGTTTCGCCGAGTAAAACCCGCTCTTTCGATGCGACAAGCCGGTAAGAGTAGTGAGCAATATCGCCACACACGACACAGATGGCATGTACCTTCGTTACGTACTCAGCGGTGGCCAGGAGCTGGGGCATACAGCCAAACGGCTTGCCCGAAAAGTCCATGTCCAGGCCGGCTACAACGACCCGTTTACCCTGATTCGCCAACGTTTGGCAGACATTTACGATGTCCTCATCAAAGAACTGCGCTTCGTCAATGCCGACTACCTCGCAGTCACCAGCTAGTTCCAGCACCTGGCTGGCCGTTTGGACAGGCGTGGACGAAATAGCCCGGGCCGAGTGCGAAACGATGTTTTCTTCGTGATAGCGGGTATCGAGGGCGGGTTTAAAAATAAGCACGTTAAGCTTGGCAATCCTGGCCCGGGTCAATCGCCGAATGAGTTCTTCGGTTTTGCCGGAAAACATAGAGCCGCAGATCACTTCAATCCAGCCAGTTCGCAGATGGGGCGGTTCGCGACGCCGAGTAGGTTCGATAAACATGAAAATATCAGTCGTTACGGGTCCTTTTTCGGTACTCAAACCCCCGTTTGGGAAGGTCAAGCCTGGCCTGATTTATGCACTAACTCTGTTTTTTCGATTTATTTACGGACAAAATCTGGTTTGCTACCGAAAACCATATCTTTACAAAAAAAGGACTTTTCCTGATGTCGAACAAGTTTAATGCGAATGCTCTTGCGGAGTACAGCAAGTCCTACGCACGTCGTATCGCGGCCGATTTTTACCAACAGCACGCTACCATTGATGGACGACAGATTCTGTCGCTGAGCCCAATCAGGCAGATCAACCTATTCGTGGTCAATGTGTTATCGACAAAGTGGCAAAACGACGCCGAGAAATTTCGTAGTGCTTATTTCGACTTTACAAATCCCGAAGTTCAGGAAGCGCTTCAGCACTTTATGAACGTAGTGTCGCAGCATATTTCCGTCCGGAGGGAGCATCTGGAACCCATTCTGGCCGACGCTGTCAGCAAGACGATCACGCTGATTTTTGACCCCCGCGGTTACTTCGATGAATTGCTCCGGGCACAGCCTGATTTTGTCTTAACCGAAGTCGCGCTCCGGCAAATTACACGCTACACAAAGATCAACGAGTTCATTCCGGCTCACCTGGCGCAACGGATGGCAGGCAAGCCTTTTGTGTACGTCAACCAGGCCATTACGTATCTGGACGAAGCCTTGGCTCAGCGCGGGCACGAATTAGCTCGTCATGATCAGTTTGTTGACCTATTTTCGGAGAAAGTACCGATGAACGTATCGGCGCTGTTACGTAGCCACGTGCCGGACGTAATTCCGGCCGCCCCCACGCGTTCGTTTTTCGATACCGCAACGGAGTCAATTACGCCACCCGCTCCCCTGGTACCAGCAGCCGACACCCCCGAAAACGTTAGTCCCGCCATTCCACCGCAGCCCGATCCAACCCCTGCTCCACTGGCCAGCGAGGAAGCTTCGGGTGGAGCCATGTTCCTGGATAGCAGTTCGGGGTCAGGTCCCGTACCGGTTGCCCCCATCAGTCAGCCATCCCAGTTGGAAACTGGGGGTATCTCACAACCATCGACAGCGGCAACCAACGAGACGCTAAAAAGCGTTGACCCAACGCCTTCGCTGAATGATACGTTGCGGGAGTCGGGCGTTGAGCCAAATACTGTTGCAGAATCGTTCAACCGGGCGCCCATCGAGAGCATTGCCCGCAGTATTTCGCTGAACCAGAAGTTCCGGTTTATCAATCAACTGTTCAACGGCAATACCAGCGCCTACAACCAGGCGATTGAAGAAATTGATACACTGGATAATTACGGCCAGGCGCTGGATCTAATTTCGTACCGGTATGCATCGCAATATTTCTGGAATATGAGCAGCGATGAGGTTAGCGAACTCATTGAAATCTTAAAACGCCGTTTTGCCTAAGCCGGCAAATAAACGCCTGATTTCCATTTAATTAATTTCTTTGTAAACGTCACATCATTCTCTTCTTTTCGTGTCTGGAGCCTGCCGTTTTGATTGGCTCCTCCCACCGTCAACGAGAGAAAATGTTACGTATTATTCCTGTGCTAACAGCCCTTGGCTGGTTAGTGAGTATATCTGTTTATGCGCAAACTGGCTCGCTCCAGCAGCGAGAGATTAACCTTACTGACTACTTACAGGAGCTGTTTCCAGTACAGATTGAGGGAATTGATTACCAGTCGGTTTATGACGGCCTGACGCAGTTATACGCAAATCCTCTCAACCTGAATACAGCCTCCCGCGATGAACTGGCGGCTACGTACCTGCTTACCGAACGGCAACTAAGTAGCCTGATCGAGTACCGAACTACGTTTGGCGATCTGTTGGCCATCCAGGAATTACAAGCCATTCCAGATTTTGATCTGCCCACCATTCGCCGGTTGCTCCCTTTCGTGACAGTTACAATAGGGAACGGCCTACTAGGCGCTCTACCCAATCCAACCGACCATTTCCTGATCGTTCGGTACGAACAGATTCTGGAACAACAAAAAGGGTTTTCTCCGGCCGTACCCGACAAAAAAGGACAATTACCAACGCGCTATCTGGGTAATTCGCAGCAATGGTATGCCCGATACCGCTACAGCCGACCAGGCGCTTTTAGCATTGGCCTAACAGCGGAGAAAGATCCCGGTGAGCTGACGGGCTGGCAACCAGCGAAACGCCAATATGGCGCAGATTACGTTTCGTTTCATCTGCAAATCCAGAACCGACGTCGCTGGCGAAACATCGTTGTAGGAGATTACCAGCTTCAAATTGGGCAGGGGTTAATTCTGTCATCAGGCTTTGTGCTAAGCAAGAGTTCAGAAACTGTGCAGACGGTTCGCCGGTCAACGCTGGGAGCCCGGCCCTACACGTCTCTTACTGAGTCCGGTTATTTTCGGGGTGTAGCTGCTACGTATGCGCTTACCGCCAATGTCGACCTGACGCTGCTGGCGTCCCGAAATCGGCGTGACGCCAATACAACGACGGGTAAGGTAGATGAAGGAGTGATAGCTACATCCCTGCAAACGTCGGGCCTCCACCGTACACCATCGGAGATTGACGATCAGGCTAGCCTTACCGAAAATAACGTTGGAATTCACCTGCTGTATCGGAACCGACGGCAGCTACAAGTAGGCTTAACTGCCTTACAAACTACGTACGACAAATTTTTTCGAAAGCGTGACCTGGCTTACAATCAGTATGACTTCACGGGCCACCGAAATCTGGTCGTTGGGGTACACGGCGGTTACGTCTGGCACAACTGGAATTTATTCGGTGAGTTAGCCCACAGTACGGGTTCGCAAACGAACAGTGGCGGAACCGGTTTTGTCGGCGGAGCACTAGCCAGCCTGACAAAGCGGCTGGATTTGGCATTTGTGCTTCGGCATTACAACAAGAACTTTCACAGTTTTTACGGTAATGCTTTCAGCGAAAGTGGCCAGAACAGCAATGAAACTGGGCTTTACATGGGAGCCAAATACGTTATCTACCGGAAATTAACGCTCGGCGGATTTTTTGATTTTTTCCGCTTCCCCGGCCTAAAATACCTAGTTGACGCGCCGTCAGCTGGTTTTGACTATTTAGTGCAGGCTCGTTACACACCTAATCGGCAAACGTCTTTTTACGTTGTCTACCACGACGAGCATAAGGAGAAAAATTTGCCCACTGATAGTAAGCTTAAAACCATAGTGGGTACTACGCGCCGAAGTTTTGTTCTCAGTGCCGAATACGTGCCCGTTCGGGGTTTAACGCTCCAATCCCGAGCGCAGTGGGGTAGTTTTGGGTACGCCGGTCAGTCGGCCTCCCGTGGCTTTGCCTTAGTTCAGGACGCTACGTTTACCTGGCGACGAGTTAGTATAGCGGGTCGGCTCGCTCTGTTTAATACGGATGATTACGATAGCCGTCAATACGTCTATGAGCGTAATGTTCTGTATGCGTTCTCGTTCCCCGCTTACTTCAACCGGGGCGTTCGGCATTATCTCTTATTCCAATACGGATTTAATCGGCACTTAGACGTATGGCTGCGCTGGGCTCGGACGGACGTAACGAATCAGCCCACGGTAGGATCCGGGCTCGATTTGATCGACAAACCCCATAAAAGCGAGCTAAAGGCCCAGATCCGGTGGCGATTCTGACCACCGGAATAGTACAGACGCACGCTTATTCTTTTTTCAGGAAAGCAATCAGATCCGTCAGTTGCTGATCAGTTAGGCCAATGGTTGACGCGCTGGGCATCAGGCTCCGATTATGCTGCCGCCGTGAGGTAACATCACTTACTTCTAATACGTGGTTTTGACCGGTAATTCCCCGAACAGTTAAGTTCTTGGTAGTTTCATTGGTAATGAATCCGTAATACGTTTGTCCAGATTTCGTCACGATCATCCAGGGCTCATAACCGGGAGTTAATTCTGCACCAGGATTAGTGATTGCTTTCAGCAGTCCGTCCCGATCCAGTTTTTGGTGGATATTCGTCAAGTCAGGGCCAACTTCTTTCCCCTTCGTACCGTAACGGTGGCAGTTGGCACAGCTGGTCGTAAAGACTAGCTGACCAGCCAGCACGCTGCGGTTTGTGCTTGCAGTAGTTGATTTCTTTCGGTTTTCAATCGTCAATACGTACGGTTCTTTGACGGCTACTTTGGTTGATTCGGCAATGACTTTGGCCGGCTCGGCGGTAGTTACCCGCACTGCCTCTTCGCGTGGAGCCGGCTTCACGGGCTCGCCAGTGGCTACCACCGCTGAAAGACTCGAATCCTGAGTGGACAGATCAGGCTGCACTTTGGTTTCAACGGGGCGACTCACCTGGGTTGTCTCGGCCTGTGCAACAACTTTTTCTTCCGGTTTGACAATCGGTTTTGGCTTAACTGGTTCGTCAACCTTGGGACTGGCAACGACGTTCTCTGTTGCTGGCGGTGGCGCTTGCCGAGTTCGGAGTCCGGGCGCGTTTTTTTTAAGCCAGAAGGCAGCTTGCTCAGCAACGGGCTTATCGGTTGTCGTTGATAGTTCCGTTAAGGCGCTGGTGGCCTCTGGATTACTAATGAATCCCAACGTAGTCACGGCCTGCTTTCTGTCGTCCAGTGACAGTTTTTTAGATTCTGCGCGCTTTCTCAGCATTGGTGTAGCCGCCGTTGGATGGAGCATCCAGATCAGATTGGCCACACGAGGGCTCCAATCGACCGGGTCAGCGGGTAACGTAGCGCGCAGATCAGAAAACAGAGCGTCAGCTTTGCCATCAGTCGCCTGACTAAGAGCGGCCAGATAAAAGGCATCCTTCCCATCGTAGTCCCGCACCAGGTTCATCAACATCCGACGGCAGTCATCGTAAGGGACATCACGGAGTGCAACGGCCACTTCTCGTCGAATGGCCGGGTCCTGATCTGTTGACAGGTTGCCTAAGAGCGGCAACAGCGTTTGCTGGCCAGCCGTTAGCTCTGGGTTAGCGGTAGAATTTTCGGGAGTAATGCTGCGCAGTGCTCGTAAGGCTACCAACCGAATACGCGGATCGCCAGACTTCAGTAGTTTTTCTACCTCGAACTGTCCTTCGGTACCCAACCGAGCCAGCAAGTATATTGCCCGCGACCGGTGATACGGATTCAGTGATGACAACAACGCCATAACCGGAGCCAGTGCTTTTTCTTTCTGAGCAGCCAGAGCCGCAAAGCCAGCCGCCCGAACGCTAACAGTCGGGCTTAGCAACGCACTAATCTGACCAGTGGTCGTCTGCAAATCGATGCGTGGATTTTGTAATGTTTTACCTCGGGGGAAAATCCGGTAAATTCGACCACGACCTTCACGATCGTTCATCTGATGACCACCCTCAACGGCATCATACCAATCGGTTACGTACAGCGCGCCGTCGGTTCCAATTGCTACGTCGTTTGGCCGAAACCAGCGACGGGTATCGGTTTCGATCTTGCCGGGTTTATAATCAGTCGGGAGTTCAGGTAATGTACTCAAAAGCGGATAGGGGATAAGGCGATAACCGGCCCCCAACGTACTGGCTCGATAACCGATCAACGCGTTACGTCCTGCATCGGTGGAGAGAATCATTCCCCGGTAAGGCGCGCCCAGGAAATCATCTTCGTAAACGACCATTCCCTTGGGAGAACCGAGCCCAGTTTGATCGCCGATAGGGAGAATGCCAGGATCATCCTGATGCCACTGTGCTATGTCAACTGGCTGACCGGGTCGCTGATCCTGTTGCCAGGTTCGGGTTCCTCTCGCCCCGTAAGCGCCTAGATTCGCTCCTTCCAGTAGCCAGTTGGTTCGGCTAATTCCGTTAGCTACGTCGCCATTGTTATCGCTTTGCCACTGGTTTCCGTACGAATCCATGGCTGTTTCGTAACTGTTCCGGTAGTTATTGCCAACGACTTTCATACCAGATCCGTCGGGATTAGTGCGTAACGTGAGCCCCCCCGTCCAGACGCGTCCGTCGTCGCTAACGAGATTACCTTCGTTACTTTTATTATAGGGCGAACCACCCGTATAAGGACTACCCGCTCGTAGCATCCAGCCGTCCTTGTCTGTCACGATATGCGGGCCGGCGTCACCAACGTTAACGTAATAGCGACCGTCGGGACCCGCGCTGAGCGCATGTAGGCCATGATCATGATCCAACCCGCCAAATCCAGCCAGTAGAATTTCTTTCCGATCCGGTATATCATCGCCGTTATCGTCGGAGTAGACAATGATATTCGGTGAGCAGGAAACATAAACCTTATTTCCAATCACCGAGATTCCATAAGGGGAGATCAGCTCCGGATCGGTTACGAAGACTTTACTCCGATCAGCACGACCGTCCCCGTCGCTATCTTCCAAAATGACAATCCGTTCGCCATTTGGGTGGTTAAGCCGTCCTTCTGCTTTGTTAGTGAACTGTCGGTAGTTAACACTCTCCGTGATCCAGACCCGCCCTTTCACATCAATATCCAAACTAGTTGGATTGTAGAACATGGGGGTTTCGGCCCACAACGTAGCATCCAGTTCGGGGGCCAGATAGAGCGTCTCATTAGTACGTGCCGGTTTCTCCGGCAACTTCTTAAAAACCTGATCCGAGGATTGGGTGAATACAGGTACTCGATGTGTTGATACTGGCACAGGCAGCAACGAAAGTGTTGCGAGCACAATGGGCAACGTATAAAGAAACGGGACGCTAAATCGTATCATGAAAAATCGGAAGCTACGGGTAGAGCCGCAGTTGACTTATTCTTTAACTGGATAAATACCATTATGTCGGTAGCTGGATCTATTTTTCCCGGAACCAACGTTGCGATCTCGTCGTAGCGCTGCGCCAGTTAACATACTATGACAGCAAAGATAATAGCTGGCAAAAGCTAATAACGGCCATACGACTCGTTAACGCTACGAACGCTCAAATCAGTAGGCTATCAAAAAAAGAGCCACATCTTTTTTTTACGTTTCCAACCCTTGCCCATGCGGGTGGGTCTATGGATTGTCAACGTTGTTATGTTGGATGAAAATGCTTTAGTCGAAGGATGCCGTCGGCAGGATCGGATTGTGCAGCGACAGCTCTATGAGCGGTTTGCCGGGCGCCTTTTTGTCGTGTGTAAACGCTACGTAAAAGACCCCGAAGAAGCTGAAGACGTACTGCAGGACTCATTCGTTAAGATCTTTCGGCACATTGATTCATTCCGGTTCGAGTGCCCGCTGGAGGCCTGGCTTAAGCGAATTGTCATCAACACCGCCCTAAAACATATTCGAAAAGAGAAACCCTGGGATAATACATCCGACGTGCAGGAAATGGCTCCTGTGCTGCCTCAGGCCGACGAAAGTTTACCAACGTTGAATTATAAGTACCTGCTGAATCTTGTTCAGGAACTCCCCGCTGGTTGCCGAACAGTCTTTAACCTGTATGCCATTGAAGGATACAGTCATCCGGAAATTGCCCGGATGCTTGACATAGCAGAAGGTACATCCAAGTCGCAGTATGCGCGGGCGCGCACCATGCTGCAACAGAAATTATTGAACGAACAACGATACGGGCTACCGCCAATAAAAAATGAATGAATTTGAACAAAATCCGGATGAGTTCTGGCGCACCGTATTCGACGATGCAGCAGAAACGCCCCCAGCCCGGGTTTGGGATGCTATTGAGCGTCGTCTGGATGAGCCAGATGAGACACTTGTTGTGCCTTTATGGGGTACCAGTTTCTTGTCGAAACGCTCGGTTTCGTGGGGATTAGGCATGGCAGCAACGCTTGCCCTGTTATTGATAGGCTGGTGGGTCAATACACCTTCCGATGTTCGGACATCAATTGCCGCTCATCAAACGAACTCTGGTATAGCTAACCCACCGCATTCCGATGCGGTAGCAATGAGTCAATCAGCTAACAAACGTTCATCAATTAGCAACAACAAGCAGCAACAACGTAATAACACGGGCGTTTCGGACAGGCTTTCTTCGCAGGCTAATCCTTCTGAAACCCGCTTATCCACGGTTACTGATCAGGCAAAAACTTCCGGGCAGCTGGCCCAGCGCACACGGCTTGGTTCTGCGCAATCCACGATAGCGAAGCTATCAATCAATAAACCTGCTGACGCTCAAGTAAAGGATCAAGTTTTCGCGTACGAACCAAATAAGTCAACGCAACCAGCCAGTGGGTTGGCACCATCGGTGGCCCGTTCGTTTTCAGCTGACCCGTCAACAGAAAGAGCAGGAGAGTATAGTCAATTGGCATCTTCAACGGAGAAGCTTTCTCCTCGGCCACTAAAAATAGCCGGTGCCAGACAGATTCACCGCATTGTCTGGATGCGTCCATACGAGGCAACCCAGGAGCCAGTCCTGGCGGAATCCAAACGGGCCTCCCACGAGCGTTGGGTGTCGCTTAATGTTATGCCAAGCGCATTCAATCCGGCCGTTTCGGTTCAGGCTGCGCAACCAATCCTTGCTAGTGCTTACGGATTTAACATTACCAATGCCAATCAGCCAGCTGTAAAGAGTCAAACTCAATTATCGATGGCTTATCAGGCAAACGCTGGTCTACAGCTTAACGATCACTGGTCTCTCGAATCGGGTGTTGGTTATCTGGCGGGTCGCGCAACGATTGATAGTCCAGCAAATCCTTATCCGGCATCGATGTTATCGTTGACATCCGCAACGCCTGGTATGTCCGCTAATACGTTATATACGGACGTTTTGCGGCAGAGTCTTCAGCGTAATACAAATACCGCAGCCGACCAGACGCCTAACAATTGGGCTAGATCCAGTACGTTCAATTCGTTGTATGCCTACGACCCGCAGACGCGCCAAACCTTAACAAACGACTATCAGTTTGTGCAGGTACCTCTTCAGGTGGGTTACCAACTCCGACCCCGCAAACGGCTTGGTCTGGCTTTACTGGGAGGCTTTATTACGAACATCTTCCTCCGGAATACGGTCGAAGATCAGTTAGTTATCAAGCCCGAAGATGGTGTTTACCAACCCTTGACGCTAGCAGCGGCCATGGGTGCCCGATTCCGCTATCGTTCCTCACAACGGTGGTCAGCTTCGCTGGCGGGAATGTATCAGCCAACCATTGGTTCGGCAACGAAAGCGGGTTCTAGTGTGCAAAGCCATCCAACCGCAACCGGTATGAGTTTCGGCGTAGACTACCATTTCTGAGGCTATGAAACTGTTGGCAATCATCCTAGTCATGGCATTATTGGCTGACCGCTGTACCGGATCAGTTACCGAAACTGTTAACCCAGATAACGTTGTTGTTCGTACGGGAACTTCCTTCGGTATGTGTGTTGGGTACTGTAATCAGGACTACGTCGTTCAGGGTTCGACCATCACTCTGACGCAACGAATAAATGGTGACCCACGACAGCGTCCAACCAAGACCTGTCAATTTTCGCTTGATGCAGGCGTGCAAAAGCAACTTCTGGCAATGATCAATTTGACGCAGTTCAAGCAGCAACCCGCCACAATAGGTTGCCCTGATTGCGCCGACGGAGGGGCAGAATACATCGAAGTGCAAGTAGGTGAGCAAAAACACCGCGTTACGTTCGACTATGGCCGAACGATCCCCGGTTTTGAGCCCCTGGTTGACTTATTACGCCAGCAACGTAATCAATTCAAGGCTTGTAGTTAAGACGAAGTCATTCGGATCACTTCATGTTCAGTCCATTAATACCGCGTACACACGACTACTGTTAATCTACCAAATTCCTGTGTGCTATGAAACCCAACCCATTTTTGTCACTAACAGGTATTGTTATTTGCTTTTTCCTGATGGCAGGAAGCTGTTCTAAATCGGCTTTGTCTCCTGATCGTGTAGATTCAACCGCTACAGGGGCCTTACAAATTTCTGCCCCGTTTGCGGAACAAACAACCCAGTTTGCGTTTGATTTAGCGCACCAGGTTGTCAAGGAAGAAGGTCAGACAAAGAACTTCCTGGTGTCGCCACTCAGCCTGCATATCGCGCTGGGAATGCTGCTGAACGGTGCTGACGGCCAAACGGCTCAAGAGATTCAGAAAACGCTGCAATTGAACGCTCAGACGCTAGCCGAAGCGAATCAGACGTATCGCAACCTGACGGACAATCTACCAGCCGTTGATCCAAGTGTTACGTTTACGCTGGCTAACTCGGTTTGGAGCCGTAATTCGTTTCCAGTGGAAACTTCCTTTCTGAACGTATTGAAACAGACGTTCGACGCCGAAGCTTCGGCTCAGGATTTTAACGATCCCGGAACAGTTGGTAAAATAAATTCCTGGGCCAGCAATCACACCAATGGGCGTATTCCGAAAGTGCTTGATCAGATTCAGCCGGACAACGTCATGTTTCTGCTGAATGCTCTTTACTTCAAGGGAAACTGGAAAACTCCATTCAATCCGGAGCAGACGACCAGTTCACCGTTTACACTAGCTTCGGGTAATCAGGTAACTGTTCCTATGATGCGGATGAATGACATCTTCCGCCGGGCTTTCCAACCGGGTTTTACAGCCATCGAATTGCCTTACGGGAACGATAAGTTTGCCATGACGGTGCTGTTACCGGCCGAGAACTCAACCGCCGACGCTGTCCTGACAAAACTCGATCCCGCAACCTGGACCGAGTTGCAGCGTACCATGACCGTAAGCAAACTCGATTTCGGCTTACCGAAATTTACGCTAAACTACGCTGTCAATCTGAATAAGATCCTTAGTACGTTAGGTATGCCTACGGCCTTCACCAATCAGGCAAACTTTAACAAAATCAACGCAAAGCAAGGCTTACTGCTTAGCTTTGTTAAGCAAAACACATTCATAGCCGTCGACGAAAAGGGTACTGAAGCAGCCGCTGTGACATCCAGTGGCATGTCTACTACCTCCGTTCAACTGCCTACGCTTTGCGATCGTCCCTTCGTGTTAGTCATTCACGAGAAAACTTCAGGAACGGTTCTTTTTGTGGGCAAAATCGCGGATCCAACAAAAACCAACTCATGAAAAACGTCCTGATCTTCTTTTTTACGTTGCTTCTGTTAACACAATGCCGAAGTGGCGGAACAGAGATTGATCCGACAATGGCCCGGTTGATGGGGGACTGGCAATTAAATAACTCGACGCCATTCAATCCGATCACGCTTACAATTGCGCTGGATACGGCTAATCCTCCCCACGATATAACGCCGTTCCTAGCTAGTGGTAAAGGCTTATTGAATAAATACACAGCCCGGTTCTACGCATCGATTGACGGTAAAATTTCGGCTGATACGTTCAGTAATACTGAGATTAGTGGTAGCTCAGAAACAATTCAAGCCGAGCAGGCTTATTTCGATCAATTGGCAAGAATAGTGCGGTATCAATTAGTGAGCGAGAATGAACTGGTATTGTACTACGGGGGCTCTCAGTCAGGGTCGTTGACTTTCAAAAAATAAATCAGTTATGAACCATTAATCGCACCGAGTGTCCAGTTTGTTGCTGCTCCTTTTTCTGGTAGTCAGGACTATATACGGAGCTATGTAACAAAAAGTATCCTGTACAGGGTGGAATGTTCTCAGCCGTTTCCCTAGGATGTATTGAGAAAAGGAATCTTCCTATTATTCGGCTACTACAACTCAATGATCGTTCGAGATTAAAAGTAATCCGAATGTAGTCCACGGGGCGCTACTATTGCCGATGGATCTACGTACTACCAATATCAACGATAATCAGTGCTATCTTTTTGTGTGAGACGAACATTACCCGGCCGTAGTCAAGACAGCCGGGTAATTTTTTATGCTTTTCCAACCGTTTCCGTTCTTTCTGAATCATACTCGTAAAAGCCATTAATTATGCATCGTCATTAATGACTAAATTGAGTATTTTATAATTATTCCAATATCAAACATTGCTAATTCTCTCAGTACAGAACATTTGATAAGAATAGCTTAACTTTTCATACATTCATTAGTTAAGCAACTAAGTTTGTAGGGTGCTGCGGTCTGGCAACAGGTTTGCTTATGTAGATAGAGTTAGCTTTAGCGATCGCTTGTTCTTACGCTGAAAGGTTCGAAGAAGCTAGTTATTGTTGCAACAAAACGAGGTTAACTCACTGTCTAACAGAAGAAAACAGGCTCTTTTTTCTAAGTTTGTAGAAATATTACGTGACTGGAATGAAAAATAGCGTCGTAATATTTCAAAAAGCGTGGAGTCACCCGACAAATTCTGTTCTTTTGCTACAATGTTTTGGTCATAAAAAGAACGGTTTTTTCTGGAAAGTTCAGAGAAGTAAAATCTGAAGATGGTATTAATAATCCAATATTCAGGCAGCTACACAACTAAAAGACTTTTGAAAAGGGGATAACAGTTATGAAAAAGTACGTTACGCTTATTACAGGATTTGTATTATTTACAGCCTGTTATTTTCACAATCGGCGACAGCAACAGTATATAGCTACACGGCAGACTTCGCTCAAATCCACCTATGCGGCTTCGCCATTAATTATCCCAAAAGAAACAAAGAATACGCTAGCTTTTCGGTTGATTAATCCTTCTTAAAACAAAAAAGCCCCTTCAAAATTGAAGGGGCTTTTTTATGTCTCTCGATTAGCAGTTAAGCCATCGCGAATTTACTCTGGTTGCGTTTCCGCTCATTCTCATCTAAATAGATCTTACGAATACGCATCGATTTAGGCGTCACTTCAAGGTATTCATCTTTCTGGATGTACTCCATTGATTCTTCCAGCGACAGCGAAATTTTCGGTGCAATCTTCACGTTCGTGTCCGAACCAGAAGCCCGCATGTTCGTCAGCTGTTTCGCTGTCTGTACGTTAACGACGATATCGTTCTGACGATTGTGCTCACCGATCACCATACCCGTGTAGATTTCATCACCTGGCTCAACGAAGAATGATCCACGATCCTGTAGTTTGTCGATTGAGTAAGCAGTAGCCGTACCGCTCGTCATCGAGATCAACGATCCATTGATCCGCTCAGGGATCGGGCCTTTGTAAGGCTGATATTCTTTGAAACGGTGACTCATAACCGCTTCACCGAAGGTTGCTGTCAATACGTTCGACCGCAGACCGATCAGACCACGCGATGGGATTTCGAATTCAAGGTGCTGCAGATCGCCTTTAGGCTCCATGATCAGCAATTCACCTTTCCGCTGGGTAGCCAATTCAATAACCTTACCAGCAGTTTCTTCCGGTACGTCAACAACCAGCGTTTCGACCGGTTCCAGACGACCACCGTCTTCATCCTGTTTGTATAGCACCTGAGGCTGACCAACCTGAAGCTCGTAACCTTCCCGACGCATCGTTTCGATAAGGACAGACAAGTGAAGGATACCCCGGCCGTATACCAGGAAGCGGTCTTCGCTGTCGGTTGTTTCAACGCGCAGTGCCAGGTTTTTCTCAATTTCTTTGTACAATCGATCACGCAGGTGGCGCGACGTAACGAACTTACCTTCTTTACCGAAGAACGGCGAGTTGTTGATCGTGAACAACATGTTCATCGTTGGCTCATCAACGGCAATCCGTTCGAGTGCTTCCGGGTTTTCGGCGTCGGTGAGCGTGTCACCAATTTCGAAATCTTCCAGACCCGTTACGGCGCAGATATCACCGGACTGAACTTCGGAAACTTTCTGTTTACCCAGACCTTCGAAGATCTGAAGTTCTTTGATTTTTACTTTCTTGACCGAACCGTCCGATTTTACCAGTGCCATGTTAGCACCTTCTTTCAGCGTTCCCCGATGTACACGACCAATGGCGATACGACCAACGAAGGCTGAGAAGTCAAGCGACGTAATCTGCATTTGGGGCAGACCTTCGTTGACAGGAGCCGGTGGAATGGTGGCTACGATCGTGTCAAGTAGATACGTGATGTTGTCAGTTGGGGTTTTCCAGTCTGGACCCATCCAACCCTGTTTCGACGAGCCATAGACCGTTGGGAAATCCAGCTGATCTTCAGTTGCGCCCAGGTTGAACATCAGGTCGAATACTTCCTCATGTACTTCATCTGGACGGCAGTTTTCTTTATCAACTTTGTTGACGATAACGATAGGCTTTAGTCCTAGCTGCAGGGCTTTGCTCAGTACGAAGCGGGTCTGCGGCATGGCGCCTTCAAAGGCATCAACCAGTAGACAAACGCCATCGGCCATTTTGAGTACCCGTTCTACCTCACCACCGAAGTCACTGTGGCCCGGTGTATCGATGATATTGATTTTTACGTCCTTATACCGAACGGATACGTTTTTAGAGACAATCGTAATTCCCCGTTCCCGTTCCAGGTCATTGTTATCCAGAATCAGGTCGCCGAATTCCTGGTTATCCCGGAAGAGCTTAGACGCATGGATGATCTTGTCAACCAGGGTAGTTTTGCCGTGGTCAACGTGGGCGATAATTGCTATGTTGCGAATTGATTGCATACAATCTTTAAACTGTGCTTACTCTGTATCTGACTACTTAAATGTTACTTTTCCGCTAATCAGACCAATGAGTTAATCAGCGAAAACGTTCCGGCTGGTTTATTAGACTCGGAATTCGCCCGCAAAGGTACGGAATTTTACACTGAAATACAGACTTTTACAATTAATACCAATAAAAAAAGCTCCAAATTTGGAGCTTTTTTATGAACATTATTTATTTATAACTATTTCATCAATGATTTGGACAACCGCAAGGGTTTTTCTTACGAAACAGACCCGTATTAAATAGGCCACCCCGTTTCGGTTTGTACCCTTTTCGTTTTCGACCAATTGCCGTTTCTTTACTAATGGTTGCACGTTCTGCGGCCATAGTTGTCAGAGGCACGTCGACCAGCATCAGCGACGCAACGAGCAAAAGAAAGGCGTTAGTCTTTTTCATAATTGAGTTGCAGTTTCATAAGTAACGCATAATCAAGGCATTTCGTCCTTTGTTTGCATTAATTTTCATTGATGGATACCGATCCCGACTTCTTGTTTGTTTACGGTACGCTGGGACCATCCTTCGGCAATCCTTGCGCCAGCTTACTGCATCAAAACAGCCAATACGTTGGTCCAGGGAGGCTTACCGGCTTATTAGTGAACCTAGGTGATTATCCGGCTGCTACCTATAATCCGTACGCAGCAACTTTTGTTCATGGTTACATTTACAATATTAGTACCAGAAAGACTGAACTGTTGGAAATACTTGATGCCTACGAAGGTATCGGCGCTGATTTTCCGGAACTACATGAATACGTTCGCACCATCTCGCCAGTACATGTCAACAGCAAAATAATTTTCTGTTGGACTTATCTTTACAACCTGGATATCCACTCGCATTCGCCCATCGACTCCGGCAATTATCTATCTTTTCTGGAAGGAAAATAAAAAAGCCGACTCGAATGAGTCGGCTTCTGACTAGTCAGTTAAACTTATCTGGGTCCGCGCGAACGACCTGGGCTGCCTCTAAAGCCGCCGTAGCCAGACCGGGCGTTTGGAGCCGATGGACGAACGTAGCTTCGTTGGGGCACTACATACGTTCTACGCTGTACAATAACGGGGGGGCGTCTATAATATCCTCCACCGTAATAACCGCCGTAGGGGCGATAGCCGTAGCCATAATAAGGACGCGTACCGTAATAACCAGATCTACCGTTTACGTAGGTGGGTCCGCAGCTGGCCAGCGATACTACCATTAATATGGCAGCCAGAAAGGGAATTATTCGTGTCGCTTTCATATCGTTTAGTATTTGCTTTTTTACTTAGACAAGCTAGTAAGCAAAAGGTTTAGTCGAATATGAAAAAACAAATCCCATAACTTTTTAGTGCCGTGGGATCTGTCTGCGAACAGGTAAGCCTATGCTTTGAGCCTGTCCTTGAGGTAATTCAGTGATAATTTGTAAGCATCAGCAGCAGCTTCCTTGTCATAGATTGGGTTGCTGGGATTCGCAAATGCGTGGTCCGCGTCGTACATCTTGATCGTAACGGTTTCGCCAGCTTTCCGCATATTTTCTTCGAAATTTTTCACCATTTCCGTCGAAATACCTTTGTCACGGCTACCGAAAATACCCAGCACATCCGTATCGAGCGTTTTCAGTTTGTCTACGTCTTGTTCGGGACGGCCATAATACATCACACAGCCTTTTGCCTGCTTACCTTCCAGCAGCGCAGACTGTAACGAAAGCATGCCGCCAAAACACCAGCCAACACTGGCGATTTCAGCATTAGGGCCCGCATAACCGATAGCACCTTTCATAATGTTTGTCAGCCGGTTTTTGTCAGCTCCCTGCATTAGTTTCCCAGCCTCAGCCCGCTCGGTAGCAACTTTGCCGTCATACATATCGACCGCCAGTACGTTCACGTCTTTCAGGTCGTTGTAATATGCTTCCGACTGTTGTTTGACGTAGTCATTCAAGCCCCACCATTCCTGGTAAACCAGCAACCATTTGTCCGATTTCTTTTTCGATTTCAGAAGGAAGCCCTGGGCGGGCTTACCATCCGGAGTCGAGAAACTTACCACTTCACCAGCACCCTTATACGTAAAAGCGACTGGATTAGCGTGCAAGTTCTGAAAAGCCTCGTCAGCCGCCATAGCTGACATGTCATTACCCACCGTATGACAAACGGGAATGGTCGCTTTTTCCTCCGGTTTGGGAGCCATCCAGGAAAACAGCGACGTAAAAAAGGAGAGACCGGTAATAAAGATGATTTTCATAGAGAACGATTGGTTATAAAACAATTCAAACAATTGATTGTGAGCAGCGCTGAGTTGGCGACTTACAATCAGTAACGACTAAGCTTTGACTAATTCAAAAATGGTGATTTCTGGTAATATACCGACCCGACCTGGGTACCCAATGTAGCCGTACCCGCGGTTGACGTACAACCGCTGATCGCCTTCCTGATACAGTCCGGCCCACTGCTTGTAAAAATACTGCGCAGGACTCCAGCGAACATCTACCAGATCGACACCAAACTGGGCACCATGCGTGTGGCCGCTAAACGTTACGTCGATATCCGAGTATTGCGGGCGTACCTGAGCATCCCAGTGGGTAGGATCGTGGGAGAGAAGCAGTTTAACGGGATACTCCTTCGTTCCTTCGTAAGCTTTCTCCAGGTTGCCAGCACGTAACGCAGCGGGACCAAAGCCAAGGTTCTGTACACCAATCAACGCAATTTTATCGCCGTTCTGCTCCAGAATTTTGTTTTCGTCGAGCATGATATTCCATCCCATCTGTTTGTGCGCGGCAATGACGTTTAGTACGTTCTGCCGCTCAGCCTGTGGGCTGGACCATTGTACATACTTACCATAATCGTGGTTTCCCAGTGTCGAGTACACCCCCAGGGGAGCTTTTACTTTGTCAAAGATGTTGATAAAGTCGTTTGCCTCCTCAGCGTGGCTGTTCACCAGATCACCGGTAAAGAATACTATGTCCGGCTTTTGATCTAACAACATCTCAACCCCACCTTTCACGGCCGTACGGTTGAAGAAACTGCCCGTATGAATGTCCGAGATTTGGGCGATGGTCATGCCATGAAAACCCGACGGCAGGTTTTTAAGTGGTAGCTTCACCCGACGAACGCGGTAGTCATGCGCCCCCGATACGATACCCCACGTAAAGCCAACCAATGGGACCGCACTAGCTACTAGTGCGGTTTTCATCAGAAAATCAGAACGCGATATGGCATCGTTCGGAACCGTGGTCGTTTGAATGGCTTCGCGAGAGTTATTAATGACGGATTCGCCAACTTCGGGTTTATAGAACAGCGAGACAATCCACTTGAAAAATCGACCGATATCATCAATAAAGATGATCAGAACGGCGAAAACCTTGGAGAAGTAAGGGATTGCGATAGTCGCCCATAAGAACGTCCGGGTGTTCTTACCGATTGAATCAGGCGGCAGATACTGCATGGCTACGTACAGCAGCAGCGCAAACGCGGTGAATCCCCAATAGATGATAGTGATAGACCGCTGAGTTGTTTCGCTGGTCGATCGCATAAGAGTTCGAACGGCCTGCCATACGTACCAGTCAATTAGTAGCATGATCGCAGGCAGAGCAAAGAAAAACGCAGTACGGTTCATTAGAATAAGAGAGGTAAGTAGTAAACCTTTTTGACTAACTGGCTAGCCCTGCCTTTGGTTTTTTCCTGCTCGCCAGCGGTTGAGCTTTCTTTCAGGCCCACGAAGTATGAACAAAAGAGCTAACCCCGGCCGGATGCCTTCACCAGTAAAATGGCCCGAATTACGCTTGTAATCCGGGCCATTCTCGGGGTACTTGTTATACGAGTGCTTCTTCGCGTTGTGATTGCTTTTTCATCTCAAGGGCAGGGTCTTTTTTACCAAACCACTTCATCCGAACACGCTCGTTGATCCAGTACAGACAGGGCACGATCACCAGCGTCAGAACCGTCGAGAACGTAAGCCCGAAGATGATGGTCCATGCCAGAATATTCCAGAATACGGCCGAGTCTCCACCGATAACCAGGTGAGGATCGAAGTCACGGAACAGGCTGACAAAATCGACCGTCAGACCGAGCGCCAGCGGGATCAGCCCCAATACGGCCGCCGATGCGGTCAGCAGCACTGGGGTCAGACGAATACCACCCGCATCGATGATCGCTTCACGTAAGGGAACACCCCGTCCGCGCAGCTCCTCAATAAATTCGATGAGCAGAATACCGTTCTTCACTACAATACCAGCCAGGGCGATGATACCCACGCCCGACATAATGACCGAGAACGTTTTACCCGCCAGCACAAAGCCCAGCAAGACGCCAATCAGTGACAGAGCGATGGTAACGAAGATAATCAGCGGTTTTACGACGGAGTTAAACTGCGTGGCCAGAATCAAATAAATCAACAGAATAGCAATACCAAAGGCCGAAATCAGGAAGTTCATCGACTCCTGCTGGTCTTCCTGCTCACCACCCATTTTGATCGTGTAGCCGTTTGGCACGTCTATGTCGTTGACGACCTGCTGGATCTGACCGACAATCTGGTTGGCGTTATATCCCGGCACAACATCCGAACTGAGCGTAACAAGTCGCTGCTGATTTTTGCGGTTGATCTGACTGAACGTAGTCGAGTAGCTGATGTTAGCCACCGACGTAATGGGTACTTGCCGCAGTTGCCCGCCCGAAGCCATATCGCGGTACACCACGTTCAGACTCAGTAATCGCTCGATCTGACTACGGTCGTCGGGGCGCAGTCGAACCATGATCGGGTATTCGTCTTTTGCGTCACGGAATTTCGAGATTTCCGTACCAAATAGCGCCGTCCGAATAGCCAGCGCGATCTGACCCGACGAGATACCTTCGCGCTCGGCTTTATCGCGGTCAATGTCGATCACGATTTCGGGCTTGTTGGTGATCAGATCTGATTTCAACTGGTCAATCCCCGCAATACCCGCCTGCTGAATGCGCTGACGTACCTGCTTTTCGATGTCGCTGAGCGTTTTAAAATCGTCACCCGCAATCTCGATGGCAATAGGTTTCCCCGTTGGTGGACCGTTCGACTCGCGTTCAACCGAAATTTCGCTCCCCGGCAATCCCTGCATAGCCGTCCGAACCTTGGCCAGGATCGTATCCGTTGGAATCCCCTCACGCTCTTCGTTTCCTTTGAACGCAATCGTCACCTTCGATTTCTGAGGTGTGGCTGACCGGTCGGGGTTGGTAGGATCACCGGCGTTTTTACCAACGTTAGAAATTACCGAGTTAACGATATGATCAGCCTTGTTATCCTTCAACACTTTGAAGATTCGCTTCTCAATTACCTTCGTCACCGAATCGGTTACCCGGGCGTCAGTGCCAACCGGCATTACGTTGTAGACGTAGATATAGTCAGGTTCACCACTGGGGAAGAACACAACATTTGGCGAAGCAATGCCCGTTATAACGAACGTAGCGATAAGCAACGCAAACGCGCCAGCCACTACCCAAACCGACCGCCAGCCCGTTAATACCCACGAAATCAGCCGACGGTAGTTGTTTTTCAGGGCAGGCAGTAAACGCTCCTGGAATGGCAAAATCATCTTCGGCGTCAGTATGTAGTGATTGAAGACGTACAGAAGCATGAACAGCACGAATAGATTACCGATACCCCGATCGAGAACGTAACCAATACCTGTCAGCACGGCCATGACAATCAGCGGGCGTTTTATCTCGTCAAAGCCCGGATTGACGTCTTCTTTGTGTTCCTCATCGTGGCGCTGCATGAACGTAACAGCAAAGACTGGGTTGATGACGTAGGCGACAAACAGCGATGCAAACAGGGTCAGGATCAGCGTCAGAGGCAGAAACTTCATAAACTCGCCCACGATTCCCGGCCAGAACAACAGCGGGAAGAAGGGGGCAATCGTCGTCAGCGTACCCGTCAGAACCGGTACAAATACCTCACCCGCTGCGGCTTTAACGGCCTGCTTGATATTCCAGTCTTTATTTTCGTTGAAGAGCCGGTGTGAGTTCTCGATAACTACGATGGCATCATCTACTACCAGTCCCAGTCCCAAGAGGAAGGCAAATAGTACGATCGTATTCAATGTGAAGGCTGTACCCACACCCGGGCCAATTACGGGCATCATCACGAATGCGACCAGCGCCGACAGCGGAACCGACAAGCCAATGAAAATGGCATCACGGACCCCCATGAAGAACATCAGGATCAATACGACGAAAATGAAGCCCAATACAACCGTGTTGATCAGATCATTTACGTTCTCGCGGGTCGGCTCCGATGAATCGGCGGTGATTTTAATATCCAGCCCCTGCGGAAAGCGCGTTTCTTTATATTCGTCAATCGTCTTTTCAATATTATCAGCCGCTGACAGCAGGTTGGCTCCCGCCCGTTTGATTACGTTCAGCGTGACAACCGATTTGTTGTTGAGCCGGGCGAAATCCTGTTGTTCCTCGAAGCTGTCCTGCACCTGCGCAATATCGCCAAGCCGGATCGTGGCGCCCGTGGCCGTACGTATCTGCAGATTTTCGATCTGCGCTACGTCGGTGAATTCGCCTTTTACACGAACTGTCCGCCGAACGCCATCAACGTTTAATTCCCCCCCCGATACGTTGACGTTCTCGCCCTGTACGGCCTGCTGAATATCAGTAAAGGCTAGGCCAGCCGACTGCATCCGGGGTAGATCAACATTAATCTGAATTTCCCGCGTCAGCGCGCCCACGATGTCCACACGCCGAATTTCGGGCATGGCTTCGATAGCATCCTGTAGATCCTCGGCGTACTCTTTCAGTTGCTTCAGCGAAAAGTTACCGGCCATATTGATGTTCATGATCGGAAACTCCGAGAAGTTTACGTCCTGTGCCGTCGGACCCGCGTCGAGTTTCTGCGGCAGGTCGGGTTTTGCTTTATCGATGGCATCGCGAACACGTTGCAGCGCTTCGGCCGTCTGTACGTCGGGGTTAAATTCGACCAAGATAACCGATACGTCCTGCAACGCATTCGACTTGATTCGCTTTACACCCGAAATCGACTTTAGCTGCTTTTCAATCTGCTTGTTGATCGTGTTCTCAATATCGGCCGGGGCTGTTCCCACGTATACCGTGTTGATGTACACCTGCGGCACCTTGATGTCCGGAAATTGCTCCTTAGGCAGGTTGTTGTACACGAACAGCCCACCGAGCGTAATCAGGAACGTGAAGATGTAAATCGCCGTCCTGTTCTCGACACACCAGTTGGTGAAACCGAGGGTTTTATACTGTTCAAATTTCATTTTAAGGGGAGTTTGTAGAGACGCCTATATGCGTCTTCTGTGCGTCAGCAATAGATCACTTTACCTAAAACCATCCGGTCATGAGACGCCTGTATGCGTCTCTACGAGTAATTAGCAATCAATCATCCGATCAGAAACTGATTGGTTGTCCATCCACTAAATCCTGATAACCAGTTGTTACTAACTGATCACCCGCTTTCAGGCCATTCGTAATGGTAACCTGCCCACCGTATGCCTGACCCGTTTTCACTGGTCTGGCTTTCGCGATTTTCTTACCACCTTCGGTTTCGGCAACGTAAACCAGCTGCCCATTTTCAGTGCTTTGAATCAGGTTTTGGTTGATGACGATGGCGTTAGTCTGCGTCTGATCGTTGATCTTCACCTGCGCCAGCATATTTGGCTTCAGACTGTTGTCGGCCGGTAGGGGAGCTTCGATAGTAAACGTCCGACTTAGGGGATCGACTGTTGTCGCGACAAACGAGATGGTCGAGTTCAGATTCCGATTTATATCCGGCAGCCGCACAACTACTGGAACACCCTTCTGAACACTGCCCGAATACGTATCGGCTACTTTAGCCACCACTTTCAGCTGCGACAGATTGACTACCCGAACCAGGCCCATTCCCGGTGCGGCTGACTGACCAATTTTTACGGCTACCTGATCGACAACGCCGGAGATCGGTGATGTTACGGTCGACTGGCCGATCTGCGCGTTGAGCGTCGACAGCCGCCGTTCGAGAGCTTCCTTGTTATTCTTGGCTTGCAGATATTGGATTTCAGTACCGATCTGCTGCTTCCAGAGAGCCGCCTGCTTTTCGTAAACCGTATTGGCCAGCGACAGCTGGGTTTTGAGTTCGGCCTGCGATTCGCGCAGCAACTGATCGTCGACCTTGGCAATGGCTTGCCCCGCCCGGACATTATCGCCCTCCTTTACGTATACCGCCGTAACGACACCGCCTGATTTGGGCGATACCTGCACGTTGTTCTTGGCATCGATTGTCCCCTGCAGCTCTACGTAATGCCGGAACGTAGTAGTTGTTATCGGAGCCACCGTTACATCCTTCACCCGGCTTTCGGTAGCTTTCTTTGGGTCGAGACGGGCCACTTCGGTTTCCAGCTCTTTGATTTTTTTGTTCAGTTCAGACTGCTGCGTCTTCAATTCCGATAGTTCAGCCTGTTTGCCCTGAAGATCGCCTTTCGTTTCTTTCTTCTCCGACGAGCAACTTATCAATAAGCCCGTAATCAAGACAATAGCGTAATGATTTTTCATGCAATTTTTCAAATTTCAGCGTTGTTATAATCCAATGTAAAGTCGGCCAAGTGCTCTATCCTGATCGACTTTAGCGATCAGAAAATCGTACAGCGATGCGAAGTAATTCGTCTGTGCTTCCCGAAGCGATGCCTCGGCATTCAGCACTTCGATGCTTGAACCAACCCCTTCCTTGTACTTGATCCGTGTCACCCGCACGATTTCCTGGGCCAAATCGCGGTTGCGCTGCTGGGTTTCCAGTGACTGCAGGCCGTTCCTGAGCGTAATACTCGACTGACGAATTTGCAGATCGATCGAATTGCGCAACAGCTCACCACTGTTGTGGGCTTTCTGGAGCGTTACGCGCTTCTGGGCAATCTGATACCGCTTTTGAAACCCGTCGAAGATGGGAACCTGCAGGCTTAGGCCTACCGTAGCAAAGTTGAGCCATGGAGCCGTAATGAGCTGACCAATCGCGTTACGTCCACTGTTGTAGCCGTAGTTAGCAAAGCCCGCCAGGGTAGGGAAGTAGCCTTTCTGCGTCAGTTCGATATCCTGCTCAGCCAGTTTGATCTGGGTTTCCAGCGTGGAATAATCAATTCGGCTGCTGTACCTGAACGTCGGATCGGATGAGATCAGCGGCCGTAAATCGTCTACTGAACGATCCTGTAACTGCTCAGCCAGCGTGATTTCGTCGTTGATGCCCATCCCCATCTGAAACTTGAGCAGGGTATAGCTTAGCTCAAGCAGATTCTGTACGTTCTGCCGCTCAGCGCGTAGGTTATTGGCCTGAACATCCAGTCGCTGCACATCCAGCTTTTCCACGAATCCCTGCTGGTTGAGCGCCCGCGTTTCATTCAGCAGCGTATCCAGCCGACTAATGTTGTAATCAAGCAGCTTGGCCCGCTCCAGTGACACCAGCACGCTGTAATAGGCTTTGGCTACCTGCTCGGCGACGGTGACCTTACTACCCTGTAGATTCCGCTGGGCTAGTTCACGGTACGTGGCGGCTGCCCGCAAACCAACGTTCAGACTCGGGCTGTAGATAACCTGGTTCAGGTTTATTGTGGCGTTACCAGAGTATTTCACCCCGAATTGCACAGGTACGGCTGGCGCATCAGGCGATGCGTTCGGGTCGAAGAAGTTGGCGGGTAAAAAGGCGCGCTGAATAATGAGGTTGTCGGTCAGTGATGCACTACCTGCTACCTGCGGCAGGGCCGAGGCTTTTATCTCCCGAATTCGGCCTTCGGCGCTGACACCGTCGAGTACGCTGTTCTTTACGTTGATGTTCTGCCGGAGCGCAAAATCGATGGCCTGCTGCAACGTAAACGACTGACCATTTGCCGATCCACCCGAAGGCCGCAAACCCGTTGGTGCCGGTCCCAGCCCCGAATTAAAGGTCGAAATTACGTTAGGCTGTAGATTAACCGGTCCATTGGCTCCGTCGAGCGAAGGAGTTCCGGCCGATGGACTTGTACTGGGCTGACCCGGTACAGCCACTCCGGTTCCGGGCGTTACGCCAGGCTGCGCAATTATGGCTCCTGTAGCGGCTGGCTGTTGTGCGCCCGGTTGCTGTCCGCTGGCAGCCGCCCCGGTTGGTTGTTGCCCAACGGAGGGCTGTGTAGCTACCTGCGCCATCGACGCCGGCAATAGCCACCCCGTCAACAGCCAGAGTGTTGCTACTCGCACTTTATTATTTACTTTCATACGCTTTCAGGTTGTATTAGTTTAATCATTCTTATACTCGTTGTAAATGGCGAATCCTTTTTCCGTCAGCATGCCCCGAACGAAGTGGTGCGTCAGCTCTCGTTGAATATCCAGTCGGCTTCCCTCGTCAAACGACGTAAAATCCGTACTCAGGGCGAGTTCGATCTGTTCGACGCGTATTCGGGCCATTATTTGTGGATTGACATCGTCCCTATATATACCGTCTCTTTTTCCCCGTAAAATATTGTTGACAACCTGCTTCATAATGTGATTATCTACGTGCTGTCGAATCAATTGATACGCTCGGGAGTAGTAGCGCTGAACGTCGGTGAACAGACAGGGATTGACGTGTTCCTGCTTTTTGCAGATCATTTGGAGCATACCCATCATTTCTTCAATGGGGTTCATCGTGACATCGGCGATGCAGTTCAACTCCGCAACATCGGCGTCCACTTTTGATTGCATGATCTGACAAAGGATATCTTCTTTATCGTTGAAATGCTGATAGATCGTCTTCTTCGATATACCAAGCTGGCGGGCAATGTCCTCCATTGTTACTGACCGTACACCGTGCTGCCAGAACAAACGCTCCGCTTCCGCCCATATCTTTTCTTTCATGCTACGCTTTTAGACTTCACCGGATCGAACCCAGGAAACTTTGCAAAGGTTCCGAGTTTCCATTGTATAATAATGGATTAAATGATGAACGGCTGGAATAGGGGAGTGAACAGACAAGTAAGCCCGACAAACTGGAAAATTTATCGGGCTTGAGTACTTAAAGACAGCAAAAAGCGATGATTTTGAGAGGAATCAGACGTCAGATCTGAACGAAATGACATGGGCGAATGAATGCACTTGGGAAATCATTTCCCGGAAACAACAGAATAGTATGTCAGCCCTTAAGAGGTTCGATGTCGAAAAAGCGAATGTCAGCAGTGACCTGTTTGAGTAGCTCGCGGGTACGTTCGGGGCGGGCGTCAGTGATGAAGAGTTGGCCAAAGGCACCTTCATCCATCTGCTGTATGAGTTTTCCGATACGTCGATCATCCAGTTTATCGAAAATATCATCCAGCAACAGTAAGGGCTTAATTCCTTTCTGCATCTCCAGCAAATCAAACTGGGCGAGTTTCAGGGCAATCACAAACGTTTTTTGCTGCCCCTGCGAACCGAATTTTTTCAGTGGCACCGACTCACCAATTGAATTACCGATCATAAAACCATAATCGTCTTTATGCACGCCCATGGTTGTTCGCTGTAAGAGAGTATCGCGCCGACGGCTATGCCGAAATTCATTCATAAAGTCAGCATTACCCACTTCCGACTCGTAAACGATAGAAACCTGTTCCCGTTCGTCGCTGAGATAAGCATAATGTTTCTGAAAGCTCGGCATATAGTCGGCAATAAACTGTACCCGCCGATCATGAATCTGCTTTCCTAGTGTCAGTAAGGGTTCGTCGTACGTATCCAGTAAGTCGTTGTCGACCTGATTACGCTCAGCAAAGAGTTTGAGCACACTGTTACGTTGTTTCAGAACTTGCTGATATTGGAGATAATTGCGCAGGTAATCCGCATCAAGCTGAGCGAGCACCCCGTCAAAAAATTGTCGTCGATCTTCACTGTGATCCCGCACCAAGTCCGTGTCGTTGGGCGCGACCAGCACGACCGGAAAGCGCCCAATGTGTTCGCTCACGCGTTCATATGGCTTCTTATCGGCCATTAATACTTTTCGCTGTCCACGCTGCAAACTAATGGTGATCTGAACCTGACGGGCATGGCTGGTCTCGCTGTTTTCCTCGAAAATGCCGTCGATGATAAAGTAATCGGCGTCGTGCAAAATGCTGAGCGCGTCCTGACTTTGAAATGCACTTTTGCTGAGGGCTAAAAAATAAATAGCGTCCAGTAGGTTCGTTTTCCCGCTTCCATTGGGCCCAACAAGCACATTTATCTGCTTTCCGAAGGTAAACCGGCTGTCTTCGTAGTTCTTAAAATTGGTCAGGCTCAGCTTTTCAAGGTGCATACGTATGGCGCATAACGCGAGATTCCGTAATTTCGCGGCAACGCCCGACTGCGTTACCTAGTGCCGAACGTTGTTATTGAAACGTTTACCGCTTCGGTACAGGCAACAAAGATACGGCCGGTTTGTTAGGTTAATGGACCTCCAGCAGAACATCGATTACTGATTTCATCGAACCCATCCTCATGGCAAGCGTCAAAGAGAAATCCGACACAAAGAATAATAAGGCTCCGGAAGCAGCAAAAACGCAACATCCGAATGAGCGGTATATGTACTGGTATGAGTCCATGCAACTGCAACGGAAATTTGAAGAAAAAGCCGGGCAGCTTTACGGACAGCAAAAAATTCGTGGCTTCTGCCACTTGTACATCGGCCAGGAGGCTGGTTCATCGGGTGCGGCTTCGGCCCTGACGAAAGATGATAAATGGATTACGGCCTACCGTGACCATGGTATCCCACTCGCATTGGGCTCTGATCCTAAAGCCATCATGGCCGAGCTGTTCGCAAAACAAACAGGCTCTTCGAAAGGAAAAGGCGGTTCGATGCACATCTTCGATAAGTCGGTAAACTTCGTTGGTGGCCACGGTATCGTAGGCGCACAAATCCCACTGGGAGCGGGTCTTGCCTTTGCCGAGAAATACAACAAAACCCAGAACCTGTGTATCTGTTACTTCGGTGACGGCGCGGTTCGCCAGGGTGCTCTGCACGAGGCTTTCAACATGGCTATGCTGTGGAAATTGCCCGTTATTTTCGTTGTCGAAAACAACGGCTACGCCATGGGCACATCGGTAGCCCGTACGTCGAACGTAACGGAGCTGTATACCATTGGCGAGGCCTATGATATGCCATCTGAACCAGTCGACGCAATGGACGTTGAAGCCGTTCACGAAGCCGTTAGCCGCGCGGCTGACCGGGCCCGTGCGGGTGAAGGTCCAACTTACCTGGAGTTCCGGACGTATCGTTACCGCGGTCACTCCATGTCCGATCCCCAGAAATACCGTTCGAAAGATGAGGTTGAGCAATATAAAATGCGTGACCCTGTCGAAATGGTGAAAGCACGTATTCTGGAGAAAGGTATTGCTACGGAAGAGGAGCTGGCTGCTATTGATAAGAAGATCAAAGGTATTGTGGATGAATCGGTTAAATTCGCTGAAGAGTCTCCATACCCACCAGTAGAAGAAGCGTACAAAGACGTTTACATGGAGCCAGACTATCCATTCCTAATGGAGTAGGCAGATTAGCTTTACAGAAGAAAAGTCCGGCATCCGATGTCGGACTTTTTTTATTGAACCAATTTTTCGATTTACATGTATATACATTAAATGTAACAACATTATACATTTGTAAAAACAATCCGACCATCTAACCAATTTCAATCCTATGGAAACGCTCATCAATGGTTTGCATCATGTAACAACAATAGCTGGTGATACACAGCGTAATGTTGACTTCTACACGGACGTTCTGGGCTTACGGCTCGTCAAAAAAACCGTCAATTTCGACGCGCCCGATGTGTACCACCTCTATTACGGTGACGAAACTGGTACGCCGGGAACCATCCTGACATTCTTCCCTTACGGGAATTTACCACGAGGCCGGAAAGGTGTTGGGCAGCTAACGTTTACCGCCTTCTCCGCACCAACGGCAGCCATGAGCTATTGGATGGATCGCCTGAACGAACGTAGTATCCCTTACGCTGGTCCGTACAAACGCTTTTCCGAAACGTATCTACGTTTTGAAGACCCCGATGGAATGGGCATTGAGCTCGTTTTCACGGACGACGATCAGCGCACTAGTTGGGACAACGGTCAGATTCCAGCCGCAAACTCGATCCGGGGTTTTCACACGGTTACGTTAAACAGCGCGACGCCTGATCAAACCGGCAAACTGCTGACGGATGTTATGCAACACACGCTGGTAGGCGAGGAGGACGGTCGTCTTCGATTCCAGGCGGGGAAAGGTGGATCGGGTAGCTTCGTCGATGTCCTGAAAACGCCGGAGGGTGTACGGGGGCTGCAAGGCGCCGGTTCAGTGCACCACGTTGCTTTCTCGACCAACTCCGACGAAACCCAGCTGCTCATTCAGCAGCAGTTGTCCGACGCTGGTTATCACGTGACGCCGGTTCAGGACCGCAACTACTTTAACAGTATCTACTTCCGCGAGCCGGGTGGTATTCTGTTTGAAGTTGCTACCAATCCTCCGGGATTCGCTATTGACGAATCCGTTGCGGAATTAGGTACGGCCCTCAAACTACCTCCTCAATATGAGCCAGCCCGCGCCAGAATTGAAGCAGGACTGCCTGAGATTACGGTTAAATAAATCAGATGTCTGAACGAACAAGATAATGATTCATAATCCCAACAACCTCCATTATGCTGGTAAACCAATCACCGAAGCCAGTAAGGTGATGGTGATGGTTCACGGGCGTGGCGGTTCTGCCGCCGATATTCTTTCACTGTCCAGGTACATCAGTTCCGACGAGTTTGCGTTTGTAGCGCCCGAAGCGCAGGGTAATACCTGGTATCCGTATTCATTCATGCGACCAACGGAAGAGAACGAGCCTGCTTTGTCGTCGGCGCTGGAGGTACTGAGCAGCCTTCGTGGCCGGCTCCAGGCAGATTATAATTTCAAGTTGCCCCAGATTTACTGGTTTGGCTTTTCGCAGGGAGCTTGTCTGTTGTTGGAATTTCTGGCACGTAACGCGACGCAGTACGGCGGAATTTTTGGTCTGAGTGGCGCCTTAATTGGCCCACCTGGCACAGCCCGCGACTACGACGGTTCCTTTGACCAGACGCCTATTTTTATGGGTTGCAGCGACCGCGATAGTCATATCCCAAAAGATCGTTTTCTGGAAAGCGAGCAGGTTTTTCGCAACTTAGGCGCCGAGGTAACGGCTAAATTATACCCTAATTTTCCGCACACAATCAACGAAGACGAGCTAAAGATTGTTAATTTGCTGATAGAGGGGGGCGTTTCCCCAACTGTTCACTAACAGCAATGCTTATGAGCCAGTACATGGTTGAATTTGACTTACCCACTCACATGGATGATGGGTTTATGAATCGAATCCCAGCACAACGGCTCAAAATTGATGAAATGATGGAAAAGGGGGTACTGTTATCCTATTCTTTGTCAGCAGATCGTCAGAAGTTGTGGTGCATTGTTAAAGCCGATTCAGAAATGGAAGTGATGGAATCAATTTCGGAGTTTCCGCTCATTAAATACATGACTCCCATGATTACGGAATTGATGTTCCATAATATGGTGGCGGCCCGAATACCACTTTTTTCCCTGAATTAGTCGAAGAAGCCCTCCCCCAGACGGAGGGCTTTTTTCATTCTATCTACTTTCTTTGTCTGTCGCTTTAATCTGCTTCAGAACGTATGCCATCACTTCGTTTATTCTTCCAGTTCTGCCTATTGATAGTCGGTTTGTTCAGCAGCCTTGCCTGTCGAACCGATCAAGGAGAATCTAACCGTCAGGACGTATTTCAGGATGATCACCGGCCGGAGCGTCAGTCCCATAAACGGCGGCATCAGTCCGAGAACTATCGATCAAATCAAGCCCAGCCATCGACACGTACCTCAAACCGGATTCCAGATAAGGTAATTAAGGTTTTAGATTACGTTCGAAAGAATGGCCAGGCTCCCGAAGGTTACGTTGGTGGACGGGTATTCGGTAATTTTGAAAATCATTTGCCCAGAAATGATCTGTCGGGCGATAAAATCAGGTACCAGGAGTGGGATGTTAATCCAAAAGTTCGCGGCCAGAATCGGGGAGCCGAGCGGCTGGTAACTGGTTCTGATAACCGCGCGTATTATACAGCCGATCACTACAACACGTTTACAGAAATAAAATGACACCCAACGTTCTCATTAGCCAGTCAGAGCGCGAGTTAGAAGCTCATTTCGCCGATTCATTTATTGCTCACGTCGACGGGAGCAAGACCCTTACGCTTCGTCAGTTTTACGAGGCTATGGCCGATCTGCTGGAGATTCCAGACTTTGGTTTTAACCTGGATGCGCTCAACGACTCGCTCAACGATCTACAATGGTTGGAGGATGAGCAGATTGTGCTTTATCTAACCAACACCAACGACCTCGTTAGCAAAGAGCGTGATCCCGCCAAAATGGCCAGTCTGCTGAATATTCTGGATGCAACCGCCGAAGACTGGAAATGGGTGGATGAAGATGATGCTATTGACCGGAAGGAAATTATTATTGTCTTTGAGGACAGTCCTCGTATTCGCAAGCTACTTGACAATGAGTCAATTGCTTATCAGATGCTGGCTGAACTAAACTAGTTTTCTGCAACAAATTTTGTAGACCTGCTGTTATGCCAGAAGCCGCCGGAATATTCTTTCTGCGGCTTTTCGTGCTTGCTCATTACAATCTGAATCTCGCTTGAAACCAGAGGAATTGCTCGGTATCTATACCGACGATAGTTACATAAAACTACTGGCTGCCCCGTTTAATCAAAAGCCGTCTGGAGACCCGCAACGACTACAGATAAAAGGGCTGGCAGGCAGCGTCGATGCAGTTCTGGCATCGGCTCTTATCAAGATGGTTGGTGGTAACCATCTCTTCATTCTGACCGATCGGGACGAAGCATCCTATTTCTTTAACGATTTACAAAACGTACTCGGTCGGGAGATTTTGCTGTTCCCGATGTCGTACAAGAAGCCGTATCAATACGAGGAGGTTGAAAACGCTAACGTACTGATGCGGGCTGAAGTCCTGAACAAGCTTAATCCGGCACCCAAAGAGGGTTTGCTGATGGTTACGTATCCGGAAGCCATGTCCGAGAAAGTAATCAATAAGCGCTCGTTACAGGCAAATACGCTGACCATCCGGGTAGGGGAGAAGCTGGACACAAATTTCGTTTCAGAACTGCTTCAGCAATACGAGTTTGAGAAAACAGATTTTGTGTACGAAGCGGGTCAGTTCTCGGTACGAGGTGGGATTATCGACGTGTTTTCGTTCGCCAGCGAGTTCCCCTTCCGAATCGATCTGTTCGACGATGAAGTAGAAAGCATCCGGAAATTCAATCCCGAATCGCAGCTCTCAACCGATCCGGTCGACTTTATCAACATCATCCCGAATATCCAGACTAAGCTCGTTGAGGAAACCCGCGAGCCTTTTTTCGATTTTCTTCCCGATACCACCACTATTTGGGCGAAGGACATCGATTTCACGCTGGAGATTATTGAGAAATGCTACGAGAAAGCAGAGCAGAGCTTTACCACGATATTAGCCAATAGCGGTGGGATCCAGATCGTCTCTGACCCCGGCGATCTGTTCGAGACAAGACGTTCATTTTTGAATCAGTTGAAGACGTTTCGAACGGTTGAATTCGGGCGCAAGTTTTACTTCAAAACCGAGGGTCGTCAGCAGTACCAATCCAAACCTCAGCCGTCGTTTAATAAGGATTTCAAGCGGCTAGTGGACGTACTGGGAGACAATCAGGCCAAAGGATACACGAACATTATAGCGGCTGAGTCTTTCAAACAGTTAGACCGGCTACGAACGATTTTTGAGGAGCTTGACCCCTTCGTCAAGTTTCAACCCTTGAACATCGGATTGCGGGAGGGCTTCATCGACGAATCGCTTAAGGTCGCCTGCTTCACCGATCACCAGATCTTTGATCGGTATTATAAGTACCGCGTTCAGGATAAGTTCTCGAAGTCAAAGGCGCTGACATTGCGTGAGTTAAAAACGCTACAGCCTGGTGACTACGTAACGCACGTGGACCACGGCATTGGCCGTTTTGCGGGCCTGGAGCGCGTTGATCACGCGGGTAACGAGCAGGAAGCTATTCGGCTCATTTATCGCGATAACGATATTTTACTGGTTAGTATCCACAGCCTTCATAAGATCGCCAAATACAGCGGTCGGGAGGGCGGTCCACCCACGATGAGTAAACTCGGCTCGCAGGAGTGGGAGCAGAAGAAATCCAAAATCCGGAAGCAGGTCAAGGACATTGCGCGAGAACTTATCGCCTTGTACGCTAAACGACGTAACGCGCCGGGTTACGCTTACAGCCGCGACAGTTTTTTACAGGCTGAACTGGAATCCTCGTTTCTCTACGAGGATACACCCGATCAGGCTAAGGCTACCAACGACGTAAAAGACGACATGGAACGGCCTAACCCGATGGACCGGCTCGTTTGTGGCGATGTTGGTTTCGGGAAAACAGAGATTGCCATTCGGGCTGCTTTTAAAGCTGTTACAGATAACAAGCAGGTTGCGGTCCTCGTACCGACTACGATCTTGGCTATGCAGCATTACAAGACGTTCTCGGAACGTATGGCTGACTTTCCGGTTAAGATCGAATACATCAATCGGTTCAGAACAGCAGGCCAGATCAAGGAAATCTTGAAAGGCGTTTCTTCGGGTGAAATTGGTATTTTGATTGGCACCCATCGGATTGTCAATAAAGACATCAAATTCAAAGATTTAGGGCTACTCGTTATTGACGAAGAGCAGAAGTTTGGGGTTAAAACCAAAGATCGACTGAAAGAAATGCGGGTTGAGGTGGACGTATTAACGCTTACGGCAACGCCCATCCCCCGGACATTGCATTTCTCGCTGATGGGTGCTCGTGACCTGTCAGTTATTGCTACGCCACCGCCTAATCGGCAACCCGTCACAACCGAAGTACACGCATTCAACGAAGCGACGATTCGCGATGCGGTTAGCTATGAAATACGCCGGGGCGGACAGGTCTTCTTCGTGCATAATCGCGTCAATGATATTGAATCCATCGGGAATCTGATCATGCGTTTAGTACCTGAAGCTCGCATTGGCGTTGCCCACGGGCAGATGGAAGGCGAGAAGCTGGAGCGAATGATGACTCGCTTCATCGAAGGCGAATATGATGTATTGGTTTCTACCAACATCATCGAATCGGGACTAGATATTTCCAATGCCAATACCATTCTGATCAATAACGCGCATCACTTCGGTCTGTCGGACTTGCACCAGATGCGTGGTCGGGTAGGGCGCTCGAACCGGAAAGCCTTCTGTTACTTGTTGACACCTCCGCCTTCTGTACTGACGGCCGATGCCCGCAAACGACTGCAAACGCTGGAAGATTTTTCTGATCTGGGCGAGGGCTTCAAGATTGCTATGCGCGACCTGGATATCCGTGGGGCGGGGAACCTGCTTGGTGCTGAGCAAAGCGGATTCGTGAATGACCTTGGCTTTGAAATGTACCATAAAGTACTCGACGAAGCCGTACAGGAATTGCGCGAAAGCGAGTTCAAAGACCTGTTCGAAACGAAGCCCGGCGATTTTAAGCTAGCGTTACCTGATACCGTTATTGAAACCGATCTACAGGTCGTCATTCCAGAGCGTTACGTATCCAATATCTCCGAACGACTGGCGTTATATACCCGTCTGGATAGTCTGCAGAATGCAGAAGAATTACAGGCCTTTCGGCAGGAAGTTCTTGATCGGTTTGGCCCACTCCCTGAAGAGGTCGAAAACCTGATTAAAATGGTGAATGTCCGCTGGAAAGCAGAGCGTTTATACCTTGAAAAACTGACGCTTAAGAATAATATCCTGAAGGGCTTCTTCGTTTCTAACGGGAACGATGATTTCTTCAAATCAGACCAATTTGGCAAGGTAATTGACTACATCAAGCGTAATCCGGCCAAATGTTCCCTGAAGGAGTCAAAAAATCGCCCTATTTTCACCCATGCTGATGTGTTTTCGGTTGAGCAGTTAGATGACATATTAGGCGATTTGACAAATTAATCACGACGTTTGCACCTACGTTTTTACACAAAAACAGCAATGATTCTGAAGTATCACCTGAAACAGGCAGCGTATGTGCTGCTGGCAACGGCAGCCCTGGCCGCTTGTAAATCAAAGCATCCTACCAGTGTGAAACCTGGTAAGAAGAGTACCGCAACGGGGATTGCCTACAACGAAAAAGATGGCTTCCAGGTGAAGAAGTTTGCCGGTCAGAAGGCAGGTCCAAACCTCGTTTTCATTGAAGGTGGTCGGTTCACGATGGGTGCCTTGGAAGAGGACGTAATGAATTCACGCGATAACCGCGAACGTACCGTTTCGATTCAGTCATTCTACATGGATGAAACCGAAATGGCGAACGTCCATTACCTCGAATACTTAAATTCCATTACGCGGGATTCGTCGGAAGAAGTGGTCAGAGCAGCTTTGCCTGATACGACTGTTTGGGCCAACCCCTTGTCGTTTAACGACTCATACGTCACTCAATATCTTCGTTACCCTGCGTTCCGTTACTATCCAGTAGTCGGCGTATCGTGGGTACAAGCAAATGATTACGCTATCTGGCGGTCAAATGCGGTAAATAATGAACTGGCAAAAGGTGGTCAGAAAACGAAAAAGGGGGGTGGTTTCTCGCTGAAACGTAAATCGAAACAAGCGGAAGATCCAGCTCTTGCCGAAGCTACAGCCTCTGCAGCGCCAGCTAAGCCAAGTCTGGAAAGCGGCATGGTCCTACCAGATTATCGTCTGCCGACGGAAGCCGAGTGGGAATACGCAGCTAAAGCGCTGATTGGTACTCAGTACATGGACGAAAACCAAATCAACCAGCGGATTTACCCCTGGGATGGTTCGTCAGTACGTAACCCGAAGAAAGGTCGGAAACAGGGTCAGATGTTAGCCAACTTCAAACGTGGCCGTGGTGACTACGCGGGTATCGCTGGCCGATCGAATGATGGTGCTATCATTACTGCCGAAATTTACGCGTATCCTGCTAACGACTTCGGTCTGTATAACATGGCCGGTAATGTAAACGAATGGGTGTATGACGTGTATCGTCCACTGTCTTACCAAGACGTGAATGACCTTAACCCGATCCGTCGGAATGGTTATCTGGATGACGCTAAAAACTACGATACTAAGAACAGACAGTCGCTGATCGATGATAAACTGCGTGTTTATAAAGGCGGCTCTTGGAATGATGTAGCGTATTGGTTATCGCCGGGTACACGTCGCTTCCTGGATCAGGATTCTGCTACAGCTATGATCGGTTTCCGTTGCGCTATGATTGGCGTCGGTCGAAACCGGTAGGGTTGACGATAGAATTACTACGTTTTTAATACATGATAGCGGCTACTCAGCGATGGGTAGCCGCTATTGTTATTACCCCCACCGACTGGCACCCAGCCTTCAACAATTCGATAGCGCAGGCTTCAATCGTCGCACCCGTTGTCAATACGTCGTCAACCAGCGCCACTCGTTTACCGATCAAATTCTCGGCATTGCTGACGCCGAACACTGTCTTTACGTTTTCCCAGCGTTCAATTCGATTCTGGCTGGTCTGTGATTTCTTGAACGACTGCCTTATTAATACGTTCGAAAGAACAGGAATTTTAAGCGTATCTGACAACCCTTCGGCAATCCAGTCAGCCTGGTTATATCCCCGTTGTCGAAGACGGCTCTTATGCATCGGAACGCTTACCAGAGCGTCGATCTGCTCATCAATTTTGCTTTCACTTTTCAACTGATACCCGTACCAGCTCGCAATTTCCCGGGCAGCTTCTTTTTGTCCCCTGTATTTGATCTGGTGAATTAGCCGCTGTGCTAATCCACCTTTCACGAAGTATATGTACGACAGAACAAAGCTAACTGGCACTCTTCCGGCAAACTTATTGAGCGAGTTTACGTCGTCGGCCAGCAGATGTTGCTTTGTTTCTGGCATGTTGATCCGGCATCCAGTACAAAGTATTTCACTCCGCGTATGAAGCACTTGATCGCATCCCAGGCACAACGTTGGGAAAAGTAAATCAATGAAATCAGTTAGGAGTGCACGAACAGATTGAAACACAGCGATTATTCGTTAGTTAAATGAAATCTGCGTAATTTAGATAGAAGAACAAATCAGCCACTTGTAGTGAACGAAAATACATTAAATGAGTCGTGGGAGATCTTGCTCGATCAACTCCAAACGTTGGTTGGTAAGCGCCCTGTAGACTTAAATGCAGTCTTATTTTTGATCGGTGTTCAAGAGTTAGGGCAGGGGCCTAAACGATTCTCTAAGGAAGCGAAACAAGACCTCATGCATATCGCCGTATGCCGGGTATTAAGCCAGTCAGGTTATTACACTTTCGACGGATATGACCAGGATAAGTGGCCTCAGTGGACGCAACTAAAACCCATACCCTCCGGCGATTTAGTTGCGCAAGAAAACTTTTTGAAAGAGCATGTATTGCTTTACTTCCAGGCCGCTCTTGTTTAGTTACTCAATCTTAATAACGTTATGCAAGCCACAAATTCCTACCTGACCTTATTGCAGCGTATTGACGAATACAAGAAACGTTATTTCCAGAATCAGCTTGTCAAGGGTAGTCTTTTCTTTGTAGGGCTCCTGGGAAGTGGTTATTTATTGGTCAACACAGCTGAATTTATCGGACGTTTTAGTACATCGGTACGCGCTGTGCTATTCTTCGGCTTCCTATTTATCGTCTTATCGGGCCTCTATTACCTGATTATCAAACCTTTACTAGGCCTTTATGGGCTAAATAAGCCCTTGTCAAATGACGAAGCGGCTCGTCAAATTGGTTCGTTTTTTCCAGAAATAGGGGATAAGTTGCTAAATACGTTGCAATTGCAGCGAGTTAGTGCCGAACAGAGCGATTTATTGCAGGCTAGTTTGAACCAGCGGTCACAACAACTTTTAATCAACCGTTTCTCAAACGCTATTCAAATCAGTAAGAATAGACAGTTTCTGAAATACGCTATTCCACCCTTGGCGTTGATTTTATTCATCTTGATTATTAATCCTGCCTTTTTTGCGAAGTCTTCCACACGGCTGGTTAATTATAATCAAGAATTTTTTGACGAAGCTCCGTTTCAATTTGTGGTGCAGAATAAGTCGATGAAAACGTTTCGGAATGAGGATTTTCCGCTGTCAGTCAAGCTAACGGGCGATGCTTTGCCAGAAGCCGTTTATGTTGTTACTAATGGTACCCGGTTCAAATTAGAGCAGTCCGGTAATCAGTTTACCTACCTCTTTGATAATCTACAGCGAGATTTAGATTTTCACCTAGAAGCTTCTGGTTTCAATTCAGCCAATTATAAGATTCAGTTGATAGACCGGCCTACCGTTCTATCCTTCAACGTCCGGCTTGATTACCCGGCTTATTTAAATAAACCGACTGAGCAATTAGTCAACGTAGGCAATTTGTTAGTCCCCCAGGGTACAGTAGTACATTGGGAATTTGCCGCTGATCATACTGATTCATTGGCGTTGCGGTTTGCCAACGAGAGTAAACCACTACCCGCTAAACTGACAGATGAGAACATGTTTTCGATTGACCGTCGGCTTATGCAGAATGCTAGTTATACGGTTTCGCTGAAGAATAAACAGATTGCCACACCTTCATTAATTCAGTACAATGTGCAGGTGATTCCAGATCGATTTCCGCAAATTTCAGTCGATCGAATTCAGGATAGTGTTACGTATAATTATATAGCTCTCTCTGGTTTGGTGTCGGATGATTACGGGTTTTCGCGAATGAAGCTCAATTATAAGATCGTCCGTAACGGAAAACCGTCTCCTCAATTCACGCGTGACATCCCAATCAATCGCACGACCACGTCTCAGAATTTTGTGTATAACTGGGTGCTGGATAGTCTGAAGTTAGGGCAGGAGGACCGTCTTGAGTATTTCGTTCAGGTGTGGGATAACGATGGCGTGAGCGGACCAAAATCGACTCGTTCCAGCCAACTGAATTTCATCATACCATCAAATGCAGAGGTTCAGAAGCAAGTCGATCAGTCGGCTGAGAACACCGAACAGCAGATCGATAATGCATTGTCTAAAACGCAGGAGATCAAGAAAGAGCTAAAAAGTATGGAAGAGCGGATGCGAACAAAGAAATCATCCGACTTTCAGGACAAGAAGCAACTTCAGGATGTGCTGAAGAAACGGGAAGAACTAGTCAAGGAAATTCAAAAACTTCAGGAGCAATTCCAGAAAACGAACGATACGCAGCAACGCTTCTCCGAGAAAAATCAGGCGCTTAAGGACAAGATGGACCAGCTCCAAAAGCTGTTTAACGAATTGATGGATCCAGAATCTAAGCAATTGTATGAACAATTGAAGCAGATGCTGGAGCGTAAGCAGGATGATAAAGCGTCTGAAATGCTGGATCGATTGAGTCGGAAAGAACGTAACATGGAACGCGATTTGGACCGGGCGCTTAAGCTATTTAAGCAGATGCAGCTGGAGCAAAAGGTCAACAACATTGCCGAGAATCTGGAAAAGCAGGCTGACCAATTAGATAAACAAGCTGAGCAAAATAGCAAGAAAGACGAAGCTTCGGAGGATCAAAAGCAGCAGCAGGAAAAATCAGAGAAGGATTTTGAGCTGACAAAGGAGCAGTTAAAAGAACTGGAGAAACAGGCAGAGAAAGATCAACTCAACAAGCCTGATGCATCTGAAGAAAATCAGAAGGACGTAGACAATCAGATGAAGGACGCTAAGCAGCAAATGAATCAGAAGCAGAGTAAGAAAGCCTCTTCTTCGCAAAGTAAAGCTGCTAAGTCTATGCGCTCCATGAGCAAAGCTATGAAAGAATCGATGCAATCGGCGGAGATGCAGGAGACGCAGGAGAACATGGATGATCTGCGCGATATTCTCGAAAACCTAATAACGCTTTCGTTTGGCCAGGAACGTATTATGAAAGAATTCCGGGGAATGAGTTTGCAGGACCCTCGCGTTATTAAGCTCTCGCAGGAGCAATTAAAACTTCAGGACGACGCTAAGATTATCGAAGATAGTTTAAATGCACTGGCTAGTCGTGTAGTCCAGATAGAGTCATTTGTCACCCGCGAGTTAACGAATATGAAGTTCTACATGGACGAAAGTGTTCAGCAACTCCGAGATCGTCGTTTGAACATGGCTTCATCTAAACAACAATTTGCCATGACTTCGATCAATAATCTCTCCCTAATGTTGAGTGACGTGTTGAAGCAAATGCAGCAACAAATGAACGCCATGTCTATGCCGGGCAAGGGGAAAGGCAGTAAGCAGGGTAACAGCAAGGAAGGGCTAGGGGAGATGCAGCAGAAGCTGAATGGCCAGATGAAAGACCATCAACAGGGTGGCAAATCGGGTAGACAACTATCCGAAGAACTCTCCCAGATGGCAGCACAACAGGCCATGATACGTAACATGCTTAAGAAGATGCAGGAGAATGCGAAAGGCACTGAAGTTGGTAAACAACAGGAAAAACAAGTTCAGGATCTGATGCAAAAGATGGACGAGACAGAAACTGACCTGGTTAATAAACGTGTCAATCAAAACACGATCAATCGCCAGAACGAAATAGTAACACGCCTTCTTGAATCAGAGAAAGCGTTGAAGCAACAGGAAGAAGACCCCAAACGTCAAGCCGAAGCGGCAAAGTCAATTAAGCGCAGTACGCCTTCCTTTTTCGATTCGACAGGTTTACAGAATAAAGTCAAGCAGGTTGAGGTACTCCGGTCGGTGACGCCTAATTATAACCTGTTTTACAAAAAGGAAGCGAATCAGTATTTGCAGAAAGTAGGTAAGTAATAATTCATTTTTAAAACATTGACCGTTAACCTGGCACAAAGGTTAACGGTTTTTTGTTGCCCTGTTTATTGAAAGATTACTCTTTTCGTAGATTCTTTCGTTTTCTTTAAAAGTTTCCACGTGAAACATTTTCACAAAACAGACCAAATATGCATTCGTCTTACGATGTAATAGTTGTAGGAGCTGGACACGCAGGCTGTGAGGCAGCAAATGCTGCTGCAACAATGGGATCCAAGGTTTTATTGATCACCATGAACATGCACACCATAGCGCAAATGTCCTGCAATCCTGCTATGGGTGGTGTTGCCAAAGGACAGATCGTACGCGAGGTAGATGCTTTAGGCGGTCTATCAGGAATCATCAGCGACAAGAGTATGATCCAGTTCCGGATGCTTAACCGCTCGAAAGGCCCGGCAATGTGGAGCCCGCGGTGCCAGAGTGACCGGGATACGTTTGCCAGAGAATGGCGCAAAGCACTGGAGCAAAATCATAACGTTGATTTCTGGCAGGATACAGTCAATGAGATCTTAGTTAAAGATGGACGCGTTGCAGGTGTAAAAACTACCATGGGCGTTACGTTCTTATCTCAAGCGGTTGTACTAACAAATGGTACATTTCTGAATGGGAAGATGTTTATTGGCGAGAAGGTGTTTGGTGGGGGACGGACAGCTGAGCGTTCAGCAACAGGACTAACCGAACAACTCGTTACGTTGGGGTTTGAAGCAGGACGGATGAAGACGGGTACACCCCCACGGGTGGATGGGCGTAGCCTCAACTATGCGTTGATGGAAGAACAGTTAGGCGACGAAAAGCCTGGAAAGTTCTCTTATACAAATACTCCTACGCTTACCCATCAGCGCAGCTGCTGGATTACGTATACCAACGACGCTGTTCACGATGAACTGAAGACAGGGTTCGAAAAATCACCCATGTTTACCGGACGGATCAAAGGTTTAGGGCCCCGTTACTGCCCGTCCATTGAGGATAAAATAAACCGATTTGCGGACAAAGATCGTCACCAGATTTTCGTGGAACCAGAAGGCTGGGATACTGTAGAAGTGTACGTCAATGGATTCTCGACGTCATTACCGGAGGATGTGCAATACGATGCTATCCGGAAAATTCCCGGTTTTGAGAATGTTCGGATGTTTCGACCTGGCTATGCCGTGGAGTATGATTACTTCCCGCCCACCCAGCTAAAGCCAACATTAGAAACACAGTTAGTATCAAACCTATTTTTCGCAGGCCAGATAAACGGAACAACGGGCTACGAAGAAGCTGCTTGTCAGGGTCTGATGGCTGGTATAAACGCTCACCGTAACGTAAAGGAAGCTGAGCCTTTTACGGTTAAGCGTTCTGAAGGATACATAGGTGTACTGATAGACGATTTGATTACCAAGGGTACAGAGGAACCTTACCGGATGTTCACATCGCGAGCTGAGTATAGAACCTTATTACGTCAGGATAATGCCGATTTAAGGCTGACAGAAAAGGGATATGCTATCGGTTTAGCCGACCAAGAGCGCTATGATGCCATGCTGGCAAAGCGTGATGGACTGGCTACACTGACACAAAGAATTAGATCAGCGAAGGTCAGTCCAGAGGATGTAAACCGCCTATTAGAAGAAAAGGGGAGTGCTCTGCTACGCGAAAAAAGTAGTCTGTATACCTTACTAAAAAGACCAGAAATCAATCAGGACGATGTGCAGACAATCCTGGATACCTTACCAGATTTCCCCCATTTTGATGAAGCAACGCTTGAGCAGACAGTCATTGAAATTAAGTACGAAGACTACCTGAACCGAGAGAAAAGCAATGCTGAGAAATTGGAGAAATGGGAAGGCCTAGCCATCAATCCAGAGTTTAACTATGATAACCTAAAGGCTCTGTCGTTTGAGGGTAAAGAAAAACTTAAGCGTTCCAAACCGGCTACAATTGGTCAGGCTTCTCGAATTAGTGGAGTAAGCCCTTCTGACATTTCAATATTACTGGTCTACATGGGCCGATAAATTAACCATAGACATAGACGGCTTGGTGACGATTGTCTAATTTCGTTACCAGGCCGTTTTTTCATTAATTAACTTCACTCTTTTGGAAACCATTAGCGTTTGCCCCGTCTGCAGCCACCATCATTTCGAAAGCGTATTGACCTGTAAAGATTACCTCGTCAGCAACGAGAATTTTACTATACAACAGTGCGCCCGATGTGGGTTTAAACTGACTAATCCTCGTCCTGATGCATCGTCCATAGGCTCTTACTACAAATCTGACCAGTACGTCTCTCACAACGATACCGGCGGGGGTTTGATCAACACGGCCTACCGGTTAGTTCGCAATTACACATTACAAGGGAAGGTAAATCTCATCAACAAGCTAAACGGTGGGGTAGGGGAGGTACTAGATGTCGGTTGTGGTACAGGTTCTTTTTTGCTGGCAAGCAAAGAAGCTGGTTGGAAAATCCGTGGCATGGAACCTGACGCTGATGCCCGTGCAATAGCTGAAGCAAAACTTACTACATCAATCGATCACAATTTAGAGGCAATCGAGGGTACGCAGCAATTTGACATAATCAGCATGTGGCACGTCTTAGAACATGTTCCAGATCTGAACAAGACAGTCGCGCAGCTGCACTCCTTATTGACAGATAAAGGCACAGTGGTAATCGCCGTTCCGAATTGTGCTTCGTATGATGCTGCTTATTACAAGAGCTATTGGGCAGCTTACGATGTCCCTCGACATTTGCATCACTTCACACCTGATACAATAACCGCTTTATTTAAGAAGCATGGGCTTACACTGGCCGACCAGAAACAAATGCCCTTCGATGCATTCTATATAAGTATGCTTAGTTCGATATACCGGACTGGTAAAACGGACTACGTTGAAAGCGTACGAGTAGGGCTGGCCTCGAACAGACAGGCTAAACGCACTGGTCAGTCGTCAAGTATTACGTATCTGTTTAAGAAGGCATAGTTCGGAAACCTTCAGTGCTGTTAACTGGTATCTTTGACTCCACCGGAAAGCAGGTCAATTCTAAATTAAAAAAGTTAAAATTATCGGTGAATAAGTGTGTGGATAAATGTTACACTCCTGTGGAAAACATGTTTACAAGCAAACGCCCCGGTGTGGAATAGTCTCGGAGTTCTCCACATCCGTAGAAATAGGCCAACAAACTGTGGAGAAACGGAAACATATCAACGTACTCATACACCCTTTATCCGCATGGTCGAGTGTGTATAAAATTTGTACACAAATGAGTGTAAAGTAAAGGCCTACTTTGTGGATAAAGTGTTATTATATTAATAACTAGACAGTTATATGTGGATAAGTAAAGCAATAGTTGTTAATAACATTGTATCTTTATCCACATACACGATTAAAAAAGGTGGACAACATACTTGTTCACTTTTCCACATGAATAATGACTATAACAACGTTTTTTAAAAAAGACTTTTATATAAAATGTTAATAAGGTTAATAGTTGTCATTACGTTGTGGAGCGGCCTTTGGATGAGATCTGAAGCGTGGGCGCAAAACGAACCATCGTTGGCGGATGAATACTATAAAGCCAACGAGTTTGAAAAAGCCGCAGTCGAGTATGGGAAGTTGATCAAAACGAACGTGACCTGGCTCCGGCTAAATCGGTACGTCACAAGTTTAACCAAAACAGGCAAGCGAGAAGAGGCCGTCAAGTTTTTAAAAAAACAAGTGCGGTCCGATGAAGCAAACAAGTCGTACTACGAAGTGATGCTTGGTCAGCTGGCCGAGTTGCAGGGGGATACTGTACAAAGCACAGCACAATACAAGGCGGCAATACAAACGGCAAAATCGGCAACTAGCAAATTAGAAAAGGTCGCTGAAGCCTTCAACGAGATTGGCGAAACGAAGTGGGCTGTGCAGGCTTTCGAAACAGCCCGGGAAGTGAGTAAAGACCCCACGGCGTATAGTAGCGACCTAATGAGTTTGTATCGGTCTACCGGCCAAACGGAGAAAGCGATAGACGAGATTCTGAAAACAGGAAAGCAACCCGAGCGACGGGAGAGTGTATTGGCAGCGCTACAGGGGTTTATCAACACAAAAGAGGAACCCTTGGTGGAAAAGTCGCTGTATACGAAAGTTCAGCAGGAGCCGAACGAACCTGCCTACAACGAGCTACTCATCTGGTATTTCGTACAAAAGCAGAAATTCAGTAGAGCACTACTTCAGGAGAAAGCAACGGACAAACGGCTGAAGCTGGCCGGGAACCGGGTCTATGACCTGGGCATGCTCGCCATGAACAACAAGGAGTACAAAGTCGCAGCGGATGCTTTTGACTACGTGGTGACCACATATCCACAGGGACAGCTGTATCCATTCGCCCGTCGGTTGGTGATCAATGCGCGTGAGGAACAAGTGAAAAATACGTATCCAGTTGATAAAGGTGAAATCCGTAAGCTGATCACCGATTACCAACGGATGCTTGCCGAAATCGGTACGAATGCCAAAACACTTGAAGCGTTACGTAGCACGGCCAATTTGTATGGCAATTACCTCGACAGTAAAGACACGGCGCTGACAGTACTGGATCTCGCTATCGATTTGGGGAAAACTGATCGGAATTTTGTGGATAAGTGCAAGCTGGATAAAGGCGATATCTTTCTCCTGAAAGGGGAGCCCTGGGAGTCTACATTGCTGTACTCCCAAGTTGAAAAATCGCAGAAGGAAGAATTACTGGGGCATGAGGCCAAACTAAAAAACGCCAAGCTGCATTACTACAAGGGTGATTTTACAGTGTCGAAAGATATCTTAGACATTTTGAAACTGGCTACCTCACGTGAGATTGCCAATGATGCTGAGCAACTGAGTTTGTTGATTGTGGATAACACTGGGTTGGATAGTACCGAAGCCGCCATGCGTGAGTATGCAGCTATCGATCTGCTTTTGTTTCAGAACAGAACCGACGAAGCTGTGGACAAACTCAATGGAATGTGGAAAAAATACGGAGAACATAGTCTGGCTGACGAAATACTCTGGCTTCGTGCTAAAACGTACATGAAGCAGGGAAAACAGGCTGAAGCACTGGAGGACTTAAAAACAATTACTACCAAATTTCCTCAAGATATTCTGGGCGACGATGCGCTGTTTACGCAGGGAAAAATCTACGAGGAACAACTGAAGGACAAGAATGCTGCGATGGAAATCTATCAGAAGATACTGACCCAGTATCCAGGTAGCATATACGGAGCTGAAGCGCGAAAACGATTCCGACTCCTTCGAGGGGACGTAGTAAACTAAACAAAAAAGCCGGATTCATCGTCCGGCTTTTTTGTTTAGGCAAAATGAGCGTTAGGCTACAGTCTGTAGTAAAGATTCTTTAAACGCGTCGTATTGCGCTGGGATACGAATACTTTGCTTTGTCCGATCTGACAGAATAGCGAGCCGCTCTGGTACCTCTACGGCCTGACCAATGACTTCTTCAACCAATGGTTTAAATTTCGATGGGTGAGCTGTTGCCAGTGAAATCACTAAACTATCCGAGTTGACGCTACGCTGGTAATCTTCGCCACCCATAATCCCGATAGCCGTATGCGGACAAGCTACATACTGGTAAGTCTCAAATATTCGCTTCATTCCTAACCGAGTCTGTTCGTCATCATAAAAGTAACCTGATACGTTACTCGTGATCGTGTCGTAATCATTTCCATAAAGGTGAGCCAATCGTGGGAAGTTGCTGGGCGCTCCCACATCCATGGCGTTTGAGATCGTAGCGATTGACGACTGGGGCGTGTATACGCCTGATTTCAAATAGGCGGGTACAACCTGATTAAGATTAGTGGATGCCACGAAATGCTGAACGGGTAATCCCATTTGTTGCACCATAACGCCAGCACTCAAATTGCCGAAGTTGCCACTAGGGGTGGAAAAGATGATAGGTTTACTGTGATGCCGGTTCTGACCATAAGCCCGGACGTAATAAAATCCTTGCGGAATCAACCGAAAAATATTGATTGAATTAGCCGAGGAAAGAGCCAGGTTCGCATTCAACTCAGCGTCGACGAAAGCCTGTTTGACGATCGCCTGACAATCATCGAACGAGCCATCTACTTCAAAGGCCTGTACGTTGCCACCGAGAGTCGTCAATTGTTTCTCCTGCAAATCACTCACCCGACCGCTTGGGTACAAAATTGATACCCGAACCCCTGGCACATTGTGAAACCCCATAGCCACTGCTCCGCCTGTATCCCCTGACGTAGCAACAAGGATGTTAATTTCTTTATCGCTCTTCTGGGAGTAGTAAGACATCAAGGCAGCCATATAGCGAGCTCCCACGTCTTTGAAAGCTAAAGAGGGCCCGTGAAATAACTCAAGCACACTACTTTTTCCAGGTACCAAATCAAGCGTTGGCGTATCGAATGGAAAAGCATGATGGATTAACTGCTCTAGCTCTTCATTACGGATCTCGTCACCAAATAAAGCTTTACTGATAGAAAAACCGATGTCTGCCAACGATTGCCCGGCAATATTTTCAAAAAATTCTACACCTAATGTTGGTAAAGGTGTAGGCATGTATAGCCCTTTGTCAGCAGGCATACTATGAAACAAAGCTTCCTTTGCCGAAACAGTTACCTGTGGATTATTCGTACTGTAAAAACGCATAGAAGTAATGGAAATAATAACGCAAAGTACGGTAAATCAGAACGTAAATGTGGAAAACTTACCTGAGTAGGTGGATAACTGGATCAATACGTAACTTTGCAAAAACAGACACTTCATTATGTCACTTGGATTTTTCAACATACCAACTCCGGTAAATGAGCCGGTCAAAGAATACAGACCAGGTTCACCAGAAAGAGAAGCTGTAAAACAAGCAATGGCTGCGTTTCGTGGTCAGGAAGCTGATATCCCGATGTACATCGGCAGCGAGGAAATCCGTACGAATCAGAAAATCAGACTAGCCCCTCCGCATGATCACCAACATACGCTTGGCTATTTTCATGAAGGAACGGCTGAGCATGTCAATAAAGCGATAAAAGCTGCTTTATCCGCTAAAGACGCATGGGCTTCGCTGAATTGGGAGCACCGGGCAAACATATTTTTGAAAGCTGCCGACCTGCTAGCTGGTCCTTACCGAGCGAAAATCAACGCAGCTACCATGCTAGGGCAGTCCAAGAACGCATACCAGGCCGAAATTGACTCCGCCTGCGAGTTGATCGACTTCCTGCGATTCAATGCGAAGTACATGGCTGAAATTTATTCGCAGCAGCCAAACTCCTCACCAGGCGTTTGGAACCGGCTAGAATATCGTCCCCTGGAAGGATTTGTGTTTGCCTTGACGCCATTCAACTTTACGGCTATTGCTGGTAATCTTCCTGCTGCGCCAGCCATGCTTGGTAACACAGTGGTATGGAAGCCTGCCTACACGCAGGTTTTATCGGCCAATGTTTTCATGGAAGTGCTCAAAGAGGCAGGACTACCAGATGGAGTAATCAATCTGATTTACGTCGATGGCCCGGTAGCTGGCGATATTATTTTTAATCACGCTGATTTCGCTGGCATTCACTTTACCGGAAGTACGAAAGTTTTTCAGACGATCTGGGGAGAGATTGGAGCAAACATCCACAAGTACAAAAGTTATCCGCGTATAGTTGGTGAAACCGGTGGTAAGGACTTCGTGTTAGTGCATGAATCAGCTGATGCCGACGAAGTAGCCGTAGGTCTGGTACGGGGCGCATTCGAATACCAGGGTCAGAAATGTTCGGCTGCGTCGCGAGCTTACGTCCCGAGTAATCTATGGCCAGCGGTAGAAGCCAAAGTAAAACAGTTCATGAGCGAGATAAAGATGGGTGGGGTAGAGGACTTCACCAATTTCGTTAACGCAGTTATCGATGAACGTGCCTTCAAAAAGATTGCTGCCTACATCGACGAGGCAAAAAGCAGTGATCAAGTTGAAGTTATTGCGGGTGGAAATTACGACAGCACTGTTGGATACTTTATTGAACCAACTGTCATTAAAATACGGGACCCAAACTATCGAACCATGTGTGAAGAAATCTTTGGACCGGTTCTTTCTGTGTACGTGTATGAACCCACTAAGTTCGCTAACATCATAAAGATCGTCGACAGTACATCAGAGTATGCCCTGACTGGCTCCATATTCGCCAAAGACCGTTACGTTATCGAAGAGGTGTCTAAAGCCTTAGAAAACGCAGCTGGAAACTTCTACATCAATGATAAGCCGACAGGAGCTGTAGTGGGACAACAACCCTTCGGGGGAGCTAGGGCGTCAGGTACAAATGACAAAGCCGGTTCAGCATTAAACTTATATCGTTGGTTATCAGCTCGTACGATAAAAGAAACATACGTGTCTCCCAAACATTACGGCTATCCATTTTTGCAGGGGGAATAATTTTCAAGATTTTTTTTGACAAACTGTTGCGTTTAGCCAAATAAGCCCATACTTTTGCACTCCCAAACACGAGAAAGGCACTCGATCTGAAAAGATAAAAGACTAATCAAAGTGTTTGGGAGTCAAGCAAAAGAGAGTAAAAAAAATAAATAAAAAGCTTGACAAGGAAAATGCAAACAACTACCTTTGCACTCCCAAACGACAACAGATCAGCAACGGTTGATCACCATCTCGAAAGAGAGCAAGTTCTTTGACGTATTGACATTAACAGGTTAGCACTAAATTAAGGCTAATGACAACGTAGCTGATTTATCAGTTACAAATAATATTTACGATGGAGAGTTTGATCCTGGCTCAGGATGAACGCTAGCGGCAGGCCTAATACATGCAAGTCGA
>NZ_BAAHBP010000040.1:0-11762 GCF_054776615.1 Spirosoma pomorum
GATTGACCAGATGAATCGTGGTTAAGGAACTAAAACTGTCTCAATGGGCAAGTCAATCCTCCTATTGGGGCAGTAAGGGCCGGATTGGCTGCACACTCCTACGGTCCTAGGGGCGGTCCGCTTGTTTGAATTCTATTTTCTTCTCAAACGCTCCGCTTGAGAGAACAAGGGTTCATTGAGTTGTCCCTTGACTGGTGCAACTGAATGAACCCTTATTCTTTTTATTATCTATCTAATCAATGCCCGATTGCGACTGGCACAAGCTGAAGGGGAAACAAGGGAAAAATCTAGCTTTTCCGTTCTTTTCTCATTAACTGTACTTGAAACCGCTTTCGGGTAAAGCGACAAGCACTTATTGATCTCAATACTTATTGATCTCAAGGGTAGCGGCTCTGATCGTTCGCTAGTTCAGCTTAACGTTCTGAGCTGCCATTTGCTTTTCCAGGGCAGCGTGATTAGACAAAAACTGCGCGTGCTGTTGCTCCGTACGCGTTGTTCCCAGCCCTTCTAGTTGTTGCTCCAGCTCCTTGGCGGGTAGATCCGCTCCGTAGCAGGGTGTGCCGGGCTGCTGCCGCCACGACTCATGCAGACTACCATTATCCACCGCGTCAAAGCCCAACTCCTCCACCAGAGCCATTACTTTCTGCTTGGCCGCGGGGTCATCGCCGGCCACAGGCAGAGCGATACGGCCGGGTGTACCGACGGGCTTGCCCGATTTTTCAAGGTGATTGGCCATGATATTGTTGAACACCTTTACAACAGGCCGACCAAGGTGCTGCGCTACCCACTCACTCTCGGTCAACTCCCCCTGCTCCAGTTCGGGGATGCGTCCATCCCGCAACAGAGGATAATAATTACTGGTATCAATGAGGGGTATTTCAGCGGGTACGCCCTCGAACAAAGTTTTGGGCAAATCGGGAATATTTTTCAGGGGAATAGTCACCACGATGAGCTCACCGTAGTGAGCTGCTTGCTCGGCGGTAACGGGAGTAGCGCCGGTTTTTTTTGCCACCTCACTCAGCGTTTCCGGGCCTCGTGAATTGGCAATCGCTACTGAATGGCCGAGGCTTGTGAGCCGGGTGGCAAGGGCACTACCAATGAAGCCAGCGCCAATGATTCCTATTTTCATTATCGGTACAATGAACAAGTAAGTTATAGATTGGGGTTTCGCCCAGGTGGGGTTTTAACTCCCGGATACGCCAATTGTTTATGCGCCTATGCCAGGGCTGACCAGTAGCCAGGCAACCAAACGTGCGAGGTAAGGTTTTACTTGGTTTCAATAGGATCAGGGTGTTGTCAGATAAAGCAGACTAGCTAACGCAGTAGAAGCCACTACAGTCTGAATCTAATGGATTCTCAACAATCGCTCCCGATTGAGACGAAGGAGCATTCATACATCTACTTCTCAGTCGGGCGGTAGTTCAACTCATAAATTCGCCGGGTTGTAAAGCCCATCCCTTATGGAATAATTGCGAGGCTAGCATGCAACGGCAAGTGTAATTCAGGCATCTAGGTAGAAACATGGGCAGAAAGAGTAGCTTCCAAAATGGGCTCAGAAACGCATTTATGCAAGAAAACGCGTCATGACTGTGGAAGACCTACTATTGATGCTAGTACCTTTGATTGACTGTAACCAACTCCATTCGTCTCACATGTATAAACCACTTATTGGGGTAGTCTGCCTCCTTATTTCGATCAGTACTACGGCTCAGCAGCCTACTACCCCCAAGATTAAAGTGCTCTTACTAGGTAGCATTCACTTCACACCATCCACCCAGGATGCCTATCAAAATAAAACGGTTGACGTTCAGGATAAACAACGGCAACTGGAACTCGAACGGATGCTAGCCCAACTAAGCCAGTTTAAGCCCAATCAAATCTGTATTGAAGTTCCCACCAAAAGTCAACCTAAAATTGATAGTCAGTATCAGCAGTATTTAAAGGGTAACTACAAATTAGGTACCGACGAGATTGACCAAATCGCTTATCCACTAGCCAAACGGCTCAATTTGCCCACGTTGAGTTGTGTCAACTATCGGGGCTCATTCGATTTAGACGCCGTTACAGCGTATGCCAAAGCGAATGGTCAGACTGATATTCTGAACGCCTTGAATCAATTTGCGGGTAGTATGGCGGCCGGCGTGGGTGATATTCAGCAGAAACGGTCTATCTCAGAGGTGTACCGCTTCATCAACTCTAAAGAAGAGTTAACCAAGAACGCAGCCATCTACTCCGCCTATGCCGTCAAGATTGGCCAAGGGTCGCAGTATCCAGGTACGGATTTAGTGGCGGGTTGGTACAACACAAATCTGCACATCTACACCAACATCCTACGAGCGGTTCGCCCCACCGATCGAGCAATTATGGTTTTATTTGGCTACGGCCACATCACAATTCTGAAACATCTATTCGAGACAAATCCGCAGTACGAGGTGGTTGAGGTAGCGGATGTGTTGAACAAGTAGACGACTGGTAGCGGTTGATCCAAGGTGGCCGGTCCTGCGATCAAAGCCCCACCCCGGTACAGTTGGTATTGGGGTGAGGTTTTGACGGTAGGGTCATTAACTTAATTAGACTGCTAAGCTAAAAGGTACTTTCTCAAGTAACGCTCCTATTCTAGACAGATAAAAATCTCCGTATTCTCAAACTGAGCGTTTTTTTAAGACATTATTATATAAGCTTACTTGATAATTGTACGGCGTCTGCTCAATCGTAAAGCGCATCCAGTCGACTAGACCTCCAAACAGGTAGGCCAGAACAGATTCACCCGGTTTGTAGGCTTTATCTCGAATCCAGTCCTATCTTTGCGCCATGAAATCCGTCACGTCTCTCTTTATGGGCATCCTGCTTTTAGCGGGTAGTCTGTTTCCCCAGACAGACGTGGAGGAAGTGTATAAAATCCCCGGTTTGCTGGCGCATTATCAATTGCACAAGAAAACGGCACCACGTGGCTTTGACTTCTGGCAGTTTCTGGACATGCATTACAATGCCTCCTCCCAGCACGCCAAGCTCCCCCACGAAGGCGTAAAGATTCCGCTCTACAATCACCTCTCAGCAGGTTTTGTCTTTACGTTAACCCCCTTCCAGCCCCAGCGGATTCCGGCCGAATTAGTGTCGTTGATTCCCTGGCCACAGGTTCATTTCTCGTACGAGAACCTGTATTCGTTCCTCAATATTTCGTTTCTGTTCCAGCCTCCGCAGTTGGGCTAACTCCGTTTTTGTAGTGTAGGCTTGCCGACTGGGCATGCGCTTTCGCGTGTGGTCCGGTTCGCTGGCTATTCTTTCTCAACGAGTTATCCCTATTATGCTTCATAAAATCATTCAGTTCTCGGTGCAGAACAAGCTGGCCATTGGCGTATTCATGGCCATATGGGTCGCCTATGGTGCCTATCAGGTAAGTCAGCTTCCCATCGATGCAGTCCCCGACATCACCAACAACCAGGTTCAGGTCATTACGACGGCGCCGTCGCTGGGGGCCGAAGATGTCGAGCGGCTTATTACGTTTCCCATCGAACAGGCTATCAGTAACATTCCCGGCCTCAAAGAAAGCCGCAGCTTATCGCGGTTTGGCCTCTCGCTGATCACTATCGTTTTTGACGACGATGCCGACGTCTACTGGGCCCGTCAGCAGGTTTCCGAGCGTCTGGCGCAGGTGGATATCAACGAAAACGCCAACAAGCCCGAACTGGCTCCGGTGACGACGGGCCTTGGTGAAATCTACCAGTACGTCCTCAGGCCTAAAAAAGGGTTTGAGAAAAAGTACTCCCTGGCTGACCTGCGTACGACCCAGGATTGGGTGATTCGTCGGGGACTACTCGGAACTCCCGGCGTTGCCGACGTCGCTACGTTCGGGGGCGACCTCAAACAGTACGAAGTGGCTGTCAATCCGGCCCGGCTGAAAGCGCTCAACCTGACGATCAGTGATGTGTTCACGGCCCTGAGCCGCAACAACCAGAATACGGGCGGGGCCTACATCGAAAAAGGGCCTTCGGTCCTGTACATTCGGAGTGTCGGGCTGGCTAAAACCAAGCAGGATCTGGGTCAGATTGTGGTTAAAAATACGCCGGATGGAACGCCCGTTCTGATTTCCCACGTAGCCGATATCCGCTTAGGAGCCGCTATTCGGTACGGGGCGCTGACGATGGCGGGTCAGGGTGAATTGACGGGCGGTATCGTGATGATGCTCAAAGGCGGCAATTCGTCGGACGTGATCCAGGACGTCAAAAAGCGTATCGCCGAGATTCAGCAAACGTTGCCAGCCGGTCTGGAAATCGAACCGTTTCTCGACCGGACCAAGATGGTCAACAACGCCATCGGCACCGTCGAGCATAACCTGCTGGAAGGGGCTTTGATCGTGGTGCTGGTGCTGATCTTGTTCCTGGGCAACTGGCGGGCGGGACTGCTGGTCGCTTCCGTCATTCCTCTGTCCATGCTCTTCGCCATCTCCATGATGAACACATTCGGGGTCAGCGGCAATCTGATGAGCCTGGGGGCGCTGGATTTCGGCCTGATCGTGGATGGCGCGGTCATCATCGTAGAGGCCATTCTGCACCACCTGCACGCATCCAAAAAGTACGCGACCCTCAACCAGATTTCCCAGTCCGAGATGGACGAGGAGGTAACCGATTCGGCCTCCCGCATGATGAACGCAGCCGTGTTTGGTCAGATCATTATCCTGATCGTGTACCTGCCGATTCTTTCCCTGTCGGGTATTGAGGGCAAGATGTTCAAGCCAATGGCGCAGACCGTGGCCTTTGCCATTCTGGGCGCTTTCATCCTGTCGATCACCTACGTACCCATGATCAGTTCGCTGCTGATCAGCAAAAAAATTACGCATAAACCTACCCTTTCCGATCGGGCGATGGCCCGGATCGAGCACGTGTATCAGAGATTGCTGCTCAAGGCGTTACGTATTCGCAAGCTGATTGTTGGCGCGGCCTTTGCCCTGCTGGCGGTAGCGGTTTTGTTATTCGGCCGGATGGGGGGCGAATTTATCCCCCAGCTCGAAGAAGGTGATTTTGCGGTCGAAACCCGGCTGCTGGTCGGCACCAACCTCAGCACGACCATTGATGCCATTACCCGAATTTCGCAGACGCTGAAAGCAAAATTTCCCGAAGTAGAGAAGGTCGTTTCCCGCATTGGCAGCGCTGAAATTCCGACGGACCCCATGCCCATTGAAGGCGGGGACATGCTTGTTGTGCTGAAAGACAAATCACAGTGGAGCAGCGCGCATTCGTTTCCCGAGCTGGCCAGTAAGATGGCGGCCACGGCCCAGGACGTCATGCCCGGCGTGATGACGGGCTTTCAGTTTCCGGTTCAGATGCGCTTCAATGAACTGATGACCGGTGCCAAGCAGGACGTGGTCTGCAAAATTTACGGCGAAGACCTGAACAAGCTGGCGACCTACGCCCAGCAACTCGGCAACATCAGCAAGACGGTGAACGGAACCGCCGATTGGTACGTCGAAACCGTAACGGGTATGCCGCAAATCGTCATCGACTTTAACCGGAGCGAAATTGCCCGCTATGGCCTGACGATTGAGGACGTGAACCGCACCATCAACGCTGCGTTTGCCGGAGCTACGGCGGGGCAGATGTACGAAGGCGAAAAACGGTTTGATCTGGTCGTTCGGGTTGGGAACGAAGGCCGTAAAAACATCACCGACGTGCAGAACCTGCCAGTGTCTACCCCAGCCGGGGTGCAGATACCACTTTATCAGGTGGCTACAATTAGGGAGATCGAGGGACCGAACCAGATCCAGCGCGAGAATACTCGCCGACGTATCATTGTGGGATTCAACGTTCGCGGCCGGGATGTACAATCCATCGTTGAAGAACTGCAACAAAAGGTAGCAACTACTATTCGGTTCGAACCGGGCTACACCATTACGTACGGGGGCGCTTTCGAGAATTTGCAACAGGCCAAAGCCCGCCTGAGCCTAGCCGTTCCGGTGGCGCTGCTGCTGATCTTCGGTCTGCTGTATTTCACCTTCTCATCCATCAAAGAAGGGGCGTTGATCTTTACGGCGATTCCCTTATCGGCGATTGGCGGGGTGTTTGCCCTGGCCCTCAGGGACATGCCGTTCAGTATTTCGGCCGGGGTTGGTTTTATCGCCCTGTTCGGGGTGGCTGTCCTGAACGGTATCGTGCTGATCTCGGAATTTAACCGGCTTAAGGAAGAAGAACGACTCACGGATATCGGACAATTGGTGATGAGAGGCACCCGAAACCGGCTCCGCCCGGTCCTGATGACGGCGGCCGTAGCATCGCTGGGCTTTTTGCCGATGGCGCTGAGCAACGGGGCTGGTGCCGAAGTGCAGCGTCCGCTGGCTACGGTAGTCATTGGCGGATTGATATCGGCTACTTTGCTGACCTTGTTCGTGCTACCCGCGCTTTATATACTGGTTGAGCGCAAACCCAAACGAGTGCTTCCCAAAGAAGTAGCCGCTTTGCTGCTGGTTCTGCTACTGGGGAGCGTGAGCCAGGCGCAGGCACAAACAAACCCGATTGATCTGAACCAGGCCATGACGCTGGCACTCGCCAGGAACGGACAGGTGCAGAACGCCCGGCTGAACGAGCAGGCCGGAGAACGCCTGCAGACGAGTGCGGTAGACATAGCCAAGACGGTTTTCAGTGCCGACTATGGCAAGTTTAACAGTGTCAGCAACGATACGCGCATCGGGGTGAGTCAGGCGTTCAGTTTTCCGTCGGTCTACGCCAATCAGCACAAACAGCTTGAGGCTAGCTATCTAGCCGCTCAGGCGCAACGCAAACTGACGGAAGCCGACATTCGGGCTCTGGTGCGACAATCCTATTTCGACTACGCTGTCCTGCTTCAGCGCCGACAGCTGCTGTTGTACGCCGATACCCTGTTTCGCCTGTTTGAAGCCAAATCGCAGGCCCGGTTCGAGAAGGGAGCCGCTAACGTACTGGAAAAAACAGCCGCCGAATCCCAGCGCCAGCAGATTTCCAATCAGTTGACCATGCTCAACCGGGACATGGTTGTTGTGCAGAATGAGTTTAGTCGGCTGCTTCAGGGAGGGCAGACCTACACCCCCCGCGTAGACAGCCCCCAGATTGACGAACGACTTATCCTACCCGATTCATTGGCCAGTAGCATACCGATCCTGGAGCTGGCCAACCAGCAGCAGCGGGCCGCTCAGTTTCGTTACCAGACCGAGAGATCCCGGCTATTGCCCGATTTCATCGTGGGCTACAACAACCAAAGTCTGATCGGTACTCAGCTGGTCAAAGGGCAGGAGCTGACCTATACGGGCCGTAACCGTTTTGGCTATGTCAGCGCGGGGGTGGCGATACCCCTGTTTTTCAAAGCCCAGAACGCCCGTGTTTCGGCGGCCAAACTGGACTGGCAACGCAGTCAGCAACAGGCCGATTATATCCAGCGCCAACTGGAAACAGAGCGCCGAAACGCACGTGAGCAGGTCCAGAAGTACCGCCAGAGTCTGACCTATTACCAGAGCCAGGGCCTCAAAAATGCGGATACCATCATTAATACGGCCGATCAGCAGTTCCAGAGCGGGGAAATCGATTACCTGCAATGGGTCATTCTGGTCGGTCAGGCCATCAGCATCCGTACGGAGTACATCAACGCGCTCAGCAGCTACAACCAGGCGGTTATCCAATCCCTAAAATTGAACAATCTGTAAACCATGAAACAGTTCATAATCATTTTCATCAGTCTATGGACCCTGGTGTCCTGCGAGAAAAAAGCCGATACCGAAACGCCCCCCGTCACGCAGAAAGCGGCTACGATGGCCACCAGCCAAACGGTATCGTTTACTACCCAGCAGCTCAACAGCAGCGGAGTAGACGTGGGTCAGCCCCAGCGCGAGCGCGTTAGTGGCGTTTTGACACTTCAGGGAACCGTTTCCATCCCCCCCCAGGGCATCATCAGCGTCAGTTTTCCGCTGGGGGGGTATCTAAAGTCGACGGATATGCTGGCCGGGATGCGCGTTAAAAAGGGGCAGGTATTGGCGTACCTGGAAGACATGCAGTTCATTCAGCTCCAGCAGGATTACCTGACGGCTAAAGAACGTTTTAGTTTGGCTGTCAGCGAATTTAACCGCCAGCGTGACCTGAACGCGACCAAAGCCAGCAGTGACAAGGTCTTTCAACAGGCGCAGGCCGACATGGAAGAACAACGTATTCTGATGAACGCGCTGGGTCAGAAACTGGAGGTGATCGGCATTAGCCCATCCAAACTGCAGGCCGATAACATTTCCCGCCGGGTGGCTATCCATTCGCCAATCGATGGCATCGTCGCCAAGGTGAATGCCAACGTGGGGAAATACACCTCGCCAACGGACATGCTGTTTGAGCTGGTCGATCTGCGTGATGTTCACCTGGTCTTGACCGTCTTTGAAAAAGACCTGGCGAAACTCTCCGTTGGCCAGTCCATCACGGCCTATACCAATAGCGATCCGGGCAAAAAATATGGCGGGGAAATCATACTGATTAACCGAAACCTGAATCAGGATCGGATGGCCGAAGTACAGTGTCATTTCAAGAGTTATAATGTCTCTCTGGTACCCGGCACGTTTATGAATGGCGACGTAGCCGTCAACAACAAAGAGGCTTTGACCGTACCGGAAGGGGCCATCGTTCGCTGGGCGAATAAATCCTATGTGTTTACCGACCAGGGCAATGGCGACTTCCACATGGCCGAGGTGAAGCCGGGTTTGGTCAATCAGGGGCGGCAGCAAATTGATGGTACTGGCATCACCAATCAGACCAACCTGGTTACCAAAAACGCTTATGCCCTGTTACTGAAAATCAAAAACGCTGAAGCTGAAAAGTAAAATTCGGTGTAATGCATTCATTTTAGTTTTCTCATGGAACAACCACTAAAACCACGTCAGGCTGGGCCACGTCAGGCTGAGCCACACCAGGCTGAGCCGCACCAGGCAGAGCGAGGGCAGAAAACTACGCTCATCGGCATTGGGGTCAGTATTGTGCTGTTGCTGGTTAAAGGCACCGCTGGCTATCTGGGCCATTCGTACGCCCTGATTGCCGATGCGATCGAGTCCGGAACGGATATGATCACTTCGACCTTTGTCTGGCTTGGACTTCGGGTAGCGGCTCGTCGGCCCGATCAGAACCACCCCTATGGGCACGGCAAGGCGGAACCGTTGGCTGCTATTGTCGTGGCGTTTGCGCTAGTGGGTGCCGCCATCCTCATCGCCGTCGAAAGTATCCAGAATATCCGGGTACCGCATAAAGTGCCCGAAGCCTGGACACTGGCCGTGCTGGCGGGAGTTGTCGTTGTTAAGGAAGTACTCTTCCGAAAAATAGCTCAAGTTGGTGCCGAGGTGGAAAGCAGCGCCGTTAAAGCCGACGCCTGGCACCACCGTAGCGACGCCATTACGTCGCTGACTGCCTTTGTAGGGATTGGGATTGCCCTCATCGGTGGGCCCGGTTACGAAAGCGCCGACGACTGGGCGGCTCTGCTGGCATCGGGGTTTATCGTCTTTAATGCGTACCACATTTTCCGGCCATCGTTCGGCGAAATTATGGATGAAGCGCCAACGGGCGACTGGCAGCAGGAATTAGCTACCATTGCCCTCAGCGTACCCGACGTGAAAGGGATCGACAAATACCGGGTACGCAAAACGGGCTTCGAGTACTTTGTTGATTTACACGTGCTGGTTCCGGGGGATTTATCGGTAAACCAGGGGCACCGAATTGCCCACGCGGTAAAAGCCGCTATATTACGGGCAAAACCCGCGGTGTATGACGTGCTGATTCATATTGAACCGGCGGAAGTACTGGCTGGCAGACGAGGCAGTGTGGAGTGAGGCACCGTCGAAACAAATCGGATGGGCGATCGGATGCGCTCGATCACACTTGTTGTTAAGTCTCCTATCGGCATATCTGGCTAAGATCTGGAGTTAAGATTTAAATGTCCAACTTGGAACTACTCGACCATCACCTACGCTGATTTGTTCAATTAACATATTTATTCAAAAAGACATCTCCTAAAACACCGAATTCACGAGACGAAAATTAATTTTTGTCTCGCCAGGAAGATGTCAACTCCTCGGCGGTGGTAGGCAATTTCGTATTAGGAATGCCTAAAACTTAAGCTCTTAACAACTTGAGACCTTGTGATTCGTAGAAAGGAAAATTGCCATCGTGACTGATTAAGATCAAGCGCTCAGCCAGGGCCTGACTAATCAGAATATGATCGAAGGGGTCATTGTGTATCGGTATCAAGGCTTCCAGCTTCGCCAAGTGAACAATCCGTAACGGAAGCAGCTTCACGCCCAGCGTTTCGCGTAAAGCATTAGCGATTTCGGCAATGGTAACCCCATTCAACTGAAAGTCAGCCCGCTTTAGCTTGGCTTTGATGACAATCTCGCGCAGGCTCTCGTGGCTGACGTAGAACTCATTGGTCGGGGTCTGAAGAATAGTTCTGATCGAATCCACCAGGTCTGGCGAATCAGTCAGCCACCAAATCAGGATATGTGTATCCAGTAAATATCGCTTCATTTCTTGATCGTCACGCGCAGGTCATCTTCCCAAGCCGATGACTTACTGACGATTTTATCCTTAAATAGGCCTAAACCAGCCTTCATTGTTGACTTGGTGGCCGACTGACCATTAACAGCCGGTTTCTTACCCGACGTTTTCGAAGTTTTGGTATCGGTTGCCATCTGGTTGGGGGTTGTTTTACAAATATAACACTATTGAGCTGAGGTAAAGTTTTGCTTGAGTCGTAGAACCATCAGTGTGTTTCTAGGTATGCCCTAACTCTTGATGACCGGATAACTACAGATTGATCTGAGACCTACTGACTCAATCGCTTAAACTGAGCGTTTAAAAAGACGCCTTATCTACTAAGTACGTGATCAATGGTGATAGCATATGAAACTGACAAAGTCAATTTAAGCCTGTTAAGAGCGCTTACTTAGCATTACTTACTATTTGATCAACCGCTTTGTAGAAACCAATATCTTCCCCCTTCGTAATTTGAAGTAAAGTGCCCTGCGGATCAATGAGTATCTTCGTCGGGTAAGCGCTTACGCCATACCGGTTCGCTAACGCTGCATCGGGGCTGTCCAAAAGTTGAGTCCAGGGAAGCTCTTGCTCTTTGATCGCCTTCAGCCAAGCCGCTTTATTGTCTCGGCAAGCTATACCGACAATAGTCAGTCGGTCCTTGTAATTGCTGTGACGAGCCTTCATCTGAGGAAAACCACTCAGACAGGGACCACACCAGGACCCCCAGAAGTCTAACAAGACATACTTTCCTCGCAGCGTCTCCAAGGCAAAAGTCTTTCCTTCGGCAGTTCGAGCGGTAAATAAAGGGGCGGCTTTACCAGGCGCTACTGTTGCCAGAACGGCAATTCGTTGCTGTAATGACTTACCTACAGGGCTACTTTTTATCTGATCGGACAAACCAGGAAAGTACTTTTTGATCGTATCCTCAGGTTGCATTTGCAGATAGCTGGCGGCAATTGCCAATGAGGGGTGGCTTATGGCATACTTCACTCGCTCAGCGTTATAGTGTTTCCTAAGTTGATCAAATTCGGCAGTGGTTGAATCAATACTATGCTGCTTAGCTCGATTCGTAGAAAGACTATCAATGGTAAGTGCTAGTCGGGTTTCTTTGTCCAGTAAGTAGCCATACTTTTGGCGGAATACTGAAGCTTGTTCAGCTAACTCATTACCTGCAATCTTAGAGCGTGTTTTGAAATCCATAAAGGCTGAGAGTCAGAGCATATTTGTGTCGACCAAGACATACAG
>NZ_BAAHBP010000041.1:0-136515 GCF_054776615.1 Spirosoma pomorum
CACAAGGGCGGCTATGGATAGCCGACGTGGCCGCGGCTCATCAAGCTGATGGCTCGTTGGGTGCAGGATTTAGTAAGGAGCTTATTGTGGCGTTGCGGAGAGCGCCTATCGAAGGTAGTAGGTGACCAAGCGGCATCGGCCGTCCGACTATAACGGGGCCTTCAAAGTGGCGTTAGCCCAGTGGAGCATCGATTTTGAGAAAGCGTCCCGCCCCGCATCGGCACGTGGTTTCGTGCCAGTTGCCAAACGATGGGTTGTTGAGCGGAGTATTGCTTGGACAAATTTCTTTCGACGGGTGACCAAAGACTATGAGTATACCACGGTCCGCCGTTGCGGTATCATCTTCGGTTAGTTGGCTGTACTTAGCCAACATTCAGATTATGCTACAGCGTATCGACGCGTATTGCCAAAGCTAATTCCCCAACACACTCTAAAGGTACTTTTGTCGAAAAGTCTAAAATCGGTAGGCACCCGTAATGCCAGCACTTGACGAGTTAAAGCCTGCTTGAAAACTGTATAGAGCCGCTCCACTACCGAATGAACCACTAGCCGTTATGGAGGGGATCAATTCAGCGCTTACATACCACCTTGGGTTTAGGTTATACTGTGCACCTAAGACAAAGCCTACTCCTATAGAAGGCGTTACAATGAGCAAACTTGAGCCCTTGTAGGTAGTACTACCTCCATTACCGTCGCTAATTGTCAAGGTACCCGTGTTAGAGGAGTTCAAGCTAAGACTGGCAATCAGTTCAGTACCGTAAATAAACTGGAGTTTGTCACTAATAGTCCTACGCTTCTCTTTTCCGGCAGCTCCACCTACCGAAAAGCCAATTAGAGTGTTGTTCTGAATAAAATTGGCGCTCAAGTTGCCAAAAGCCAATCTATACCGTCGGTAGGTATTTTCACTGATCTGCTTTTTGTAGACTAATCCAAAGCTACTTAAATCGCTGATTCTCAAACCGATTTCTCGATTGGGAGCGTCTTGAGCGAAGAGTGTCGAGGTAAGCAGTAAACCGGTTAGACATAGAGTCAAGAAAAGCTTCATCATTGTTTTCAATAAGTTTATACGTGAGCCAAACATATCAAAAACAAACTAAACAGAATCGATATATTTTGAAATAATCTAATGACTGGTACTATTTAAAATTTATACTTTTTCAAGGGTAGTTGTATAACTATTTTTATGTAAAGAGATTATTCACACATTGTGTGAATGATGATCTTACTAGAGAACAAGGGATAAGTCTATTTTATGAGAAAATTAAGACCAACACTGCCCTGCCATCTTTGATAGGATAGTGTTTTAGTAAGTTCGGTCCAAGCTCGTTCGCCAATCCCTTCTAAAGCCCAACGTTTTGCGATTCGGAAGTGGACACCTAATCCGGCGGATGTTTGCCAAGCTGTGTTTCGCTCATAATTGTAAGTGGTGGCTGGTAGATATTGAACGGCGGCCCCTAAGGCTTGACCAGAGAATTTACTTTGACCAAGGCTGGCTCCTACCTGACCAAACAAGGCTAACCGCCTGTCACGAACAAAATAGTAACGACTTGATAGACCAAGGCCTGTATAGCGGGAAAAGCTACCGTTTACATTGTGACGACCCTCTAGAGCAATTGACCAGCCGTCTTTGAGAAAATATTGAATACGGGGAGTAAAATACTTTGTATCTCCACTGGAGATGGGCCCAAAAGCACCCCCTACATTGATACCTGCGCTTAGATGACCTTGACCTAATAATTGACTCTGTTTTTGATCATTGGGCGACTGAGAGAACCCGAAAAAAGGCCCTAAAAAACCTACCAACAGTAAAAGCCTTTTCATAATCGTATGCTGTTTTGTTGGTAGCAAGTTAGGGCTAGAAAAGCAAGATCAGCCGGGATTAAAGTCTTTTAACATTTTGACAGAAAGCTGTTGTATAAGTGCAATTATGTTAGGTAGTTATTTCTTGTACTTGAAGACTAAATAACTCACTATACCAGGAGAATATGTACCATCATTAATTCGATAGGCACCATTAGCTCCTAATCGCTGGCAATTCGTTTGCAATTGTCGTTTCACTTGCTGATCAGTATTCAGACTCGGTCTTTGATCGAGTGTCGATAACGAAACCACGCCTAACTGCTCAATATCTTTGGGAATATCTCGTTCCAGCAGAAAAATTCTTACTGATAGGCTATCCGTCTGTAGGCTACCGCCTACTTCAGCCAGGGGCTTGATTTTAGACGTGACACAAGCATGTGAGCACATACCAAGACAGAATAGAACAACGATTGTGCTCTTCGAAATCTGTTTCATAATCAGTGTTATGATAACTACTAGCACAATATATGAGATCTATGGAATTTGATTGATAGCCTCTGGCATAAAAAGTAGTCTCATGAGACGTCCATTCAGGAAGATTGATGAAGGTTCTTCTGTCGAACTGTGCTTTGGTACTTCGATCCGTCGGAGACAGCTATCTCAATAAGTAACCGCAACGGCGACCCGGATCTCTTTTGCCACTAACAGATGAGTATGTAAGATTATTCCAATATGGATCACCCCAGCCTATCTTCGTTCACTTCCAGACACAAAATTTGGCATGGCTCATGCTTATATATGCTGCCAGTTTATTCCCGTTTGATGGCTTGCACGGTAACAATCGTTGGGGCCGATTGGTAAAAGTCAAACAAAGCCCGCCCGACCAATTCGTGGCTAATGTTGTTTAAAAACGTATGGCTATTGGCCTGAAAGTATTCTTCGCGGGGCGCTACGATCAGGTGCGAGTCAAACACACTAAATAGTTGTTTCTGGCCTTCCTGCTGGAGCATTTCCCGGCACTGCTGGCGTTGTGTGTGGCAGCGGGGATCCAGGTGCGCAAAAGGCGTCACCAGGAGCACGTTATGCCGGTAAGGACTCAACAGACGTAACAACTCCATCAGCGCTTTCGGCGGTCTGGCCAGGCCAAGCCATTGCTTCATCCGCCAGCCTGTCATTTGTACTAAGGACCACAGCCGGTTTCTGGTAGTTGGACCGGGAACAGCCGCCTGATCCGTCCGAAGTGGCCAGAGCAGCGACGGACTTAACGGCTCGGGTTTCGACGACCAGCGAACGGAAACATCCGTCGAGGCCGTCAACCAATGCTGATTGGGCTGGATAATAATCAGGTCATACTGGTTGAGTGGCAACCGGGATAACGTCGATATAGCTTGCGGAATAGTTAAATGCGCGTAGGCTCCAACCGAGACAGCGGGGCCGTTCTGACTAATCTGTCGGATAAAATGACCAATATAACTTAACTGACCAGCCGACAGGCCATAGCCATACGTATGCGCATCACCAAGTATCAGTATATTCATCCTCACGTAACGGCACGATTCAGGTCCGTCTACTGTCAGTACGTCTTTGGGTGCACAAACGTGGCAGCGTAAAAAAAATGTCCGATAGACTATTGATTTGCAACGCTTTTGGCGTTGGGTGCGTATTGGGATTATCAAGCATGTGCTCACGCTAATTTGACATAACTTTGTTCTTCAGGAAATCGTCATCCTTCTCTGACAATGACCTTCCGGGTGTCATCCAGGCTTGCCGTGCCAACGATCCCCGTGCACAGCGCATTTTATTCAAGCAGTTTTTCGGGTACGCCAAGAGCATCTGTTTGCGCTACACGTCCAGCGTTGAAGAAGCCGAAGACGTATTAAACGAAGGGTTTCTAAAAGCTTTTCAGCACCTGGACAGCTACAACGAAGCTTTACCATTCAAGGCCTGGCTGCGAACGATTCTGGTTAACACGGCCATCAGTCACTACCGTCGGAATAATCGTTACGAACAGCAGTCCTCCCTTGAATCAGGCGAGCAGGTAGCGCTCGATAATGATGTCGTTGATCAGATTGCGGCCGATGAAATCCTGGCCTTGGTTCAAAAGCTAAATCCTACGCACCGTACGGTGTTTATGATGCACGTTGTCGATGGCTACAGCCTCCACGAAATTGCCGAACTGCTGAATCATAATGAAGCAACTGTTCGCTCTAATTATTCACGCGCCCGCCAGAAGCTGCAACAGCTAATCAAGCAGGCGTACCCGTTCCATGTCAAGTCAGGCCCAGCGGCCTCTATTCCTTATCATGAAAACTGATCGCTTCACCGATATTATCCGGCGTAAACTGGAAAGTATTCGGCCGGAGTTTACCGAAAACGACTGGACCAGGATGCAGGCGGCCCTTCAGCAGGGAGCCCCGTCCTCATCAACCGTTGTCCAGCACCCGGCCAGCCGAAGTTGGTTTGCGCGTCCCTGGGTTCCGCTCACAGCAGCAGCTAGTGTGGCCGCGCTAGTGGCCGTGGCAGCCTGGCAACGGGCTGAGATTGCCACGTTGCGCCAAACGGTTCAGGCGTTAAGCCCGGCAAAACCAGATGCTCCCCAGCTGTCTTCGGTCCGTCCCGCCGACCCGTCGACTACGCCAGCAATTATCCATCAGACCGATACGGTGTACATCACCAGGTATATTCCCGTCCCGGCTAAAGTGTCGTCTAATTTCGACCAACCGGAAGGAAACGGACAGTGGGCCAACTCATCGCCATCCAATGAGCCCGATCGCCAAGGACTCTCGGTTACGGATTCCGAAGGCCGTATTGCTCAACGTCGCGCTCCATCCGGAGCTACTGGGCTCCCGTCTACTCCAATCTCACCGGAAACGAAAACGACGAACGGTACAGATGGACAACTGCTGATTGACCGTTCTGGCCAGGCAGCGAACGAGCGACCGATTAACCAGTCGAATCGGTCAGCAACATCCGCTTCAGGAAGGATTCGATCGGATCTTGCCCAATCAGGCACGAACGTAACGCCGTCCGAAGGGTTCAGAACTGGTACGTCGGGGAGCAGGAATCAGCGTGACCGAACTGGCACAATAGCGGACAGAACGGGGCAAAACGCAGGTAATGGAACTTACCCTGAATCTTTGGCTAGTAGCAACGGGGCAATGGGTACACCAAACAATGCACCCGCTGAACCTACTGAGTCAGCCAATGCCGGCGAATCAACCATCGCGGCTAACTTCGATCAGTTGGCCAATCAGCCGTTACAGCTAACCGATACGGACTGGAATACCATGCTGTTACGTAAAGCAACCCGCCGGATGCGGCCAGCCCGAACGGTAACGATCAATGGTACCCAAGCCCCAGCCAGCCAGTCAGTAGCCAGCCTTGCCCCGCGTTTTCGACTCGGTGTTGGCGGGGACTTGACGACTCGTGCCAGAAGTACCGCCATTACGGGCGAGCTTATCCTGGGAAAACACTGGACTCTGGGTGTTGGCTACGGCCAGTCGATTTGTTCCGACGGCGATTTCCAGTCGGAAAAGGATTTTAATATGAAGAATCCGCAGCCGTTCCGGAAGGAATTCAATAAAGTGATTGACCCTAAAGCTGACCCTGCCCAGTTCATTGCGAACATCCGCCTGCAACGGGAGCAACAACAGATTCCACTGCAGATCGGTTACCGGATTCCACTCGCCAAGTCGTTTACGGTTTTGCCGACAGTGGGAACAAATCTGACACTTTCGAATGAAGAACGTCTGTCTTTTGACCGGATCGCAAAAGTTTTTGGTGGCACAGATATCGTTCGGGTTGAGTCGAGCCGTAACCGCCCATACGATGTTTTCAACAACCTGACTTTTGGTGCAGCGATTGAGTGGCAAAAAAAACACTGGGTGGCTCAGGCGGGGCCGCTGGCTACCACACAGCTTGTTCAAGTCCCTAACCCAAATACATTAAATACAGTCAACGTGGGTGCCCGGGTTCGGCTATTCTACCAGTTCTAGCCAAACAGTTTCAACACGAAAAAGGCGCTTCCATGATGGAAACGCCTTTTTCGTAAAGGGGAATTTAGCCAGTCTATTTGGTAGCAGCAATGCGCCAAACACGGTCGGACGCATCGTCGGCGACGAGTAACGCGCCATCGGGAGCCACCGTTACGCCCACGGGGCGGCCATACACGTCTTTGTCTTTGCCAGTAATAAATCCGGTCAGGAAATCTTCGGGTTTACCAGGCTTTCCGTTTTCGAAAGGAACAAACACCACTTTATACCCCGAGAACGTCGACCGGTTCCAGGAGCCATGCTGGCCAACGAACGCACCATTCTTGTATTTGGTTGGGAATTGATCGCCATCATAAAAAGTCAGGCCCAGCGAGGCCGTGTGCGATCCCAGTGGAACGTCTGGTACAATAGCTTTCTGCACCAATTCAGGATGCTCTCCTTTCCGGCGCGGATCGACATTCTGACCGAAGTACGAATAAGGCCACCCATAGAAACCACCTTCTTTTACGCTGGTCAGGTAGTCGGGCACCAATTCATCACCCAGTTCATCGCGTTCGTTTACGGCCGTATATAAGGTATTGGTCGCTGGCTGCCAGTCCATTCCAACTGGATTACGGAGACCGCTGGCGTAGATTTTCTCGCCACTGCCATCCGGATTGATTTCCAGGATGTTCGCCCGGCGCACCTCGTTGGATTCGCCGTGTTCGCCTACGTTACTGCCTGACCCGACGGACACGTAAATTTTCTTACCATCCGGACTAGCCAGTAGGTTGCGCGTCCAGTGGTTGTTATAACCACCCGCTGGCAGATCCAGTATTTTCTTACCAGTAGCTGTCATTTTCATCTGACCAGCTTGATAGGGATATTGAAGTAGCCCATCCGTGTTCGCTACGTAAAAACTATTACCCAGCACTAACATTCCGAACGGCTGGTTCAACCCTTCCAGAAATACCTCACGCGTATCGGGTTTGCCATCTTTGTTGGTATCCCGGAAAATAGTGATTCGATTAGGGCTTTCTCCGGTATGCTCCGACTTATTCTGACCACTTACAATCGACGTAACTTTTTTCTTGACGCCCTTTCGTTCGGTATTAGCTTCAGCCACGAAAATGTCACCGTTGGGGGCTACGTATATCCAGCGCGGGCTGGTTAGGTCTCGGGCAAATTCGGTAACGGTAAATCCAGCCGGGGCCTGTGGTGTTTTTCCATCGGGCCAGTTAACTACGTTGCTGTAGTGAATGGTTGATTTAGTTTCGTAAGGTGCCGGTAAGTTGAGCTCTTTTACTTCGGTTTCAACTACTGCGCCGGTTCCTTCGGTTTCTTTCTTTTGACTACAGGCTAAGAGGCTGGTCGCTAGCCCGAGTGCTAGTATTGCTGATGTTTTCATTGATACTACGTTCTGTTTTGTTGAGCAGTGACACCTACTATCAGGTACCTTTACTCAACTACGTAGTTAACTCTTTGGTTACAATTCGCTGGTAACGCATTTGCCCTCGACCAATCACAGGGGCATCGAAAATGTAGCGTAGGCGATTGGCCCTTTGTAAAACACCTCGCTTACGGGCTTCATACCGAATCGGCGGTAGAAATCGGCGGCATCAAGCCGGGCATCGCACCAGAGTCCCTTGGCTCCCAAACGCCGGGCCTCGGCAATGACATAATTCAGCAGTTGCGTTCCAATCCCCTGACGCTGACAATCCGGGCGAGCCGCAAACTTCCGGAACCGCGCCAGACGACCTGCGTCTGTTTTTTCCTCAAGAAAAAGCGAGATGACCGCTATCAGTTCGTCGTTCTGGAAAGCGCCGTAGTGGTATCCGCTGGTGTCATCATCTATTTTTACGTAGTCGAGCGGTTTGTCCGGCCAGAGCACACTATGACGTAATGCGTAGGTCTGCTCAGGCGTGATCGGTTTAACGTTTATCATGGAATTAGAAGGGTAGTTTTCCCAGATCGACGTTTCCTCCTGTCAGAACAACGCCAATTTTCTGACCAGTAAACTGATCTTTGTGTTTTAGCACGACGGCCAGTGGTACAGCGCAAGATGGTTCGATCACGATCTTCATCCGCTCCCAGACCAGCCGCATGGCCGCGACAATCGCTGCGTCGGAAACGGTCAATACGTCCGTTACGTGTTCACGGATAATGGCCAGCGTCCGTTCGCTCAAGCTCGTCATCAGGCCATCGGCAATGGTATTGATGTATGGCGCTTTCTCTACTTTACCGCTTTTGAACGACAGAACGGCATCGGCGGCCCCTTCGGGTTCACCCGCAATAACACGAGTTTCGGGCGATAAATAGTGAGTAATCAGACTTGTTCCGCTCAGAAGCCCTCCCCCGCCAACGGGCGTCAGGATAACGTCGAAGGGTGTTTCCTGCCCGTAGTCTTCGATCAATTCTTTGGCAGCGGTCGCCTGCCCGGCAATAACCCGGTCATCATCGAACGGATGGACCAGTACGGCTCCGGTTTGTTCAATCAGGTCACGAACGCCCTGTTCCCTAGCCTCCAGCGTAGGCTCGCATTCCACAATCTGGGCACCGTATCCCCGTACCGCATCTTTCTTCACCTGGGGCGCCGTGCGGGGCATCACGATATAAGCAGGCAGACCAACCTGCCGGGCCGCAAAAGCGACAGCCTGCGCGTGGTTCCCCGACGAATGCGTCGTTATAGCCCTACCTTCCTCATTAGCGGCTACCTGTAGCACCGCGTTCAGACCACCCCGGGCTTTGAAAGCGCCTATTTTTTGAAAGTTCTCACACTTGAAATAGAGATCGGCACCCGCCCGCTGGTTGATCGTTTGGTTGATCAATACGGCCGTGCGGTGGATGTAAGGCCGAATCCGCTCGTGGGCGTTAGTGATGGTTTCGAGGGTAATCATAGAGCAAGCAATAGGTAACAGTCGACGCAAAATACGGATAAACCTCCCATCTCTGGTCAGCCAGTTTAGTGATAGCCGACGTACCAGTACCATTTCCCTGGTTTCGACTTGGATTTTCAAATGGGAAAGCGGTCATTTGTCTTTCAACGAATTCTTAAACCCTTTACTCCATGACAACGTCCCGTCGCTCGTTTATGAAGCAGGCCGCCGGTGCCGCAGCCGGTTTGGCATTGATGCCTGCTGCTTTTGCCGAGGCCCCGCTAAAAAAACCGTTTTTCGATATTTCGCTGGCTGAATGGTCGCTGCATAAAGCACTGTTTGCCAAGAAGATCACTAATCTAGATTTTCCGGCTATCGCCCGTAAAGAATTCGACATCAGCATTGTCGAATACGTCAATCAGTTCTTCAAGGACAAAGCCCAGGATAAAACGTATCTGAACGATTTGCTGACCCGGTGTAAGGACAATGGTATCTCCAATCACCTGATCATGATCGACGGTGAAGGCGAACTTGGCGCGACGGACAAAGCGGAGCAAGACAAAGCGATTGCCAACCACCACCGCTGGGTCGAATGCGCGAAATACCTGGGTTGCAAAACGATCCGGGTGAATGCTGCTGGCAAGGGTACCGCCGAGGAAGTATCAAAAGCCGCCGTCGATGGACTGGGTAAGCTCGGCGAGTTTGCCAAAACGATGAACATCAATATCATTGTAGAGAACCACGGCAGCTATTCATCCAACGGGCAGTGGCTGTCGGGCGTGATGAAGCAGGTGAATATGAAGAATGTCGGCACGCTGCCTGATTTCGGCAATTTCTGCATAAAGCGGGCGTCGGGTCCCGACCGGACCTGCGAGGAGCAATACGACCGATACCAGGGCACGAAAGAGCTACTACCCTTCGCCAAAGGCGTATCGGCTAAAACCTACGATTTCGATGAGAATGGCAATTGTATCGAAACGGACTACAGTCGCATCCTAAAAATCGTAAAAGACAGCGGATTCAAAGGCATTGCCGGTATCGAATACGAAGGCAGCAAAGTCGACGAGTATGAGGGCATCCGCAAAACCAAAGCTCTGTTAGAGCGCGTAGGAACGATGGTGTAGATTGAAGGAGGAGTGGGAACAAGGGAAAAGGAACAAGGAGAAATAGTGAAGATAATAGTCTGCCGCTTTTTTGCCCTTGTTCCTTTTCCCAGCGGCCCGGTCCTACTCTTCTTGTTTCTGTTTTTACTTTATCTGAATGAAAAAAAAGTTTACCTACCTAGTACCATTTCGTTTACCGATTGTTTTTCTTTCCCTTTTTGTCCGCCTGTCGCAACCAACTCATGCACAGGCTATTTTTTCGCCGGGCCAGCTGAGACTGAGGGACGGGACTACCCGCAGCGGCCAATTGGCGATTAAACGCATCAATAAAACACAGCGGATTATCCTGCTTGATCAGTCGGGGAAAAACAGCTACGCGCCCGTCGATGTAACAGCGATCCGAATCGGTGACGAGCATTTTGTATCCCGGAATGTAAGTGTCCGGGACAGCAGCCATGTCCTGCTGCGCCAACTTGTTTCGGGCTACGTGTCGCTGTTTCAGTATGAACGGAAGGGTGGAACGAACCTACTGCTGGTGGAAAAGGACCAGACGCTTACGGCCCTCAATGCAGCAGCGCCGGGCACAACACTAACGACGTTACTGGCCGACTGTCCGTTATTAACAGCTCCGATGGCAAAGGCGTCCCGCCGGGATCTAAGCCGGTACGTCGTTGACTATAACCAGTGCGTTAAACCTAATATGCCCACAACGTCTTTGCTATCGGCTTCGCGCTCCGTCAGCGTTACGGTCAGTCCGCGGTTGTTTCTGGCGAGCGGTTCGTTCCGGTTTCAGGAATCCGACGGCAGCAAGTCAGCCGCATCGACGACCTGGTCGACACTGGGCTACGGCGCCGACATTGGCCTTTCTTGGCGCAGTCGACTGAGTGCGAGTTTCACAATGGCCCTGCTTCGTCAGGAAGGTCGCTGGAACCTCGATCAGACCGCTAAACTGGTTCTCCTTGTCGACAGGCTGGGCGAACAGACCTTATTTTTGAATCCGAATCTCCGCTACTCATTTACTCGAACAAGCCAACAAAAAGTTGTTCCTTACGTACAAGCAGGATTAGTATTCAATAAATTATTATCCGGAGAGATGGTACAAAGCGACCGGGTGTACGCCAACCCCCAAACGCTGATTATCAACCAGGAAGCGGGCCTTGACGAGCTGGGCTGGTCAGCCGGCTTGGGTATCAACTGGCATATTACGTCTCGTTGGTCGGCCGTGGGTGATTTCCGCTGGGTCTACACCAAAGCCCTCAACGGGTATCAGGTTGAACTACGATCTACCTACGCTAAACTGAGGCCCGTCAACAGCTCCTCCATTGGCTCATTGGGGGTAAGTTATTCCTTTTGAAAAAGAAAAAGGGCGGACAGGAACAGGAAGAAGAGATGCGTCATCAATTCCTTGTTCCTGTCCGCTCTTCTCTCTCTTCCTATTTCAAACTTCCCATTCCCCCATCGACGCCAATAATCTGTCCGGTGATCCAGGAGGCCTGGTCGGAAAGCAGATAGGCGGCCATACTGGCAATATCGTCGGGGGTACCGTACCGGTTTAGTGGGTGTCGTTTGTTAGCTGATTCCCGTTTGGCGTCATCGCCTAGCAAGCCAACAGACTCGGCCAAAGGGGTATCGGTTAGCGATGGGGCAACGGCATTTACCCGCACTTTGAACGGAGCGAACTCAGCGGCCAACGACTTTGTCAAGCCTTCTACTGCCGATTTTGCCACCGACACCGATGAGTGAAGCCCCATGCCCAGCTTAGCAGCCACCGTGCTGAACAGCACGACACTCGCTCCCTTTGCGGCTTTTAAGGGTGCATAAGCCGCCTGGATAGCCGACACCGCGCCCAGTACGTTAATCTCCAGGTCAGTCCGGTAACTATCAATCGTTAGTCGCTGAAATGGCTTCAGGTTGATCGTACCGGGACAATACACAAGCCCGTGCAGAACGTCAGGCAGTTGATTAAGCGCATCAGAAGCGGGCGTTTGTGTAACATCCCAGGTCATGTGCGTTGACTGACTATCTGCGGGTTGTTGCCGACCAGCCGTAAAAAGCGTAGCGCCCTGTTCCTGAAGCGACTTTGCCAGCGCGTAACCGATGCCTGAACTGGCACCAACAATAAGAATATTTTTTCCTTGCATGTACTTGAAATATGGACGTATTGACGATGTCAGACTAAGCCGACGTACAACGTTTTTGTTTGACACTTGGCCTTAACTAAACGCGCTACCGGCTAACGTGACGACTTTCGTACCAGTCCACATTTTAAATACTCAGCAAGCTTGATTCAAACACAGAGGCACAGAGAACACAGAGTTGATTTTGTCGAACAACGACATCTATCCTCTGTGTTCTCTGTGCCTCTGTGTTTATCTTTTTTTACGCTCCGATCAGAGCAGGCAATTGTCTCGATATAGTCTTTCTCCTTTTTTAGATCGTCACGCTCGGTTGCGATACGTAACGCAGGAATTCCTGTCGGGTTGCGTCCTCCTTGAATTTGCCGCTGTAAGATGAAGTGATCGTCGATGAGTCAGTATCCTGAACGCCCCGCGTCGATACGCACAGGTGCTTCGCATCAATCACGACGGCGACGTCGTCGGTTTTTAGAACGGATTTTAGTTCTTCCGCGATCTGTACCGTTAGGCGTTCCTGCACCTGAGGTCGTTTGCAGAAATATTCCACAATGCGGTTCAGCTTGGATAGGCCGATAACCTTGCCGCTGGAGATATAAGCCACGTGCGCCTTACCAATAATCGGGACAAAATGGTGCTCGCAGTACGTCTGGACCAGAATATCCTTCTCGACCAGCATTTCGTCGTAGCGAAACTTGTTATCGAACAACGTCGGCTCAGGTTTATTCTCAGGATTGAGGCCCCGGAAAATCTCCTTAACGTACATCTTCGCCACCCGCCGGGGCGATCCACGCAGACTATCATCGGTCAGGTCGAGACCCAACGTTTCCATAATAGCCCGGAAATGGCCTTCAATCTGCTCTATTTTTGCGTCGTCATCCAACGCAAACGCGTCCGGACGCATGGGCGTATCAATGGACGTAGCAGCGTGAATGTCACCGAGTTCATCAACTAATTCGTCGGAGAAATAACCACTATGCGTACCGTTAAGCGACGTGCCGTTCGACGGGTTCTCGTTAGGCGGGATACTCGACGAAGTTCCGTTCAGTTTCATACAATCTTACTTTAAGATCCAGGTGATCATCCAGTTGACCGCGTAGGATGGAATAAATGACAATAGCAATGTTCTCGGCGGAAGGATTCAGATCGGCAAATTCAACCGTATCGAGGTTCAGGTTCTTGTGGTCGAAGCGCTCCGTGACGTGTTCTTTGATCAGATCGCCCAGGTGCTTCATATCGATAACATAACCCGTTTCGGGATCAATCGGGCCGGTCACCTGAACAATTAATTCGTAATTGTGGCCGTGGTAATTTGGATTGTTACACTTGCCGTAGACGCGCGTGTTTTTTTCATCCGACCAGTTCGGATTATGCAGCCGGTGCGCTGCGTTGAAATGTTCCTTACGAAACACCGCAACCCGTGGGGCCTCGGCCCGAGAAGTATTCATAAATAGACTCGAAAAAAGTTCAATCAGCCAGTCCGCACAAAGGTTGTGTACTACACCGGCTGACGTCAGCGCATGCCCACCGGACGCGCTTCAGGACCGTTAAGCAGCCGAACAGAATCCGGCCTTAATGCTGTCATCCATAAAACGCCGACCTACCGGGGTTGGTTCCAGATATTGGGTCGTTTCCCAGGTAGCTGCCCTTCGTCAATCGGGGAACTGGCTGTTTACCGATCGGGTTGTGTGCGCATGAAGGTTTTCAAACGCCTGCTTACCACCATCACTGTTAGTATTGCTTTACTGGCCGTTCTGGCTTTTTTAGTTATGCAATTAAGTACTTTTGGCGCCAACCCAGCCGGGGAGCGCCTGGAACGTATCAAACGCTCCCCCAATTACAAAGACGGCGCGTTTCAGAATCTGTCGCCTACGCCGGTCATGGCCGAGAACGTGACATACACACAGATGGCGCGGGAGTTTTTTAACAAAGCCAAAGACAACGTTCCGCCCGCTCCGATCCCATCAGTCAGAACGGATTTGAATGCTCTGCCCGACGAGAAGCCCACGATAGTTTGGTTTGGGCATTCGTCGTACCTCGTCAAATCGAAAGGCACCACCATCCTGGTCGATCCGGTTTTTAGCGGTAATGCGTCGCCAGTCTCATTCTTCGGTAGTGCCTATCCCGGTTCGAACGTGTACGATGTTGACAACATGCCGGACATCGATATGCTCGTTCTCTCGCACGATCACTACGATCACCTCGATCATACAACCATTGTCAAACTGATTCCCAAGGTCAAGAAATTTTACACCGGACTGGGCGTTGGCGCTCACCTGGAGCGCTGGGGTATTCCGGCCGACCGGATTGTCGAGTTTGACTGGTGGGACACGCATCAGGTAGCCCCGGATATTGAGTTGACGGCCGCACCAGCGCGCCATTTTTCGGGACGCAGCCTGGCCCGAGGTAAAACCCTCTGGACTTCCTTCGTTCTGAATCTGCACGGTTATAAATTGTATTTGGGGGGCGATTCGGGCTACGACACGCACTTCAAAAAAATTGGCGATAAATACGGCCCCTTCGATCTGGCTATTCTCGAATGTGGTCAGTATGGCGAGGGCTGGCCAAATATTCACATGTTTCCGGAGCAGACCGCTCAGGCCGCGCTTGACCTTCGGGCTAAGACATTGCTACCCGTTCACTGGGCCAAGTTCTCCCTAGCCAACCACGCCTGGAATGAACCCGTAAAACGTCTGCTACAATCAGAAGCAGCCCAAAACCTCGACATCACAACACCTCGTATTGGCGAGCCCATCGTTATAGGAGCGTCGAATCCGAAGGCGGTGTGGTGGGCATTTTGAGGATTAGCCAACGTATGATTTGTGGCATGAAACGACGTTCTTTGGACAGCTAATAGCCTTGAGAACATTCAATCATGACCTCAACCCGACGCCAGTTCATTCGCACGGCCGCGCTCACCGGCACGGCTGCCTCTGTTTTTCCATCCATCCTGAATGCAAGATCGGTCGAGGTCCGACCGACCGCCGACAAAGTCCGTTTGGGCTTCATCGGCGTTGGTCTGCGCGGCCGTAACCACGTAGCCCAGGCTCTGTTTCGGGACGATGTCGTTATTCCAGCTATCTGCGACACCGATCCAGCCAGCATTGCCACCACCAACGAATTGATTAAAAAGGCCGGTCGCCCTCTGCCCGAAGCCTATACAAAAGGCGACGAAGCTTTTTTGCAGATGCTCAAACGCGACGATCTGGACGGCGTCGTGATCGCTACGCCCTGGGAGTGGCACGTACCCATGGCCGTTGCCACCATGAAGGCGGGAAAATATGCCGCCGTCGAAGTCTCCGCCACGGTCAAGCTCAAAGAGTCCTGGGATCTGGTCGATACGTCGGAAAAAACGGGTATGCCCTGCATGATCCTGGAGAACGTCTGCTACCGGCGCGACGTGATGGCCATCCTGAACATGGTCCGGCAGGGAATGTTCGGCGAGATGACCTACGCCCACTGCGGCTACGAACACGACCTGCGCAACATCAAATTCAACGATGGCAAAGGCCATGGCGTCGGGGCCGAATTTGGTAAAGGTGCCTTCTCGGAAGCCAGCTGGCGCACCCAGCACTCCGTCGACCGCAACGGCGACCTCTACCCTACCCACGGCCTGGGACCGGTAGCCCACTGGCTCAATATCAATCGGGGCAATCAGTTCTTGCGGCTGACGAGCATGGCCACCAAAAGTCGGGGCCTGCACAAATACGTTGTCGACAAAGGCGGCCCCAATCATCCTAACGCCAAGGTCAATTTCAAACTTGGTGATGTGGTGACGACGATGGTCGAATGCGCCAACGGGGAAAACATCGTTATCATCCACGATACGAACTCACCCCGTCCCTACTCGCTGGGCTTCCGGGCGCAGGGCACGCAGGGCATCTGGATGGACGATAACGACATGATATACCTGGAAAATGCCAACGGTACCCACCTCAGCCCCAAGCCGCATACCTGGGAGCCATTCGCTCCGTACCAGGATAAGTATGACCACCCACTCTGGAAGCGATACGCGCAGGAGGCCGAAAACAGTGGTCACGGCGGCATCGACTTTTTTGTGCTGCGTGCGTTCATCGAAGCCGTTAAAGCCAAGGGGCCTGTCCCCATGGACGTGTATGATGCCGCGGCCTGGAGCGCGATCAGCCCACTTTCCGAACAAAGTATTGCCCAAGGCAGTAAGCCAATTGACATTCCGGACTTTACACGCGGGAAATGGAAAACAAACAAACCCATCTTCGCACTTAACGGCGAATTTTAAACGGTCCAGCATAGTAAGAACCGATTTCTCTTCTTAATTTGTAAAAAAATTTAAAATATAACTTTTCGCGCTGTCGACTGCTCATGACACCAACCGAAACTTCCTTACCCACGCAGGTCCGCCCGAACTACACCGGTCCACTGGTTATCATCGGTGTACTTTTCTTCACTTTCGGGTACGTCACCTGGACCAACGGTGTCCTGATTCCGTTCCTCAAGATTGTCTGTAATCTGAAAGAAGACTGGCAGGCATTTCTGGTAACGTCGGCATTCTACATGGCATTTACGTTCCTGGCGATTCCTTCTTCGGCCATCCTGCGGAAAACAGGCTTCAAAAATGGTATGATTGTGGGGCTCTTCATTGTGGCGTTGGGCTCGTTGGTATTTATTCCGGCAGCTATGACCCGTACGTTTGGTCTGTTCCTGCTGGGTCTGTTCATTCAGGCGATGGGTATTACGTTGTTGCAAACGGCCACAAATCCGTACGCCAGTATTCTGGGGCCCATTGAAAGCGCGGCTAAGCGGATCAGTATTCTGGGTATCTGTAATAAATCGGCGGGAATTCTGGTACCGGTTATTCTGGGTGCGGTTATTCTGAGCGACGCTGACGCCTTAGAGTCTCAACTGGCCTCGATCACGACTGAAGCCCAGCGAAACGTTCTTCTGGACGAAATGGCGTCCCGGATTATTACGCCCTACGTTATGCTGGCTGGCTTTCTGGTGCTGGTTGCCATCCTGATTCGATTCTCACCCCTGCCCGATCTGGAAGAAGCGGACGACGACCTGGTACCCGATACAGCCGCTAAATCCACGGCTAAGACCAGCGTATTCCAGTTTCCTAACCTCGTATTAGGTGTCGTTGCCCTCTTTCTGTACGTAGGCGCTGAAGTTATTGCCGGTGATGCTATTGGCCAATTCGGTCGAAATCTGGGCATCAGCCTGGACGAGGCCAAGCATTTTACGTCCTATACCATGGCGGCCATGCTGGTTGGTTACGTAGTTGGCATCATTACTATCCCCCGATTCATTACCCAGGAAAAAGCGCTGACCTACTCAGCCGTACTGGGACTAATTCTGACGGCATTGTCGATTTTCTCGGAAGGTTACACCACCATTTACTTGATGGCAGCCATGGGGCTGGCGAATGCGCTGATGTGGCCTGCTATCTTCCCGATGGGTATTCGGGGGCTGGGTCGCTTCACCAAGATTGGGTCAGCTTTGTTGATCATGGCTATATCGGGGGGCGCTGTATTGCCGCTGATCTTCGCGCAGGCAACCCCTGTTGAACACCCACAACAAGGCTTCTGGGTAGTGGGCGTCTGTTACTTGTTCATTCTCTACTACGCCGTTGCCGGTCATAAAAAGAAAAGCTGGTAAGTAGAACACACGAAAGTCTCTACTAAAACCCTCCCTTGAGTCAAGGGAGGGTTTTGTCGTTAAAGACGGTTGTCCTAGTTGCGTACATCTTAAATTTTTCGACTCGACTGTTGCACAATAGAAAATAATTATAACTTTGAATCACAAAGTACTTTACATGGCACAACATCAGGAAGAACTCGCAGCCTTACAGGAGATTCGTAGCCTTATGCAACGCTCCTCCCGCTTTACGTCGCTGAGTGGGTTATCGGGCATACTAGCTGGCCTGCTGGCGCTGATTAGCGTGGGAATCGTTTATGGGTATCTGCACCAGAAAGACGTAACGTACGCTGATGTGTGTCGAGGTAATCTACCCGCCGAAACAGGCACATTCCTGGTGGTAGTCGCTCTTATTACTTTGGTGCTGGCGTTGGGCTCAGTGATCGTTCTAACCTACGTTAAGGCGCAGAAAGCGCAGGAGTCTATCTGGCATCTTCAGGGGCAGCGTCTGTTCAGCAATCTAAGCATTCCGTTGCTGGCGGGCGGGGTATTTTGTCTGATACTGGTGTATCATCAAATCGTTTATCTGGTAGTACCCGCCATGCTCGTATTCTACGGTCTGGCGATGCTTAACAGCAGTAAATACACGTTTGCCGAAATTCGCTACCTAGGTATAGGTGAAATTATACTCGGTTTACTGGTCGGATTCTGGGTCGATTACGGCTTGCTGGCCTGGGGAGCCGGATTTGGAATACTGAATATCCTCTATGGCACGCTACTGTACTTCCGATACGAAAAACGATAAAATCGTTACTATCAAAAATAAATGCTACCCATCAATCACAACGGTTCGTTAGTGCGCTGACGGACCGTACAGCCTACTGGTCAGAACGGTGAACGACTACATAAAACATATCAACAAAGACTTCGAGAGTCGCGCCCGCCTGGGTATCATGTCGGTCCTTCTGGCAGCCGACAGCGCCGACTTTTCGTTTCTGAAGCAGACGTTACAACTGACCGACGGTAATTTATCCAGTCATTTGCGAGCGCTGGAAGAGGGGGGTTATTTGCAAGCGGAAAAGCAGTTCATTGGCCGGAAGCCCAATACCCGCTACCAGGCAACTGAACAGGGCACCGCAGCCTTCCGAAATCACCTAGATGCACTAGAGCGTTTAATTCTAACCAACAAAAGCCTCTAATTTTTTTCGCCTTTCACTCTTAAATACAAAGTACTTTCAACCAAACAACATACTCCAATGCGTGACGACATCCTATTAAACCTGGACAACCCCCGACAACTGGAAACGTTGTATCGGGCTAACAAGCCGACGTTCAGAACGGCTTTCAACGACCTTTACCCTCAACTACGTGACAATCCACTGGCCGAGGGCTGGTACCAGCGCCTAAATTATAGCCAGGAAGAGTTGTTCTGGGGTACGACCAGCGAACGAACGTTTGTTATCGGTGCTTCTCTGCTAACGGCACTTTTAGCCAAGCTGCCTGAATTGCTGTCGTTGAATCAGGAGTTTTTTTTCCAGCGCAACGTAGGCTTTATTGTATTCCCTGTGCTGATCGCCTATTTCGCCTGGAAAAATAAGATCTCAGGCAAGACGGCAGCCGGGTTGACCGGTTTCGTCCTGCTAGCAGCTGGATTTATCAACTTACTTCCCAAAGGACCAACCAGCGATACGCTGCTTCTTTCCTGCATTCATTTACCCCTGTGGTTATGGTCGCTTCTGGGATTTGCCTTTGGCGGAGGTAGCTTTAAGAAAGGAGTAAACTGGCTTGGCTTCCTACGCTACAACGGTGAACTGGCCGTTATGACGGCTTTACTGCTGATTGCAGGTGGCCTGACGACAGCGATTACGATTGGGCTGTTTGAACTGATTGGCTGGCACATCCAGAAATTCTATTTCAATTACGTCGTGATGTGCGGCTTAGCGGCCGTACCGATTGTGGCCACCTTTCTTACTCAGGTTCAACCAGGACTTGTCAATAAGGTAGCCCCGGTCATTGCCAATCTTTTTAGTCCAATCGCCCTGCTCATGCTGCTGATTTACCTGGTTGCGACCATCAGCTCAGGAAAGGATCCGTACCATGACCGGGAATTTCTGCTGATTTTCAACCTACTACTGATCGGCGTAATGGCGCTTACCTTTTTCTCAGTAGCCGAAGCGTCGCCTACCAACAAAAAACCTATTCAGGTTATTATTCTCCTGCTGCTGTCAGCGGCAACTATTCTGGTTAACGGCATTGCTTTATCGGCTGTATTGTTTCGGATCACCGAATGGGGCATAACGCCAAACCGACTGGCCGTACTGGGCGGTAATGTCCTAATATTAGCCCATCTGGTCGTTGTCGCGGTTCGCCTTTGGGGCGCGATGACTCGCAAAAACGATCTCTCGTTCATTGGTCAATCCATGATGCTCTTCCTGCCAATATACAGTATCTGGAGCGCGGTAGTTATTTTTCTGTTCCCCTTCGTTTTTAGCTTTAAATAAGCTCCGAAATCCAACTGCAGTATGTCGACAGTCGGTACCATTGCCTGCCGGACGGCAATCCTATTAATTGATGGCATACCACCGTTGGCTTTTCAGAGAGATTATTCAGGCACTGCGTCTTACTTTTTGGTATGACTTACTTGTTGACCGGTCATGAATCGGGGCGACTCCGGTTCAGGCTCTTGCAGCCCGACGATTTTGATCTGTGGCTTCCTTTTTACTACCACCCAGAGGCTACCCGGTACTGGCAGGGAGAACCCACTGACCCAGTTTTAAATTACCAGCAATGGTTCGAAAAGACGTTCTACCGCTACCAACACCATAAAGGGGGCATGAACGTACTTATCGACCGTAAGACAGGAGCCTTTGTTGGGCAATGCGGCCTACTAGTTCAGGTTGTTGATGGAATACAGGAGTTAGAAATCGGCTACTCTATTTTGCCTCAGTTCTGGAACCAGGGGTACGCCACCGAAGCGGCCATTACCTGTCGGCGGTACGCTTTTGCCAATGGGCTTAGCGACAGTCTGATTTCAATTATTCACGAGCAAAATATTCCCTCACAAACAGTGGCGCTTAAGAATGGTATGACCGCCGAGAAACGAACTATTTACGCAGGAAATCCAGTCATTATTTATCGGGCTTACCAATAGCTAGCAGACAATTCGCCAATGAGTATATTTCAATGAGTAACCAGCGTTCCCTGATGGCTTTTCACTATTAATAGTCACTGGCAGTCAGACAGCTAGCGATTACTTACTGTTTTAGCCCCTGTGACGACATGAACGCACGTTTTTTAAGTCTATTTCTGTTTCTGGCATTAACGCTGACCGTCGCTTTTGGACAGTCAACCACTGTCACACTGACCGGCCGGATCGTGGACGCGTCGACCAACCAGCCCGTTCCTTTCGCCAGTATTTACCTGAACGCATCAACTCAGGGAACAACGGCTGATGCGCAGGGTAACTATCAGCTCGATGGCTTACCAGTTGGAACCTGCGAACTGGTAGCGAGTGCATTGGGCTTCAATACCAACCGACAAACCATCCGGCTGACGGGGGCTCGTACGCTGTCGATCAGCCTCAAACCGGAAAGCAAATCCTTACAGTCCGTTACGGTCACCGCCCGACGAACTAAAGCGTATGACCGGATGGTCCGCGTGTTTGAACGCGAGCTGCTTGGCAATACCCCCTTTGCCAATCGGTGCCAGATCAAAAACATAGAAACAGTTACCCTGACAAGTCAGGACGGAAAACTGACAGCGCAGGCCAGCGAACCGCTGATCATCGAGAATCTGGCGCTGGGATACCGGGTGCATTATAGTCTGCTGCGTTTTGACTCGTTCCGGGGCATTACGTACTACGCGGGCACGAGCCGATTTGAGGTGTTGGCCCCCGATAACGCTGAACAGGCGCAGCGCTGGGAGAAAAATCGCCAGAAAGCTTACCAGGGCTCATTTCGCCATTTGTTGACCAGCCTGGTGGCAGGAACGTACGAAAAAGAAGGCTTCCTGTTGTACGAGGCTAATTTTGCGGTACCTGCTAATCCCAATGTGCCGGTAGTGCAACGGGCCGAACGTATGCCAACGGCAGTTGCTCAGCCAGACAGCATTATAAAACCCGCGGATTTGGCTACCGAGCGGCAATTGCGTAGTACCAAACCGCTGGAAGTATTCTACACCCGTCAGCGGGCGGGGAGTATGATGCCGTACAAAGAAATGCCTTATGCTTATTCGCTTATCTATCTCCCTAAAGGCAAGGCGGCATTGGTAACAACCGACGGCTGGGTAGCGCAGCCGAATGGGCTGGAAATCCGGGGTACCATGAGTGAAGATCGGTTATCGACCCTCTTGCCGGCCGACTGGAAGCCTGCCTCCTCATCCACTCAGACAATTGCTTCACTGCCGAACGAGGGAACGGTATTACCCCCTGACACAATCAGCCGGGAAGTGGCCCGCCGATGGACCAGCCAGCAGCAGCACAACGCCCCTGCCCTTTTCGTCCAGACGAACAAAGGTATTTATTTGGCGGGCGATACGCTCTGGTTCAGCGGTTACGCTCTCGATCCGCAAACCCACGAGCCCGTAGTAAGCGCGCAGCCGGCTGGCGATATTCCGTTGCATCTGGAATTTTTATCTCCGGCGGGACGCGTCCTGAGTCATCAGTGGGTACGCGTGCAGGAAGGCCGGGCGTCAGGCTGGCTGCGGTTGTCTGATTCGTTGGCGACAGGCACGTACCGCTTACAGGCCTACTCAGAACAGGATGTACGTAACGCCCGACCCGCCTTCGAACGGACGTTGACGGTGATAACCAGTAATCCAAATTCTCCGTCGTCTGAAGTATCTGGTGCGGATACGCATAGCCCGTCCGATTCGCTGGACGTACAGTTTTTACCGGAAGGTGGTCATTGGGTGGGTGGCTTGCCAACGCGACTAGGCATCAAAGCCATTGACAAACAGGGGCGGGGTGTAGCCGTTACGGGGCGGCTTGTCAATCAGGCGGGTACAGAACAGGGGCGTTTCAGCACGAATCGCTTTGGTCTGGGCAGCATCGCTGTAACGCCCCAGGCAGGAACAACGTACCAGGCAATTTTTGACGTCGGTGCAGGCCCTATCCAGCCAATAAACTTACCAACGGTAGAACAAAATGGCCTGGTGCTTGGGGCAGACATGATCACGGACAGTACTCAGCTGCAACTAGCCATACAGGCATCGGCCCCGCTCGCCCAGCAGCCCGTATACATCACAATACAAAGCCGGGGGCAACTCGTCCAGCAAACCAAACTACAACTTCGTTCTGGCAAAGCTCGTCTGGCGATTCCGGTGGCGAAACTCCCCGCCGGACTGGCGCAGGTGACACTGTACAATGCGCAGGGGCAGGCTCAGCAGGAGCGGCTGGTGTTTGTTCCAGACCCGCAGCTTCCGGTACAGGCCCGGTTGATCACGGATAAGACTAGCTATCTCCCCCGCGAAACCATTCAGCTGGCGGTACGTATTGCCGATGGATTTGATGAACCGCTCACTATTACCGGCTCCGCCACGGTAACCGACGAATCACAACTCACTCCCGATTCCATCACGGCCGATATCCGGACGCATCTTCTGCTGGCCGGGGAACTGAAAGGTCGTATCGAACAGGCCAATCAATACGTAAAGCCAAGTGGACAGAACGGACGTAAAGCGCTGGACGACTTGTTACTGACGCAGGGCTGGCGTCGCTTCAATTGGCAGACCCCGACTGGTCAGCCAGAACCATCCAATGAACTGGCGTCCTCATCGGGGCAACGACTCAGTGGATCGATCATCGACAAAAATGAGAAACCTTTACCGGGTGCGGTTGTCCTGTTGACCTTCACCAACCCCCGCGGGGAATCCTTTGCCCGGTCGGCCCGCGCCGATCAATCAGGCCACTTCCTCATCGATGGCCTCAGCATGCAGGATACAATGTATTTACGGCCTCAGATCATGACGGCTTCCTTCAAACCAATCAATTCGGCTCAGGTTCGGCTTGACCAGCCCGGCGGTTATTTTCCTGCGAAATCCTCGGAACCGTCTTTTCTTCCAGCCTCTTCACTGATCGCCAGTAGACAGCAGCGGCAACCCAACGCCCCAGACCGCTACCGGGAACGGTCAGCGCGTCAGTTAGGGGAGGTAACGGTCCGGGCGACTAATCTGGATGCCGCCCGTCAGGCTCAGCAGAACGCTATTTACGGCCAGGCCGACGTTACGTTACTATTTGACGAAAAATCGCGGGCGTACGGCAATGCCTATGAGATGTTGGCGGCCCAACTGACGGGCGTACAGGTCCGTCCCAACACAGCGAATGCGGGTGGTGGTTATCTGGTTACCGTTCGGGGTATCAGTATGTTATCCGCCAACGCGAAGCTAAAGAAAATAGCTCCCCTGTACATGATCGACGGAACGTATCTGTCGGAGAACGACGAAGGAAACGCGTTGATGATGCTGGATCCAACGCAGATAGAACGTATTGATTTAATCAAAAACGCCGGAGCCTCTGTTTTTGGCGCTCGCGGGGCAAATGGTATTATTGCTTTTTACTCTAAGAAAGCACGATTCGGGCAGACGGGCACCAACCCAAACCAGGCTGACCTGATGGTGCAGGGTTACCCCGGCGAACGCACCTTTTACGTACCTAAATACGGCGCTCTGTCAGAGTCAACCAGCGGTCTTCCCGACCAGCGGGACGTATTGGCCTGGCGCCCCCTGCTGGCTACGGACAAATCGGGTATTACGTCGTTCCGGATTCCTTTATCCGATACGGCGAAGCTACTCCGCGTTACGGTGCAGGGAGTTACGCAGGACGGCCGCCCCGTAGCGGTAAGTCAGTTGCTGAAAGTGCGTTAACGCCTAATTGCAAATTCGTTTTTGTCATTCCGCCTACCGGCGGAATGACAAATGCTTCAACTCAAATCGCTAGCTAGCTCAAACAGCTTCCTAGCTTCTAGATCGTCCCGATTCGGGCGGCACGTTGCGCCGGGAACCAGGAGGTCAGCATTGTCAACACAGTGACTAAAATAGCCGTCAGAATGATGTCGCTGGTGTCGAGCCGGACGGGGTAGGAATCGATTACTGAGCTGACCGTTCCCATTCGGATAAAGCCGTACCGTTGCTGCGCCAGACAGATGCCGATCCCTAAAACCAGGCCGGCAAAAGCACCGGACAGTGCAATGATGGCCCCTTCCGTCAGGAAAATCCGGCGGATCAGACCCGACGTTGCTCCCAGGGCAAACATGATTTTGATATCTTCTTTCTTTTCGACCACCAGCATCGACAGGGAAAAGAAAATATTGATCGAAGCCACCAGAATGATAAAGCCCAGCGTGAGGGCAACAAGCAGTTTTTCGATACGGATGGTTCGATAGAGGTCCGTGTTCAGGTCATCGCGGCTCTGCACCAGTAGTGTTTCGCCCACTACGTCCTGCAACGCCTGTTTGGCTACGTTCTCGTTGGTGCCCGGCGTAAGCTGGATTTCGAGCGAGGTAACCTCGTTTTCGGCGTAGCCAAACAGGTCGCGGGCTACGTCGATGGGGGCTAATACGAAATTGTCGTACCGCGATTCAATGAAGAAAACACCAGAAACGGTCAGATAAGCGCTGTTGAACGCGTCGGGATTCAGGGCGTTGAATGACTGATCGCTCTGGGGATAAAGAATTTCCAGGGGAGCCAGAATATCCAGTACCGAAATGCTGAGATCACTTTGCACACCCGCGGCTACTACGGCGTAGTTGACGCCGTCTTTTTCCAGCATCCGTTTCCCATCGATCATAGCCGAGTCGAGCTGCTGGCGTTGCAGGTAATTATTTTCGACTCCCTTCAGCCGAACCACTGTTTGTCCATCCGAATAACGGGCCAGGGCATTATCCTGCGCTACGGTCGTTAACAGCGACACGCCCGGCGTCTGACGAAGGCGTTTGAGCAGATCCGGGGAGGCCAGAAAGCGTTTCCCCTGCCGGGGCGACACGGTCATATCGGCCTCGAAGGTTTTAAAAATCTGCCGGTTTAACTCCTCCATCCCATTAAAGACGGACAGCACGACCACCAGCGCCATCGTGCCTACACCCACGCCTAGCATGGAGAGTACCGATAGCCAGCTGATGAAACTGCGCTTCCTTTTCGAGAAAAAATACCGACGGGCAATCCAGGTGGGGAGGTTCATGTGTTAAAGAGCGAAAGTATGAATGAGTGAAAGAGCGAAGCCATCCGGTGCAATCGCTCTTTCGCTATTTCATACTTTCGCTCATTTGCTTTCTACTAGTGAAACGTGCCAGTGCGAAAATCGCCCTTTCACTCTTTAATTTTCCTCGTCTTCCTCCTTTGGGGCGGGGGGGATGTCGAGACCAGAAAACAGTCGTTCCATTTTGTCGGCGTACTCGGCGGTGTCGTCCAGGAAGAATACTAGCTCGGGCACGATCCGAAGCTGGTGCCGAACGCGGTCGCCAAGGTGCTGCCGAATAACTTTCCCTTTTTCCTGAATCGTTTCGAGCAGGAGATCTTTATTTTTCGTAGCCAGAAAGCTCAGGTACACGCGGGCAACGCTCAAATCGGGCGAAACGCGCACGTTGGTAACCGTAATAAAAGCTCCGTTGAACAGGTGCGGCACCTCGCGCTGAAATATCTCGCTCAAGTCTTTCTGCAGTTGCCGGGCTACCTTCTGTTGTCGTTTCGATTCCATGATGCTGTAATTGAGTCAGTGCTCCCTCCTATAACGCCGGTAAACTGACTTTGTTGATTCCCTGCCAGAAGCATTGTCTGCTGTCCTCAAATCGGGCTGTCAGTTATACCCACCGATTTGTAAACCCGCCAGACGGCCTACTTCTGGGAGATAGCTGCAAATATCCGCAGGTTTTTCCATTCTGCCGAAATTGGCCGTAATTTCGCAGGGGTCACTAATTCTTTTCCGTCCGTTGTTACGCTTTTTTCGTGCTTATTTCCCGTATCAATACGTCAGCCTGCTGGGTCTGTTCCTGCTGATCCGGTTGCCCCTGCTGCTCCATCCGTTTCCCCTGCTGACACCCGAACTGAACTGGTTGTTGGTTGGCGAAAAAATGAGCCAGGGCGGCCTGCTGTACCACGACATCTGGGATAGCATCAGCCCGCTCTCAGCGCTGGTATACTGGGGGTTGCATACCGTTGCCGGACGGTCGCCCGTGGCCTTACACATAGCAGCCACGGTGGTGTCGATCCTGCAGGTGGTCTACTTCAACTACCTGACTAACAACCGCGACGTATTTCCAGACCGTTCTTTCTGGCCGGGATTGGTGTATATGCTGTTTCTACACCTCTCGTTCGACTGCCTGACGTTATCTCCCGTTCTGATGTCGACCAGTTTTCTGCTGCTGGCTTTTGGTACGCTGATCCGGCAGATGGAGCGCCGGGGTGCAACGGATGAGGTGTTCGAGGTTGGTTTCTACATTGGTATTGCTGCTTTGTTCTATTTACCGTCGGCGCTGTTCATTCTGTGGGCCATTATTTCGCTGCTGCTCTACACGGGCGCTACGTTCCGGCAGTATTCGCTGTCTTTGTCCGGCTTCCTGTTCCCGATTGCGGTTACGGTCCTGTTCTATTATTTCAAAGACAGTCTTGACGATTTCAACCGCAACCTGCTGTCGTCGGTGTTCCGGGTTCGGCAGTATTCATTGTCTGATTTTCAGTCGCTGATCGCGTCGTTGATTATTCCGCTGGGCCTGGGCATACTGGGCTTCCTGAGCCTGTTCAGTACGACCAGTCGTTACGTTAATTTTCAGCAGCGGGTACAGCAGATCATGATGCTGTGGTTCGTTACCGCCGTGCTGACTACCCTGCTGACGCCGTTTCTGGCTCCCATGTCACTACTGAGTTTTGTGCCACCCATGGCTTATTTTACCGTGTTCTACTTCGAAAATATTCGTAAAGCCTGGCTGGGCGAAGTGGCGTTTGGCGTAGCGATGGCGCTGATCTTATTGCTGTTCTATCAGGGGGCGCTTGGCCTGATTCCCCGCAGTGATCTGGGTCGACTGACGCAGCTTCAGGTGCAGCCCTCGCCCCTGCCCCGTACGATTCAGAATCAGCACGTACTGATTATCGGGGAGGACCTAAGCGCCTACCGGAATAACCTTCCTGCCACACCCTACCTGAACTGGGACCTCGCCAAATACGATTTAAAGAATCTGGATAATTACGAAGCCGTTATCAACGTTTTCGACCATTTTCGAAAAGATCCGCCGGACTATATCGTCGATCACGAGAACGTAATCGACAAACTGTTTCAGCGAGCCCCCGCCCTAGCCGAACGCTACGAGAAAACGGCAACGGCCGGTATTTATAAGCGCAAATAACCACCGTCCTTAATCTGTCACGTACTCATCACGTACTCATGCCCTCCTATTCTTTTACCAATAAGCGTACGAACCTATATATCTTCCTCAGCGCGATTTTTCTCACCAATACGCTGATTGCGGAGATCATTGGGGTCAAGATTTTTTCGGTCGAAACGTTGCTGGGGACGCAACCCGCTCATATTCGTCTCTTCGGCGATTTCGTGCTGGACTTTAACCTGACGGCGGGTGCCGTGATCTGGCCATTCGTGTTTGTTACGTCCGATATCATCAACGAGTATTTCGGCAAGGCGGGCGTTCGGCGGATTTCGTTCCTGACGGCGGGTTTCGTGGCGTATAGCTTCGTGGTGATCTACGCCGTAACGACCTTGCCCCCCGCTCAATTCTGGCTTGACGTAAACGCGACGGATGGTGCGGGGCAGCCCATCAATATCAACAATGCTTTCCAGATGATTTTTCGGCAGGGGCTGGGCATTATAATTGGCTCGCTGACGGCTTTCCTGATCGGACAGATTCTGGACGTATCGGTTTTCCATGCGCTGCGCCGGATTACCGGCAGTCAGAAAATATGGCTGCGGGCCACCGGCTCCACGCTAGTGTCGCAACTGGTTGATTCGTTCGTGGTGCTGGGCATTGCCTTCTATGTTTTTGGCAACTGGTCGCTGACGCAGGTGCTGGCCGTGGGAATAATCAATTACATGTACAAAGCCACGACCGCTATCCTCCTGACGCCCCTGCTCTACGTAGCGCACTTTTTCATTGATCGGTACCTGGGCAAAGAACATGCGGAAGAACTGGCCAATGAATCGGCCATGAATTCGTTCATGTAGCCAAATCTCTACCTAAACCCCGTTACGTTTTTCCGTATGCTGTTCACCCAACTAGTCCGTCGATTTCAACACAGTGTCCGGTACTGCATCGCCCTAGCTGGGTGCCTGTTCGTGGGTAGTGCCCTGGCTCAATCAGCAGAGCGCCCGAACGTTATTTTTATCTTTTCGGACGACCACGCTTACCAGGCCATCAGTGCTTACGGCAGTAAACTGGCGAAAACACCCAGCATCGACCGGATTGCGAACGAGGGGGCTATTCTGCTCAACAACGTCGTTACGAACTCGATCTGCGGTCCCAGCCGCGCTACGTTACTGACGGGAAAATACAGCCACCTGAACGGCTATACGCTGAACGAACGGAAGTTTAACATTAACCAGCCCGTCTTCCCAGAACAGTTGCAGAAAAATGGCTACCAGACGGCCTGGATTGGAAAAATGCACCTGGGTAGTCTCCCCCACGGCTTCGATTACCTCGACGTATTACCCGGTCAGGGCCATTACTACAGCCCCGATTTCGTTAACGGTTCGGGCGATACGGTGCGGCACAAGGGCTACGTCAGTAACGTAGTCACGGATCTTTCGCTCGACTGGCTCAAAAAACGGGACGCCAGCAAACCCTTTTTCATGGTTGTTGGTCATAAAGCCACCCACCGCGAGTGGCTGCCTGACTTACAGGACTTAGGCGCTTACGATGATGTTACGTTTCCCCTGCCTTCCACGTTTCACGACAACTATCAGAATCGGGAAGCGGCTGCCAAACAGGACATGACCATCGACAAAACGATGCGCCTGAAAGAAGACCTGAAAGTCCACGCCGACTACGAACGTAGCGGTATCTACAACCGGTTTTCGCCCGAGGAGAGAAAGCAGTTTATGGCCTACTACGAAGGAAAGGTCAGCAAGGAATTCGACGAGAAAAAACTCAGTGGTGATGCATTGGTACAGTGGAAATACCAGCGTTACCTGCGCGACTACCTGGCCACGGCTCGTTCTCTGGATCGAAACATCGGCAAACTGCTGGACTACCTGGATCAGTCGGGGCTGGCGAAGAATACAATTGTCGTTTACGCGTCGGATCAGGGCTTCTATATGGGTGAGCACGGCTGGTTCGACAAGCGGTTTATTTATGAAGAATCCCTGAAAACGCCGTTCGTCATTCGCTATCCCGGCGTCATCAAACCTGGCACTAAAGTCGAGAAGATCGTGTCAAACATCGACTGGGCACCCACCCTGCTCGACATGACAAAAACCGCGATTCCGGGCGACATTCAGGGAAAATCGTTCGCGCCGTTGCTGACGGGAAAAGATACGCCCTGGCGTAAGGCAGCTTATTACCACTATTACGAGTTCCCGGAACCACATCATGTTTACCCGCATTTTGGCGTCCGCACCGACCAGTACACGCTGGTCCACTTCTACGGCGGCCTGGACACCTGGGAGTTGTATGACCTCAAAAAGGACCCCAAACAGGTCAATAATCTGTTTGGAAAACCTGGCTACGAAACGATCACGACCGACCTGAAAGCTCAGTTGAAAGCGCTGATGGTCGAATACAAGGACGCCGAAGCGCTTCAATTATTGGCAAAGAGTAAGTAAGGTAAATGGGCTGACTCCATGTTACGCAATCAATTCTTCATTAACTCGCTGATTGTTACGTTCGCTGGTTGGCTGTTCAGTTGCCAGAACCAGCAATCGTCCGACCAGCTGGCCCAACAGACAGCCGACAGCATTGCTCATTGTGCCGCCAAGGGAATGCCTTCGCGACAGATGACTATTCGGCAGGCAGCATCAGTCACGCCCGCAAGCGATGGCAGTATGGATGAAATGGTCTGGATTCCGGGCGGCACCTTTCAGATGGGCTCTACGGAGTTTGCCGATACGAAACCGGTTCATGCTGTTAAAGTAGCAGGTTTCTGGATGGATGAACACGAGGTAACGAATGCGCAGTTCGCTCAGTTTGTCAAAACGACCGGCTACATTACCGTGGCTGAGCGCCCGCTCAACCCCAATGATTACCCGGGTGTTCCGGCCGATAAGCTCGTTCCGGGTTCGGCGGTGTTTACGCCCCCTGGGCAGGCCGTTTCGCTATCTAACCCGCTCCAGTGGTGGAATTATCAGGAAGGCGCTAGCTGGAAACAACCGTTTGGGCCAGGAAACGATTTGCCAGGAAGTAATTTGAAAGGCCGTGCCAGCGAACCCGTCGTTCATGTTTGCTACGAGGATGCGGCCGCCTACGCTAAATGGGCTGGAAAACGCCTGCCCACCGAAGCCGAGTGGGAATTTGCGGCCAGGGGTGGCCAGGACAGCCAAACGTATTACTGGGGCAAGGAACAAAAGCCAAACGGTAAATGGGTCGCCAACATTTATCAGGGTCATTTCCCGGACAAAAACACCAAAGACGACGGCTATGCGGGTATAGCGCCGGTCAAATCCTTTCCGGCCAATGCGTACGGGTTGTTCGATATGGAAGGGAACGTCTGGGAGTGGTGTCAGGATTATTACCGGCCCGACTATTACGCTGTCAGCGCCCAGCAGAATCCCCAGGGGCCAGCCGACAGCTACGATCCCGAAGAACCGGGCGCGGTGAAGCGAGTACAGCGCGGAGGTTCGTTCCTCTGTAGCGACCAATACTGCATCCGCTACAAAGCCGGTAGCCGGGGCAAGGGCGAAGTCAGCAGCGGCAGTAACAATTTGGGTTTCCGCTGCGTGAAGGACAAGTGATTACGTAGGCGCGCCATTTTTCTGAGGAGATTATTTCCAAGAATTACTCTTTTGCCTATGCTACTGGAGAAGTTAGATCAATCGATTTTCACTCTGGATGCATTGATTTTTATAAGGACGTATCTGAACGTCAAAGTTTCTCTATTGCGCAAGGAAAGTTTAGGTTGTTCTTCGATAGATTTAATTAGTATTTTAAACTTACTATTCCACTCTTTTAATGAAACCTAGGGTGGATGGTTTTAGAAGCAGTTGTTTGGATGCAATATGGGCGCACTCAGCAGGTACTTATCTACGGAAAGTGGTGAACTTATTAGTTTCAGACAATTATTTTGTTGACTTACATAATCCTGCCCGGACTTCTTTAGATCGAATACCCGCTTTTCATGTTCCTACTTGGTGACACGTATTACTGGACGCGTCGGTTACTCAGCCAGCATATTCGCGCGCTGGGTGTCCAGCAAGGCGACGCTGTCATGGTACACGCCGGGATGCGGGGAATTGGGCCACTTATCAACGGTCCTGATACGTTGATCGGTGCCCTGATCGACGTACTTGGCCCCGATGGTACGTTGCTCTGTTACGTCAACTGGGATCAGCAATACGAAGACGCCCTTGACGAACGGGGACGACTCCCCGACTCCCTGAAACCTGATATTCCGCCTTTTGATCCGGTCCGCTCTCGAGCCAGTCGGGATCATGGCGCCTTTGCTGAATTTGTCCGCACAACGCCCGGTGCCGAACGAAGCAAAAATCCAGGTGCCTCCGTTATCGCCATCGGTGGGCAGGCCAAGTGGTTTACCACCGATCACCCCCTCGATTACGGTTACGGTCCAGGTTCCCCGTTTGCGAAACTCGTTGCAGCAGCGGGCAAAGTCCTGGTGATCGGAGCCCCGTTGGATACCATCAGTCTACTGCACCACGCTGAACACCTGGCCCAGATTCCGGGAAAACACATCCGCCGGATGGAAGTACCGCTACTACTGAACGGTCAGGTTGTCTGGCGGATGATCGAAGAATTCGACACGGTCGATCCGGTCGTCGATGGGCTGGCGGACGATTATTTTAGCACGATTGCCAACGACTTTCTGGCAACCGGTCAGGGACAGCGGGGCCTCATTGGTCAAGCTCCCTCAGCTCTTTTGCCTGCCGCCGGCCTGGTTGGTTTTGCCGTGCGCTGGCTGGAAGAGCGATTCGGATAACCAGTTATCCTACTCGCCGATTCATCCGAAAGCCAGCAGGCAGATTCAGTTTGACGAGTATTCCGCTCTAATGCGTATCTTTTGGATGGACCTGCCTTTGTCTGTTGATGAAACGTATTTCTCTTGTTGCTCTTTTCGGCGCAGTCGTTCTCCTTTCCGCTAGTCAGTTGCTCAGCGTTGATCATTCAACAGCCTCGTCCAACGAATGGCCGGAATACCTGGGCGGGGGCGACCGTAATCACTACTCCACGTTGACGCAGATTACGCCCGAAAACGTTCAGAAACTTCAGGTAGCCTGGTCGTATGCGGCACTTGATACGGGACAAATGCAGGTGAATCCAATCATCGTTGATGGAGTTTTGTACGGCGTTACGTCGGCGGTGCGGGCCTTCGCGCTGGACGCGGCTACCGGAAAAGAGCTATGGCGATTTGGCGACAGCCAGAAAAGCTCGATGAGTACCAGCCGGGGCGTAACGTATTGGCGCAGTGGTGATGACCAGCGCATTCTGCACACGATTGGACAGCATCTGTACGCGCTGGATGCCAAAACCGGAAAACCCATTCCAACCTTTGGCGACAACGGTCGAATCGACCTGCACTCGGGTCTGCCCGAAGCGGCTAAAGAGAAATTCATCATCTCGAACACGCCCGGCACCATCTTCGAGAACCTGATCGTCATGCCCGTACGTCTGTCGGAAGGAGCCGATGCCGCACCGGGTGATCTTCGGGCGTTTGACGTCCGGACCGGAAAGCTGGCCTGGTCGTTTCATACCATCCCCTATCCCGGCGAACCCGGTTACACCACCTGGCCCAAGGATGCGTACCAGAATACGTACGTTGGCGGGGCCAACAACTGGGCGGGAATGTCCGTCGATCGGAAGCGGGGAATTCTATACGTACCCACCGGCTCGGCGGCTTTCGATTTCTGGGGTGGAAATCGGCCGGGGCAAAACTTATATGCCAACTGCCTGCTGGCACTGGATGCCCGGACGGGCAAACGGCTTTGGCACTACCAGTTTATTCACCATGATATCTGGGACCGCGACCTGCCCGCGCCACCCAACCTGGTGACGATCAAGCACAACGGCAAATCAATTGACGCTGTAGCGCAGGTGACTAAACACGGCTACGTGTTCGTCTTTGACCGCGTAACGGGGAAACCGCTTTTCCCGATCAACGAGGTTCCCGTTCCAACAACCGGGCTGGGTAGCGAGAAACCCTGGCCAACGCAGCCCATTCCAACAAAACCGCTTCCTTTCGCAAGACAAGCCAACACATTGACGGAGAAAGACATTAGTCCCTATGCTGACAACCGCGATACGCTCATCGCCCGGTTTCGGCAACAGCATCGGCAACGGTTTGCGCCACCCAGCAAAGCCGGAACGCTGATCTTTCCGGGCTTCGATGGTGGGGCCGAGTGGGGCGGGGCCGCCGTTGACCCAAACGGTATTTTGTACGTCAACAGCAACGAAATGGCCTGGGTCCTGACGATGGTCGACACGCCCAAACAGGACGAATTAGCTCACCTAACAGCAGGCGAGAGAATCTATACCGTTAACTGCACGACTTGCCACGGTGCCAATCGCAAAGGCAACGTAAAGAGTGGCTATCCCTCGCTGGTCAACATCGAAGCCCGACGCGACCGGGCCTACGTGATGCAGACAATCAGTAGCGGCAAAGGCATGATGCCGGGCTTCACGACGCTCACCGCCGACGAGAAGCAGGCGCTGGTTGCCTTCCTGTTCGGGGACGAGAAAAAAGAAGTGACGGTGTCGGCGGGCAGCAAACAGCCGTACCTACCGTATCGTAACACGGGTTACAACAAGTTTCTCGACAGCAAAGGCTTACCGGCCATTTCGCCCCCCTGGGGCACGCTCAATGCCATCGACCTGAATACGGGAAACTACGTCTGGAAAATTCCGTTCGGCGAAGAGAAGTCGCTGAAAGAAAAGGGTATTACCAACACTGGCTCCGAAAATTACGGTGGTCCGGTCGTCACCGCCAGCGGCCTGTTATTCATTGCCGCGACCAAAGACGGAATGTTCCGGGCGTACGATCGGAAAACCGGAAAAACCCTCTGGGAAACCGAACTACCGGCCGCTGGTTTCGCTACGCCCAGTACCTATCAGGTGGCGGGCAAACAATACGTTGTCATTGCCTGCGGAGGCACTAAGCTCGGCACAAAAAAAGGAAATCAGTACGTAGCATTCGCGCTACCGAATTGATTTAAACGTAGGGAAAGAGTCCCAAAAACAAAATTAAAAGCGCAACATCTTGTAACATCTCCGCTACCCGTTCGGCGCTGTTAGCAGCAGTTTTCGAGAGATTTTGTTACGTTAATGAGCATTCCTTTTTACCCGCAGAAGACGATTTGTCAACAACTTACGTACGGGCTCATCATATAGCTTCAGGCATATATAAGCCAGTAATATAGACCCAACAACAAGCGCTGCCGCCCCAGGAAACGATTGCTCGAAGGTGAGATTTTCGTTCTTAACCCAGGCGTAATACAGGTAGATAAACGGATAATGTACCATGTACAGCGGGTACGAAATATCACCCAAAAACTTACACAGCCGGGTGGTTAGCTGATCTGTCGTCCTTGCTGAAGCACCAAGGTAAACTAATAGAGGAAAGATAATTACGGAGCAGACTGTATCGTACACCCCGTTCAGCCACAGCTGCTCACTACCGCCAATTCGTGGTATCGCGGATAAAACAACAATGGACAGGCCACCGATCCAGAAAGCCCCTTTGACCGGAACAGGTCTGAAGACCCGCGATAGTAATAGTCCCGCTGAGAAAGAAAATAGCATCCGCAACGACCCACCGATTATGTTTTCTTCCGTCAGGGAAAAGCCAACGCATATATCGCCGTAGGGCCCCCAGATGGCAAACACGGCTAATCCACAGCCTGCCAACAAAACAAGTACAGAAAGAGCTCTGGTCGGCAGCTTACGCAGAACGAATGCGTACAGCATATTACCGATGTATTCAAAAAACAAAGACCAGCTCGGCCCATTGAGCGGGTACATTTCGCCAACGCCCCGAATCTCAAAGCCGGGGGTTGCCGGAATGAGCAGCGCATTTATCAGAGTGGCGACAGTCAGCATCGTTACGGACACTTTCGATACGTCCCAGGCCGAGCAGCCCTGAAAGTAGAACATCCCAGCGCCGATAATTGCCCCGATAACGACCATGGGATGCAACCGGATAAACCGACGCTTGAGAAAGTCTTTCACCGTCATCGTTGCCCATCGATCATCATAGGCATAGCCGATAACAAAACCGGACAGAATGAAGAAAAAATCGACCGCCAGGTAGCCGTGATTAATTCGTTGATCTAAATGACTGGTTGCAAAAGCTTCAAAGACGTGAAAACAGACAACTGTTATGGCGGCTACGCCACGTAATCCGTCCAGTATGTTGTAGTGGGGTTTTGTGTCCGCAAAGGAAGCAGAAGAGGTTTCGTTTTTCGCCATTGAGTAGGAACGTATTGAAGAATCTGAGGAGCGTTGCATCATCATTAGATTACTGCCCAGCAGATTCTCGCAGACGGCAAGTTCGCCTTTTTCGGCCAGCCAACACAACCTAAAGACAGGCTGATATAGATCATCACCATCATTTTATAGTTTCGGATCGTGATCTAGTACGCGCAAAACGTTACTAGTTCATCGTTCTCTGACTAATTTAAAAGTAGAGCCGGTTGAATCACTTCTTTGGCTAGTATGAAGCTTTGTATACTCTCTGCCTTTATTGGTATATTTTTATTCGTTGGTGCCGTTCCGCCCCGAAAACAGCGTCTATTTAACGGTAAAGACCTCTCCGGCTGGTACGTTTTTCTCGAAAAACGCCAGAAAAACGAAGATCCGGCGCAGGTCTTTACGGTCGAGGACGGTATTATCCACGTCTCCGGTAAAGAATTTGGCTACATCTGCACTGAAAAAGCCTACCGCAACTATCATCTGACAGTCGAATTTAAGTGGGGCACTCATCGCTACGCTCCACGCGACACCGCCAAACGCGATAACGGTATTATGTACAATATTCCCCTGAATACCGAAGATCGGGTTTGGCCCGTGGGCATCGAGTGTCAGATTCAGGAAGGTGACGTGGGTGATTTCTGGCTGGTGGGTGGCACCACCCTTGTAGTCGACGGCAAACGAAATACTCCCGGCCCCTGGGTACGAATGGCAAAAAAACGGGATGCCGAAAAACCAACTGGCGAGTGGAACCGGGTAGAGGTTATTTCGAAAGACGGTGTCTGCACGCACATCGTCAATGGTGTAGTCGTGGCCAAGGGTACTGATGCCAGTGTCCGCGAAGGGAAAATTCTGCTACAAACCGAAGGAGCCGAAGCCTATTTTCGCCGAGTCGACCTGGAGGAGCTTACTCCCTAAATTGTTACGTTGTTTATCATTCCGAGGAACGGGGAATCTTCACTGAGCAGGAGTTTTATCTACCTTTTTCGAAAATTCCTCGTTCCTCGGAATGACAAAACACCTGGCAGTATACGTCAAACAGCTTTCTGAATACCACGTAACTACTCAACTCATTTATTCTTCCGCTACCGTTAAATCCTGCAAACACGTAGTTCCGGCGGCAACGCTGACGATGTATGCGCGGCCGCCTTCGCGTTCGATGGCTTCGGCTACCTCTTCGGGATTTTCAGGAGCATAGGCGAACATACAACCTCCCCCACCCGACCCGTTAATTTTACCCCCCAATGCCCCGGCGCTTAGCGCGGCTTCAAGCATACGATCGATTTTGGGCGTCGAGATCTGCTGCGCATCGCGGAGGTTAGCATGGTGATCAGTCAGGAGCTGCCCGAGTTTCTCGTGGTTCAGGCCACCGCTTAGTTCGTGGGGCGTTCGTAATGTATCCAGCGCTTCGCGCAGGATATCCCGGTTCTCGATGGTACCTTTCAGCAGAACGTATTCATCTTTGGTCAATACGTCTTTGTATTCGGGGAGCTCCGTAATCGCAGTCCTGTGCAGCGAAAACGCCGGGTTCATGGCTTTCAGCTGATCAGCAATACGTAACATACCGAATTTCACCCGGCCCAGAATTCCGATCGTGTCTTTCGGGTCCTGCGAATTGCCAAGCACAAACGTACCGAGCTGAGCCGCCGGTGAAGCAGGCGAAAATGGCTCCAGGTGGATTTTAGGCTGCGATTCCAGGTAAATGACGCCCCCAACCGCCGTCGAGTAATGGTCCATCATGCCGCCCGGCTCGCCAAATTCCAGTACCTCGGCCTTGTATGCCAGTTCAGCCAGCTCGGTAGCAGACAGCCGTTTAGGTTCATCGGCCAGGCGGCACAGTACGTTCAACCAGCTGATTAGCAGCGCCGACGAACTTGACGTACCGGCATTGATGGGAATTTCGCCCCGCACTTCGCCCTCGATCCCATTCGAAAACGAGAAGCCTGATCGCAGCAATACGTTAACAGCCGATCGAAAATAATCGCGGTCGTTCTGGTACGTTAGCGGCAAGGTTGCCAGGCTGAATCGTTCCTCTTTACCAATATCAGGCAATTCTAGAATAACATCGGGGGTGGCAATACGCTCGGCAGTGATTTGAATGCGGCAGGAGATCGCGGCAGCAATGACGGGCAGGCCCAGGTAATCCAGATGTTCACCAAAAAGGCAGATACGCCCTGGCGTCGAAACCGTTAGCGGTTGGTAAGACATACGAAACGTTGAAACAGAGTAGGACCACTGTGGGCTGCGTGTACATCAGACTCGTTGGTTGGTAATCAACGTAAGACTCGTTGTACACGCTTTCGTAAATATACTGGCGGTCGACAGTCGGCCTAACGTAGTCGGCGAAAAAAGTCAGTAGCCGTACGGGCAATCTGCCTTATTTTGCAGCCATTCTCCCCTATTCCTATGCATCTGACATTACGTTCCTGTGTTCGGCTCAATTGCGGCTTTCTTTTCCTTACCAGCTTACTGGCAACAACTACCTCGTTTGGTCAGACAACCGCCCCCGACACTACGTTCCGGAGCACATTCTACGAACAGAAGCGAACTCTGTTTGAAAGTCTGCCCAACACCAAAAAGGAAATCATTTTTCTGGGTAACAGCATCAGTGATTTTGGCGAATGGGCCGAGCTATTCGACGATCATCACATCAAAAACCGGGGTATCTCGGGTGACCTTTCCTACGGTGTGCTGGCGCGCCTGGGTGAAGTAACGGCCTCGAAACCCGCCAAGATTTTCCTGTTGATCGGCATCAACGACCTGGCCCGTGGGATTCCAGACGAAGCCATTATCCGAAATTACCGCCAGATCGTTCAACAGATTCGCCAGGACTCTCCGCGTACCCGTATCTACCTGCAAAGCGTTTTTCCAACGAACGATACATTCCCACAGTTCAAGCGCCATCAGGGCAAAGAGGCCCATATTAAAGCGCTTAACGACGCGCTCCGGCAGTTAGCCAGCGAAAACGGTCAAACCTACGTCGACCTGCATCCGTACCTGGCCGACAGCACCGGTAAGCTCGATGCTCGTTACACTAACGATGGCCTGCACCTCCTCGGCGCGGGGTACAGTCAGTGGGTCAAGGCGTTACGTGAGCTGGGGCACATGAAATAGGAGTACGCAAACGCAGCGTTTTCTTCCGCAGCCTCACGTATGCAGATAGCCTAAACAAAGGGCGCTAGCTGGTCGTTTTCTGATCAATTAACGTTCACCAACCGCAATCATGCAAAACCAAACCGCGGCTTATTTAACCAGCCCCAGCCCCGTTGTTCTGATTACCTACCAGAAAGAGCCATACCAGTATTTTGCGGTCTTCGTTGATCAAACCCGGCAGCAGGCGGAAGATCTGTTCAAGCAAAAATATAACCTTGACGCCGACGACAAGTACGAAGTAAAAGAATACGAAAACGTAGAAAGTTATTCGGTCTCCGAAGACGGCGAGCTACTAGTGAATGGTAGCTATAAGTGAAAAACTCTGGTAAAGCAGATCCCCTTGTTTGTCAAGGAACTATAAACCTCTGCTTTGCCAGAGTTTATATTAGTTCTGCTTAGCGCACTAGTGTCCTCTTCTCAAGGGTTCCTTTCGCAGGAATTTTGCTGTTTACCACCCCCAACCCCTCCTAAAACAGGTGGGGGAGTTAAAAAAGGTTACTTCTGTGTATCCCCCTTCTTTTTTAGGAGGGGGCCGGGGGGGTAAACAGCAACAAATCAAGACAGATTCACTAACGCGTGTCACCCTACAAGGGTAACACTTGAGAAGAAAACAATAAACGATTTAGTTAACACCGTATTGACTACTTAAGTACAGCTGCTTAAGTCAAAAAGTTTTCTACCTTTACGCTGCTAAACAGCGAAGCTTTAGGGGTGCCCGGACGGGCTGAGACATCACCCTTTGAACCTGAACAGGATAATACCTGCGGAGGGAAAAGCGAGAATACAGGTCGTTTTCAGTAGCGTATTCATACATTAGTCTGACAGGGTTGTGGTATAAACACGACCGGATTCCGGGACATCGTCCAGGCCAGACATTCGAATACGCGTTCGGCCTTTTTTCTGCCTATTTCTCCCAATTTATTCTGCTGCGGTCTCTCCTATCGGCGCTGCGTTTAGCCCTTAACGCACGATTATGACCGTATCCGTCAACAACCAACTCGTTGAGACGTTGCCCTCGGCCTCGCTGGGGAGCCTGCTGACCCAACTCGCCTTGTCCCAGAAAAAGGGAATCGCGGTTGCTGTCAACAACGTTATTGTTCCCCGCGCTACCTGGGAGCAGTTTTCTTTATCCGGCAACGAAAAAATCACGGTTTTACAAGCAACTCAGGGAGGATGAGCACAACCCCAAACACCCAGTCGCTGCCGACGCAGCAATCGATCACGCGCCAGCCACTGACCGGTTCGCGCAAAATTTACGTGTCCGGCCAGCTGCACGACATTCGCGTTGCCATGCGCGAAATCAACCTATCCGACACGGTATCGCACGTAGGGTTGGACAAAGCCCGCCAGCCGAACGCACCCGTAACGGTTTACGACACCAGCGGACCCTACACGGACCCGGACGTAGCCATCGATCTGGAACAGGGTCTGCCCCGCCTGCGCGAATCGTGGATCACGGGCCGGGGCGACGTCGAGCAGCTACCGGCTTTTTCGTCGGACTACTGCAACCAGCGCCTGGCCGACCAGAGCCTGGATGCCCTGCGGTTTGCGCACATCCGTCATCCCTACCGGGCCCGCGCCGGACAAAACGTAACGCAGCTGCACTACGCCCGGCAAGGGATCATTACGCCCGAAATGGAGTACATCGCCATCCGGGAAAATCAGCGCATCGACTCTCTGAATGAGCAACTACCCCGTTCGCAGTCGGCACTGTTGCACCAGCATCCGGGTAATAGTTTTGGGGCTAACACCCCTAAAGGGCACATCACACCCGAATTTGTACGACAGGAATTAGCTGCCGGGCGAGCCATTATTCCGGCCAACATCAATCATCCCGAAGCTGAACCCATGATCATCGGCCGCAATTTTCTGGTCAAGATCAATACCAATATCGGTAACTCGGTGGTGTCGTCGAGCATCGAGGAAGAAGTAGAGAAAGCCGTCTGGAGCTGCCGCTGGGGTGGCGATACGCTGATGGATCTGTCGACGGGTAAGAATATTCACGAAACCCGGGAATGGATCATTCGCAACTGTCCGGTTCCCGTTGGTACGGTCCCCATCTACCAGGCGCTGGAGAAGGTGAACGGCAAAGCCGAAGCGCTGACCTGGGAACTGTTCCGCGATACGCTGATCGAACAGGCCGAACAAGGCGTCGACTACTTTACTATCCATGCGGGCGTGCTGCTGCGCTACATTCCGCTGACGGCCCGGCGCGTCACGGGTATCGTCTCGCGGGGGGGCAGCATCATGGCGAAATGGTGCCTGGCTCACCACAAAGAAAACTTCCTGTACACGCATTTCGAAGACATCTGCGCGATCATGAAAGCCTACGACGTATCGTTCTCGCTGGGTGACGGACTTCGACCTGGCTCCATTGCCGACGCCAACGATGCTGCTCAGTTCGCGGAACTAGAAACGCTGGGTGAGCTAACCAAAATTGCCTGGAAACACGACGTACAGGTGATGATCGAAGGGCCGGGTCACGTACCCATGCACCTCATTAAAGAGAACATGGACAAGCAGTTGCGCGAGTGTGACGAAGCCCCGTTCTACACGCTCGGCCCACTGACGACGGATATTGCTCCCGGATACGACCACATTACGTCGGGTATTGGCGCGGCCATGATTGGCTGGTTCGGAACGGCCATGCTCTGTTACGTTACGCCCAAGGAACACCTGGGGTTACCCAACAAGAAAGACGTAAAGGACGGGGTGATTACCTACAAGATTGCGGCCCACGCGGCCGACCTCGCCAAAGGCCATCCGGGGGCGCAGTACCGTGACAACGCTTTGAGCAAAGCCCGCTTCGAGTTTCGGTGGGAAGACCAGTTTAACCTCTCGCTCGATCCCGACACAGCCCGGGAATTCCACGACGAAACCTTACCCGCCGAGGGAGCCAAAACGGCACATTTCTGCTCAATGTGCGGTCCGAATTTCTGTTCGATGAAGATTACGCAGGATGTACGCGACTACGCCGAACAGCACGGGCTGGCGGGTGAAGACGTCCTCGATCAGGCAATGCAGACAAAAGCGAAAGAATTTGCCGAGCAAGGTAACCAACTGTATTTATGACAATTAGTCCCTTACACTACCTCGTCACCCGACCCGAGCAGGCAGCAGTAGCCTGCCGGGCGGGCGTCGACTGGATTCAGCTCCGGGTCAAGAACCGACCCTACGCCGACTGGAAGAACTTGGCGCAGGACACGCTGGCCGTCTGCCAGACCTACAATGCCCGGCTTATCATCAATGACAACCCCCAACTGGCGGCTGAGATCGGTGCCGACGGGGTTCACCTGGGCCAGGACGACACGCCCGTTCCGGAAGCCCGGCTGCTACTAGGCAACGATTTCATCATTGGCGGTACCGCCAACACGCTGGACGACATGCGCCGACACCAGCAGAACGGCGCGGATTACGTCGGTCTGGGGCCATTTCGGTTCACGAGTACAAAAGAAAAACTAAGCCCGATTCTGGGCCTGGTCGGCTACCAGTCTATCCTGTCGGCGTTACGTTCTGAAAGTTTCCGTCTGCCCATCATCGCTATTGGCGGCATTACGCTGGCCGACATCCCGGCATTGCTTCAAACGGGTTTGCACGGCATAGCGGTTTCCTCCGCCATCAGCAACGCGGCTACCCCTGTCGAGGAAGCCCGGCTATTTTACCAGTATTTCATGCTAAAACGCACTAGAACAACAGCCAATGAACAGCCCTGACACCCAGCCTCTCGTTATTGCGGGGCATTCATTTTCGTCCCGCCTGTTTACCGGAACGGGTAAGTTTGGTTCGGCGCAGCAGATGGAAGACGCCCTGCTGGCGTCGGGTACGGAGCTGGTTACCGTCGCGCTGAAACGTATTGATGCGCACGACCAACAGGACGACCTGCTGGCTCGTCTCGCTCACCCTCAGTTTAAGCTGCTACCCAATACGTCCGGCGTCCGGACCGCGCGCGAGGCCATCTTTGCGGCTCAGATGGCCCGCGAAGCGCTGGAAACAAACTGGCTGAAACTCGAAATTCACCCCGACCCGAAATATCTTCTTCCTGATCCCGTCGAGACATTGAAAGCCGCCGAAGAGCTTGTCAAACTGGGATTTGTGGTCCTGCCCTACATTCACGCCGACCCGGTTTTATGTAAGCGACTGGAAGAAGTAGGCGTAGCATCCGTTATGCCCCTCGGCGCGCCCATTGGTACCAGCAAAGGATTACGCACGCTGGATTTCCTGGAAATCATCATCGAACAGAGCCGGGTTCCCGTTGTAGTCGACGCTGGCCTGGGGGCTCCTTCCCACGCGGCTGCCGCTATGGAATTGGGTGCCGACGCCGTACTGGTCAACACCGCACTGGCCGTCGCCGATGACCCCATCCGAATGGCAACGGCTTTCCGGCTGGCCGTTGATGCCGGTCGGCTGGCTTATGAAGCTCGACTGGCCCGCCCGGTCGCCCACGCTCAGGCCAGCAGTCCGTTAACCGCTTTTCTGGACGATCTATGAACAATCCGACCTGGTTTGACCACCACGACTGGGATGCCGTACTACGTGATATTTACGCCACTACGCCCCGGCAGGTGGAGCAGGCGCTGGCCCGTTCCCAGCGCACGCTGGACGATTTCAAAGCGCTGATCTCCCCGGCGGCTCAGGCGTACCTGGAGCCAATGGCCCAGCTCAGTCACCAGCTAACTCAACAGCGCTTTGGGCGCACCATTCAGTTGTACGCGCCCCTGTACCTCTCGAACGAATGCCAGAATATCTGCACCTACTGCGCCTTTAGTCTGGACAACAAAATCCGCCGACGGACGCTAACGGACGACGAGATTCTGCGCGAAGCCGATGCCATCCGCCAGATGGGCTACGAGCACGTGTTGCTGGTAACGGGCGAAGCGAATCAGACGGTGGGAGTACCATACCTGAAAAATGCCATCCGGCTGCTGCAGTCCCTTTTTGCCCATGTCTCGATGGAGGTTCAGCCGCTGGATCAGCCGGAGTATGAAGAACTTATCACCGAAGGGTTGACTACCGTATTGGTCTACCAGGAGACATATCACCAGGCCACGTACCGCAACCATCACCCCAAAGGCAAAAAATCAAACTTTGCCTACCGGCTCGACACCCCGGATCGGCTGGGCCGGGCGGGCATTCACAAAATTGGACTGGGTGCACTACTAGGGCTGGAAGACTGGCGCACCGACAGCTTTTTCACGGCGGCCCACCTGCACTACCTCGAACGAACGTACTGGCAGACGCGCTACAGCATCTCATTCCCCCGACTACGACCCATCGACCTGCTTCAGAACGACACGATCACGGCCAAATCGTTCGAACGGTGCATGAGCGACCGCGATCTGGTGCAACTCATTTGTGCCTACCGGCTATTCAATGAAGAGGTAGAACTTTCTCTCTCGACCCGCGAAACGCCCCGTTTCCGCGATCATGTCCTGAAACTGGGTATTACCAGCCTGAGTGCGGGCTCCAAAACCAATCCCGGCGGTTACGTCGTGGAGCCGCAATCGCTCGAACAGTTCGCCATCTCGGACGAACGCAGCCCGGCTGAAATGGCAGATATTATCCGGCGGCAGGGTTACGAACCCGTCTGGAAAGACTGGGATAAAACATTTTTACGCGCATGACGGAACAGGAATTGAACCGCTACAGTCGGCACATCCGGTTGCCAGAGGTTGGACTGGCGGGGCAACAACGACTGAAACAGGCCCGTGTTCTACTAGTGGGAGCCGGTGGACTGGGCTGCCCGGTAGCGCAGTATCTGACAGCGGCTGGCGTTGGTATACTGGGTATTATCGACGGCGATGTAGTGGAGGAAAGCAACCTGCATCGGCAGATTCTTTTCTCACCAGAGCACGTTGGTCAGCACAAAGCTGAGGTAGCCGCCCGGCTACTGTCCCGGCAAAACCCGCATATCCAAGTCATAGCGCATCCCCTTTTTCTTGATCGGATGAACGCGTTGTCAATCATGCAAGCGTATGATCTGGTCGTCGACGGGTCAGATAATTTCGCAACCCGCTACCTGGTCAACGACGCCTGCGTACTGCTGGGTAAGCCACTGGTGTTCGGGTCGATCTACAAATTCGACGGACAGGTTAGCGTGTTCAATTATCAGGATGGGCCTACCTACCGATGCCTGTATCCCGAACCCAGCGATCTGGACACCTGTGGCGAAGTGGGCGTATTGGGCGTTCTGCCGGGTATTACGGGTTGTCTGATGGCCAATGAGGTAATCAAGCTGATTACAGGTATCGGTGAGTTACTGAGTGGGACCCTCCTAGTTTTCAACGCGCTTACGTTTTCGTTCAATACGTTTGTGTTCACCGCCGACCCAACGAACAAAGCGATTCAATCACTACCCGAACCGGATCGCTTTTGCTCTACAGCGCCCGACGTAACTGAACTGGACGCGGCCCTGCTGACAGACTGGCTCGCCCGGCCGGACGCTCCATTACTGATCGACGTTCGGGAGCCCGACGAATACGAGCGGGATAATCTGGGCGGCACGTTGATTCCACTGGCTACGCTGTTACATAATCCAGCACTAATTCCAACCGATAGACAGGTCGTTGTGCATTGTCAGTCGGGGGGACGTAGCCAGCAGGCGGTCGACTTTCTGCACCAGTGCGGTTACAGGCAGGTGATAAACTTGCGGGGAGGGCTGAACGCCGTGCGTCGCTTAAAGGTAGATTGATTCCCTTATCTTCTGGAGGGCAGCTACCGGATCAGGCGTTTGCCATAGAGCGCCCATCAAGGCTGCGCCGTCGAACCCAGCCTGCCGAACCTGGGAGACGGTATCGGCCGTAATTCCCCCCAACCCGATCAGCAAAGGCAGGGCTGTGTATTGCTGCCGCATCGCGCCGACCTGTCGGGCAATCGTATCCAGGCTAACGGTAGGGCCATAGCCAGGTTTGCTGATGCTGGAAAATAACGGGCTGTAAAAGACCACTTTGACCCGCCCGGCCAGTTCCGGCCACTCACCAAGCTGATGAATGCTGGTCGAGAATGTTTTCTGGCTGGGTTGATCGTCAACCGCGGCCAGTAGCTGACGATCCATTTCTTTGAGATGCCATCGGAACGGTGCCTCTACTAATCCCGGCGAGGGTGCAGCAATCAGACACTGACTTCGATACGTCGAGGCTACCGGCGGCAAAGGTGCTTCGGCGTGGGGATTACGCCAGTAGAGATAATCCAGCCCATTCGCCAGTAAGGAATCAAGTAAGCCTCCATCCTGACTCGTCGGACTATCGTTCGTTATCCCAATAAGCCGGAACGATTGATCGGATATCCGAGACATGGCTAATGAAGGAAAGTTGCAGATTAATGTCTTGACCGTTGCGCGTGGTTATCCTTTCAATAAATAACGTTGCTGAAGGCAACCGTTATAATTTCAATCGAACGCCCAGTTTGCTCAGGCGCCCGGCCACCCAGACGCAGAGTAAGGCAAACAGAAACGACTGGAGCAACCCGATTCCACCCGTCAACAGCATAGCGGGCAAGTGAAAAGCTAATGCCGTCGTCAGTGCGTAGGCGAAGTAGGGCATCAGGTAGCAGAGCAACGTGTCGGTTCCGGCGGGTTTGATTAGGGTAAACCAGTCTTTTTTGCCGTACACGTCCACCAGCCAGTAGACAATCAGAAATGCCAGAATAGTAAAGGCGCTGCACAAGAACAGCCAAGCCGGTGTGGCACCTAATTTAGACAAGCCCCCATACGGCCGGGTCAGGATAGAGAGGCCGATCAAGCCTGCTGAGATCGCAACGAAAACCAGTGTCATTTTTCGGTTGTCGCCCAGACGGCGGTAGTACAGAAAGAGCGTTCCGATAACAACTCCCCCCATACTCAGTCCTGCCAGTGTTCCCCCACGGATGGCGCTGGGAATAAACGAAATCGCGTCAGGCAGCAGGTGCGCCTGATCGGCCATGCTAAGCAGCGCAAAAGCTACCCAGGCAACGATCAGTATGCCAAGCCGGTCATGCGCAAAGACTGTAACCAAGGCTGCCGCCAAGTACGACCAGCCAATGAGCCCCAGAATACCCCACCAGTGCGTTGCGAAGCGGGAAACTGGTTCGCCTTCGCCCCGGTACACCAATGCCATCGCTACCAGGATACTAATACCCAGTCCTTTCAACGTATTGATCAGCCAGGAGGGCATCGTTTTGGGATAAATATTCCAGATCAGGATGAAGCAGATACAGGCCAGTACATTCCAGGCGTGACGCGGCATACCCGTGGCTACTTCGTTGATGGACTCGCCATTTACCAGAAACACTCCCATCGTCAGCAAGCCCATTGTTCGGCAAAGGACATGCTTCACCAGTTGACCATTGCTGTCGCCCTTCGCCCGTCGCGCCTGCATTGCAAAGGGCAGTGACAGACCAACGATAAACAGAAAAGCCGGAAAGACGATATCGGCTAATCCTATACCATCTACCCCCCGTCCTACGTGCTCCAGCCAGGCTGGAATATCCGTCAGCGACCACAGATCGTTGACGAAGATCATCAGCACCATCGTCAGCCCGCGAAGGACATCGATGGCCCCAACCCGCATGGTGAACGAAGCTGGTTTGGTTAGCGGATCGGCAGGAGTTGGAACGGTCTGCATGGTGGTTCGATGAGTTTATACCGAATACTTATTGACGACCGGGCGTATCGGTGCGGAAGCTTTCCAGATTGCCCTGGTCCTGTAGCGTTACGTACACTGTCCGGTTGTCTTTGCCGCCAAACGTTACGTTGGATGGTAACTTCCCGGTCAGTGCAACCTCGCGGAGTACCTTACCATCTGGCGAAACAATGGCAACGACGCCCTTGCCGTGTCGGGCAATGTAGAGATTCCCCTTCTTATCACAACGCATGCCGTCCATACCGAAATCAGGGAATTCGAGCAGGATGCGCTTGTTGCTGAGCTGGCCATTTTTCAGATCGTAGACCCAGACCTTCCGCTGAACAGATTCATTCACGTATAGGTGCTTGTTGTCGGGGCTTACCTCCACGCCGTTCGTCGTACCCATGTTGGCTTCCAGCAGGGTTACTTTTCCGTCCGGGTCGATACGCCAGAGGTTACCTGTGTTTTCTTTCCAGTTCGGATCGCTGGCATAGAGCCGGTCACTATCATCGATCGCTATGTCGTTAGGCTGGTTCATGCGCGACTCGTGGGCAAACACACTCACCGCTTTGGTAGTCATATCTACTTTCAGGATGTTGTGCTTCGGATAATCCGCGATGAACATCTCCCCTTTCCTGTTGAAGCGAATGCCATTGCCAACGCTGCCTTCGGGCAGTTCGACAAAAAGGCTGCTCTGTCCCGCTGGGGTTATCTGTCCGATCGTACCTTCTTTGGCAAAATTAACGGCGTAGATCGTACCTTTTTTATCAACGGCGGGACCCTCAACGCCTTTGGTAAAACTGTTGACCGGCGTAAACACGCTGGCCTTAAATAAGTCGTCAGCCTGAGGACCGACGGCAGCTGTGAGCCCCAAACTACCAGAAAGCAAGGAGGCTGTCACCATGACGGACAGCCCCTTACCGATGAACTCGTTACGTTTCATACGCTTGTTTTAATTCCTATTTTACACCCGCTCAACCACTGACGGTTGCGTTTCCGGGTTTTCTTCCTTCGGCACTCGACGGTGCCACCAGGACGCTAAGATAGAACCGGTAATGTTCATAAGTGGCCCAAAAACGGCCGGAGCTAAGCCAACCGTCGCAATTTTCCCCATTTCTTTGGCTAGACCCGACGCCAGACCACCGTTCTGCATGCCGACCTCGATAGCCATAGTTCGACAATCGCGCTCGCTCATTTTGAACAGACGGCCCGACCAATAGCCCAAGAAGTAGCCGGTCAGGTTGTGCAGCAATACCAGTAGAATCAGCGCAGGGCCGATGTTCAACAGGCTTTCTCGACCGGCAGCGGTGATGATAACGATGATAAAACCAATACCGAACATCGATACCAGTGGCATGGCATCGTCCAGCCATTTGGCCTTGCCGCTCAGGAACCTGTTGAACAGCAAACCCGCTCCAATGGGAATGATGACCATTTTGGTGATGTCCCACATCATGTCCAGCACCTCAATATCGACCAGCGCCCCGGCGTAGAACTTCATCAACAGGGGGGTTACGAACGGTGCCAGCATGGTCGAGAACGCGGTGATCGTAATGGACAGCGCCAGGTTAGCTTTTGCCAGGTACGAAATCACGTTCGAGGCCATCCCGTTCGGTGAGCAGCCGATCAGGATAATTCCAGCCGCGATTTCGGGCTCGAACCCACTCATGTTCGCAATAGCAAAACCCACAGCGGGCATGATCAGAAAGTGACTGACTACGCCAATCACGACGCCCTTCGGCATCTTGACGACCCCCACGAAATCCTCGACACCCATCGACGTACCCATGCCGAACATGATCAACTGAATCAGCGGAGTAATCAACGTACTGAATTTAAACGAACCAGCCGACACGAAGTACTGCGGGTAATACAGCGCCGTCGTCACGGCCGCGAAGATCATGATGGTGTAGGCAAACCCTTTCAGGCTGTCGAAGCCGCGGAAACCGACCGCCAGGGCCAGGAAGGCACCGATGAAAGCCGGGCCAGCCAGGGCGATCTGCCCCATCAATGCCATGCCGAGCGCCACCAGAAAACCGGCAGCGGCAACGCCCAATGCTACTTTGTACATTATTACGTTTCAGGGTTTAGGAAGTAGGGCCTGTTTACCAGGTCCGGTTTTTCATGTAAGCATCCAGTTGATCCCGTGTCATGGGGATTTCGCCCGGATTGTTTTTTAACCAAGCCAGAAAATCGTTGCGAATCGGTTCGGTCCATTGATTGTCAATCTGCCCCGTGGTGTATTTTCCCGACTTCAGCATAGCATGGCCAAACTTGTCCCGCAGCGCAATAAACTCGGCGGTCACGATCACTTTTTCGGCCAGGTGCGCCGGGATGAAAATTACCCCCTGACTCCGAGCCAGCACCAGATCACCGGGCATAACGATAGCCTGCCCGATGCGGATGGGCGTATTGAGGCCCATCAGAACCACGTCTTTCAGATACGACGGGTCCCAGTCGCGTACATAGGCGTTGAAGCCATTAATTTGCTTCAAACCTTCCAGATCCCGGGCCGCTGCGTCGAACACAACGCCGTTGCCCGATTTGGCATAGATTGAATTTCCCAGGTTGTCACCAATCAGTGTACCGTCGGTCAGTTTACCGAAGCAATCCGCCACGTATACATCCCCTTTGGTCAGCTGGTCAATTGGCCAGGCGTTGGTGTTACCAGTACGGCCCTGCTTCACACCCCGCTCCTTGATGGCTTTCTCCACGTCAGGACGGCTAGGCATGAACATGGCTGTAACTGCCCGACCGGCAATGGGCTGATCGTCATGAATGATTTTCCAACCCCGTTCAAACTGACAAGTGTATCCCTCGTTCCGGAGCACGGTCCAGGCTTCTTCGATGCCGATCTTTTTGGACCGCTGAATCAGGTCGTCCGAGACCTTGGGGCGCCCATCCGGAAACCGCTCCCCTTTCCATTCGGCCGTCAGATACGTCAGTTCGTCCTTGGCCATGGTTTGCCCCTGCGCCGACCATCCGCCAAGAATACTTACTACAAAGAGTGGTACTGCTAAAAAACTAACGCGCATTCGTCAAAAAATTTAATGATTTGTACTAAGGCAATGTCATTTACAGGTATGAGCATTTCATTCAACTCTTGTTTTGCCCAGTCCTCTCCTAGATAGTAATCTTGTTATGGTTTCGCTCTGACCACCCCCTGCCCCCTCCTAAAAAATAGGAAGGGGTTATTGAACGGGTTCCTTCTGACTCTTCCCCTCCTGTTTTAGGAGGGGGCAGAGGTGGTAGCTATGAGAACATTTACCCCGTACTAGGGTCCCTGGGTTACGTACACTGGATTGGCAATGCCATTCAAGTCGTAGACAATTTTGCCTTTCCGGATCGTCATTTCACACTCCAGTTTTTCCTTACCCGTAATCTTGTAGCCGGTATAATCGAAAAAGCCGAACGTACCCGCATCACGCACCTCAAACTTGCCTTCGTGCAGCTTCAGAACCGCCACGTCGGCTTCCGAACCAACCGACAAACTACCCAGTTCAGGGCGTTTGATGGCCTGTGCGGGTGCCCAGGTGCTGGCTTTGATTACGTCGGGAAGCTTCATGCCCATCGCCAGAAATTTCGACATGACGTTGAGCATATCTTTCATGGCGTTGTTCATGCTGCCCGTGTGAATATCGGTGCTGATCGTATTGGGATAGAATCCTTCCTTGATGGCCGGGATGGCCTGCGAGAACGCGAAGCTGATGCCGCCGTAGCCCACGTCGAAAACAAGTCCTTTCTTCTGCGCTTCCCAAACGAAGGGCTTTACGTTGTTACTGGTAACATCCACGATAGCTTCGCGGGTTTTCAACTGACCAAAACAGTGCGTAAAAACGTCGCCCGGCCGTAGTTTGTTCAGAAACAATTCCTGAAGAGACAAGGTTGGCGTACTACCGCCGAAGTCGATCATCACCGGAACATTAGCCAGTTTTCCGGCTTCCACGGCCCGGTCGGTTGGCGTCCAGTCGTGGCCGTTGAAGTGAGCCAGTTTAACACCGACAATCTGATCGGGGTATTTTTTGGCCATATCCGCCGTTTGCTGCGCGTCCATGTCGTCGACCTGCTGTTCGAATTTCCCACCCCGCATACCACTGCCCACGATGTTTAGCAGGGTCAGCACGCGGGTTTTCGACAGATCGATGGTTTGTTTCTTGAATGTTTCGAAATCGCGCCAGCCCGTACAGCCCGCATCCACAATGGTCGTTACGCCGTTTCGGAACGTAAACCCGTCGGGCGGCAGGGCGTTTGGCCCGTTGCTGTATGTCTGATCGAGATTCGTACCAAAGAAGACGTGCGTGTGCATATCAATCAGGCCGGGCGTGACATATAGGCCCTTGGCATCGACCACCTGCCTGGCTCCTTTCGAGTCAATGCTTTTGGCTACCTGAACAACCTTGCCATCGCTGATGGCGACGTCCATGATGCCGTCGATGTTATTCTTAGGATCAATAACATGCCCGCCTTTAATGACAATACTGTACGACTGCGCGAACGAAAAGTAGCCCGCCAAGCAGCAGAGGATGAACAGCGTAAGGGTGCGTTTTTTCATCGGTTTGATTGAGAAGAGGTTCGTTCAAGGCCACAGGCGCCGGCGGGTGCAGTTATACGGTCGCTTTCGACAGCTCTTCTTTTAGTCGTTTCGCCACGATCTTTTCCTGACCGGGTTTCATCATCCAGACTGTTACGTTGATATTGTTCGGGCCACCGCCCCCCACTTCAATCGACGGATCACCTTTGCGAAGGGCTTCCTGCAGGTCTTTGCTGGCAATTTTTAGTTTCGCCGGGTCCCAGGAGATTTTCAGCGTGGGCGTATGATTACCCAGCGGTGGCACGTGTACTTCGGTCTGAACGCCACTCACCGTTTTGACGCTGTTGTCGATGTGTGCTACGCCATCTTCCCAGGTTTTCCAGAGCTTGTCGTGGTCCTCGTTGATGAACTTCTCCAGCGCCACGTACATCCCCAAAATCTCTTCCTTGTTCACCTTCATGCCCCGGCCGATGTTGAAGCCACGAGGGGGCATGTGCAGCCGGGCCGCCGAAACGATATCTTTCTTTCCCATCAGCAAACCCGCACTCTGCGGACCACGCATGGCTTTGCCACCCGAGATCACGACGAAGCTGAAGCCCATGTCGTTGAAGCGCCACAGGTTCTGAACCGGTGGTACGTCGGCGGCAATGTCGATGGAGGTTGGTATGTTGTGTTTCTTGCCCAGCGCCACCCATTCTTCGTGCATGATCTTGCCTTTGTCGGCTTCGATGTGCAGGAAGTGCATCAGCGCGGTACGTTCATTAATGGCTTTCGCTACGTCCTCCGCTGTTTCGACCTGGATAATTTTACAGCCGGTATTAGTCAGGGCGTGGTTGTAGACGATGTCGTGCGCTTTCTGGCAGATCACTTCGGTTTTCATGCCGGTCCCCGCCAGATGCGGCAGCATTTCGACCTTCTTCTGGTCCATGCCGGTTAGAATACCGGCCAGACCCAGCGTCATAGCGGAGAAGGCACCCGACGTAACGACAGCCGATTCGGCGTGGGTCATCTGCGCGATCTTCACCCCTACCTTATCCTGCAATTCGTCGAGTAGACAGAACTCCTTGGCGCCGTAGTTGATGGCGTCGAGCACTTCGTCCTGCATCAGCGAGCCCGTCATGTAGGTCAGCGTACCCGCGGCATTGATGAATGTCCGGACGCCCAGTTCCTTGAACAGGTCGCGTTTTGGTGCAGCTGCGGTTTGCAACGCATCATTATCGACTGCTGCAACGGCCAGAGGGGCACCACCGAGCAGAGCGCCCCCTACCAGGGGAGCGCTCGACAGATGCTTAATTACGTTACGTCTGCTTAGCATGGCTGGTTGGAATTAGATGTATGCAATGCAGTCCATTTCCACCAGCGAATCACCCGGAACACCACCGTAAACGGCTACCGTCGTCCGTACCGGCGGCTTGCTACCAAACCGACCTTTGTAGACCTCGTTCATGCCTTTGTAGTCGTTCAGATCGTGCAGGAATACCGACACTTTCAGGACTTTCTCCATCGACGAACCGGCTTTAATCAGTTCCTTTTCCAGCTCTTTTAGCACCTCTTCGGTGTGTACCTTGATATCGCCTTCTTTGTGGTATCCTTTTCCGGCAACGAACACCAGGTTACCAAACTTAGTCGATCCCGAAAATAGCGGCACATCATCAACCGTCTGTACGTTAAATACTTCTTTCTGTGGCATTGCCGCCGATTCAGTGGGTGCAGCAATCGCGTTGGATGCGGTACCTAAACCAATGGCACCGGCAGCCGATGCAAAAAGACGTTTGAGGATGGAACGACGTTCAGTTTTCATAGAATTAATGGAACAGTTAATGATTACTTTTTACGTTTTATTGGGGCTTTCTTCATGGATGCTTTAGGGAACAGCGCCAGCCGCACCTCGTTGACTTCGGCGGCCGAAACGGCATCGGCCGTATTCCCAAAGTTTGTCCGAATATGGGTTAGCACTTCAGCAAGTTCCTCGTTTTCAAGGAAACTGTGCTGCGGCATGACATTATTGTAGGATTGTCCTTTTACCTCAATGGGGCCTTCCAGCCCTTTCATCAGAACGGTAATGAGCTTCTTCTTGTCGCCGGTTACCCATTCCGAGCCAGACAAAGGCGGGAAACGCTGCGAGTCGCCCATACCATTACGTTGGTGGCAGGCGGCACAGTAAATACCGTACACCTTCCCCCCCGCCACGGGCTTGCCCCGATCCAGATTGTCTTTGATTTCGTCCGGGTTGCGGATGTTCGACATCATTTTTCGCTTCTCCATCTGCGCCAGTTGAGCCGAGCCGAAGTTTTTCTTGTCGCCCTTGTACGTTACGCGCCAGATTTTACCCTTTTCAGTTTCGGCGATATACAGCGATCCATCGGGTCCCATGGCAATGCCCATCGGCCGATAGACGGCATCATTTACGTTGACGATGGGATCGATACCCGCAAAGCCATCAGCAAATACTTCCCAGTCCGAAGCGATCGCGCCATTTTTAGCGGGCAGAAAGGAGATAAAATAACCCGCCTGCGGATACGGTGCCCGATTGGTGGAGCCGTGAAAAGCCACGAACGCGCCGTCTTTGTACCGATCCGGATAACCGTTCTGGGCGCCGTTTCCCCGGTAGAACAGAATATCGTTTGGCGCCCAATGGGCGGGAAAGCCGATCAGTGGTTTTTCGCATTTGTCGCAGCGGCCTACTGTTTTTCCGTCACCCCCGTATTCGGGGTTGAGCAGTTTCTTGCCCTGCACCTGATCGTAGTAGCAGTAAGGCCAGCCGCCATCCATGCCTTCTTTCACCTGGAACAATTCTTCCGCGGGGAGTACGGCGCTCTGCCAGGGTGAATATTTCTCGGCCCACAGCATCAGGAAATCGTCGCGCCCGTGCTGCAGCGTATACAGGCTGTTGTTAGCAAAGTTCCAGTCCATGGCCACTACGCTACGCAGACCGGTGGCATACCGCTTTCCATCTTTCTGGGTTTGGTTGGTTTTGTTAGCGTCGAACTGCCAGATACCGCCGTGGTCCTCCAGCATCGGGCAGGGATCAATACCCGGCGAACCAGGCAACCGATTTTTCTGCTGGCAGTCGTTAGAAGCCGCCCCGAACGCCACGTACATATGCCCGTCGTTGTCGAACGTAACGGGTTTGGCAATATGCTCGTGCATGCCGTGCTCGTGGTCGTCGGTCAGCACCACTTCCATCGGGCTGTCGGGAATCAACTGTCCGGGTTTTAGTTTGTAACGATAGACGTACAGCTCGGAGCTGAAATACAGATAGCCGTTGTAGATGCGCATGGCCGTTCCGTACGCCCGTTCGCGGGCCAGGCCACCAAACTGTTTGATAATGTCGGCCCGACCGTCGCCGTTCGTATCCCGTAGGGCAATAACCGATTCGTCTTTATCGCGGGCGAAGCGGGCTTTTACGTAGATGTCGCCGTTGTCGTTGACGGCTAGATGTCGGGCGCGACCGGGCAGACTGTCCACAACGACCGTGGCTTCAAAACCTTCGGGCAGAAATAATCCCCCGTTTTCGTCCGTCTGCACGGGCAACCCGTGCGACGACTGCCGCTGGGTGAATCCGGCCAGGATCAGCAATCCGAACGCCAGTCCTTTCAGATAATTCGTTGACATAATTGGCTTCCGTTTCGATCAGTTTAATTCATGCCCAGCGGACTGACAATTCCGTTCAGGTCGTAGACGATCTTACCCCCTTTAATGGTCATTTCGCACTCGAACTTCTGCTTACCGGTCATTTTGTAACCAGTCTTGTCGTAAAAGCCAAAGTTGCCCTGACGCATACTTAAAATGGCGACATCGGCGATAGCGCCAACGGTCAGGTGACCCAGATTTTCACGCTTGATAACCTGCGCCGGGCTCCACGTAACGGCTTTGATGACACTGGGCACGTCCTCGCCCATGACGACGAATTTGGACATGATACTTAGGATATCTTTCATGGAACCGTTCATGCTGCCCGTGTGCAGGTCGGTACTGATTGTCGTTGGATAAAACTTGGCGTTGACGGCCGGAATAGCCTGCGAATAATTGAAGCTGGCCCCACCGTAGCCCACGTCGAACACGATCCCTTTTTTACGGGCTGCCCAGGCAAAAGGCTTGACGGTTTTGGTAGCTTCGTCCACGATGGTTTCCCGAACGTTATCGCCCAGCAGCGTATAGGCGTGGGTAAAAATATCACCCGGCCGGAGGTGCTTCATGAATAGTTCTTCCAGCGGCAAAGGCGGGGTGCTACCCCCAAAGTCGATCATAACGGGCATACCCGACAATTTGCCCGCTTCAACGGCGTGGTCGACAGGTGCCCAGCTCGGCCCGCTGAAGTGCGCGACCTTGAAACCCACTACGTCGTTCTTATTTTCCAGAGCCACTTTAGCGGCCATTTTCGGATCCATGTCGGTGGTATCCTGCTCGTAGCGGCCACCGCGCATGCCCTCGCCCACAATGTTCAAAAATGAGAGAACCCGCGTTTTGGAGTTGAAAATGATATTCTTCTTAAACGTATCAAAGGATTTCCAACCTGCTCCACCAGCATCGACGATGGTCGTTACGCCAACCCGGAACGTAAAGCCGTCGGGGGCTACGGCCACAGCGCCGTTGCTGAGATAATGGTTTGGCTCGGTGCCGTAAAAAACGTGTCCGTGGATGTCAATCAGGCCGGGCGTTACGTACATGCCTTTCGCATCGACAACCTGTTTGGCCTGCTTTGGGTCAATAGACGTAGCTACCGCGGCTACTTTGCCGTCTTTAATGGCGACGTCCATCGGGGCGTCAATGTTGTTTTTGGGGTCAATGAGCCGGCCACCTTTGATCAGCAGGGTGTATTCCTGCGCAATGGTGGGCTTAGTCATCAGGCAGAGGACGAAGAGGAAGGCAAGAATTTTTTTCATAGGTTTAGGTACGTACTGGTTCCGGCATACACCGGAACCAGTACGCTAATTTTTATTTAGACGGCCGCTTTCATCAGCTCTTCTTTGAGCCGACTGGCGACAATTTTGTCCTCGCCGGGTTTGAGCATCCAGGCGGTCATGCTGATGCCGTTTGGCTCGCCCACCACTTCGATGGATGGCGTCCCGTTACGCATTCCTTCTTGCAGCGCTTTGGGGGTAAGCTTTACCTTCGTAGCATCCCAGGTGACCCGTAGCGTGGGTGTATGATTACCCAGCGCCGGGGCAAACGAGTCAACCGTTACGCCGTTTACGCTTTTGGCCGCGTTAGCAATGGTAGCCGCGCGCTCCTCCAGCATTTTCCAGTCTTTATCCTGATCGCGGGCCACAAATCGTTCCAGCGCGACGTACATCCCCAGAATCTCTTCCTTGTTCACCTTCATGCCCCGGCCAATAGTCGCACCACGGGGTGGCATGCTGAGCCGGGCCGCTTCGATGTATTTTTTCTTACCCATCAGGATACCCGCGCTCTGCGGACCACGCATCGCCTTTCCGCCTGATACGCAGACCAGATCGAAGCCCATGTCATGGAATTTCCAGAGGTTTTCGACCGGCGGTACGTCGGCCGCAATGTCAATCATGGTGGGAATGTTGTGTTTCTTACCGAGCGCTACCCAATCCTTGTGCTGAATTTTGCCTTTGTCGGACTGGATGTTCAGAAACCACAGTAGCGCCGTTTTGTCGGTGATGGCTTTTTCGACATCCTCAATGGTTTCAACCTGAATGATTTTACAACCCGTATTCGTCAGGGCGTGCGAGTAACCAATGTCATGGGCTTTTTGCGCAATCACTTCCGATTTCATACCGGTGCCTTCCAAATGCGGCAGTTGTTCAACTTTTTTGGGGTCCATACCGGTCAGTACACCGGCCAGGCCCAGCGTCATGGCGGAGAAGCAACCCGCCGTCACCACGGCCGATTCGGCGTGGGTAATGACGGCAATTTTTTCGCCCACTTTCGTCTGCACGTCGTCCAGCATCATAAATTCTTTCGATGATGCCAGAATAGTATTTACTACGTCCTCTTCCATGAGCGAGCCCGTCATGGCGGTATACGTGCCAGCCGCATTGATAAACGTCCGGATACCCAGTTCTTTTACCAGGTTACGGGGCGCTACCGTAGGCGCTGTCGCAGCCAGTGCCGTAGTCAACGGAGCAGCTACTCCACCAAACAAACCGCCAACCATCGGCACAGCCGACAGATGTTTAATCAATGTACGTCTACTGAGCATAATCAGTTATGTATTAATGGAGTAAGAGAGCAAAGAAAAAAGGAAGGGGTGGGATGAAGCGAAAAGCCTGAGCGCTCTGAACGTCAACAGTCAGAGCGCTCAGCCAATTCATTTACAGATGGGCAATGCAGTCAATCTCGACCAATGAATTGCCGGGAACACCTCCACGAACTGACACCGTAGTACGTACCGGGGGTTTGCTCCCGAACCGGCCTTTGTAGACTTCGTTCATGGCTTTGTAATCGTTGGGATCGTGCAGAAAGACAGCTACTTTCAGCACTTTCTCCATCGACGAGCCAGCTTTGACGAGCTCTTTCTCCAGTTCGTTCAGGACGTGGTCGGTATGCGCCTTTACGTCACCTTCGAAGTGAGCACCGATGCCGAAGAGAAACAGCATGTTGCCGAGCTTTTTAACGCTGGAATACAGCGGCACATCGTCTGAAGTGACGACGCCCGTGGCTTCCGCTTCGGGTACTGATTGCACCTGTGAGTTGGCAACGGCCTCACCACCCAAACCCGGGCGCGCTAGACCGGGTCGCGCTAGACCCAGCCCGGCAAAGCCTGCTATTAGGCGCTTAAGAATCGATCGGCGTTGTGTTTCCATCGGACAATACGTAGCCCGTTGACGAGCTAGTTACTGTGGTTTTGTTGCGATTACGTACGAGCCTGCGATCTACTTATCCCACCACACTACGCTCGACAGTGTGTTAGTGCCGCCCTGCCGGGTGCGCGCTTCGAGGAAGTTGGTCCGGTTGTAAGTTTCCTCCGAATCAGGAATTACAAAACGGGTTGGGATCTTGCCACCCGTCAGGTTACCTGGATAGTTCGTTGGCGTCAGGTTTGGGTAGCCCGTACGTCGCCAGTTCGAGAAGATTTCGTACTCGTCTTCCAGGAACAGGGCCACCCATTTCTGCGTCGAAATTTGCTCTATTTGCTGCGCGGTTGTTCCCGTCGTTTTGTACGGATTGTTCACCAGGTACAGGTTGATCCGGGCGTCGGAGATTACCCCACCCGCGCCAAACAATGACCACTGACGCATTCCCGCCCGAACGGCGTTGTTGTATGCCGTTGCCGCCGTTGTTCCACTATTCCAGCCCCGCACAGCCGCTTCAGCCAGCAGCAGATTCGTTTCGGCGTTACCCAGCACGATCAGTGGCGAGTTATACTTCAGAATCGTGTTCGGATTAGGCTCCGAAAACGAATTGAAGTTGGAAGGCAAACTATTGTAGGCCGCGTTCGGCATTCCCTGTTGCAGGGCCGTTGTCGTGTCGGCCGTGAAGGTCGACCCGTTAGCAGTCCACACAACCGAAATTACGTTCAGACGGGGATCTTTGGTCGTTTTCAGGTAATCGATCAGCGTTTTCGCGAACTTACCACCCTCTACGTTATCGCCACCCGGCGTAATGTAATCAGTGCTTAGCAGGCCGTTGGCGATGAAGTTCCGGCTGGCCACCTGCGAACCATCCACGTAGGCAATAACCGCTCGATCGGCATCGTCCAGAATAACGCCACCGGCAATGGCTTTCTCGACCCAGGTCTTAGCCAGGGCCGGGTCAACCTGCGTCAGGCGCATTCCCAGCCGAAGCATCAGTGTGTAGCCAAACTTTTTCCACTTGGTTACGTCACCACTATACATCAGGTCGGCATTCCCGAAGGTTGCTTTTGAGGCATCGAAGGCGGCAATCGACTCGTCCAGCTCCTTCAACAGATCAGCATAAATAGCTTGCTGGGTATCATACTTCGGCGCGTAGTTCTTGTCCGACAAAGCTTTACCGGCGTCGAAGTAGGGAATATCGCCGTACAGGTCCGTCAGGCGATGAAAGATGTACGCTTTCCAGATCCGGGCCGCCGACAGTTTATTGACGTTGGCCGGATTGCCCGCCACTGCGTCCATCACCTGCACGATTGAGGTTATCGCCCCCAGTCCAGCCCCCGTTCCCGCGTAGGCGTTCCAGCTAGCCTGCGAATAGGAGAAGTTAAAATATTTGTCGCCAGCAGCTGGCACTTCCTTATACGTCGAGAAGTGCTGCATCGAACCACCAATGGTCAGGTAGGCGGCCCCCGTAAAGTTAGTGCTCACACCGTCCAGCTGCGCCCGGGTAAACAGATACTCCGGAATGACAGCCGAATATTTATTGGGGTCTACGTTCATTTCCTCAAAGCCCTTGTCGCAGGCCGACAGGAGGAACAACGGAGCCGCAAATAACAGTTTATAAATCAGATGTTTCATGTTACCGAAAGAAGGTTAGTAGATTAGAATTTAACCGTCAGGTTCACACCCAGACTACGCGTTCTTGGTACGCCAAAAGCTTCCAGCCCCTGCGCGTTGCTGCTTGTATAGCCCGACTCCGGATCGAAATACTGGTTCTTCTTGTCTTTGTAGAGGATCGCCAGGTTACGCCCAACAATCGAGATTGACGCGGCCTGTAGTTTCAGGAAGGGAAACTTGCTGACAGGCAGGTTGTAGCTCAGAATCACCTGCCGCAGCTTGATGAAGTCGTTGTTGAACATGAACATCGCCGTGTAGTTCTTGTCGTTGTCGTAGTACGTATCAACGTCTTCTTTCTTCCAGAACTTGGTATACGGACTGCCCTCCGGCGTTACGCCCGTTACGGTCACACCGGTTTCACGACCGGGCAGGGTTTCCTGCGGCAAACCGAAGCGGTAGGCGTACTGGTACAGGTTCGAGTAAACGATGCTGCCGAATTTGCCGTCAATCAGGAAGTTCAGCGAGAAATTCTTGTACCGGAAGTTGTTGGTAATCCCCATCGTGAGCGGAGGAGTTCCCTGACCAATTTCTTCCAGATCGCCACGCACCGCGTAACCGCTGGCGGTGTTGAATACGACGTTACCAGCCGCATCGGTTTTCTTTCGGTAGCCCCAGATCGTTCCGTACGGACGATCCAGTACGTTCCGCACCAGGCCACCGCCTACCCCCGTACCAATATCGATACTAGTCAGCCCATCGGCCAGTTGCTCGATTTTACTCCGGTTATAAGCCATGTTATAGCTCACGTCCCAGACAAAACCGCCATTCTTCACCGGCGTCCCGGTCAGCAGCAGCTCAATTCCTTTGTTGCTCAGGGCTCCCACATTCAGCAGGGCTGACGTATAGCCAGAGGATAGGGCGATGTTCGTGGTTACGATATCGTTGGTTGTCCGGCGATTGTACAGGGTCAGGTCAAGTCCCAAGCGGTTGTTCAGGAACCGGGCTTCGATACCCCCTTCGTAGGTCGTTGAGGTCAGCGGCTTCAGGTCGGGGTTTGGCATCTGCGACGAAGCCAGCCCTTCGACCGGACGGCCGTTGTGGCCACCCTGTTGCAGCGTGTAGTACTGGTAAATCTGGTACGGGCTAACCGTAGCACCACCTACCTGTGCCCACGATGCCCGCAGTTTTGCAAAGCTCACGGCTTTTGGCAGACGAACAGCATCCGACAGGATGAACGAGCCCCCTACCGATGGGTAGAAGATGTTGTTGCTCTTTGGATTCAGGACCGAGAACCAGTCCTGACGGCCCGACAGGGTCAGGTAAGCCACGTTCTTGTAGCTGAAGTCCGTCGACGCAAACAGCGAATTGATCGCGCTTTTGTAATACGTTGGCGTCGTGGTTGAGGTAGCTAGGTTGGTGTAGCTGTAGAAGTAAGGAATCGCGAATTCGCTACCGGCAATCGTCGTCTGGTCGTAGATCGACTGCTGTAAGTTACCTCCTAGCAAGGCCGTGAAGCCCAGGTCACCCGCAAACGTTTTGTTGTAATTCAGCGTCAGCAGACCGTTGGTTTCCGACGAGCTGGTTTTCCGGGCTTCGTAGGTACCCAGCGGCTGATACGCATTATTGGTTGGTTGAACGTATTCCGACTGAAAGCTATAGAAATCCTGGCTGACACTCCCTTTGATAAACAGGTTATCCAGGATGTTGTACCGGATACTCCCCTGGCCGATGAAGCGGTTTTTGCGGTCATCGTTTTTGAACTTGTTAACGACGAAATATGGGTTGGGGGCTGCGGGGACGGGGTTCCATTCCAGTTCTTTACCCGTCGTCGCGTCATAACCCGGAGCCAATGTGCGAATATCGACCGTATTGGCGATCAGATACGTAGCCCAGTGGGGGTTCATGTCGGCATACCCAACTTTCGGGCGGTTAGTCGCTGTTTCCAGGTTATACTGGAATACGGCTTCAACCGTCAGTTTTTTACCCAGGAAGGCGTTCAGGTTCAGGTTGGCAATCCGGCGGGCAAACGACGAGTTTGGTACAATGCTGTTTGCCTGCGTGTTGTTCAGACCTAAGCGAAAGTTAACCACCTCATTACCACCCGTGAAGGCAATCGAGTTGATGTAGTTGCTGCCCGTCCGGTAGAAGTTTTTCAGGTTGTCTTTCTGGGGCGAATACGGGTGCATCTGGCCGTCAACCTGCATGTAGGGCTGACCGTCCATAGGTGCCCCGTACGACAGACGGCCCGTGCTTTTAGCCTGCGTCAGCGTCGTTGGCTTTACGCCATCAACCCCCTGCCCGTACTGGTACTGCCAGTTGGGAATCAGCGCCAGATCTTCGAACGATGTCGTGCTGTTTACTTCGACGCCAACCCCTTTCTGACCGCGACCTTTTTTCGTCGTAATCAGGATCACCCCGTTCGAGGCACGAGCCCCGTACAGAGCCGCAGCCGGACCACCTTTCAAGACGCTGATCGACTCAATGTCATCGGGATTGATACCACCAATTCCATCGCCCCGGTCAACGTTCATGCCGTTACCGTCGGCCGTCGTACCACCAGGGGTACTGTTATCCATCGGCATCCCGTTGATTACGTAAAGCGGCTGGTTGTTCCCGTTCAGGGAGCCATTACCGCGAATGACGATCCGGCTGGAACCACCGGGGCCCGTCGAAATACCGGTGGCGTTTACTCCGGCAATTTTACCCGTCAGGGCGTTGGCAACGTTCAGTTCGCGCGCTTGGGTGAACTCGCTGCCTTTTACTTCCGTCACGGCGTAAGCGAGCGCTTTTTTCTCTTTCGAGATGCCCAGCGCCGTTACGACAACTTCGTTCAGCGTGCTGGCCTCGGGAGCCAGATTCACCGATAGTTCGGTCTGGTTACCAACGGTCACTTCCTGCCGTTTGTAACCCACGAAGCTGAACACCAAAACGGTATTGTCTTCGGTCAGTTCGATCGCATAGGAGCCGTCGGCGGCCGTGGTCGTTCCACGCTGGGTTGCTTTCACGACAACGCTCACGCCCGGCAGACCCGTCCCGTTTTCGTCCAGCACAAAGCCCGTCAGTTTGCGTTTTGGAGCTTCCAGTTGGCTGGTTGGACGATTTTCGGCCGGTACTGCCTGCCGTTTCAGGATAATACGCTCCTGGAAAACTTCGTATGACACCTGATAAGGCGTCAGTACTTTGTCCAGTACGTTAGAAAGAGGCTCATTAGCAAACTTGTAGTTCTGCTTCCGCACGTTGTTGAACACCTGGGAGGTGTACATGAACTTGACCTGGGCCGTAGCGCCGATTTTTTCTAACAACTTTTCGATATCAGCGTTAGCTAACTGAACACTGACTTTACGCTCCAGAATCTTTTGTGCACTCAGATCGTAGGCGTGGGTAATTGTGGTAAAGAGGGCGGCAAACAGGGTCAGGGATAGGCTCATGACCAAGACTCTCGGTATTGTTTTTTGAACAAGTAGTCTTTTTAACATAGTTTTGGCTTTTGTCGGATTGAAAAATTCGGCACAAGTAGTCCTTCTCCGCTATGCGGATGTCTTGTGAGGAGACAGGGGGCGAAACCAGGGTCAGGGGTGTTGGCGCATCTCTGACCTTTCTTTTTAGACGGAAACAGTTTTCTTTACATAGGCACCTCTCGCTTTAGTAGGCTAATTATCAAGTTACTAACAACCATTCCCTTCAATAATAATCTGTGTACCAACCCGCCGATACGTAGCGTTGATCGTGCGGCAGATCAGGTCCAGTTTATCGTACAACGGTTCATCAACGACCGACGCAGTCAGGTAGCAATTCTTCATCGCTTCCCGGTCGAATTGGATGTCCACGCCGTAAGCCTGCTCCAGTTCGGCGAAGACATCGGCCATGGCGGTTTTGCGATACCGGAAAAACTTTTCTTTACTGGCGGGGTCCAGCAGACTTGGGTCGTCCACCAGACTAACGACTAGTTGGTTACTGGCGTCCGAAACGGTTACCTGTTGATTCGGCGTCAGGACTACGTCAGCTTTCTGCTTATTTTCTTTTGTCAGCGATTCCTTTCCTTCGGTTTGCTTTGAGACGGCAACCCGGCCTGTACTGACAATCACTTTCCCCGCTTGCTGCCCTTTGTTGGCCTGAACCGTAAAGCTGGTGCCCAGCACTTTGGTCGTCAGCACGTCAGTATGCACGTAGAAAGGTTTGTTCGGATCTTTCGTTACGTCGAAAAAGGCCTCCCCCAGCAGATACACATCCCGTTCGTCTTTGGTGAACTGCTCGGGATACCGCACCTGGCTATTCGGCTTGAGCGCCACCGTACTCTCGTCCGGGAGACGTATTTCCATCGGTTTATCCGTCGTGTTACTGATCGTTTTCCAGGGCGATGCAACCCGTTTCGTCAGGGCACCGTAAGTCGGCGTTATTTCCTGCCGCGAATTTAGCTGCGAGAACGCGTACCAGCCCAGTATCCCTAAAACCAGCGTTACGCTGGCTGCAATACCGTATTGCCACGCTTGGAACGGACGCAGAATCGTCCATCGTGGAGCTCGTTTCTCTTCCCGGTCTGCCAGCGACTGGTATAGGCGATTAATCTCCGTTCCTACCTCCTCGTCCGAAAGAAGCGACTCATTGGCGAGGAGCTGATCATACAAAGCATGTAGCGAGAGCAGCACGCCAAATGCTTTATCAACCAGGTCCTGCTTATCCGGATTTTGCTGAAGCCAGTTCTCCCAAAATTCACGTTCGACGGGCGCATCGTATAGCTTCCATCGCTGGAACGAGACATCAGCCGCTAATTCTTCAGGTTCGTAGTGTCGGTAATCGTGCATACCAGCCGGGAAAATCCCGCTTGTTTACCTGAATGATGCAAGTCTCGTCGGCCAATACTCACCTTTTTGAAATTTTATTTTGAAAATTTTTCGATCACCCAAATAGTAGGCAGATCTTAAAGGGAGGCACAGCTAAAGATATCTTTTAATTTTCTCAAGACAAAAACGCACTTTCAATCACTATAAGGTTATAAAATATAACTCAAACAATATTAGTTACGTAATTACGCAGCTGACAATGGTCAAAAAACTGACTAGTTTGAGGGGCTTAAAATGATTGAACAAGCGCAATCAGGAATCCGATGGATGAAGACAGCTGCCCCTTAAGAGCGGTAAGGGCGCGGTAGAGTAGATTGGCGACCGATTGCCGATTTATCTCCATCAGGTCGGCAATCTGCTCGTTGTCCAGATTCTTGTAGAATTTCAGGAAAACGACTTCCTGCTGACGTTTGGGCAGTAGGTCGACCGCCTGGCGCAGTTTCAGTTGGCTCTCGGATTCGCTTTCTTCCTGCGTAATATTAGCTTCGATGGTCTGCCAATCCGACAATTCACCTAGCTCATCGGTCTCCAACGAGGAAAGACTGGGTTTGCTACGCCGGAACTCCTGAAAAAACTGGTTTCGCAGTGATTTGAAAAAGTAAACGGCCACGAACTGGATGGTGATAGTCTGCCGTTTCTCCCAAATATTGATGAATACGTCCTGGATGGTATCCTTGATAAAATCCGTATCCGACGTAAAGTTAGTAGCGTACCGAAACATAGACCGGTACTGCGATTCAGCCAATCGACAAAAAGCCATCTTATCACCGGCTTGCGCTTGCTGCCAGAGATGAAGTAGATGCTGATTCTCTTCGATTAGGTGCTGCCGCTCCAACGTAACTTATTTTAAGGGACAAACGTAAAAATAGGAATAAGCCGACAAAACACCCGCCCATCAGGCGATAAACAAAAATTAATATGGCTACGGGCCATTCAGGCTAAAAGAAAATACCGTTCTGTTCTTACAGGAAGTACGTAAGTACCGCGCCTGCTACACATTGCTCTTGTTACGTCGTTTCCCGGCGCCAATTATCCAGTAGGATAGCGGTAGCAATGCCTACGTTTAACGACTCGGTTTCGCCATACCGGGGAATAGTAACCCGTTGGGTAACATACGGATCGACCGCCGGGCGAATTCCGTTGGATTCGTTGCCCATAATCAAGTAACCGCCTTTCGTGAACGACAGCTGATGAACGTTCTCTCCATCCAGGAAAGCACCGTACACCGATTGTTTCGACGGCTGCTGGCTCAGGAAAGTCACGATATCACCGTACCACCAGGCAACCCGGGTGAAGGAGCCTTTGCTGGCCGAAATCACTTTGGGGTTATAAACATCTGCGGTTGTCTCGGAGCAGATGATTTTTCGGATACCATACCAGTCCGCGATCCGGAGAATAGTACCCAAGTTGCCCGGATCCCGGATATCGTCCAGAATCAGCCCCATTTCATTGTCGGTTACGGCTAACGGCCGGTTTTCCTTCGTTCTTACAATGGCAATGGCGGCATTGTTGCTTTCCAGCGTGCCAGCCCGTTCGAGATCGGCCACCGACGCAATTTCAACAGGCGTTCGTTGGTGGTCTGTCAAGTGGCTGTTTTCTTTGTAGAATGATTCAGTCGCTACCAGCAGTTCCGTTTGAAAATCGGACCGCAGGACTTCCTGTACGCTCTTAGCTCCTTCGACCAGAAACGCACCATGCTGCTGCCGGTATTTTTTCTGGTGCAGCGACTGTATATATTTAATTTGATTCTTAGATAACATTGGTAAACGGTCAATCAGTACGGCTCACGTTGTTTATCGGTCTGGTGCTAACGGTCCTGTTTTCGGCCTGCGTTAGTTCCCGACAGTTCGGCAATAACCGCTATCTGCTCACTACCCAGACCATTCGGGGAAACCACGCCATTTCGGACGAACAGCTCGAAAGTCTTATTCCCCAGAAACCTAACCGGCGGATTCTGGGGCTTCCGATCACCCCGCCCCTCTGGTTCTATCAACTCGGACTTCACTCCTACGATCAAAAGGCGGTTTTGCGTGAACTGGAAGCCAAAACTAACGAATTTGAGCAGCAAAGTCAGCAACTAGCCAACCAACCCAAAGCACTGAAGCGACTCAACCGCCGGTTCAGTCGGGAGGCCAAAGGCCTGCGTCAGAAAGCCGAAGAAGGTAACTGGCTCATGCGGAATCTGGGCGAACAGCCCTCTTACTTTGCCGAGAGCGACGTAAAAAATAATGCCGCCAAGATGCAGCGGTATCTGGTCGACAAAGGCTTTTTTAACGCGCAGACTAGTTATTCCCTCGATACGTTGGGCCGGCGGCAGATTCGGGCGAATTACCGGATTCAGGAAAACGCCGGATTCTATCTCAACAGGGTTCTTTACTCTATTGCTGATCCGCGCGTTGATTCGCTGGTCAGGGCCTCGCTGAATGGTAGTCAGCTCCGCGTCGGCGACCGGTACACGGCTGACAACATGGCCGCAGAACGGGTTAGAATCGAATCGTTATTACGTGATCAAGGCTACTATCTGTTTTCGCGGCAGTACATCCGAGCAACCGACGTCGACACGAACCGCAACAGCCTGGATCGACTAGCCACCAACAGTGCCGTCCGCAGACCGGTCAGTGTGCGGGTAGAAATTCTGAACCCACCCGACCAATCGGCCCATCCTATCTTTCATTTCGGCGATGTCGATGTCCGGATCAGCCCTAATGCCGACGCTGCTGGTCTGAGCAATGACGTAGCCAATCAGGTCGCCCAGCTGAGCCGTCTGGATACGGTCAAACGAAATGGCGTTACGTATCTGCTGGACAAACAGAATATATCCACTCGCTTGTTGGACGGCAAAATCCTGGTGCGCCCCGGCGCGCTTTATAACCAGAGTAATTACCGGAACACACAGCGTAATCTGTTCCTGCTCAACCAATTCAAACTGATCAATCTCAATTTTGTCGATTCGACAAACCGGCGGTTACACACGCTCGTCACGGCTACCCCGCTGGACAAATACGAAACGACACTCGAAGGGGGCCTTTTCGTATTGTCACAGGCACAGCCTGGCCCGTTCACAAACGTTACGTTCCGAGTGCGTAATCTGTTCGGCGGTCTGGAAACCTTCGAAGCCACCGTCCGCTACGGCCTCGAATACCAGACCGGCTTTGCCACCGACCAGGCGGGTAGCCAGACACCTTACCCCTCGAATGAGTTCGGAGCCATTACGTCGCTGATCTTTCCGCAGATGCTGTTTCCGGGACGCTGGCGTTTTCGATTCAACCAGTACAACCCACGCACACAGGTTAGTATCAGCTTTAACAACACAATCCGACCGGACTACAAACGGTCGCTGCTACGGAGTACGATGGCCTATAACTGGCAGACGACACCCGCCAAGCAGTTCAGCTTTTTGATCGCCGATATCAACCTGATTAATGCCAGCTTCGACACTAAATTTGGGAGGGCTTTCCAGGAACAGCTCGACCAACAGCAGAAGTTAGGTAGCACCGTTTACCTTAGTTTCCGGCGCTCGCTGAGCTCCAGTTTCAGCTTTGCGTATACGTATAATACGAGTGTTCAAGGCCAGAACCGACGGGCTAATTTCTTCCGCACAGCTGTGGAATCGGGCGGAACGACGCTTAACTTCTTTTCAAACCGTACTATTGAACGCTGGAGCGACCCGAGTGTAACGGGGCTTCAGTTCTATAAATTTTTACGTGTTAGCGCTGATTATCGGCATTATGTGCCGATTCGAGCTCGTACTACGCTAGCATTCCGATTCAATACAGGGCTTGTGTACGGTTACGGACCAGGACAGACGGCTCCCTACGAAAAGCTGTTCTTCGCGGGCGGTAGCAACAGCATTCGTGGCTGGCTGCCACGCCGACTAGGACCGGGGGCCGAATTGCCACAGTTCCCTGTTGGTCAGCCTCGCGTACCAATACTGAATCCACGGTATCCACAACAGTTTGCCTACACCTTCGAAAAACCGGGCGATATGCTCATTGAAGCATCAGCTGAGTTACGTGGGCGCCTGTTTCATTTTGGGGGCGATATAAACGGTGCTCTGTTTGTGGATGCGGGCAACGTCTGGACAATCCGTGACAACCCAAACCGGTACGGTGACGTCTTTAAACTCAATACGTTCGTCCCCCAGATTGCGGTAGGGACCGGCGTCGGTCTTCGTATCGATTTTTCGTTCTTCGTTATCCGGTTCGACGGGGGCATCAAGGTCTGGGACCCCGCCCGTCAATACCTCAAAGAAGGCGAGCTGGTCGACGAACGATTCCTGCTGCCCAAATTCTCGTTACGTACGCTCTCCAGCGGACCTAATCCGCTGACAATCAATTTTGGGATTGGCTATCCATTCTAGTACCTCGATTATCGTCTTTTCGATCTATCTCTTTTATGAGAAATTAACGATCTGACGCTGTCATTTTGGCAGAACTTTCCAGCCTTTCTTCGTAAATTTGTTACTCAATTTTGAAACCGACAGGCCTCCGTTGCCAGCAGATAGCTTTTTTCTGCGGCTATGCATTGGCTTAATCTAGTCTCTATGGAACGCTTCACCGAACTAGCCATCTTACAACCGACTGATAAAGAAGAAATTGATCTTCCCCGTACTTCGGAGGAAGAACTGGCTGTCGGCAAAAAACGCCTGTACATCGAGAGCTACGGCTGCCAGATGAACTTTGCGGATAGTGAAATCGTCGCGGCCGTCATGCGGAACGCGGGATTTGCTACCACGTCTACCGCCGAGGACGCTGATCTAATTTTTCTGAACACCTGTGCCATCCGCGACAACGCCGAGCAGAAAGTCCGCCACCGACTCAAGCACCTGACCGGCCTGAAACGGCAAAAACCCGAGCTGCTGGTTGGTATGCTGGGTTGCATGGCCGAGCGCCTGAAAACGAAGCTGCTCGAAGAAGAGAAAGTTGTCGACATCGTAGCGGGTCCCGATGCGTACCGTGACATTCCCAAGCTGGTTGAAGAAGCCGAGTCAGGGCAGAAAGCGGTGAACGTATTCCTGTCTCGGGAAGAAACCTACGCCGACATTTCCCCGATCCGACTGAATTCCAACGGTGTAACGGCTTTCGTGTCGATCATGCGGGGCTGTGACAATATGTGTAGTTTCTGCGTCGTGCCATTCACGCGGGGCCGGGAACGCAGCCGCGATCCGCACAGCATCGTCCGCGAAGCGCAGGACCTCTTCGACCGGGGCTATCGCGAGGTAACGCTGCTCGGACAGAATGTTGATTCGTATAAATGGGAGCGATCCGCCGTTGCGGAAGGAGTAGAGGAGGAAGGGAGGAAAGGAGAAAAGGAACTCTCCGATGAATCCTCTATTCCTTTCCTCCCTTCCTCCTTTACTCCTTCTATTACCACCTTCGCTCATCTCCTCGAAATGGTGGCTCAGATTCATCCGGATCTGCGGGTTCGTTTTTCAACCTCGCACCCGAAGGATATTACGGACGATGTACTCTACACGATGGGACGTTACGACAACATCTGTAACTATATCCACCTGCCTGCGCAGAGCGGCAATAGTCGGGTACTGAAACTGATGAATCGGACATATGATCGGCCCTGGTACGTCGAAAAAATCAACAGCATCCGCCGGATTCTGGGCGAGGACTGTGGTATCTCGACCGACATGATTTCGGGCTTCTGCACCGAAACAGAGGAAGAACACCAGGAGTCGCTGTCGCTGATGGATTACGTGACGTACGACTACGCGTACATGTTTGCCTATTCGGAGCGTCCGGGTACGCTGGCGGCAAAAAAATACGCCGATGATATTCCAGAGGACGTAAAAAAGCGTCGCCTGAGCGAAATCATCGCCAAGCAGTTGGAGCACTCCGCGGCTCGTAACCAGCGTCATATTGGCCAGGTGCAGCGCGTGTTGATCGAAGGGCCATCCAAGCGCTCGGACGACTTCCTCTGTGGCCGGAACGACCAGAATAAAATGGTGGTATTCCCCAAAGGCGATTTCCAAAAAGGTCAGTACGTCAACGTGCTGGTTACCGAGTGTACGTCGGCTACGCTACGGGGCGAAGTGGTTACTCATTAATGGTCATTGGTAGTCATTCTTTGTAACAGACGACAAATGGCTGATGAATAACCATAAATGACCTCTACATGAACAATCAAGAAATTCAAAGCGTCAAACAGCGCTTCGGTATAATCGGGAACGCACCTGCCCTCAACTACGCCATCAACGTAGCGATGCAGGTAGCGGCCACCGATCTGACTGTCCTGATTACGGGTGAGAGCGGCAGTGGTAAAGAATCGTTTTCGAAAATTATTCATAGCCTGAGCGCCCGGAAACACGGCCAGTTTATTGCTATCAACTGTGGAGCTATTCCAGAAGGGACAATCGACTCGGAGCTGTTCGGTCACGAAAAAGGCTCGTTTACAGGTGCTGTCGACGCTCGCAAAGGATACTTCGAGACCACGAACGGTGGGAGCATCTTTCTGGACGAAATTGGTGAGATGCCCCTTGGCACTCAGGCTCGGCTTCTGCGTGTGCTGGAAAATGGTGAGTTCATTCGCGTCGGCTCATCAAAAACCCAGAAGACGGATGTGCGGGTTGTCGCGGCTACAAACGTCAATCTGATGGATGCCGTTGCTAAGGGCAAATTCCGGGAAGATCTGTATTACCGGCTTAATACCGTGCCCATTTTCGTACCGCCCCTGCGCGAGCGTGGCACCGACATCGAACTGCTGTTTCGGAAGTTCACAACCGATTTTGCTGAGCGGTATCGCATCAAACCGCTTCAACTGACCGATGGTGCCAAGCAGGTGCTGATGAGTTTTCCGTTCCCCGGTAACATTCGTCAACTGAAAAACATCGCCGAGCAGGTATCTATTCTGGAATCAGAACAGAACAAACCCATCGAAGCCGACACGCTGGCCCGCTACCTGCCCCAGTCGCAGCCAACCAGCCAGACGCTGGCCCTGTTTCCGCAAGCGAATGGCAGCGACGGTATTTCCGAACGGGAATTACTGTATAAAGTTCTTTTCGACATGCGTCGGGACGTTAACGACCTGAAACGGTTAGTCCGAGACGTCCTGGGTAGTGAACAGGATGGTCGGCAGATTCTAAATAACCACAAGGATCTATTCGACTCTATTCCGTCTGACGCTGACAATCGACCGGCGAGCGACACGAGTCTGGCCCGGTTACTTCCGTCGGGGAGCCCCGTTAGCCGTTCCGAAGCTCCGGCCCCGTCGGAAACGTATGGCAGTCATCCCCCCGTTCAAATCTACGACGATGTTGATGGTGACATCAACGACGTAACGGAGGTGGAAGATGTTACCCACGAGACCGAAGAAGATGATTCGCTCTCGCTCGAACGGCAGGAGAAAGAAATGATCCTGAAAGCGCTTCGGCGGAACAATAACAAACGGAAATATGCCGCTCAGGCGCTCGGCATCTCCGAACGAACATTATACCGGAAAATTAAGCAGTACGAAATTGATGAAGACTAACTGGGCGCGGACCCGGCGCCGGGGTGTAGCGTTACGTTACCCAAGCCCCGTTTATTTTTTGCTGATACTGGCCGTGGCTACGTCTTTGTCAGGCTGCGGAATTTACTCGTTCTCGGGCACAACCCTTTCGCCAGATATCAAGAGCGTAACGATCAACAACTTTACGCTGGCGACTGCCGGGGGGCCAGCCAATCTACCGCTAACCTTCAACGAAAAGCTACGGGAATATTACCAGCGCTACACTAACCTGAAGGTGCTTCCCAACAACGGCGACATGGTGCTGGAGGGGAATATTACCGGCTACGAACTATTAGCGGTGGCACCAACGGCGCAGGATCAGGCTGGCGTTAACCGACTACAGATTACCGTAACGGTACGTTTTTACAACAACAAGGACGAGACGAAAAACTTCGAGCAGTCCTTTTCCTTTTACCAGGACTTTCCTCAGAACCAGACACTTAGTCAGAACGAGAACCGCATTGTACCGATCATTCTGGATCAGATCGTTCTGGATATTTTTAACAAGACAGCGGCTGACTGGTAACCTGAGAGTTTAAAAAAAACGTAACTTCCCCCTGGCGAATCACCGTAGCCTCTTTCCTCTATGCAGGCACTTGATAAAGAGACCTTTTCGTATTGGGTCACTCATCCCGAAGATCTTACCCCAACCGATTTTTTGCAGTTGCAGGACAGTGTGCAGACGTATCCGTACTGTCAGGCGCTGTACACCCTAACGGCTAAAGTAGCCTCAGCGCATCTTCGTAACCAGGCTGTTCCAAGTATTAGGCAGGCCGCCGTCCATGCGCTGAGCCGGAACGCCCTACGGAAGCTAATTGATAATGAATTTCAGTGGTCAGAAAACCTGTTGTCGAAACTGAATGAACTAGCGGCTGGTCATGTCGCTATTCCCGAAGATTACCAGCAGGAAAGCTACGCTTTATTTAAGTCCAAAATGGGAATGAATACAACCATTCCGCGATTAACGTTACTTCAGTTGCCCAGTCAGTTTACCCCCACCGAACCACAGACAGTTCCCCAACCCGAAGACCCAACCTTAGCCGAGACCCAACTCCAGGAAGGCCTTACCCAGATTGCCACGGCCGAACCGGCGCTCGTTGAGCCCGACATGCTTGTGAAGAAGCGGCAACAGCAGTTTGATCTTATCGACAACTTTATTCGATCAGAACCCAGTATCTCCCGCGTGGGATTAAAACCGGGCGAACCCTTCGATCAGGAAGATTTGACGAAACGCAGTAAACCAGCCAACGGCGGTCTGGTAACCGAAACTTTCGCCAAAATTTTGCTAAAACAAGGAAAAGCAGATAAAGCCATTGAAATCTATCAGCAATTGATAGTTAAAAATCCGGCAAAAGAAGCGTACTTTGCGGCAAAAATAGCTGAAATAGAAGTGACGCGAACCAGCTCAAGCAACTGATTAGCTGCTTCTATCCAACACAAGGCATTAAACGAATTATTTAGAACCTTTTTTCATGATAACGGCAACTATTGTCATCATTTGCATCATTACAGTCCTGTTGATTTTAATCGTGCTTGTTCAAAATTCTAAAGGTGGTGGTTTAACGGGTGAGTTTGGCGGTCTTGGCTCTAATCAGCTGATGGGCGTTAAGAAAACGACTGATCTGTTGGAGCAAATCACCTGGGGACTGGGTATTGGTCTGATGGTCCTGTCACTGGCTTCGTACATGCTGGTCGACCGTACTCAGGGAGGTGGTATTAACAGCGTAAACGTTGACCGCGCTCAAACCCAGACGTTACCCGGAGCCGCTGCCCCGACTCCAGGCGCAGCGGCTCCAACGCCGGCGCCTAGCGCGGCTACGGGTGCTGCTCCTAGCCAGGCTGCTCCCGGCGCTCAATCGCCAGGTGCGTCAACGTCGGCACTGACCCCACAGAAATAAGATCTTTTTCGATACGCAACGAAGCCGCGCCAGTACTGGCGCGGCTTCGTTGTTTAATACCTGGTCAGGCGACAGCCTGTGCCAATAGCTGACGAGCAATGGGTAGCAACGTTTCCTGTACAGGATAGGTCTGCTGGCTTTCGAGCATGAACGTGGCAGGGTTAGGCAGGTGCCGATGCCGTCGAATCAGATCAAGTTTTATATTCTCGAACGTAGTGGCCAGTCCTTTACGTACAGCTTCCACATAATTCAGACGAACCATACGACCGCCCGGCTCCTGATCAGAGTAGAACGTAATAGCAAACGAGTAAACGTGCGTTTCGGAGCCACTGGTTGTGTGAACCAGCAGATACCCTTCAGCGGGGTGAAGGGGCATGAGCCCAATAGGTTCCAGTGTCAGTTTACCGGCAATATCGGTCCAGCGTTGTTTCCCTTCTGAAACCATTGTCTGAAAGCGTGGTAACGCGAAATTGATAACCGTATCGATCTCTGCCAGCAGCGGGTCGTCCGTATTTTCGGATTTGTACTCAATCCGGGGGGGCGGCCCAGTTACTCGACTGATTCGCTTGGGAAACGCGGCATTTAGCGTACCTTTGCCCCGCGAAAAACGGACACCAGCTTCGTAATGATCTTGTAAATCAGGCAAATCCGGTACTAGTTTGTTAGCCGTAAAGTTCTGTTTAACAGATTGGAGATATGCCATTACGACATATTTCTGGTACTCGGCATCAAGCCAGTTTTGCGTGAACCAATCGGACGTCAATTTTTTCATGAGGCAATTGGACAGGTTGTATTACCAAAACGATTTATCAATCTAAAGAAAGCAGCAGGTACAACCAAATTCTATTCGCAAAATCTAGTCTCGTACCACACGAAGTACTCCTAAGCTAAAGACCTGCAAAATGTCAGCCAAAAATCGGTAATTATGACAGAGTCAGCAGTTGGCACAGTAATTGGCAACGGGAGAATGTCGTGTAACGAACCAAACAAAAAATAGTAACCTTAATCAACTCTCAATCATGGTAGCAGAAACGGAAAGCGTTAAAGTGAACGTGAAACCGCTGGCCGACCGGGTGCTGGTAGAAGCCGCTCCGGCAGAAGAAAAAACCTCGTTCGGGATCATCATCCCTGATACGGCAAAGGAAAAACCCCAGCGCGGTACGGTCGTAGCCGTTGGTGCAGGTAAGAAAGATGAGCCACTGACGGTTCAGGTGGGCGATACGGTACTGTACGGCAAATACGCTGGTACGGAAATCACCGTAGACGGAAAAGAGTACCTCATCATGCGCGAATCTGACATTTTCGCAATTCTTTAATTCTAACTGCGCTCCCTAGGAGACGCAGCGTTTTTTGTAATCCAAAACGATTAACAGAACAATGGCTAAGAAAATTTTCTTCGATACCGAAGCCCGCGAGCGTATTAAGAAGGGTGTTGACACCCTGGCCGACGCGGTGAAAGTAACCCTGGGCCCTAAAGGCCGGAACGTAATTCTGGACAAAAAATTCGGCTCGCCAGCCATCACCAAAGATGGTGTAACGGTTGCTAAAGAAATCGAACTGAAAGACGCCATGGAAAACATGGGCGCTCAATTGGTAAAAGAAGTAGCGTCGAAAACAGCTGATTCAGCTGGTGACGGTACGACCACTGCTACCGTTCTGGCGCAGGCGATCTACTCGATCGGTGCGAAAAACGTAGCCGCTGGTGCCAACCCAATGGATCTGAAACGGGGTATTGAAAAGGCAGTTTCGGCAGTAACGGCGAATCTGGCTGAACAGGCACAAACCGTTGGTGATGATTTCGGTAAAATCGCGCAGGTAGCTACAATCTCGGCTAACCACGACGAAGAAATCGGCACCATGATCGCCGAAGCCATGAAGAAAGTAGGTAAAGAAGGTGTTATCACGGTTGAAGAAGCTCGTGGTACCGAAACGGAAGTTAAAACCGTTGAAGGTATGCAGTTCGACCGCGGTTACCTGTCGCCTTACTTCGTCACGAACACAGAGAAAATGGAGGTTGATCTGGACCGTCCGTTTATCCTGATCTCGGAAAAGAAAGTATCGTCGATGAAAGAGCTGCTGCCCGTTCTGGAGCAGGTTGCTCAAACCGGCCGTCCCCTGCTGATCATCGCTGAAGATGTTGATGGTGAAGCACTGGCTACGCTGGTGGTTAACAAAATCCGGGGTGCGCTGAAAGTTGCCGCCGTGAAAGCTCCTGGTTTTGGCGACCGTCGGAAAGCTATGCTGGAAGATATCGCTATCCTGACCGGCGGTCAGGTAATCAGCGAAGAGCGCGGTTTCAAACTGGAAAACGCGTCGATCGATTACTTAGGTCAGGCTGAAAAAATCCTGATCGACAAAGACAACACCACGATCGTTAACGGTGTTGGTCAGAAAGAAGACATCACGGGCCGGGTTAACCAGATCAAAGCGCAGATCGAAAACACGACGTCGGATTACGACCGTGAGAAACTGCAGGAGCGTCTGGCGAAACTGTCGGGTGGTGTAGCTATCCTCTACATCGGTGCTGCTACCGAAGTAGAAATGAAAGAAAAGAAAGACCGCGTTGACGATGCACTGCATGCAACTCGTGCTGCCGTTGAAGAAGGTATCGTAACGGGTGGTGGTATTGCCCTGATCCGGGCGATCTCGTCTCTGGACAACGTTAACACGATCAACGAAGACGAAAAAACCGGTGTTAACATCATCCGTGTTGCTCTGGAATCTCCTCTGCGCACGATCGTTGCCAACGCTGGTGGCGAAGGTTCGGTTATCGTGAACAAAGTGAAAGACGGTCAGGGCGGTTTTGGCTACAACGCCAAAAACGATACGTTCGAAGACCTGTTCGCTGCTGGTGTTATCGATCCGAAGAAAGTAACCCGTCTGGCGCTGGAAAACGCAGCGTCGATCGCAGGTCTGCTGCTGACGACCGAATGTGTGATCGCTGATGAACCAGAAGAAGCTCCAGCCGGTGGCGGTGCTGCTGGTATGCACGGCGGTGGCATGGGCGGCATGATGTAAGCCAACGCTTCATACAAAAAATACCCGGTCCAACGGCCGGGTATTTTTTTTGTACCTCCCAGAAGAAAGTATTATCAATCTATTACTTATAAATGCGTTACCTACGGATCTATCTGCCTTAGTTAAGTAGAGAAGTCTAAAAAAAGGGCAATAAAAAAAGCCAAGCGAGATACCCTCTTGGCTTTCTGATTTACTCAACGTTATGAAAAACTTTTCTTTTCGATACAATTATAAAACAAAAATCCTGAAATTTAATTCGCTACCTAAATAAATTTTTACTCAAAATTTTTAATACTCTGATTTACAGAGCATTAAAAATTTAAATTCTCAAAACATTTGGCTCTTTTTTGAGTACTTGTACTTAAATTATGACTCCGTCACGAATAGTTACCGTGCGGTCCGCTAGGGCAGCCAACGCTTCATTATGCGTAACGATAATGAATGTTTGCCCAAACTCATCTCGAAGCCGGAAGAAAAGTTGATGCAGCTCTTCGGCGTTATGTGAGTCCAGATTTCCGCTGGGTTCATCGGCAAAAACAATAGCCGGTTCATTGATGAGCGCTCTCGCCACAGCTGTCCGCTGCTGCTCTCCCCCAGACATTTGCGAGGGTAAATGATCGAACCGATGCGAAAGACCAAGTGTCGTTAAGAGCGATTCCGCTCGCTGTTGGACCGCCTTCTCGTCCTTCTTCGCGATATACCCAGGCAAACAGACGTTTTCCAGCGCCGTGAATTCGGGCAGTAGATTATTAAATTGAAAAACAAACCCGATTTGCTCATTTCGAAAACGAGCCAGTTGTCGGTCATTCAAGGCAAATACGTTCTCACCAGCGATGTGTAGTTCGCCGGAATCCGGGCGGTCAAGCGTTCCCAGAATTTGCAGCAGAGTCGTCTTCCCGGCTCCCGATGCGCCAACGATAGACACCACTTCTCCCGGCTCAACAGTCAGATCAATTCCTTTCAGAACAGGTAGTTCGCCGTATTGCCGGCGCAGGGCGGTAGTTTTAAGAAGAGACAAGCGTAAATTGATTTATAATGATGTGCCGGAGCCCGAAAGACCATCGACTATCGGACAAAGTGCTCCTCAGCTACGACAAAGCCGAGATAATTCACTTACTTTGCCCACAAAAATACGATTTCCAACACTCCTTGTTGCAGTTGTCATGAACATACACGAGTATCAGGGTAAAGAAATTCTGAAGAAGTACGGCGTACGTATTCAGGAAGGCATTGTAGCCGAGTCACCCGAGAAAGCCGTAGAAGCCGCCAAACAGATTATGGCGCAGTCTGGGTCTAAATTTGTGGTCGTTAAATCACAAATCCACGCGGGCGGACGCGGTAAGGGCAAAGTTGTCGGCTCAGAACAGCGGGGTGTTGCCCTGGCCAAATCCGTTGATGAAGTCCGGGATATTGCCAAAAACCTGATCGGCAACGTACTGGTTACCCACCAGACGGGTCCTGAAGGCCGCAAAGTAAACAAGGTTCTGGTAGCTCAGGATGTTTTCTACCCTGGTGCGTCAGAGCCGAAAGAGATGTACCTCAGCATCCTGCTCGACCGGTCTAAAGCCTGCAACGTCATCATGGCCAGCACCGAAGGCGGTATGGACATTGAAGAAGTTGCCGAGAACACGCCCGAAAAAATCGTTAAGGAATGGATTGATCCGGCCGTTGGTCTGCAACCGTTCCAGGCACGTAAAGTAGCATTCGGACTGGGCCTGGAAGGCGAAGCCTTCAAAGAGATGGTTAAATTCGTAACCTCGCTTTACAAAGCGTACGTTGAAACCGATGCAGCCATGTTCGAGATCAACCCGGTTCTGAAAACGTCGGACAACAAAATTCTGGCGGTTGATGCAAAAGTGAACCTGGACGACAACGCCTTGTACCGTCATCCAGAGTTGGCAAGTCTGCGCGACGTCGCTGAAGAGGATCCCCTCGAAGTAGAAGCATCGGCCAACGACCTGAACTACGTAAAACTGGACGGTAACGTCGGTTGTATGGTAAATGGTGCAGGTCTGGCGATGGCTACGATGGACATCATCAAACTGTCGGGCGGTGAGCCTGCCAACTTCCTGGACGTAGGAGGTGGCGCTAACGCGAAAACGGTTGAAGCTGGTTTCCGGATCATTCTGAAAGACCCGAACGTAAAAGCTATCCTGATCAATATCTTCGGTGGTATCGTTCGTTGTGACCGCGTAGCAACGGGCGTCGTTGAAGCCTACAAGGCCATTGGTGATATCCCAGTTCCGATCATTGTTCGTCTGCAAGGTACCAACGCAGCCGAAGGTGCTAAGATCATCGACGAATCAGGCCTGAAAGTACAGTCGGCGGTTGAGCTGAAAGAAGCAGCCGAGAAAGTACGTCAAGTGGTAGCCAATCTGTAATTCCGTTATTTTTCTTGATAATCCCAATAGTAAAAAGGGAAGCCTCATGTGAGGCTTCCCTTTTTACTATTGGGGTAGGTAGCGACTAGCGTTTCGCATAAAATTTCAACGCTTCAGGCATCAGCTTTTGCAGATCGTTAATCCGGCGCTGATCCGAAGGGTGCGTTGATAAAAACTCGGGGGGTTTATTTCCGCCACCCGCCTGCGCCATACGCTGCCAGAACGGCACAGCTTCCCGTGGGTCATACCCTGCCATCGCCATAAAGATCAATCCCAGATGGTCGGCCTCCAACTCTTGATTCCGGCCGTGTGGCAACGCCCGTCCGAGCTGGTACGCTGCGGGCAGCGAAGCCCCTACGGCCTGCATCAGTAACGCCCGGGTCGTTGAGCTTTGTTGCGCTTGCGATCCGGCGTAAACCTGACCTACCTGAAGCAGCCCGTTGGCAACCAAGCTTTCGCTCATTCGCTCATTCCCGTGTTCAGCAATGGCATGTGATACTTCGTGTCCCATTACCGTGGCCAGACCAGCCTCATTTTTAGTGTAGGGTAGAATTCCCGTATACACCACGATCTTGCCTCCAGGCATACACCAAGCGTTCACCTGCGGGCTTTGCACCAGGTTATACTCCCAGCTAAACCCTTCGAGTCGTTTGGCATAGCCATTTTCGTTCATGTATTTTTCCACGGCCTGCCGAATCCGCATACCAACCCGTCTTACCATTTCAGCATCGCTGTTACGTACTACGGTACTGGTGTCAATGAACTGCTTGTATTGCGTGTTGCTCAGGGCCAGCATTTGATCATTCGGTACAAACGTAAGTTGCCGACGATTGGTAATCGGGACTCGTTCGCAACCACTGATTGCGATGCCCAAGACCAGCATGCTTATAAGTGCTTTTTTCATTTTCTCCTGCTTATTTATCTGGAATGGTTTTCTGTCTGTAGATGACCCGGAAGGACTCGAATTTGTTTAAATTTTCCCGTACGGGTTCTGCCAAGCTGTCTTTAAGCCTTAGATTTGCGACAGTCTCAATCGTTTAATCAGCAGTTGGAAAACTGACGATCGTTCGCACGACCGCAGGCTTTCCCAGCTTTCACCAATATGAAAATCATTTGCGTAGGCCGTAATTACGTCGAACATATTCAGGAACTTAACAATGAACAGCCCGATGACCCGGTCATTTTTCTGAAACCCGAAACGGCGATTCCTCTAAAAAATGAGCCTTTTTTTTACCCCAGCTTCTCGAACGATATTCATTACGAAGTTGAGGTTTTGGTAAAGATCAACCGGGTTGGTAAGAACATTGACGAAAAATTCGCGCACAAATATTACGACGAAATCGGCATCGGGGTTGATTTTACCGCCCGTGACGTGCAGAGTAAGCTGAAAGCGAAAGGGCTTCCCTGGGAACTGGCTAAAGGATTCAATGGCTCCGCGCCTATTTCCGGTTTTATTCCCAAAACCGATTTTGCCGATCTACAGAATCTGAACTTTAGGCTGGATCTCAACGGCGAAACCCGGCAACTGGGCAACACCAGCCTGATGCTGTTCAAAATTGACTACCTGATCTCGTTCGTTTCAAAATATTTCCTGCTGCAACAGGGCGATATTCTGTTCACCGGTACGCCAAAAGGGGTCGGCCCCGTACAGATTGGCGACCGACTCACTGCTTACATCGAAGACCGAAAAATGCTGGAGGTTGACGTAAAATAGTCAGTATTCGTTACGTCTCCATCACGCCAAATCCATTGCTTTTGAAACGATTAGTAGTTTATAGTCTGATACTTGGCTGGCTTAGCCTTGGGTTCGCCTTTGCTCAGACCGGTACACCACCTCAGTCGCCGGGGAACACCCCTGTCGTTCCGTCCAGCAAGCTGGCAGGCTCGATGGTACCACCCGGTTATTTTTTATTTCCCATCATGCCAGGTAACCTCAACTCGCTTTCGGGGGGTATGGGCGATCTCCGGCCCAATCACTTTCACGCCGGCATCGACATTCGTACGGGCGGCCGGGAAGGGCTGGATGTTCACGCGGCCGCGGATGGGTACGTGTCGCGCATTGCCGTGTTTACGGGTGGTTACGGCAACGTAATTTTCATCAAGCATCCCAACGGGCTAACAACGGTTTACGGTCACCTGAAAACACTGAACGACACGCTTGGCTCGTACCTACGGGCGCAACAATACGCCCGCAAAACGTTCGAGATTGATCTGCGTTTCAAACCTGATCAGTTCCCGGTAAAAAAAGGGGACGTGGTTGCAGCATCGGGTAATACGGGCGGCTCGGGAGGTCCGCACCTGCATTTTGAAGTGCGCGACGCTAACGACAATCTGATCAACCCGCTGCTATACGGCTTTCCCGAAATTAAAGACGAGGTTCCGCCCTATTTCGAGCGAGTAGCCCTGAAGACGATGACGTCTACATCCCGGATTAATGGCGAGTACCAACGGATTAGTCTCGTCCCGACGCGCCGGCCCGACGGTACGTATGTCATTACGCAGCCGATTACGGCGTCAGGCCTGATCGGTATGGAAGTGCTGGCCTATGACAAAACCAGTGGCTCGCCGTACCGAAATGGGATTAGTTGTCTGGAAATTAAGCTCGACGGGCGGGAAGTGTTTGCCTACAACATGAACAGTTTTCCGAATGAGCAGACCCGGTACATGAACCTGCACGAAAACTACGAAGTCGAGCAGACTACCGGCCAGCGTTACCACCGAGGTTACATTGCCGATGGCAACATTTTGAATCTGTACAAACTGCCCAGCAACGCAGCCTACCGGGGCCGTTTACCGCTGCTGGACGGCAAACCCCACCAGGTTACGCTAACCCTTTTTGATGCGTTCGACCAATCGGCTCAATTAACGTTTACCATCCAGCCCGAAACAGCTGCGACACCAACGCCAGCCTTACAGGCCGATTCACTGCTGGCTTCGGAGGACGACGAGGAGACCGTAGCGCCGGCTCCCGCTCCTGTTACCGGGCAACCGACAGCGACGGTCATAACGGACGAGAATGTACTGAAACTGACAGTCAAAAATGTGTCAGCAACGAATCCGCCCGTAGCCAAGCTTTTTGTTGGTCGCACGTCGACGGATCTACCCGCCAGCTACGCTAAAAATAATCAGGCTGTCTACTTAATGGATTTACGAAAAGCGCTGCCTGACTCAATCGTTTTTGGTCAGCGATCGGTGCGGACGTATTTTAAGCAACAGGTTTATCCGGGCAAGGCTGAAACGGTGACTGACGGCGGCAACCGACTGGAGTTTAGCCCCAAAACGCTGTTCGATACGTTGCATCTGAGCATGCGTCCCATGCCGGGTGGCGGTCTGGAAGTCAATCAATCGATTATTCCCCTGAATGATTTTCTGACCATCGAACATACGCCCAACTACCCCATCGCTATCGACACCATGCGCACCAAAGCCTATTGGGTGAGTGGTGGCCGACCAAGTTTTGTGGGCGGTAAATGGAACAAAGGACGGATTGAATTTAAGACCCGGTCGCTGGGACGTTTTCAGTTAATTACTGACGCGACCCCGCCGACGGTTGAGATTCTAAGTGCTACGCCCGCCGGGATAACGGCCCGTATCCGGGATAACCTGTCGGGCATTGCCGACTTCCGGGCATTTATCAACGGCGAGTGGGTGCTGATGCAGTACGACTACAAACGTGCGCTACTCTGGTCAGATAAACTGGACCCGGAAACGCCGTTCGAAATTGGCGATGAAGTTTTGGTTCAGGTAAAAGACCGGGTTGGCAACGTTGGTTCGGCCAGTAAAATTATTGGTGAGAAGCCGGCCGTGGTCAAGAAAAAAGCCACACCCAAAAGCCGCCGAAGACGTTAATCCATCCTCTCAAATCGGTATTATTCCCGGAGAATTTTCTTTCAATTCCTATGAGCTTATCTGTTGGCGATCCAGCCCCTAACTTCACCAGCACCGACCAGAACGAACAGCCAATTAGCCTGTCTGACTTTCGGGGCCAAAAAGTAGTCCTGTATTTTTACCCCAAAGACGATACACCAGGTTGTACGGCCCAGGCCTGTAGCTTACGAGATAATTATGAAGCTTTAAAATCGGCGGGGTTTGAAGTACTCGGTGTAAGCACCGATGATGCGGCCTCGCACCAGAAATTCATCGGCAAACATAACCTCCCCTTTAAACTGATTGCCGATACGGATCAGCAGATCGTGACGGCTTACGGCGTCTGGCAGGAAAAATCGATGTACGGCCGTAAATTCATGGGCATCGTCCGAACGACCTTCGTCATTGACGAAAATGGTAATATTGCTGAGATTATTACCAAAATCGATACTAAGCAGCACGCTGAACAGCTTTTAAACTAACGTAATGCGGAGCCTGATCCGCTTTTCTCACCCTTGAAGTAACCCGATACGGACGTAGGCATCCGTACCTGATCTGATTATGGAAATTCAACAACTCGAACAGATTGCAACCGCCGTTCGGCGGGATATCGTCCGCATGGTAGCCGCCGTTAACTCCGGCCACCCAGGCGGTTCGTTAGGCTGTACCGATTTTCTGGTAGGTCTATATTTTGACGTCATGCGTCGCAAAATGGACGCCGATGGCAAACCCGTTTTCGACATGGATGGCATCGACGAAGACATTTTCTTCCTTTCGAACGGACACATCTCGCCGGTTTTCTACTCTGTACTGGCGCGGGCGGGCTATTTCCCAATTGCGGAACTCGCTACATTCCGGAAGCTGGACAGCCGGTTGCAGGGCCACCCTACTACGGCTGAACACCTACCAGGCGTTCGGATCGCATCGGGTTCGCTGGGGCAAGGTTTGTCAGTAGCCGCTGGTGCTGCTTATGCCAAAAAACTGAACGGTGACGACAAACACGTTTACGTCCTGATGGGCGATGGCGAACAGCAGGAAGGCCAGGTCTGGGAAGCGGCTCAGTTTACCCCCAACAAAAAGCTGGGCAACCTGACCGCCGTTATTGATTACAACCTCGCGCAGATCGACGGCAAAACGGAATACGTCAATGACAACCGCGACCTGGCGGCAAAATACCGGGCGTTTGGCTGGCACATCGACGAGATGCAGGGCAACGACATGAACGACGTTATCCGGACGCTGAAAAAAGCGCAGGAAAATCCCGACGTTCCAACCCTGATTCTGATGCATACCGAAATGGGTTACGGCGTCGATTATATGGTGGGCAACTACAAATGGCATGGCGTCGCGCCTAATGCCGAGCAAGTGCAGCAGGCTATGAATCAGTTGCCGCTGTCAGTAGGGTACTCTGATTATTAGTTCTTTAGAAAAAAGAGGCAAGACGTAAGACAGGAGACGTAACGCCACGAGTTAGTCATGAAGATCCAACGCTTAGTCATCGAAAATTTCAAATCCATAGAACGGATCGAGCTCATCGAGCCAAATCCGTTCACGGTCTTTGTCGGCCCCAACGGTTCCGGCAAGTCGAATATTTTCGAGGCTTTGGAGTTTGTGAATTTACGATACAGCACTTCTATCGGTACTGCTACAGGTTTGTTTGGTGGCTTCGGTAATTTCTCGAGAAGGCAAGATTTAGACAAGAAATTTTCTTATGAGTTAGATCTAGAGAAATTCAACCTATCCTACTCTTACTCTGAAGAAAGTTTTGATGATAGCGGTGAAATAATCAACGAGGAGGAAACAACTCTGACTCCTCAACAAAAAAAGTCTTCTGCCTATCTGCAATACTTCAACAGCTTCTACCGGATTTTTATTAGAAGAGATAACTTAGTTAAGTTAGCTTTTAACGATGATCGGCGTTTGTCTTTATCGGCGTCAAATCTTGAAAAAGTATTAAAGCGGATTTTGACTAACTCCATACTTAAAGAAGAGATTTTTGAGTGGCTTGAATTATTCGTTCCTAGTTTTAAGGCAGTGGAGATAGACGACAGAGACGAACTACGTTGGTTTGAAGTTTCATCTTCTGGATACTTCACAAAAGACTTAATCTCTGACGGTACGTACAACATTTTAGCCTTGCTTACTGCTATTTACCAGAGTGATCAACCACAGTTTTTGTGTATTGAAGAACCCGAAAACGGTCTCAATCCTAAAGTCATTTCTGAGTTTGTCAACCTCTGTCGCTACGCCTGCGAAGAGTTTGGTCATTTCATCTGGTTGAATACGCACTCGCAATCACTGGTTTCTCAATTGACTACGGAAGAGATCGTTTTGGTTGATAAACGGGACGGTGCTACACAGATCAAACAGGTAAAGGGAATGAATTTGCATGATCTGCCAATGGACGAAGCGTGGCTTTCCAATGCTCTTGGAGGGGGTATACCGTGGTAAAGCTGGGTATCATCTGCGAAGGAGAATCCGAACCATTCATTCTCGATACAGTAGATTTCCGCCAATTTATTGCTCAGCATAATCTTGAGCTGGTTGGCGTAACGCAGGCTGGCGGCAAAAAGGAATACGAGGCCGAGCGAATAAATAAGCACCGAAAGATTCTTCTTGACCGAGGGGCCGAGCGGATCATTGTTCTGGTTGATTTGGACGCAGATGCTTGTATCACGCTGACAAAGCAACAGATTAACTCAGCACCAAATCAAACAGTAATTGTAGCAGTCAAAGAATTCGAAAACTGGTATCTGGCTGACTCGCAAGCACTAAGTTCATTTCTTGGCGTTACAGCAGAAATCGATTTGCCAGAGCACGATGATGATGCGATTACGACGATTATCGATATGGGCAGAGTAGCCAGACGATTTGCTCGTTATCGAAAAAGTAAAGTGCTTCTGGCCAGAGATATGCAACGGCACGGCTTCTCCATCGAGCGGGCGGCTGCGCATCCGAATTGTCCAAGTGCCCATTATTTTCTAACAAAATTGCAAACCCTCGCTTCGGCGAACTGACTAAGAAACATGAAAAAATTCGAATACACAGAGAAGAAAGACACACGCTCGGGCTTCGGCGCGGGCATTGCTGAACTGGGCCGCTCAAACCCGAAAGTCGTCGCCCTGACGGCCGATCTGGCAGGTTCGCTTAAGCTGGAGACGTTTATCAAAGAAAACGCTGAGCGGTTTGTGCAGTGCGGTATCGCCGAAGCCAACATGATCGGCGTATCGGCTGGCCTGACCATTGGCGGTTTTATCCCCTTCGCGACTACGTTCGCCAACTTCGCGACGGGCCGGGTATACGACCAGATTCGCCAGTCAGTAGCCTATTCGAACAAGAACGTAAAAATCTGCGCATCACACGCGGGTGTTACGCTGGGTGAAGATGGCGCAACGCACCAGATTCTGGAAGATTTGGGCATGATGAAAATGCTGCCCAACATGACCGTTATCAATCCCTGCGATTACAATCAGACTAAAGCCGCGACCCTCGCTATTGCCGAGCACGAAGGTCCGGTTTATCTGCGTTTTGGTCGTCCGGTCATTCCCGTCTTTACGCCTGCCGATCAGAAATTCGAGATCGGAAAAGCGTGGCAAATCAACGAAGGCACCGCCGTATCCATCTTTGCTACGGGGCACCTGGTTTGGGAAGCCATCAAAGCGGGCGAAATGCTGGCTGCGGAAGGAATTGAAGCCGACATCATCAATATTCACACAATTAAACCGTTAGACGAAGAAGCGATTCTGGCATCGGTGAAGAAAACGGGTTGTGCCGTTTCAGCCGAAGAACACATGCTGAACGGCGGTCTGGGCGACAGCGTAGCGCAGGTCCTGGCCCGTAACTACCCGGCTCCGCTGGAGATGGTGGGCGTCCACGATACGTTCGGTGAAAGCGGTACTCCTGATCAGCTGATGGAGAAATACGGCCTGACGGCCGACAAAATCGTTGAATCGGTGAAAAAGGTCATGGCACGAAAATAGCGCCATGATTACGGCAGGGACAAACTGTCCCCCGCCGACAGACGAGAACTGCCCATTGCCAGTTCCATTTGATTGACAATGACTGACGAAGAAATCCTCACTAAATACCGCGACCCGTCGAGCCGGAATTATGCCTTCAATCTGCTGGTGCGCAAGTACCAGCAGAAAATTTACTGGCATATCCGCAAGATGGTCATCGACCACGATGATGCCGACGACCTGGTGCAGGAAACGTTCATAAAAGTCTGGAACAGTCTGGAACAGTTCCGGGGTGATAGTCAGTTATATACGTGGATATATCGCATTGCGACCAACGAGTGTCTGAACTTCCTGAACAAGAAACGTCGTCGCTTTTTTCTGCCCATTGGCGACGTAGAAGGCGAGCTGATGGAGAAGCTGGAAACCAACGCTGACTACGTAACATCCGGCAACGAACTCAGTGGCGAGGACGTACAGATTAAGTTACAGAAGGCATTGTTAAAACTGCCCGATAAACAGCGGCTGGTATTCAACATGAAGTACTTCGATGATATGAAATACGAAGATATTGCGGAAATTACCGGTACGTCGGTGGGTGCCTTAAAAGCTTCGTATCACTTTGCGGTCAAAAAAATTGAGGACTATCTAACGAAAACAGACACAACCAATTAAACCCCGGCTTTCTCCAGTTGTCAAATCAGGAAGAAGGCAAACAGTGTGACTTGTGCCCGATAGATTATGAACGAAAACAATCCCTTCAGACTAGACGAACTGCCTTCCGAGCATCCGCTTCGGCAACAGCCATTTACGGTCCCGGAAGGTTACTTTGACCAGTTGCCCTCGCGGGTTCAGGAGCGAGTGACGCGGAAACCGAAACCAGCTTTTTCCGTAAGCTGGTCGTGGCAACGGACGGTGGCCTCGCTGGCGGGAGCCAGCCTGATCGCCGTTCTGGTATGGCAAACATTACCGCAGCGGCAGGAATCGCTGGGCGATGAAGCGTTGGCGGGCGTAAGCGACGATGTCATTGCGGCTTACCTTGACGATCAGGGAGTTGACCCGTACGAACTGGCCGACATGCAACAAATTCACTCCTCGCTTGGTAGTGATACTACGGCGATTCAGTTTCTTAACGTAGCCCCGGCAGATATCCAGCGGCTTATTGAGGAACAGAACCTAACTAATACGCAGAATATAGGTTCCTGATTAGTAGATGGCAACTTTTACGACAATGAGACACGCATGGATGGGTATGGCGCTGGGTTTGCTCTTGACCGTTCACATGGCCAGTGCGCAGAACGACCCAGGAGGTCGCCAGAAAATAGAATCCGCAAAGATTGGATTGATCACGAACCGGCTTAACCTGACGACGAATCAGGCTCCGCAATTCTGGGCGGTTTACAACGAATACAACGCCAAGAAGCAGGAGTTAAACCGGCGAATCCGGCAATTGAACAACGATCCGGCGCGAACCGGCATGAACGACAACCAGTTGGTTAACGGACTTCGTGAGATGAACGCAACGAAACAGAAACTGGCCGATCTGGATGAGGAATACATGTCCCAATTTCTGAAAGTAATCAGTCCAGGCCAGTTGACAGAGTTGTATAAGACGGAGCAGTATTTCAACAAAATGCTGCTTAATCGACTCAACAATCCGAACGATTAAGCTTTCTCCTTCGGATAAGCGTCTTGGCTGGCATAACCTAGTAACGTAAAACCCCGCTCCAGATCTACTGGGCGGGGTTTTACGTTACTCTAGGAGAAACAATTAGTACCGAACTACTTTGAAGCTGGAGATACCACCATCGAAGCGAATCAGCATTTTCTTCTTCGCAGCATCATAACCAGGGCTCAGGTATTCACCTCCACCAACGTCGGTGAAATCATCGAGCTTATTCAGATTTAGGGCACCATCTTTCTTGATTTTGCAGCCTACCTCTTTCGGCACCCGTATGGTTACCGACGCGGCGCCCACGTCCAGCTTCACATCCGCCTGATCAGCTTTCGCGCCCAGTTTTAGATCAATATCAATGGCTCCGCCTTCAACCTTCAGTTGTTTAACCGCATAGGCACTCAGGTCCAGTTCTCCCTGACCGGCTCCCAATCCCACGTCCATTGTCCAGACAGGTTTGGTGTTGAGATGGACATCAACCCGATTTTCGTAGTTGCCGTCCTTTAGATCAATCGTCTGATTTTCTTTCGTTGGCATCAGCTCGATCGTTGGAATGCGCGTTGTTGGATCGCGCTCCACTGACATCGAGTAATTGCCAATGCTGTTACGTGTGTTGACTTTGATGAGTTCGCTGGACGGATCGCTGATGATGAATCGCCCCGCTCCACCCGCCAATTTGAAAACGGCTTCGCGCGTGTCTTCCTGCATGGGCTCAGCAAACGTATTCGTTTTTACCTCATCGCCTTCCAGCCGACGCTTATTCCGTTCAGACTGGTAGTCGCCGTCAGTGTCTTCATCATCGGAGTCAGACTCTTCCTCGTCCGAATTGGCATCGTCATCGTTCTCATCCTGATTCCAGCGGAAACTGTACTCAGACCGATCCCGGTTAGGCGAAAAGAGACCGAATAACGTAACTGGTACAGCCACAGCCAGCATAACCGTTGTGACAAAAGCGGCTGGGTTGTCCCGACGCTCCAGAATCACGTTTACACCAGCCAGGATTAGCAGTGCTGGCCAAAAATCGACCAGAGTATGCCAGTTTACGTCCAGCCAGTCGTTTCGGCGCGCCAGGAAAAGAATGCCCAGCGTCAGCAGAAATATACCCCAGAATAATCCGTTACGTGGTTTCATGGCTAAAGCGAGCTGGGTGGCGTATTATCGTTGGGTTTGTACGTATCGTTGGGATTATACGGCGGTTTGATGCGATCGCGAAAAATCAGCCATAAGCCAATAGCGATCAGTACGAACGGCCACAGATCACCAGGATCAATGTCGAAATAGCGATCGAGGAGGAACAGAACGCCCAGTACGATCAGGACAATACCACCAATGATGCTGCGGTCAGGAGAAGCAGGTCGATTCGGATTATAAGGATTCATTGTGAAGAAAGGATTTGCGTAGGCGGAAGATTGATAAACGGATGCACCGTGGGCCTGTTTCGGCATCACGATCCACAAGATAATATAAATCACGAAGGCCGGGAAACCCGGTAAAGGTATTCCAATCAGAAAAATAAGCCGCACCAATGTGCGATTTAAGCCAAAATAGCGAGCCAATCCGGCTGCAACACCACCAACCATAGCCTCGTCGGCAATGCGTTCTAATCGTTGTGTCATAGCGTTTAACCAGTTCCCTGGTCGTTTAAACTGATGTAAACCTACAGCACCTGTCTTTGTTCTTTACACGGATTTGGAAGAGTGGACGCGCATCTGGATGGATGTGTGTTTTCAATGATAGTAGGTAATGCATAGTAGCGGGATTATGGCGTGGAGCTGAAGGTATGGGGTAAGTGGATAGGAGAACAGAGAGGTAATAAGTGGCTAACTCTAGAACCAGCCCCAGCCCTTCGCCCCGACCCCTCCTAATCTTGTAGGGATTTCGTTCTTATCACCGTCGCGGGCCGCCCCGCCCAGCCCCTCCTCAAACAGGGGGTAAACATACAGAGTGATCTTTTTTCTCCCCCTCCTGTTTGAGGAGGGGGCTGGGTGCGGTAGATAGCGGTAAACTAAGCCAGCTTCACCACCTAATGAAACCCCTACAAGATTAGCAAACCCTTTACCCCTCTCCCCGCGCCCAAATTCCCAGTCCCATCCCTCCTATTCTTCCTCTATCGCTTCAAGAATGTCCATTAATTCGCCGAACTCCTTGTTACCAGGTCGTTCTTCCTCGCCCCCCCGTAGTGCGATTCCCTTGACGGGCAGTTCGTTTAGTAGGTCGTGCACGTTATTGATCGAAATGCCGGTCCCTAGCAGGACTGGGTAGCGGGCAGCGAAGCGCTGTAGTGCAGTCTTCAGATCACCGTCCAGATGAACAGGCATAGTGCTGTCGAGCAATATGTAATCAGCCCCATCAATGCCAGCATGCACCAGCATGTCCAGTTGGTCAAGCGTAATCTGCGACACGTCGATTCGTAGAATCAGCGACTTACCCAACGAACCTAGATAGGGCAGTAAGGCCGCTTCTTCAACCTGTAAAAGATCAGGTTGGTAGGTTGCCAGTAACTGCTCAATCTGTTCAGGGTCGATGGCTGTCGTTTCGCCCACAATCTGAATTCCGGCTACCCACGATTTTATTTCCTCGAATTTCTTCGGATCAACGTAGTCCGGCGCATCTTCATCCATTGAAAACCCCAGCATATCAACCCCCATCCCGGCGCAGTAGCGAGCGTCGCTCAGATTTGTTACGTTCGAAATTTTTACCAGCGTTTTCAGCATGCGTTTCGTTTCTAATTAAATCTGGTAGCTACTCGTTTTCTAAAATTACTACGTAGACTCCAGTCTGTGTTTTGGGCAAAGGTACGGCAGCCCTTGGAAACTAAGCAGACCGGGAACGCTGTTCTCTTTTTAGGCCGTATCTTTACGGTATCTTTTTAGCAAATCGCAGGGCTTTGACCCCTGGTCGGATCAATTATGAGCAAACACGGACGAATTCTGGTCGCCATGAGTGGCGGCATCGATTCTTCACTGGCAGCCGTTCTCCTACACGAAGAAGGCTACGAGGTCATCGGGATGACCATGAAAACCTGGGACTACGCATCGTCGGGCGGGACCAAAAAAGAGACGGGCTGCTGCAGTCTCGACAGCATCAACGACGCACGCAACATCGCCGTCAATCTGGGTTTCCCTCATTACATTCTTGACATCCGGAATGAGTTCGGCGATTACGTCATCGACCATTTTACGGGTGAGTATATCGAAGGCCGGACGCCTAACCCCTGCGTTTTGTGCAACACCCACATCAAATGGGATGCGCTGCTCCGCCGGGCCGACCGGCTCGATTGCGAATTCATTGCCACCGGCCACTACGCGAATATTCGCCATGAAAACGACCGGTACGTTATTTCGAAAGGCGTCGATACGCTGAAAGATCAGTCGTACGTGCTGTGGGGCGTTTCGCAGGAGAGCTTGAGCCGTACGAAACTACCGTTGGGCCATCTGCGCAAATCGGAAATCCGGGAGATGGCCAAAGATCGGGGATTCATCGAGCTGGTGACGAAGTCTGAATCGTACGAAATCTGCTTCGTGCCTGATAACGACTACCGTGGTTTCCTGAAACGGCGCGTACCGGGACTGGAAGCCGAAGTAGCGGGTGGCAACTTCGTGATGGAAGGCACTGGCAAAGTCCTGGGCAAACATCAGGGGTATCCATTCTATACTATCGGTCAGCGAAAAGGGCTGGGCATGGCGTTTGGGCAACCCATGTTCGTGACCGAGATTCGGAAAGACACGAACGAAGTCGTGCTGGGCGTCGATAAAGATTTGTACCGGGACGGCATGATCGTGAGCAAGCTGAACCTGCAAAAATACGCGTCCATCGAGCAGCCCATCGAGACAACGACTAAGGTACGGTACAAACACGATGGCCCCCCCGCCACGATCTCGCAGACGGGCGATAAGATCGAAGTACTCTTCCACGAAGGCGTTTCGGCCATTGCACCGGGCCAGGCTGCCGTTTTCTACGAAGGCGACGACGTAATCGGCGGTGGCTGGATCATGAAAAGTTTTCGGCAGTCGGAACTGCGCCAGTCGGATCTGCGCCAGTCAGATTCGTCTCCAGAAGCAGTAACGCGAGCCACGGCTGCTATCTAAGTTAACGAACGGCTCGGCATTGGCTGAGCCGTTTGTGTTTATTCACCAGATCTCCGGATTTCATGCAACCCGAAATCAGAACCCGACACAGTCCCGAGCTGCATCCCCTGCGTTTTTCGCTGAACGTGCTGTACACGGCCCGCCTGCTGATTGGCATGAACGCTAATGAGTTCGAGGCCGAAGCCTGCCTGGACGTCGTTGACGAGCGCATTGAAGACATCACCGACGAGCTGGTAGCAACGGAACTGCTGCACGAAGCAGCTGTACTGGTGGGCGATGTCTTGCCCACGCAGAACGACAAACCGGCGTGCTAACTTCGTGCGCTTTTTCAACGTATAATTTTTCACTACATCCTCTTTCTTTCTATGCCTGCAACTCCATTTGCTACCCTGTTTGACATGGACGGCGTATTGGTTAACAATACCGATTACCACATCAACGCCTGGATCAAATTTGCCGATAATCATGGTTATCAGCTCAGCAAGGAACAGTACGTAGCAAACATCAACGGACGCGTATCGGCGGATGCACTGGCTTATCTGTTCCAGCGCACAATGCAGCCCGACGAGCTTGAGTTATTTACCGAAGCGAAAGAAGGGACATATCGGGAGCTGTATAAACCATTTCTGGCTCCTACGCCGGGACTGATTGAGTTTCTGCAAGCCCTGAAAGCCGACAATGTTCGTACGGCCGTTGGTACGTCTGCCCCGGTCAGTAACCTTGGTTTTACGTTGGATGGGCTGACGATCCGCTCGTATTTTGACGCGATTGTCGACGCCAGTATGGTCAAGCACGGCAAGCCTAACCCAGAAATATACCTGACTGCTGCCGAGCGGGTTGGTATAGAACCCGCCCGCTGCGTTGTGTTCGAGGATGCTTTTGCGGGTATTGAAGCGGGCCTCCGGGCGGGTATGCCCGTTGTTGCCCTGGCGACCACGCATACTCACGACGAACTGTCCACGACGGGTGCCTCGCTGATCATTGATGACTTCACGGGCCTCATCGTTGATACCATCCGAAAACTGATTGAGCCATAATTGACGCGCCGAGCCCGTCAGATTTCGTATTTTTGCTGTTCAATCGTCAATCCGTTTATGACGCAGTCTTCATCGATTCAACTCGATCCCAACGAATTCATTCCCGCCCGCGAGGGTTTTTTCTTTCCGGCCGAGTGGCACCCGCACGTAGCAACCTGGCTGAGTTGGCCCCATACCGAGGCATCCTGGACGTTCGAACGGCAGGAACTGATGTTCCCGGCCTACATTGAGTTCATTAAAACCATTGCCGAGAGCGAACAGGTCTGCATCAACGCGCACAATGATATAGTCATGCAGACCGCCAAACTGCGGCTGCTGGCGGCCGGGGCCGATATGAGCCGAATTACGCTCCTGCCCCACCCCACCAACGATTCCTGGTGCCGCGATCATGGCCCCGCTTTTCTGATCAATCCGGAACGTAACGAGCGGATGGTTGTCAACTGGGGCTACAACGCCTGGGGGGGTAAGTACCCTCCCTACGATCGTGACGATCTGATTCCGGTCGAGATTGCGCATTACCGCAAGCTGAATTACGTAACGCCCGGAATTGTCATGGAGGGAGGTTCGGTGGAGTTTAATGGAGCGGGAACCGTGCTGACCAGCCGGGCCTGTCTGCTTAATCAGAACCGGAACAGCCATCTGACACAGACTGACATCGAGAAATACCTCTGCGATTTCTACGGAGTTCAGCAGGTGTTGTGGGTAGAGGAAGGCATCGTGGGTGACGACACCGACGGGCACATCGATGATACGGTACGCTTTGTGAACGAGGATACCGTCGTTGCGGCTTACGAGCCGAATGCCAACGATGACAATTACCCATTTTTGCAGGAGATTCACCGGGAGCTGCGCGAGATGCGCCTACCCAATGGCAAGCAACTTAATATTGTCGAGTTACCCATGCCCAATCCGGTTGTGAGTGACGGACTACGGCTGCCCGCTTCTTACGCCAATTTTCTGATTACGAATGGTTCGGTCATTGTGCCCACGTTCCGCTGTACCAATGACCAGCGGGCCTTGGACATCCTGACGCCATATTTCCCCGGTCGTAAGGTAGTTGGTATTGACTCCACCGATATTGTCTGGGGACTGGGAAGTTTCCACTGCCTGAGTCAACAGGAACCAGCTCTGTAAATCTATGTACGACAACAAACTTTTCCGCTCTGTCACGAACACGGACAACGGCGAGGTTTCCGGCGATACGCTGTTTCACTACCATCAGCAAGATCAGTTGGTGTGGGCCGAATACGCCGGTGGTGCCATCGTCAAAGGTCATCTAATCGCTACGGTACTGGACGATTACAGTCTGGACATGCGTTATCAGCACGTCAACAAACAGAACGAACTGATGACTGGCCGGTGTCATTCCGTACCCGAGCGTTTGCCGGATGGTCGGCTGCGGATACACGAATCCTGGCAGTGGACCAGTGGCGACAACTCGTCGGGCGAATCGATTGTCGAAGAAGTTACCACCTGATGCAGACCTACTTGATCCGGACTCTGGTTCCTCTTTTGGTACTCGCCTTCTCCGCCTGCTCGCGGTCGTCGGGGCTAACCGCTCAACTGACGCCCCGCTCGCTGAAAGCGATCAATCTGGAGGAGACGATCAGTCGGCGCGACGAGCTGATGCTGGCCTATACGCTGACGAGCTATGGCGCTAATAACAAAGCTGCTGCAGTCGTGAACGGCGGCTGGGGCATCCGGTCAATCCGTAAAGGTCAGCAAATTGACTTACAGGCATCAAAAGACAGTATCGCCCGACCAATCAACCTGGCTATTCCACGTAACGGGAAGCTGGTCGCCAGTGTCGTGCTGCTGGAAGTTGATGACTATCAAAAAACAAGGCAGCTGCTGGATCAGGTTCGTCGGGTGCATAACGTAGTCAGCGCACCAGCTATGTTGCTGCTGTCGGCTACGGAGCTGCTTACCCCGCTCAAATACGTAGCGGCTGGTATGGCTGCATCGGGTGTTGGATTGAGTTTGCTGGATCGGCTGGACAAGGACGACCTGATTGGCCAGAGCAGTGTAGAACTGTCCGAAGCTGAATTACGCCGGAGCCATCAGCGTTTGATTCACGTACCGGCTCAGTTTTCGGGACGCCATTTACAGGATTCATTTGCGTATGAGCTGACCTTCGACCTGCTGTTAAAAACCGTAAAAATCCGTCCTGGTCGTCAATAAGCCTTTGTGCGAATCGTTGCTTAACCATAGAGTTGGGGTGCATGACGTAGTACCCCAACCATCAAACGAATGATTTTTGTTACGTCGCTGTTTTATCGCTATCGTACCCTAATTCTCTGACGCTATGCGCCAACTTACAGGCGGTATTCTGCTGGCCCTTTTCGTAACAGCCTGCAAAACAGCCGCGCCAGTTGTTCAGCAAACACCCCCGAAACAACCCGTTATCATCACGCTGGGCGACAAAGCTTTTACGACTGACGATTTTTTTCAGTCCTTCACCAAAAATCAGCTTTCGGCTGATTCGACGCAGCACACGGACGTCCGGCAATACCTCGATCTGTACACGAACCTGAAGCTGAAAGTACTGGCCGCTGAAAACGAAAAGCGCGACACAACCGAAGACTTCCGGGAGGAGATGGCCACGTACCGGAAACAGTTGGCTCAGTCGTACATGACGGATCGGGTACTGGTTGAGTCACTGTCGGCTGAAGCTTACCAGCGGATGCAGGAGGAAGTCAACGTATCCCATATCCTGATTTCAGTCAGTGAGAACGCTACACCCGCCGATACGGCAGCGGCCTTCGACAAAGCCAATACCCTGCGTAAACAACTACTCGGCGGGCAGGATTTCGCACAGACAGCTCAGGCCAACTCAGCCGATCAGACCACGGCGGCAAAAGGCGGCAACCTGGGCTATTTCACGACATTCTCGGTGATTTACCCGCTCGAAACGGCGGCTTATACAACGCCCGTTGGTAGTATTTCGGCTCCCGTGCGAACGCGTTTTGGCTACCATCTCATCAAGGTAAATGATAAGCGACCCAGCCGGGGGCGGGTGCAGGTAGCGCATATTCTAGTGCGGATCAGTCCTAGTGCAGATGAAGCAGGTCAAAAAGCGGCTCAGGAACGTATAAATGCCATTTACGCCCGACTTCAGAAAGGCGAGTCGTTCGAAACGGTGGGCCGCGACGTTTCCGACGACCTGACTTCACGCATGAACGGTGGGCTGTTACCATCTTTCGAAACGGGTCGGCAGGTACCTGCTTTTGAGGAAGCCGCCTACGCACTCACCAAACCGGGTGACCTGTCAAAACCAGTCCGGACCAACTACGGCTGGCATATCATCAAGCTCGTCGAACGAAAGCCGCTCGACTCGTACGCTACGCTCGGGCCTGCGCTGCGCCAACGCGTAACGACCGACACCCGCGCCGACGTGCTACGCCAGGCTACCGTTCAGCGGTTACAGAAAGCGTATGCCGTTAAAGAAGCAACGCCCGTTCTGAACGACGCTCTGGCACAAGCTGACAGCAGTTTGCTACGAGGCCAATGGCGTTACCCGGAAGTACTTCCACCAACGCTCCAGGATAAGGTTATTGTCACCATTGCCGATCAGCCCTATACGGTTAATCGCTTTTTCGACTTCGTTCGGCAGAAGCAGCAGCCCCCACGCAATCCAGTTATGCAGAACGGTGCCAATCAGGCGGTGTCAACTCCCGTAACAGGCTCACCAGCCGTGGCGATGCGCCGGATGTTTGATCGTTACGTTGGTGATCAGCTGATTGCAACCGAAGAAGCCAATCTGGACAAGAAATCCCCTGAATTCCGGGCGCTGCTGGGCGAAATCCGGGACGGCGTTTTACTCTCGCAGGTAATGGATAAAAACGTCTGGGAGCGGTCTATGAATGACTCGACCGGACAGCGAATGATCTTCGAGCAGAACAAGCATAAATATAAACTTCCCGAGCGGGCGGTGGCCACAATTGTTGTTGCCAAAAACGACGCGCTCCTGAAGCAAACAACCGACCTGTTGAGTAGCCGCCCGCCGTACCAGCTTCGTCGTACATCCTCCGACTTGTCGTACGATAAAACGCAGACGGCAATAACGCCCCAGATGCGCGAGAGTCTATCCGAAGTGCTAGTAGCGATGGCCCGTAATCAAGACTACATTGTGGAGGTAAGTGGTTCGCACGACGCTACCGAACGTGATTCAGTTTCGGCGGGCCGTATCCGGGCCGTCGTCAACTTTTTGCAGCAGAACGGCATTTCATTGAGCCGAATAACCGAAAAAGATTACCAGGGAGCCCGTCCCGGCGAGTCAGCCGCGGTAGCCCAGCGCCGGGTTACGTTCCAGTACTTTTCCAACGCAAAAGCCGACGTGGTCAAAGTCCTGAATAGCCGTAATCCGCAGTCGGGCGACGAGCCAGCCATCACGATTTCGGAAGGCACGTTCGCGCAGGGAGCCAACACGTACCTGGATGGCATCAACCAGTGGAAGGTCGGAACCACCGTAGTGCATCCGGCGGGCAAAGCTGTAGCCATCATCATCAGCCGAATTGAGCCCGCTCGTCCGCAGACCTTCGCCGAAGCGCGGGGGAAAGTAATCAACGATTACCAGGCCGAGCTTGAAACGCAGTGGCTGACGCAGTTGCGACAACAGTATCCCGTAAAGCTGAACGAAGGCGAGATCCAGAAATTAGCTAAATAATCCGGTCCCGTTCCGGCTTGAACAATTCAGCTCGCCGGAGGGCGTTTAGAAACTAGCCGGGTGTACTCTTAAAATTCGTTAAACCACAGAACATTACCCGTTCGGTGCGTATCTTTAAAACATGAAAACTATTTTTAGTGGTGGACTGCTCCTTCTGGTCAGTTGGTTGCTAACAGCGCCAGCCTTTGCTCAGCGTCAGGAAGTCAGTCTGAATAAAATCATCGCCAAAGTTGATAATTATTACGTCCTCCGGTCCGATTTGGAGGAGGCTCTTCAATCATACGTCAGCCAGAATCAAACGCCCCCCCAGCGATGCCAGATACTGGAGAGTTTGGTCATCAACAAAATGATGCTGGCCAAGGCGGAGATCGACTCCGTCGTTGTTGAAGAAAAAATAGTCGACAGCGAGCTAGACCAGCGGATGGCGTACATGGCCCAGCAGTTTGGTTCAGAAAAGAACATTGTCGAAGCGTACGGCAAGAGCCTGGAAATGTTGAAAAGTGAACTTCGGCAGCAGGTGAAAGATCAGAAGATCGTGCAGAAGATGCAGCAGAAAATCACGAGCGATATCAAAATCACCCCTCGTGAAATTCGCAAATTCTTTGACGCTATTCCCAAAGATAGTTTGCCCTATATGCCAGCCGAGGTTGAAGTCGGCCAGATTGTTCGGTATGCCAAACCAACCAAAGAGCAGAAAGACGTACTGCGTCAGCGCTTGTTAGACCTCAAAAAACGCGTTGCTGCGGGCGAAGACTTTGCCAAACTGGCGAAAGAAAACTCCGAAGACGTTGGTTCGGCGCAGAACGGGGGCGACCTCGGCTTTGCCAAGCGGGGCATGATGGTGGCACCGTTCGAAGGGGCAGCCCTTAAGCTCAAACCCAACGAAATGTCGGACGTTGTCGAGTCTGATTTTGGCCTTCACCTGATTCAGTTGATCGAAATCCGTGGTGCAGAATATCACGCCCGTCACATTCTGCTTCGCCCGGACTATAACCGGCTCGACCTGAGCGGACCGACAAAATACCTGGACAGTCTGCGTAACCTGGTTCAGATCGACACGCTGAAATTCGAAAAGGCAGCTCATGATTTCTCGGACGATAAAACTACCGCCGATGCGGGTGGTTTACTCCGCGATCCTCAGTCGGGTGGCAGCCGTCTGGCTATGGATGGCTCGATGGAGTACTCGCTGTTCAGCATGCTCGATACGATGAAAGTGGGTAGCATTTCGGCTCCCCTGCCTTACCGAACGGAAGATGGTAAGAGCGCGGTTCGCCTGCTGTATTTTAAGAGCAAGACCCCTCCCCACACGGCTGATTTCAAAACGGATTTCGAAAAACTGCAGACGATCGTGCTGACGAACAAAAAGAACCGCGCCATCGACGACTGGTTCAAAAAATCGCTGGCTGACGTATACATCTCGGTTGATCCTGAATTTCAGAACTGTAAGATTTTCGGCACAACGCAGGACAATGCAGCCAGCCTCAGCAGCAGTGGAAGTCGATAAGTTTCTGTAGGTTTCTGTTTGGTTTTTCGTTTGATTTACTGATCAGCGTCAACCTGAAACCATAACCGTTTAAACCTATTCCCTGTGCCTTACTCATCGGATGTTGCGGCTGCAGAAGCCCTTTCTAACTCGTATCAAAAGCTCAAAACTGAAATCTCAAAAGTTGTCATTGGTCAGGACGAAACAGTCCGTCTGCTGCTGACAGCCATTTTCTGCCAGGGTCACTGCCTGCTGGTTGGGGTACCGGGCCTCGCAAAAACCCTGCTAATCCAGACCATTGCCAACGCGCTTCACCTGGATTTCAACCGGATTCAGTTCACGCCCGATTTGATGCCATCCGACATCCTTGGCTCGGAAACTCTGGACCAGGAACGTAATTTCAAGTTCATCAAAGGACCGGTATTCGCGAACATCATTCTGGCCGATGAGATCAACCGGACTCCGCCTAAAACGCAGTCAGCGCTGCTGGAAGCGATGCAGGAGTATTCGGTAACGATTGCCGGGCAGAAATACAATCTGGGACGTCCGTTCTTCGTGCTGGCTACGCAGAACCCCATCGAGCAGGAAGGTACCTATCCCCTGCCCGAAGCGCAGCTGGACCGGTTCATGTTTAACGTCTATCTGGATTATCCGTCGTACCAGTCCGAGCTGGATATTGTCAAGAGCACAACCTCCGACAAACGGCCAGAAGTGCAGCGGGTTATTACCGGCGATGAGATCCGGGAATTTCAGCAGTTGGTACGTCGGGTACCCGTTGTTGACAACGTTATTGAATACGCCGTTAAGCTGGTGCACAAAACGCGTCCGAACACCGAACTCGCATCGGCTGACGCGAACCAGTACCTCGAATGGGGCGCTGGCCCGCGGGCGTCACAGGCGCTGATTCTGGCCGCCAAATGTAACGCCTTGCTGAACGGTAAATACTCGCCCGATATTGAAGACGTTCAGGCGGTTGCGCTGCCGATTCTCCGCCACCGTGTTGTGCGGAATTTCAAAGCCGAAGCCGAAAATATCTCCGTCGAGCAGCTCATCAAACGGATGATGTAAAAACATAAGGGAGAAAAGGAGGAGGGCAGGAAGGAGGAAAGGTTCGTGTTGAATTCCTTTTCTCCTTCCTGCCCTCCTCCTTTCCTCCTTCCTGCCCTCCTCCTTTCCTCCTTCCTGCCCTCCTCCTTTTCTCCCTTTACTCCTCCTCTTTATCCCGATTTTCGTTGTTGGTCTTCCCTAGATAATCGTCTACGTTACCGTCTGATTTGTCGTCAACGCCGGACGCATCCACGTTTTCGGTTTCTTCACTGACCAAAAATCCTTCTGAAGCCTGTTCTGACACGTCAGTCTGCCGTTCGCCTTCGGTTTGTTTGTAGTCCATAACGCTTGTGTTTTGTTTCTCTAAACAACTTCTCAGACGGCAGCGGGTTCAAAATAGTTAGGCCTGCACTGGCCACAACTCATCTTTTTCGATACTGATACCGATCCGTTGGCCCACGGCCAGATCGTTCCGCGTTGTTAGGGCTCGCAGGTTAATCGTTTCGTTCACCTCAATAGCTATTTCCGAATGGTTGCCTTTAAAAAAAACACTCTGAATCACTCCGGTTATCGACGCATCATCGCGCAGCTTGACCTGCTCTGGACGTAAAATATACATATCGGCCGACGTTTCTTTCGATGAAAGGTTCAGCTGTAAGATCGCCAGTTGCTCCGTCGTCAATACGTTTACCAATCCGGTCAGACTAGCCGCGTAGCTCGTCGTTGGTTGACGATATACCGTTTCGGGATCGGCTAACTGAACGAGCTTTCCCTCCCGCAGAATACCCAATGTATCGGCAATGGACAGCGCATCGGAAGCATCGTGCGTAACGAACAGACAAGCCGTTTTTTCCTGCTGAACCAGATCAAACAACAATTCCCGAACCAGGAGTCGGTTAGGTAGATCGAGGTGGCTGAAAGGTTCGTCCAGCAGTAAAATAGCGGGTTTGTCGGCAATGGCACGGGCAATAGCGGTACGTTGTTTCTCCCCACCCGATACATGCCGCGGCACCCGGTCCTGCACCGCCGTTAGCCGGCAAAGCCGCAGCAGTTCATCCGTTCGAAAATCGCGGTAATTTTTCTCAAAGAAACGCAGCGCGTACCGGATATTCTCCCGAATTGATACGTTCGGCATGAGTTGATATTCCTGGTGCACCAGCCGAATAGCGGGGTGGCCGGGGATCAGCTTTTCCGATGGTCCGGGCACGCGTTCCCCATCGAAGCGCACCTCTCCCCCATCGGTATCCAGCATACCGGCCAGTAATCCCAGCAGCGTACTTTTTCCCGATCCACTAGCGCCCACCAGCGCCATAATCTGACCGGGCTCCAGCACAAATGAGACATCCCGAACGGCGGCTACATTATCAAATGATTTTGTAAGATTAGAGGCAGTAAGCAAATCAAAAGAGGCTGGGCAACGAAATTGTCCAGCCTGGTTAGTCTGTTTAGAAAATGAAATTGGTGCTCAGGAAGCCGGATTTGTGTTCGCCCACGATATCATTCAGAATATCCTTATTTGACTGGGTATCCTTCGTGGCGACAACGGCTCGGATCGAGAACGAACGTAGCGCATCCTCCACCGACAGCGTTCCCTCCGCCGAGTCTTTCCGCCCCGTAAACGGGAACGTATCGGGTCCCCGCTGGCACTGCGCGTTGATGTTGACCCGGCAAACCAGGCTCACCAGCGGATCGATCAGTTCCGCAATTTTGTCAGGATCACTGCCAAAGATACTTGCCTGCATCCCGTGATCATCGGTGATCAGGTAATCAATAAACGCATCGGTATTCTCGAACGGTACTACCGGAATAACCGGTCCGAACTGCTCCTCGCGGTACAGCTTCATACCTTCCTTAACGGGGTATACCACCGCTGGTTTAAATAGTGACTCGGCTACCAGACCGCCCCCTTCATTCATAACGGTAGCTCCACCGGCTTCGGCATCCTGGATGCACTCAGCCAGGTAATCGGGCTTGTGGGGTTCGGGGAGGGGCGTAATCTGAACACCTTCATCCCAGGGCATGCCGGGTTTCTGTTTGCTCACCTCCGCGCTAAACTTTTGCAGAAAGGCATCGGCAACAGACTGGTGCACCCAGATGATCTTGATCGCCGTACAGCGTTGTCCGTTGAATGAAAGCGATCCCAGCAGACATTCTTTCACGGCTACATCCAGATCAGCATCGGGCAGTATGATCGCAGCGTTCTTCGCATCCAGACTCAAAATGGACCGCAAGCGGTTCAGTTTGGGGTGCTGCCGCTGCAATTGATCGGCCACTTTGCTGGAGCCAATCAGCGTTAGTACATTGACCTTACCTGATCCCATTACGGGAGGCACCACGTCGGCCCCGCGACCGTAGAGCGAGTTGACGACGCCCTTCGGAAAGCTGGTCCGGAAGGCTTCCAATAGCGGGTAATGCAGCAGCGATCCATGTTTCGGCGTTTTGAACAGGATTGTGTTTCCCATTAAAATACTTGGAATCAGGGTCGTGTAGGTTTCGTTGAGCGGGTAGTTGAACGGCCCCATCGCCAGCACCACGCCCAGGGGAGCCCGTCGAATCTGGCCAATGATACCTTCTTCGATCCGGAACCGTGAACTGGCCCGGTCCATATCTTTCAGGGCATCGATGGTATCGTAAATGTACTTGATCGTCCGGTCGAACTCCTTGGTGGCATCGGCGAGGTTTTTTCCGATCTCCCACATGATGAGATTGACAACCAGTTTTTTCTGCTCCAGCATTTTACCAACGAAGGTTTCCATGCAGGCAATTCGACCTGCTACGGACATCATGGGCCATTCGCCCCGGCCATTATCATAGGCCGCGACGGCAGCCTCTAATGCTTCCAGTGCTTCTTTGGGTGTTGTTACGGGAAAGCTCCCGACCAGCTTTCGCTGCAACGTACCATCCTCGGTGGGTAGACAAACCGGTGAATACACGTCTGACACGGCTCCGTCCCACCGGCGCATTTCGCCGTTGATCAGGTATTCGCGCTGGTGAATCGGTTCGATCCGGTATTCGGCGGGAATCTGATCCTCGGCGGGGAAAAGCTGGGCAAGTTGATCGTTGTTCATAACTGCTACGTTGATGGTTGTATAAGAACGGCAGCAAACGTCGTGAATCGGCCCGCGAAATCCAACGCTTTGGCTGTTGCGATTTCATCAGGGTGATTACCTACCCGCGATCCAAAACCTTACCAACAGTTCGGCGGTTGTCCAGGTGACCCCGTTTGGGCGTTCTTCCATTACTTATCATTTACGTTTATCATGGCAGAAACGAATAAAGTCGCTCTGATTACTGGTGGCTCAAAAGGCATTGGTTACGGTATCGCCGAAGTACTCATCAATCAAGGAATCAACGTAGCGATCACCAGCCGGTCGCAGGAAGCGGCCGACGAAGCCGCTGCATCGCTTAATAAAATCAGGCCGGATGCCGCGCTGGGCATCATGGCCGACGTACGCGATCTGGCATCGCAGGAGAAAGCCGTCTCGGCTATTCTTGACAAGTGGGGCCAGCTGGATTACGTAATCGCCAACGCGGGCGTAGGTCATTTCGCTCCCCTCCAGGAACTAACATTGGAGCAATGGCACGAAACCATCGACATCAACCTGACGGGGGTATTTTATAGCGCCAAGGCTTCACTCGATGCCCTGAAAAATACAAAAGGGTATTTCATTACGATTGCCAGCCTGGCTGGGACGAACTTTTTCGAGAAGGGCTCGGCCTATAACGCCAGCAAGTTTGGTCTGGTCGGCTTTACGCAGGCCATCATGCTTGATCTACGCAGCGAAGGCATTAAAGTGACGACGATCATGCCGGGTTCGGTCGCGTCGCACTTCAACGATCACCAGCCCAGCGAGAAAGATGCCTGGAAAATCCAGCCCGAGGACATTGGTCAGTTAGTCGCGGATCTGATTAAAATGCCGGCTCGTACGTTGCCCAGCAAAATTGAGGTTCGCCCAACGATCCCTGGCGGGAAGTAGTAACGGTTGCAAAGGACGAAAGAAGAAAGACGCTAGGTATGCAGGAGTATTCGGAGATACGCGTATACTCGCACCATGAAAGCGTATCTATTCTTGGCGGCAGCTTCTTTTTTTGCCTTGGTAAGTGGCTGCAAAAAAAACGATCCCGTTCCCGAAACAGACCTCACCACTGGGTTAACTGGTAGTTACCCATTGACTTCACTCCAGTCAGGCTCGGTAACCCGAACGCTACCAGACGGAGCCTACTCGATGAAGTTTACAACGAGCCGACTGGATAACACGCACCTGTCAGCCGTCCTAACGGTTACGGAGACTCCGGGCTCGTTTGACGTCGGCAATTACAGCTTTGAACTGACGCGCGGAACCGGCGCAGATTCGTTGTTTAACGTTAGCGTACAGGGGACTTCTGTAGGAACGATGAGCCCCCGAACGATAGACGTAACTATCCAGTGGGGCGGTAACACCAGGCGGGTAAAAGCAGCCCGGTAAAAGTAAAACGCCCAGCGCCTTATCAGCGCTGGGCGTTTTGTGTACGTTACATCTGACGAAGGTAGCGGTTTACACCAACTCCCTGCAAACCAGCTTAGGATGACTAAACGAGAATTACCCTACTCATCCTTACTGATCTTTTCCTCTTCCAGATCGAGCTGAGCTTCGTGCCGCCGGATTACCTCGTCGCTGAATTCCGTTTCGCGGCCTATCCGGTAAAGCTCTTTACGTTGCACCTCAATCACGTCCATGACCACCTCACGAAAGCGGCCAATAGTGTTATCCCGGCGACAATCTTCCAACGAGTCCAGCCGCTCGTGCGTCAGGTGAACGTCGCTTTCCAGCCGCGTTTTCAGGTTGGCAACCAGTTCGTTGTCTTTTGTCTCCACTGCGTATCGCTCATTCAGGTGCCTCAGCGATACGTTCAGCAACTTCAACCGAACCGTGGCGTCCTGCTCCTCTTCCGGAACAAACCCTTCGCGCTCCTGCGGATTTACCCAACGAATAATCAGTGGCAGCGTTAACCCCTGCACCACCAACGTCACCAGAATCACCACGAACGTAATGAACAGGATCAGGTTTCGCTGCGGAAAGGGACTTCCGTCTTCCGCCAGCAAGGGGATGGAAAGCGCCGAAGCCAGCGAGACAACACCACGCATACCAGCCCAGCCAATAATAACCGGGTTTCGCCAGCCGGGCTTGGCATCGCTTACCGAAATCCAGCGGCTAACCAGGCGCGTGAACAGGGCGCTTAACTGCGCCACCAGCAACCGAGTCACGATCACAATCGCACTGATAATCAGACCGTAGGTAATGGCCTCGGTTTTTGAGTAGTCGCCGAGTCCTTCCACGATGACCGGAAGTTCCAGTCCAATCAGGATGAAGACTACGCCGTTGAGCACAAACGAAACCGTAGCCCAGGCATTCAGGGCCTGGAGCCGGCTACTGTGCGTAAAAAATTCATGGTTTCGGAACGACAGAAAAAGCCCCCCGCTGACAACGGCCATCACCCCCGAATAATGAAACTGTTCAGCCGTGAGGTACATAAGGTATGGCGCAACGAACGTCAGCGCGGTATCAATGCTGGACGTGGTCGGTAGCCACCGGTGGATCGCGTAAAAAACGTGCGCAATGGCCAGACCAATCAAAACGCCCATCACGGTAAGCATCAGAAAACTGGTAGCCGCTTCGTGGAAAACGAATGAACCGGACAGCACGGCCGCCAGCGCAAACCGAAACACCGTTAAGCTGGAGGCATCATTGATCAGGCTTTCGCCTTCCAGAATAGCCGTAACTACCTTGGGCACTTTGATTCCTTTAAGTACCGACGTTGCCGCTACCGCATCGGGCGGTGATATAATTCCACCCAGCAAAAAACCCAGCGCCAGCGTAAAGCCCGGAATCAGCGCATTCGACACAAATGCCACAATACAGGACGTAATGATGACCAGACCGAATGCCAGCATGGAAATAATCCGGCGCCATTTCCAAAATTCCTTCCAGGACGTGAACCAGGCCGCTTCGTAGAGCAGGGGCGGCAGGAAAATCAGGAAAATAATATCCGGATCAAGCTCGATCCGGGGCAAGCCGGGAACAAAGCTTATCGCTAGCCCGCCTAAAACCAGAAAAATGGGGTACGAAATATTCAGTCGTTGCGCTGTCATAACCAGCAACGACACGACCAGCAGTAAGGCTAATAGTAATAAGATTGTCTCGTGCATATGCGTGACTGACTCTAACCGACCGCTCACGGTCGTGGTGATGATTGCCCCTGATGGACACCAAACGTCCACTGCATCCTCCGCTTTGTTCTAAGCTTGGCTCCGACCTTCACGCACGTAACGTAAAGCAAAGTAGTCATCTACAGGTCCTCATCGAAACCACAGCGTATCGATCAGATTTGTGGATTGTTGGCAACTTACGAGAAAAAAAGAAGCCGACAAACTCAAAACGGGCGTCTGGATCAGCCTCTTTGTCTTCTCCTACCTTCGAGCGACCACTTAATGCGACCAGATGACGTATCGAGTTTACGGTCCGGTTAAGTCTGATGTGTGGAGATTACGTCAAAATCCTTGCGGGCAACAGTACGTTTTCTAACTTGTAGACATGAAACATAGACTACTCCTGCTGACGGCCTGTTTCCTCGTCGTCGGCGAAGCCTTTGCCCAAACCTCCCTCCCCCGCATTGCCATCGCCGGTCTAGGCATTGAGTCCAGTACGTTCTCGCCGGCCGAAACTCACGAAGAAGCGTTTCACGCCCGGTACAGTGGTGAAGTTTTCAACGCCTATCCGTTCATGATGCTGGGGACGGCTCCGTTACGGAAACAGGCGCGCTGGATTCCTACCGTTGTCGGCAAGTCCTTACCCGGCGGAGCTGTTACCCGCGAAGCCTACGAGTCGCTGGTGCACAAAATGCTGGACTCGCTCAAAAAATACGCTCCTTACGACGGCCTGTATTTCGACATTCACGGCGCGATGAGTGTGAAAGGGCTCGACGATCCCGAAGGCGATCTGATTACCCGCATCCGAGACGTAGTGGGCTATAAAACACTGATCTCCACGTCGATGGATCTGCACGGTAACGTATCGTGGCGGCTGGCGAAGAATACGGACCTGATGACATGCTACCGCATGGCGCCCCACGAAGACGCTATGCAAACCAAAGAGCGGGCCGTTACCAATCTGCTCAATCGCCTGAAAAGCGGCAAAGGTAAACCGGCCTATAAAGCGCTGATTACGGTTCCGATCCTGCTGCCGGGTGAAAAAACGAGCACCCGCATCGAACCCGGCAAAAGTCTGTACCAGGAAGTGGCTCCCCTCGCCGACAACCAAGAGGGTATCGTGGACGCGGGTATCTGGATTGGTTACGCCTGGGCCGATGAACCCCGCAACCACGCGGCCGTGATGGTAACCGGCGACGATAAAGAAAAGGTAACTCAGGCCGCTGAAAAGCTGGCCACTGCCTTCTGGAACGTTCGCTCAAAATTTGATTTTGTCGCGCCAACCGGAACGCTGGACGAATCGCTGGCGAAAGCGTTATCCAGCCCCAAGCATCCGTATTTTATCAGCGATACCGGCGATAACCCGACGGCCGGTGGCGCGGGTGACGTAACCTGGACACTTACCCAAATTCTGAACCGACCGGAGTTCAAGAAGGCCGACGGTCCAACGCTGATTTATGCGTCCATTCCGGGGCCGGAAATGATCAAAAAAGCACTGGCGGCTGGCGTAGGTGGTCAGGTCGAAGGAACCATTGGAGCCGCCGTCGATCACCGGTTTGCGCCACCGATTCCCATCAAAGGCACGGTTGAATCGATCGAGAAAGGCGATCGAGATGCCGAAGTCGAAGCTGTCATCAAAGTAGGTAGCGTGCATATCATCGTGACTCAGAAGCGGAAGCCCTACCATAAGGAGAAGGATTTCACCCGCCTGGGTCTGGCACCTCGCAAAGCCGATATTGTTGTGGTTAAGATTGGTTACCTTGAACCTGAACTCTACAACATGCGCGCCGACTGGATCATGGCCTTAACGCCGGGCGGTGTCGATCAGGATCTGTTCCGACTACCTTACAAACGTATCCTGCGCCCTATGTTTCCCTTTAATAAGGACATGAAAACCCCGGATTTGTCGGCTAAGCTGGTGCCCATTTCTGGAACATCCAGGTAATTATTCTTCTTGGTTCACCTACCACCGGCACGGGCCGCCCCGCGTATTCCCCTCCTACAAGAGGAGGAGAATACGCAGAAATCTCTCGGTTAAGCTCCCCCTCCTATTTTTCTAGGAGGTGGCAGGCGGGGCGGCCCGGGCCGGTGGTAGATAGCCACAATTCATCACCCCTAAAATCCCTACAAGATTAGCTGTTGTAGGAGGGGCCGGGGGTGGTAGATAGCCGCTAACTGGTACTCGTTACGCCTACTAATTTTTCAATACGTTCACTCATAATACCGCACATAGCCAGCGACTTAGTACGTATATTTTGCTCTGGAAAATTAACAACCCATGAGCAAAAAAATCATTATCTGTTCGGACGGCACCTGGAATGACCCCGAACAACTCGACCGTGGAAGCCTGGTACCTACTAATGTTGTCAAGCTGGCCAGGGCGCTGGCACTAGCCGAGCAACCGGATCAGAAAATCTTTTACGACCCTGGCGTTGGCACCGGTAACAGGCTCGACCGGTGGACGGGTGGCTTAACGGGAAAAGGATTGATCAAGAATCTGTTCGATTGCTACGGTTTCATTGCCCAACACTACGAGCCGGGTGACAAGATCTACCTCTTTGGCTTTAGCCGGGGTGCCTATACGGTCCGCAGCCTGTCGGGACTGATTGGCCGTTTCGGGATCGATAAATCCCTGAACCCGCAACAACTTGCCAGGGCAACCACCTCGGCGGCTACCGGCCACGTAGCGGAAACCCGTACGGATGATATTCCACGAGAACTTCAGGGTATCAAGCACCAGTACATGCAGTACAAAACATCGGCCACGGACGAAAAGCAGAAAGCCGTTATCACTGCTTATAAAGCGCATACCGACTGCTACGAACCTGATATCGAAATGATCGGCGTCTGGGACACGGTGGGGAGCCTGGGGATTCCGCTGCCCTTGCCCCGCTATCGCTTTCGGTATCTCACAATGCTGAATACCTGGGTAGAGCGCTGGCTGCTGGGTAAATACCGCTTTCTGAACGTGCAGCTCAATCCGCGGGTACGTAGTGCGTACCATGCCCTAGCCATTGACGAAAACCGGAAGGCGTTCCTACCCACACTCTGGAAAAAAGATCCGAAAGCCCCCGACGGACAGATCCTGGAGCAGGTCTGGTTCGCAGGTATCCATAGTAACATTGGTGGTGGGTATGCCGACGCGGGCCTGTCCGATAATACATTGCTCTGGATGATTGACCGAGCCAAACGGCATAACCTGTCTTTTAACGAGTCGTACATCAACCGCCGGATCAACCCCGATTCGTTCTACGGCGAGTTACGCGATGAGCGGAAGAAGCTGATTAAGAAGCTCCTGTTTACCGAATGCCGTCGGCCTATCGCAGCGTTATGCGCCGAAGCAGGCGTGGACGTGGTCATTGCCAACAGTGCTAAAAAACGAGTGGATTCCCATATCTGCAAAACGGTCTATACACTCGACAAGGCGCTAAACGATGCCGCTTGTGAACCGGATTTCTGATCTCCGACCCAAGCGATAGAGCAGCCTCTCTCCTGTTCGTTATCAATTCAACTAGTTGCCTGAGTAGAGTTATACCGAAGCCGTATTTTCATTAAACGGGACCGGTTCCATTTGTTGGTTGACAAACGTTTAGTAAACTGCCGGCTCAACCTCCGCTAACTCGTGGCAATTCGTTCGTTGATGACAAGAGAGCACGCGATTCAGATTTTTTCCGCAGCCATAACGGCCGTCCAACCGGCGACCCTGCTCCCTCAGCATCTGTCGGTTACCAATGATGTTCTTTGCCTGGGCGAACAACGCCTGCCGCGGTCGTCATTCCGTAATCTTTACGTCATTGGGGCGGGGAAGGCATCAGCAGCAATGGCTGTGGCCACGGAACAGGTGCTGGGCAAGCTCATCACCGACGGCTTGGTAACGACCAAATACGATCATTCGCTTCCCTGCGAGCGGATACGCATCATGGAGTCGGCCCACCCGGTACCGGATGAAAACGGCGTACTGGCCGTTCAACAAACGCTGGCACTACTGAATCAGGCCACCGCGGACGATCTCGTGATTTGCCTGATCAGCGGTGGTGCGTCGGCGCTCTGGTGCGACGTACCGCCGGGTCTAACGCTATCGGATGTGCAGACGACGTTCGATTTATTGATCAGGTCCGGGGCCGCGATCGACGAAATCAATGTCGTTCGTAAACACCTTTCCGCCATTAAAGGCGGCCAGTTAATTCGTCAGTGCGGGGGAGCGCGCGTGGTTACTTTCCTTATCAGCGACGTACCATCGAATGATCTGGGCGTGATCGCCAGCGGCCCGACGGTTGCTGATGCCTCTACGTTTCAGGATGCCTACGCCATTCTGTCTACCTACAAGCTGATCCCTCAATTGCCAGAACGTGTTCGCGAGTACCTGAATAAAGGGCTTAGGGGGCAGATTCCCGATACACCCAAACCTGGCGATCCCCTGTTTAACCGTACCACCAGCACCATTATCGCTAGCATTCAGGTTGCGATGCAGGCAGCTGCTGTCGAAGCGAAAGCCCTTGGCTATCAGACTCAGGTTATTCCAGAGTTGGTCACGGGCGACGCTGTTGCCGAAGCGCAGCAACTAGTCAGGCGGGCGCTTCAGTACCAGGGCGAAAAACCGCTTTGTATCATTCAGGGGGGCGAGACAACGGTCAACGTAACGGGTAGCGGCAAAGGCGGACGTAATCAGCATTTCGCGCTGGCGGCCCTGAACGAACTAACACACCTTCCGCCCTCTCAGCGTTCCCTGACTATATTGAGTGGCGGCACCGACGGCACAGATGGCCCGACGGACGCGACTGGTGCCCTGGTCGACAGTGATACGTTGGCGCTGGTCGACCAGAAGCAGTTATCCATTGATGCGCATTTAGCGAACCAGGACGCTTACCATTTTTTCAACCAGACGGATAGTCTACTAATAACCGGCCCCACCCAGACCAACGTCATGGATATTATGCTGGCTATTGTTTCGTAATGCCGATGAGTAACACCTACTACCTTCTTTTTCTGCTAATTGCCAGCATCGGCTTCATCATCTGGGTCACGGCCTACCGGAACGTAAACGCCTTTTTCGCCCTACTCCTGGCGGCCCTGGGTGTTGGACTGCTCAGCGGGCTGCCCCTGGGCACGCTGGTCGGTACGCTCAAACTTGGGTTCGGCCACACGATGGAGAAAATTGGCCTGCTGATTATTCTGGGGACGACATTGGGCGTAATTCTGGAAAAGACCGGCGCGACCATGAGCATGGCGAACCGTATTCTACGACTGGTCAATGAGAACAACGCACCCGCGGCCATTGCCCTGACCGGATTTATTATTGGCTTCCCGATCTTTTGCGACAGCGGCTTTATCATCCTGAGTGGCCTGAACCATTCACTTGTTCGGAAAACGCACCACCGGATGCCCGTTATGGCGGCTGCACTCGCTACGTCGCTCTACGCCGTTCATTGCCTGGTTCCTCCGCATCCGGGTATTACGGCTGCCGCCGTGGCAACGGCAGTCGGTACAACAGGTGGCGATCTGGGCCGGGTGATGCTCTGGGGACTGGGCCTCTCAATACCGGCCGCGCTGGTGGGCTACGCCTGGAGCGTGTGGCGGGGCCGTACCATCGACCACGAGTACATCGCACCAGAGCAGGACGACGTAACGGTCGATCACCTACCACCGGCCTGGCTCTCATTCCTGCCCGTCGTACTGCCCATTGCGTTGATTGCCAGTAAGTCGATTGTGCTCTTATACACCTCACAACAGACGGTTGACGAAAGCCGGTTACTACAACTGTTGTCGTTTATTGGCGATCCCGTCATGGCCCTGGGTGTCGGCGTCTTGCTGTCGCTGTTACTCATTCGGCAACAGCACCGACAAGCGCTTTCTCACTGGCTGACTGACGGCGTTGATAAGGCCGGTATGATTCTGGCGATTATTGCCGCCGGAGGGATGTTCGGGGAGATGCTTCAGGCAACAGGGATGGGCAAAAATCTGGGTGAACTGCTCGGCGGGCTGTCATTGGGCATTTTCTTTCCATTCCTGATCGCCAGCATCCTCAAAACGGCGCAGGGATCTTCGACAGTTGCAGTCATTACAACTTCCTCGCTTATCACGCCCTTGCTGGCAGATCTTGGACTCGACTCACCAATAGCGCTGACGCTTACGATCCTGAGTATGGGCGCAGGCAGCATGACCATCAGTCACGCCAACGACGCGTATTTCTGGGTAATCAGCCGGTTTTCCAACCTGGAAACGGCCGCTACCTTGAAGGTGTACAGCGTCGCTACGTTGCTGATGGGCGTAACGGTGCAATGCCTGATCTGGGTGCTGTTTACGCTGCTCAGCTAAGCCTTTACCTGAAACTCGTTCAACTCCATAAAGGCGTAACAGATCAGATGGCAGATACTCATGTGGGCATCTTCCACGCGCCCGTAATGAGTATCGTCGACGACCACCACCGTATCGGCCATATTGGCGAGCTTGCCCCGCTGCCCACCAACCAGAGCGATGCTATACACATTGTTGTTCCGGCACCAGTCGACGGCTTTGACCAGATTGGGCGAGTTACCGCTGACACTCATGGTCATCATCAGGTCGCCCGGCTGCGCGAAATTCATCAGTTGACGCACGAAGATGTCCTCGTAGGCATAGTCATTACCCAGCGCGGTCATCCAGGCCATGTTATCGTTCAGCGACATGCCCCGGAAGCGTTTGGATAGTTTATCCGAAGCACCTTTACTCAGGTCGGTAATGAAATGGGATGCATTGGCCGCACTACCGCCGTTGCCGAACACAAAAATCTGCCGGTCTTCTGCCCAGGCTTTGCGAAACAGATTAATCAGCTTGGTTAATTGTTGCGTGGGTAAAGCTGCCAGCATCTGCTGCTGACGAATCAGGTAATCCGAGATATATCCTTCCATGTTGATTTACGACAGTTCTTTTTTTGTCATCCCGCGCATTTTATCATTCCGACCGGGGCGCGTAGCCGCCAGGAGGAATGATAAAACAGTTATAGTTTATCGGATAAACTACCGGTTGACACACTACCACACTCTTTCCTGACATTATACTTAGCCCATTCGATGGCACCGATGGGTACGACCTGCTCACCCAGTTCACTGAGCAAAATAGGAGGTAGCGGGTGGAAGGCTGGCATTACGTAGTGAGTGATCTGTTCTTCAATGGCCTGACGGAACCGCTCGCCCAGGTTCGACACGCCCCCGCCCAGAATCAATACGTCCGGGTGAACGAGGTGCATGACGTGCGAAAACGCCCACGCCAGCGGCTGGACGGTACCGGCGAGAATCTGCTCGGCAAAGGCGTCGCCCTGGTCCAGCGCTGCCCCCAGGTGGCGGGCTTCGTGACCGGGATCTTGCTGTACGGCCTGACTCAATACTGAATCCGGGTTTTTTGGTAAGGCTTGCCGGATACGTTCATCGACCCCCCAACCCGACGCTACGTCCTGTAGGGTTGTACCCGTCAGGTCAAGTCGAAGGTGACCAATTTCCCACTCGCCGGGTGTCCGCCCGTGGATCACTTCCCCCATCCGCACATAGCCACTGCCGACCCCGCTCCCAACGGTTACGTAATACACCTGCTGGTGCGACCGGCCTGCCCCCCGCATGGCTTCACCCAGCGCGGCTACGTTGGCGTCGTTATCGGCATAGACGGGGCATTGGGTAATTTCCTGGAGCCAGTCCGTCAGCGAAAAATCATGCCAGCCATCAACGTGAAACGACTGACAGATCTGCCCGGTCCGGTAGTCGACGGGACCACCGAAGCCAATCCCTACCGCATCGAGCTGGATTTGTTGCCGGATTTGCTGAATGACATCCGTTAATTGCTGCCGGATCTGAACCGCTGTTGGATAGGCGTTAAATCGTTCCAGGGCCAGCAGCTGACCACGATCATCTTCGGCCCGAACCTGGATCTTTGTACCGCCAATCTCAATGCCTAGATAATTCATTGATGTGCCTTGCTTTCGACCAAATAAAATCAACCATTTTACTTTTATTTGTACAATTCAAAGCAAGAACATACTAACAACTACTTATACCAGGCTTTCACGCCGGTGTAACCGTACTTTACGTTCGAAGGCGTACGGCCTGTTGTCTACTAACCACCAGTACATGCTTTATCTTTTTGTCCAGTTCGTCTACCTGATCACAACGGCCTGCTTTCCTTCTGTCGTTGGGGCGACACGCCCCGCTTATGCCATCAGCAGTCAGCAACCCGCCGTCAACCCAGCCAGTAGCTGGCAGTACGAGCAAAAACGGGGTAGCGACAGAGCGACGTTACGTTCCGTCAACGCCATTCAGTTTGCTTACCCGCATGTCCAGCAGGAATACGTAACGTTGGGAATTCGTAATAGGGACGGAGAAACCGTTGCCTACCTGGAAGCCGCGAATGGGCTATTCACCCGGAGTTTTCAGAGCGGGAGCGCCCGCATTCAGTTCGACCAGCAACGCCCGGTTGCCTACACATTGTCGGCAGCCGCCAATGGCCGGGCTAATATTGTCTTCTTTGACAAAGCCGAGCAACTTCTCCGCCAGCTCAAAAAAGCCCGATCAGTGACGGTCCAGTTACTCTTTGCCGGGCAGGCCAACCGGGCGCTGACCTTCCAAACCACCGGACTCCGCTGGAACCATTGATTTACGGCATCAGCGATCGGTAGACGGCCAGGTACTGTCGGGCAGCTACGTCCCAGCTAAATCGGGCAGCCTGTTGTTTACTAGCCTCGGCCCGCGCGGGATTGTATTCACTCATACCTTGCTCAAAAACGGCCTGCATCACCTCAGCCTCGAAGCTAGGGAAGTAGACAGCAGCCTCGCCCCCCACTTCGGGTAGCGACGTAGCCGTTGACAGAAACACCGGCTTACCAAACTGCATGGCCTCCAGAACAGGCAGTCCGAAACCCTCCGCCAGTGAGGGATGCAGAAAAGCCTGACAATGCTGCAAATACCAGCCCTTGTCAGCTTCAGAAACCGTTCCCAGCAGGTGCAGCCGCTCGCCAACGCCCAGGGTTTGCGCCGATTGTTGCAGTTGCTCAACGTAAGCCGGGTCGTCGGGGTGGCCAATCAACAGCAGTTCCAGGTCGGGGTTCGCCTGAAGCAGGGGCAGCAGGACGTGAAAATTCTTTTTCTTGTTCAGATACCCGATACCCAGCAAAAACGCCCGACTAGGTTTGTAGCCAGCAGGATCACCCGCCTGTATCGGCATTTGGTTGAGGCCGTTATAGATAACGTGGACGGGCGTATTACCCACCCGGCAGTGAGCCAGCACATCGCTTTTCGTAAATTCAGAAATGCAGACAATGGCATCGCTCCGATCAATCAGTGACTGCGTATGAGCCAGGCTTTTTTGCCGCACTTCTTCCGGTTTGCCTTCGTGCAGTACGTTCAGATCGTGAATCGTCAGGACGACTTTCAGATTGGGGTACCGCTGCTTACTAGGTAGAATCCGGCCGGACTGAAACGGGGCGTGCCATACCTGGCAATCCTTCAGAAATGGTTTAAAAAGCTTATGCCATCGTTCTTCAACCAGATGATATGGTTCAGGAGCAAGTCTCAATTTTCGCCGGGGTGGCAAGTACATTTGCATCAACGGCTGACGTTCTTCTACCAGAAACTGATTAATATGGTCGCCGAGATGCTGGCAATAATGGTACAACCCAGAATGTGAATACTTCATCAGGTTGCAATCCAATATAAGTTGGGACATACCTCAAAAATGCAGGTTTTCAGCGTGCTAGCCTCAGATTTTAGTCAATTTATGCAACATTATCAGGTTAAAGCCGGTATTGTACTACAGCAAATTTATTGCTTAGGCAATTTTCCAACCCTTTCACCAGGTTTGAGACTCATCATCTATAGCGATGAATAATTATGTCAACACAACCTCTGCCGAAAGGGACTTGCTGGCAACCCGCCCCTTTTCTATTGACTTTTCTTTTCCAGTTAATCAACGTACTAAAGCGATTTTCGTATGCATCAAATCATTTTCGACTGTGAGCGTATGAAGTACGCCAATACGGGGCTGTACTACTTCTGTCTTAACCTAGGGAGAGCGCTTCAGCAACAGCTGGATCAGGAAAATATATCGATGTTCATGCCCCGCTGCGCCCCGTCGGTATTCGGTCCCTCCGTGCCCACCCTGCCGCAGCATTCCTTACAAAAGTTCTTCATGCCGTCGGTCAGCCAGTATCAACTCTGGCATTGCACGTACCAGAATTCAAACTACGTTCCCCGCCGAAACAAGAAAATAAAAGTCCTGCTGACGATCCACGATCTTAATTTTCTGTACGAAGACAAACCCGATCGGAAGAAAGAACGCTACCTCAACCATTTACAGGAAAACATCGACCGCAGCGACGCCATTGTCTGCATTTCTGAGTTTACCCGCAACGACGTGCTGATGCACTGCGACGTTGGGAACCGACCCGTGCACGTGATCTACAACGGCACCAATGGCCTGCCTAAGCCAACGCTGGAGGAGAAATCGTACCGCCCCAGTGTTCCGTTTCTGTTTAATATTGGCGCCGTTACACCCAAAAAGAATCAGCATCAGATCCTCCCCCTGCTACAGAGTAATCCCTGCATGGAACTGGTCCTGGCGGGACGGCACGAAGACAAATCGTACGCCAACTACATCCGGGAGCAGGCTTCCGAACTGAACGTCAGTGACCGGACGCACCTGGTCAACGAGGTGACGGAGAACGAAAAGTCGTGGTATTACCACAACTGCCAGGCCGTTGTGATGCCGTCAATAGCCGAAGGATTTGGTCTGCCCATCACCGAAGCTATGTCGGTGGGTAAACCGGTATTCCTGTCGAGACACACCGCCATGACCGAAATTGGCAAGGATCTGGCTTTCTACTTTCAGGATTTTGATACCATGCACGACGACTTCCAGGCGGGTATGCTGCATTATCAGAAGGCGGGTAACCGCATCCAGGAAGCAATGAAAGCTCACAGCGCTACGTTCAATTGGGAGGACTCGGCCCGGAAATATCTGGACGTTTACCGATCTTTGCTTTCAGAAACACCCGCTGCAATCCAGCTGGCGCCGTCCGTCGTTGCTACGGACTGGTAAAAATTAGACACGTTACGACCAACGAATGAAGGTTTATAGACGGCTCATGGCGTACGCCAAGCCTTATGGAAAGTTTATTGTCCCGTTCTTTTTCTTTACCATTATCAGCGTTTTTTTCAACGTCTTTCAGTTTGCGTTGATCATCCCGCTGCTCAATTTCCTGTTCGATCCGATCAACACAGCCGATGCCGCCAAGTACGCGACGGTCCCGGACTTTCACCTGACCGGAAATTATTTCAAGGACGTTTTCTACCACCTGATTTACCAGTTCAAAACGACAAACCCGATCTACGCCCTGTATTTCCTGGCGGGCATGATCATGGTGGCGGTGGTAATGACCAACCTGTTCCGCTTTCTGGCGCAGCAGTGCCTGCTGGGTGTCCGAACGCTGCTCGTCAAGCGGCTGCGGGAAGCCCTGTTTGCTAAGATCAACAACCTGCACCTGGGCTATTTCACGAAGGAGCATAAAGGCGACCTGCTCTCCCGGCTCAACGGAGATGTATACGTCATCGAGAGCGTAGCGGGCAGTTCGATCGAGGTGGTTTTCAAAGAACCGTATATGCTGATCGGTTACTTTGTGGCTCTCTTCCTGATTTCGACCAAACTGATGCTCTTTACGCTGGTGATCATCCCGATCTCGGCTGTGGGTATTGCTGCCGTCACGAAACGGCTCAAGAAAGAAGCCCAGGACGTACAATCGTCGATGGGCCGGATGCTGACGCTGATGGACGAAACGCTGATGGGCATGCGGATTATCCGCTCGTTCAACGCAACGCCGTTCGTGCTAAGCCGCTTCAGCGCCGAAAATGATTTTTACCGCAAAGCCAGCCTGGAAGGCTTCAAGCGCCGGGAGCTGGCCCCTGCCTTCTCCGAAGCGTCGGGCGTCTTTATTGTAGCCTGTATTCTGGTATACGGGGGTAGTCTGGTGCTGAACAGCGAGGGTAACCTACAGGCTAGCTCGTTCATTGCGTTCATCGCTATCTTCTCGCAGGTGATCCGCCCCGCTAAAGCAATGGTGGTGGCCATCACGAACATTCAGCAGGGCCAGGCCGCCGGGGAGCGTATTCTGGAATTGCTCGACAAACCAATCGAGATCGAGGATAAGCCGACCGCCGTCCCACTCAAAGGTTTCCACCAGGAGGTCGTTTTCAAGAACGTCAGCTTCCAGTACGGTGACAAACCCGTCCTGAAAAACATCAACTTCCGGATGGAGAAGGGACGTAAAATTGCGCTCGTTGGCCCCTCGGGCGTGGGTAAATCGACCATCGCCGACCTGATTCCCCGTTTCTACGAACCGACGCAGGGCAGCGTTACCATTGATGGCGTCGACGTAAGCGACTACACGATGGAGTCGTTGCGGAAGCAGATGAGTTTTGTGACGCAGGAAATCATCCTGTTCAACGACTCGATCTTTAACAACATCGCTCTCGGCCAGCCGGACGCCAAACTGGAGGACGTAATAGCCGCGGCTAAAGTGGCCAACGCCCACTCGTTTATCATGGACACCGAAGACGGCTATAACACCAATATCGGCGACCGGGGTATCCGCCTGAGTGGTGGACAACGCCAGCGGCTAAGTATCGCCCGCGCCGTGTTCAAAAAACCGTCCATTCTGATTCTGGACGAAGCGACGTCGGCGCTGGACGTCGAATCCGAAAAATCCGTGCAGGAAGCCTTAAACAACCTGATGGAAGGGCGCACGACGCTAGTGATCGCCCACCGCCTGAGCACCATCAAAGAAGCCGACGAAATCCTGATTATGGAAGGCGGAGAGATCGTGGAGCGCGGTAACCACTACGAGCTCATCAACCGAGATGATAGTATTTACAAACGGCTGAATAATATACAGGAGGTGTTGCAGTAGTGATTTCTGACTTTATTTGAATAGATAAAGAGCTCCGTGAATAGGGCATTACCCGTTCACGGAGCTCTTTGCACGTTAACCACCTGATTCATAAAATAAAGTGCAACTGACTACCCCAAAGGCGTCTTACTGAGTTGGCTCTTTATCCCGCCACATAATCCACCGCCCTGTCAAACTTTTCTAGTACGGTTTCCCAGGTGTAGTACTGCCGGACGTAGGCGCGGCCGTTCTCGGCCATGTTGGATGAGTCCTGGGTCAGCATCTGATCGACGGCGGTTTCGAACTCCTCGTAGCTCCGGTACAGTAGTCCGGCCTGGCTGCCGACGATGTGGTCGCGCAGAACGGCACATTCAGACGTAGCGATGACGGGCACGCCAACGGCAAAACTTTCCAGCGTCACCATTGACAAGCTTTCGTAGGGCGAGGGCATAATCAGGGCTTTGGCGTGTTGCAGCAGGCTTGCTTTTACCGGCTCGTCCACGAAGCCAACCGGCAGCAGATCGGGGTGCTCCGGAATCGGCATGAACGCCTGCCCCACCAGTACCAATTTTACCGGTGACGGATGCTCGGCTTTGTACCGCGTAAAGAAGTCAAACATCGTATCGCAGCCCTTTGCGGTATCAATCCGTCCGATGTACAGCAGATAGTCGGCGTCGGTGCTCAGTAGCTCACTAACGGGTTGCTCGGCCAGGGCTTTGGCGGGTTCGATGCCCACGCCCACGACGTCGTTCTCGATAGCGTCATTCTTGAATAGCTGGTGCACGAAGCTGCGTTCGGCGGGGGTCAGAAACAGGATGGCGCGTGGCTTCTGAAACAGTGGCCGGAACAACGGCAGGTAAATCGGAATTTCGTCGTGCGCCGTCGGGATAAAGATCGATTTGTGGGGCGCTACGTTCAGCCCGGCAATGGTCGGGTAATAGAGGTACGTAATGAAGATTAGCGCGTCGTACTGCTGGTGATTGCGTTTCAGGTAGGTGATCAGCTCGGGCGTGTAGGGTCCCTGGTATTTCGCCCACAACCGGCTGTAGCGTCGGATGGTCTTTCCCACCAGCGCCCGTCCCCACATTTTGAGCCGGTTCAGTCCCTGCCACTGTTCGGGCTGAGACCATTTTTTGAGTTTGTGCTCCGCGCGCGATGCCTGCTTCACCAGCCGTTCGTGCTTCGTCGCAAACCGGTGTACGCGCACTCCGTTGATAGTGACGGTTTCGGCCGGGTACCAGTTGGTCCAGGTAACGTATTCCAGCGCGCAGCTGGTCAGCACGTCGACTTCGTAGGTATTCGCCAGCCGCTCGGCCATGATCCGGCAATAGTATTCGGCCCCACCGTTGACCTCGACGCCGTATCGCTGTACCACAAACGCTATTTTCTTCATCCGGCAAAGCTAAGGGATAACGCCGTGTGTTTTTGGTCCATCTCCCGTTTTGGGTGCCCCGCCGTTATGAGCTAGCATGGTAGGGGGAGTTATGAAGTTGCGAATTGGATTTATTTTCAGCCAGTTACCACCCCTAACCCCTCCTACAACAGGAGGGGAACGCGCAGAAGTGATTTTTTCAGCCACCTGCGCCTGATTTTCTAGGAGGAGAGCACACGGGAGTGACCTTGTATACCTCCCCCTCCTACTTTTCTAGGAGGGGGCCGGGGAGTGGTCAGAGCAAAATTCTGACAAGATTAGGTTTTAGACGACCCGCGCCACGATGGCCGCCGTCGCGGGATGGACAGCCAGCCACGACCGGGAGGGTAAAGCGACAGTGTACAACAAGAATCTCCGGCTTTACCCAAGCCGCTGATAGAACTCATTCTGCTTCTTCTGCCGCTCAATATCTTTTGGGTGCATGAGGCAAAAGTCATCCGTCTCGGCTGGCAGGAAGTGGCAACTCTTGTGCGCGTCCAGTTCTTCGTGCACCTTATTTTTCCAGTGAATTCCCTGGTTCAGCTTAAAAATGCGTACCTGGTAATCCGGGTAATTAATTCGCCCCCGGTCATCGACCTGCCATTGCCAGGCATCAATCCATTCCGGGGTTAGGCCCTTCACCAGATTGATGCGGGGAACGGCCAGACAGTCGATCTTGCGGTGCTTGCGCAGTTCTTTTTTCAGCGAATGGATCAGGCTTTCGCGGGGGACCTCGTCGGCGTCGATCTGAAATAGGTAATCGCCCGTCGCCACTGCCAACAGGTTATTCTTGAACGTAGCGAAATCACCGTCGAGCCGCGCAGCCCGGTGGGTTATGTTGTCCCGGTAGCGATGCAGTACGTCGGTCACCCATTCGTCGGGCTGGGTCGTGTCCTGTAACACTACGATCTGATCGTGCGGGTCTTTGTGCAGCAGCAAAAAGAGAATCAGCCGTTCTAGTTCGACGGCTTCGTTGCAGACGGTAATGCCGTACGACAACCGGATACGACGGGCAAGCAATCGGTTAAGCATACGTCAGTTTTTTACGAATCAGACGCGTTTCGTGCGTCGTTGGGTCAATGATCTGGATGCGATACCCACGCCAGGTAAAAGCCGGAAACAAACGATACCAGAACTTCTTCAGGGCTGATTTTGGCTTATTGATCCGGTTATATATAACCTCCGACAGAAACGTAATCTGGTCGAGTCGGGCTTTCCCAGCGTTGACCGAAACCAGTACCCCATTGTTACGTTCCGCCGTCAGGGGTTTGATTTTCATTGTCAGATCAACGGCCGTCGTGGGCTGTTCCTCCCGAATATAGGCCGCCGGATCGAGGTCCGTGTAGATCGTTGACACCCAGGGTTCCAGTGCCCGCAGTGCGGCCAACGTGCCGTTGGTCAGCACCAAGCCAATATCGTATTTGTGTTGAACGCGATCGCTGTTCCGGAAGCCCCATTTACGAATGAAGTTCCGGTTGGATTGCAACTCGATTTGCCGGGTCCGGTTAATGTATTCTTCTGAAAATCGAGATGTCTTGCTGACAAAGTGGTAACACAGCACATTCAATCCAACCACCATCTCTACTCCTTTCAGACCAAGCCGCAAAAGTAAATCGTCGTCCTCGCAAAACATGGGGTTAAACAGCGGGTCAAGTCCCCCCATGTCTAACAACAATTTGTGCGATGCGGACAGGAAGAAGATGCCTTTGTTAGTCGCAATGGCCGTCTGGCCTGCCTGCTCATTACGTCGCTGTTCCTCCTGTGCAAAATCGAAAAACGCATCCCGCTGAAACGTAGCTACGTCGGCCCCGAAATCCCGAACAATCTTGCCGGGCCGTGGGTCGTCCGCAAAGATAGGGGGCTCGATGGTAGTGTAAAACAGCACGCGTCCGTCGGTTTGCAAAGCCGCCAGTTCTTCAATAAAGCCGGGAGCCAGTACCATGTCGTTGTGGGCAAAGACCACGTAGTCCGACGTAGCCAGTTCGATGCATTTGTTGTACGTGTCCGACAGGGTTCGGTCCCGCTCCTCGTAGTAATACGTAACGTGGTCGTCCTGCAACGAGTCGAGCCACTGGTGCGTGCCGTCGGTGCTATTAAAGCTAACGAAGACCAGCTCAACGTCCGGGTACAACTGCCGGGTCTGCGCATAGAAGTACTGCGTATAAACCAGATTATTCTTTAAGCCGACCAGTAGGGAAAACGTCATTTTCGGATCAGTGGTGTTCTGTTAATTAGGTTGTCATTTTTCATTCCCCTGCTGTTTTAGAAGGACCATCCCTAGCTGCTATCGTCACAGATAATCTTGTAGGTTTTACTCTGACCACCCCCTGCCCCCTCCTAAAACAGGAGGGGAACGTGCAGAGTGACATTTTCAACCTCCCCCTCCTACTATTTCTAGGAGGGGGAGGGGGGTGGTCAGAGACGTAGGGTAGGTAATCAATCCGCTTTAAACTGCTGTCGAATCGTCTTTAAGACCTGATTAATGTTGAGGAAAACGGCGTCATTGGAAAAGCGAAGCACTGTTATCCCTAACGATTCAATGGCCTTTTACCGTTCCTCGTCATACGACCTAACGTTGGGCTGATCATGCACAATACCATCTAGCTCGACCGCTACTCGCTCACCAGGACAGTAGAAATCCAGGATAAACAGCCCAACGCTATGTTGTCGCCGGAATTTCCGGCCATCTAGCTGGCTGCCTTTCAGATATTGCCACAGCCGTTTTTCGGCCTCCGTTGCGTCATTGCGCAGGGCTTGTCGGACAGGCTTTAAAATCTTCAGATTATTCAACTGCCCTTCATGCATGGTTATCTTATGTTTCTCCTGCCGCAACGGCGGACTGCCTAAAATAGAAGAGCATGCTAATTTACGTTAATTTCATTTCTCTGTCCCTTCTGATTTGGACAGTTCGCTGGTACGAGTGAACCTTGGCGTGTTGGATCTAACTGCCCCCTCCTAAAACAGGAGGGGAATATACAGAGGTGTTTTTTTTCAACCTCCCTCTCCTAATTTTCCAGGAGGGCAACACGCAGAAGTCCCCTTTCAACCTCCCCCTCCTGTTGTAGGAGGGAGCCGGGGGTGGTAGTAATCCCCTACCCCTCCTAATTCCCACTATAAAATTAAACCGGGGGCACATCAACCCTAAACTCCCCTAAATCCACCGGCTGATAAACGTTCCGAACGCTTCCTTGTACTGATCGCTGACAGGTATCGTCGTGGCTCCGATCTGGACTGAGTTGCGCGTGACGGCGTTTATTTGATCCAGCGCCACGATAAATGACCGGTGCACCCGCATGAACTGCGACACCGGGAGTTTTTCTTCGAGGGCTTTCAGGCTCGTCAGCGCCAGCAGCGGTTTGGGATCACTCAGGCGGAATACTTTTACATAGTCTTTCAATCCTTCTACATACAGAATATCGCGGTAGGCAACTCGTACCAGTTGGTATTCAACCTTCAGAAACAGATACTCCTCCGACGCCGAAACCGGTGCAGCAGATGGTAACGCAACCGGCGTAGCTTCCGGTCGCTGGCGCAACTCAAAGTAGTGGCGTGCTTTACTGGCCGCCCGTAAGAATTCGGCGTAGTTGAACGGTTTGAGCAGGTAGTCGAGTGCGTCAACCCGGAAGCCATCGAGGGCAAACTGATCGAAGGCCGTCGTAAAAATCACCCGGGTGGCCTGCGCATCCCGCGTCGACCGATCCAGCATTCTGGCCAGTTCAAGACCGGTCAGGTCGGGCATCTGAATATCCAGAAACACGACATCAACGGGCTCATGCAGCATGCTTTGCAGGGCTTCGATGGCACTACTGTAGCGGCCCACCAGCCGCAGGAACGGCGTTTTTTCGATGAAGGAGCAAACCAGCCCCAGCGCCAGCGGTTCGTCATCAACCGCAATGCAGGTAAGTGTCATGACAGGTGTACGGTTAGCTGTACCTGGTATTCGTTGTCCACGGTATGCTCGTTGATGAGCAGGTCGTACTGGCCCGGATAGAGTAAGTCGAGTCGCCGACGAGTATTCGTCAGACCAATACCGTTTCCAGTTTCCAGCGAAGGCGTTTTCTCGTTCAGCAGCGTGTTTCGCACGTCCAGCACCAGTTGATCCGTCGTTTGCTCCACTTTGATCGAAATCCGGCTGGGGAGCAACGTACTAACGCCGTGTTTGAACGCATTTTCCACGAACGGCAGCAGCAGCATGGGGGCAATAGCCTGCTCTTTTACCACGTCGGGCGTATTTACGGCCACGGTTACTTTGTCAGTCAGGCGCAGCTGCATCAATTGAATATAATCATTGACGAACGCCAGTTCTTTGCTCAACAGTGTCGTGCCCGACTGGGTTTCGTAGAGGACGTAACGCATCATCCGCGAGAGTCGATGCAGGGCTTCCTGTGCCAGCTCCACATCAATAGCGGTCAGAGCGTAGATGTTGTTGAGCGTATTGAAAAAGAAATGGGGATTTATCTGCGCTTTCAAAAACGACAGCTCCGAGGTGGTTTTAGCCTGTTCCAGCGCCAGCCGGAGGTTAGCGTCCTGCTGCCATTTCTGGAGCAGGCTCATGCTGGTACTGATACCCAGCACCAGTAAAATCGTGACCAGCGTGGGTTGTACCCAGCCATAGTATCTCGGCTCGCCTTTACCGTCGGGATGAAACAGGCGATGGATCAGTATCGGCAGGTCGAACCAAAACTCAAGACTGCCAACCACCAGGACGATAAAGACGATGACGCCCATTACGGCCAGCAGATATTGCCCAGTCTGGTTCAGCCGTAGGAGCCGGGGCACCAGTATCAGGGCATTCAGGTAAAACGTGGCCACGATCAGACAGAAAAAGATGAGTTGCCGAATCCAGAACAAGGGGGGCATCTTAAACGTAAAACTGAAACTCTGCGCAAAAAAAAGCAGGTAGCCCAGCAGCCCCCAGCCCAGTACGTGGATGAGCCAGGTAATGTAACGACGGGAAAACAGGGATGCAGCCATAGTCCGTTGGAAAGAGGCAAGTTTACCGCAATTTTATCAGTTGGCTGCCGTCAATCGCCGGTTCACCCGCTTTTATCGATAAGCGAACCGTTCTGACCGATGAATGAACCCATTTTTCGGCTACCTGGCCCGCCCTACTTTTCGTCGGTCAAAACGGTTAATCTGCCGACATATTCCGTGGCTCTGTCTATTGCATTTTTAGAATATCGAAACCAGCTGTTGCTTTGGTTCATCAATCTTCACTGCAAAAAGATGAAAAAGCACATACGTCCGTTTTTACTCACCTTAAGCCTGCTCGTTGGGCTGACACAACTCGCCCAGGCCCAATTTGGCGCTCCGGGTGGTGGTCCCGGTGGCCCTCCGGGCATGGGCGGTAACAACGAACGCCAAAAGAAAGAATTCACGGGCGTAGCGGACGACACACCCAAAGGAAATGGTAAAATAACGGGAATACTCGTCGACTCGACGACGGGAAAACCGGTTGAATTTGCGACCATTGCGCTGATCAATACCAAGACAAACAAACCCATCGACGGGACTACCTCCGACGCGAAAGGAAACTTCTCGCTGACGAAACTGGCACCGGGCGACTATCGCCTTCAGTACTCTTTTATCGGCTATAAGAATCGGGACTCGAAGCCGTTCACCGTTGCCAAAGGAACGGAGTTGAACATGGGTTCGGTCAAGCTGCCCGCCGACGTGCGGACGCTGGGCGAGGTGGTCGTAACGGGGCAGGCCGCCTTGATCGAAGAAAAGGTAGACCGCTTGGTTTTTAACGCCGACAAAGACATTACAGCTAAGGGCGGTGACGCCAGCGACGTGCTGAAACGGGTGCCTATGCTGTCGGTCGACCTGGACGGTAACGTAAGCCTACGCGGCAGCAGCAACATTCGGGTGCTGATCAACAACAAACCCAGTACGATTGTAGCTTCTAACGTTGCTGACGCGCTGAAGCAACTCCCCGCCGACATGATCAAGTCGGTGGAGGTGATCACGAGCCCGTCGGCCAAGTACGATGCCGAAGGTGCCGCCGGTATCATCAACATCATTACCAAGAAAAATACGCTCCACGGCCTGACGCTGAACGTTGATGCCGGAGTGGGTCTACGGGCGTCGAACCTGGGGCTAAACGGTTCGTACCGTCAGGGCAAGCTGGGCATTACACTGGGCGGTTTTGGCCGGGCCATGTACAACCGGGCGTCATCGACACTGGATCAGACCACGCTGGTGGGTACGCAGCAGCAACGCACATCACAGCAGGCATCGGCCTTTGACAAACCAGTCTTTGGGCAGTATACAATGGGTATCGACTACGATCTGGGCAAGAACCAATCGCTCTCGGCCGGCATTCGCTATGGTACACGTAATTTCGTGCAGCAGCAGAATCAGCTGACCAGTTCTTATATTGGCAACACGCTACAGAGCGTAACCAACCGCGACGTTGACCGCCGGGATCTGTCTAACTCAGTCGATATGAACCTGGATTATATCCGGACGTTCAAACCCCAGCAGGAATGGAGCATCTCGACGCAGTACAGCCGTACGGGCCTGACCAACAACTTCTTCGCCGACATTCTCAATCAGGACGGCACCCTCACGGGTCGTCAGCAGAACATCAATAACAACACGAACCAGGAACTGACTATCCAGACTGATTACCAAACGCCCATTCGCAAAAATCAGTTGCTGGAGTTTGGTGGCAAGGCCATTATGCGGCAGGTTGACAGCCGGTACCAGTACCTGATTGGCGGCAGCACCGGCAGCGTAGGCATCGACCTGCGTAACCCGCCGGGCTCGCTCAACTACGACCAGAACATCGGCGCGGGTTACATATCCTACACCTACGTAACACCCAGCAAGTACACCTTCAAGGTAGGGACGCGCTACGAACGCACCAGTATCACAGCGACTGCTAATGAGAACATTGCGCTGAACATTCCCAGCTACGGTAACCTGGTACCCAGCATCAACATCTCCAAAGGGCTGAAAGGGGGCGCTACGATGAAGATTGCCTACAACCGCCGGATTCAGCGGCCGGGTCTGCAACAACTGAACCCGAACCCGAACGCGGCTAACCCACAGAACATTCAGATTGGGAACCCGACGTTACGTCCCGAACTGACCGACAACCTGGAAATGAGCTGGAGCTCGACCATTAAAAAAACGTACCTCAACGCGGCTGTATTCGGCCGTCTGACCGACAACGCCATCTCGCAGATCCGGATTCCGTCCGATTCGCTGGCGGGTGCCCTGATCACAACGTATCAGAATATCGGAGTACAACGCACCTACGGCGCCAACGTATTTTTCAATACCAACCTGACGCCAAAATGGAGCATCAACGGGGGCATCGACGGCTATTACGTCTACATGCAGGGCCTGACGCCGGGGGCCGATGGCAAGTCGATCACGATCAGCAATTCAGGTGTTAGCCTCGGCGGTCGGTTGATGAGCCAGTTGCAGCTGAATAAAGGCTGGAGCGCGCAGCTGTTCAGCTTTATTCGCGGTCCTCAGCCACAGCTTCAGGGCACCATGGGCGGGTTCTATATGTACTCACTGGGCGTTCGGAAAGATCTGGCCAACAAACGGGGCAGCATCGGTATAGCCGCCGAAAACTTCCTGGGTAACGGTGTGGTGATGCGGACCAATCTGGATTCGCCCTTATTGTCGCAGGTCAACGTCAACCGCCTGTACAATCAGAACCTGAAAATTACCTTCAACTACCGCATTGGCAAAATGAGCTTCGAAGAACCCCGCCGGAAAGCCCGCTCGGTCAACAACGACGACGTAAAAGGCGGTGAAGGTGGCGATGGCGGTGGTCAGCAGCAGCAAAGCGCCCCAGCTGGCAACCGTCCCCGGTAATTGACAAGTCAGCCTGTACGTATCTGTGTGTAGTTGTTTACCTTTCTGGTGCGGCTACCATAATAAGTGCAGGCCAATGATGCTCTGATGTATTTAGTTATCTCTATTTCATTATTTTTACCCAATCCAATTCCAATCATACACATGAAATCATTCCTCTTCTCTGTCGCGACCTTACTAGCCGTCACGACAGCCAATGCCCAGACAACCTGGACCGTCGACAAGGCGCACGCAAAAGTTGGCTTTGGTGTCACCCACATGATGCTGACCGAAGTTGACGGCAACTTTAAAACCTTCGACGCCAAAATCACCTCGTCGAAACCTGACCTGTCGGATGCTGTTGTTGAACTGACTGCCGACGTGAACAGCGTTGACACGGACAACGAACGGCGCGACGGTCACTTAAAAACCGCCGACTGGTTCGACACGGCCAAGTACCCAACGCTGACCTTCAAAAGCACGTCGTTCCAGAAGGTAGAGGGTAAAAAGTATAAACTGATGGGCAACCTGACAATGCACGGCGTCACCAAGCCTGTTACGCTGGATGCCGTGCTGACCGGCCCCGTTACGATGGATAGCCCACGTGGCAAGCAGGATAAAGCCGGTCTGAAGCTGAGCGGCACGCTAAAACGCAGTGACTTTGGCGTGGGTTCATCGAACACGGCCGTCGTTGGTGACGAAATCGAGATCAAAGCCGCTGGCGAGTTCAACAAACAGAACGGCTAACGGACCAGCGTTCCGGCTGTACGCATAAAAGGGAGGTTCTGCTTGAGCAGAACCTCCCTTTTGTATTTGCCACTAGTCAGGCTATTTTTTCGTGGTCAGGACCGTTGGCCCATCGGGATACTGGACACTGGCATCATTTTCAGCCGTGATGTAAATCCGGTCTGGTTTCTCGGTTTCCGTCGCATTCAGCTCAGCTTTCAGCGCTTTTGAGAACAGCCCCGTCGACGTCGTAATCTGGCCTATCTTCTTCGCCGGTTCTCGGCCGCTTTCCATCCAGACGATGTACGTACTTTTCGGCGGGTCCAGCTTTTGCGGCTCGGCCAGGTTCGCGATCCGGATTCGAATGGCGTAGTTATTATTACGATCCTTCTTTACGTTGACCTCACCCGTCGCCGATGGAACGATTGACGAATCCAGAAAACTCATCTTTGGCGTGCAAGATTCCAGCGCCAGAAGTAGTAATAGTGCAGTGGTTACTGAATAAATCGTTTTCATACACATAAAGTCTATGCCCATTTTAACCGGTAAATCCCCGTTGATGTTTGACTTTACCACGTAGTCAGGCTAGATTACCATACCTTCAGCGTAAACTGAATCGCTCTCCACCCGACTTCTCATGAAACAACTACTCTTCCCTATCCTGTTGACGACGCTGGTTGCCTGCCGGCGCGACACGGTCTCCTCGGTTCAACCAACGTTCGATGCCACCGTGCAGAGCATTGGGGGCGACTGTAATTTACCCCTGCTCAATTTCGGCAACCGAACCAACGACGTAACGCAGATCGCCGGTTCACCCTCTGCGAATGGGTTTTACTACGCAATCAGTCTGCCGAAAGCCTATCAGAAAGCGGGGCAAGCCATAACGACGACGATTCGCCAACCCACTACCAGCGAACAGGTTGTCTGCACGACTATGGGGCCTGCTTATCCGGCCGTGGTGACTGTGTCGGTGGCGGAGCGATAAGGTTTGGCTGTCAGCTAGCCCAGTTTGAAAAGCAGTCCCCTTCGTCTCACATAGTTACCTTGTCTCTACCAGTATTTTACCATGCCATTTCTGAACTGCACATCGAAATACATTCTGGTCCTGTTCCTGCTTGCTGCTCACCTGGCCGACGGACAAAAAGCAACCAAGAATTTCACGTTAGTATGTCGCCTTGAGAACGGGGATACCTTGCGGCAGTCAACATTACTTAATTCAGTCTCTGGCAGAAGAGACTCCGTTACCATCAAAGACGGGCAATTCACGTTTACGGGTCATGTAGACTATCCTTGTTTTGCTTTCGTCTCCGTCAGCAAATTGCTTCAACAGGTTGTCTGGTTGAGTAACAATACGATTCAGGTAGACTTCGCAGTTGGTAGATCGCAGCAGGGGCAGCCAGAATTACGGATGCAGCAAATCAGTGGCTCTCAGGATGCAATTGATCGTTTTCACCATTCCATAACCCTTCTCCCGCTGTACCAGCAGAAGAAATATCAGCAAATCAATGACTCAATCCGGGCGTATGTTGGCAATCACACCAATTCATTTTACGCTGTAAACCTGATCAGTACTTACTTGGAGATATTGGGAGCCAGTACGGCTAAAGAACTACTGGCGTCTATCAACTCTGAAGCGAAGCAGAGCGTTGAGGCCCAGTATCTTGTTCAGCGTATTCAGCGAGCCGAGACAAATGCGCTGGGAAAAACGGTCCCCGACTTTGCCTTACCTGACACCGCAAACAAAATTCGTCGTTTATCAACCTTTTCTAAACCGTATACATTGATCCATTTCTGGGCCTCCTGGTGCGTACCTTGCCGAGAGCATAATCCAGAATTGGTTGCGTTGAAACGAACTGCCGACACGAATAAACTTCAGCTCGTCGGTGTTTCCCTGGACAAAACAAAAGCAGCCTGGATTAGAGCCATTCACAAGGACAAATTGGATTGGATTCACCTGTCCGACTTCCAGGAATTTGATGGTGACGTAGTGAAAAAATTCTCCGTTACGTCCATACCATACTTGCTTCTTATCGATCAGAATCGAAAGGTATTGGCGACCAATCTGGAAGACGCGAAGCGATTAATTTACGGCAAATAAACCATGAAACTTCAACCAGACACGTTTCTGTTTCAGCAGCCCCTATTAGCACTTTAATAAGAAATAATTGCGCTGACACGTATCTTTGCTGAGACACGTATCAGTATATGCTAAACCGGCTGGTCATCGTTGGCTTATTTGCCCTGCTTCTCTGCCATACTCTGGCCAGTGCCTTGTTATGGAGTATCGGGTGGTGGCAGGCTGAAGGCGACCTCTCGGATCGCTTACAGGTCTACCGGTCGGTTGACAGCATCGTGGAGTTTCAGATTCCGCTCGATGATTCCGCCGATGGTAACGTTATGACTCGTACTACCGAAGACGGGTTTCGCCACCAAAGTCATTATTACAACGTCGTTAGTCTGGAGATTATCAATGATACGCTGCACATTGCCAGTCTGGAAAGCCACAGTCACCGATTCTGGTCCGACGATCTGCTGGCTTTTCTCAATGATCACCTGACTAAGTCAGACAACGGTCACAAGGCAAACCAGTTGCTCAAGTTCCTGCTTAAGGAGTATTCTCCTACTAATCGAAATGTGTTTGCGTTCGATCAACGGCTTTGGCGCGAATCTATTCGCATTCCAGAGGCACCCGTTATCTTCGCCACGCGTTCTGCCCCCATTCACTTGCCCCCTCCCAATCGAATTGCCTGATCACAGGTATCCCGCCCACCCGTCATCGCTGAAAATCGACAAACCTTAGCCTGGTTATGTATTATTATTAGCGCTTGCCGGGCATAAACCAATGATCTAACTTGTATGTAATTCTGAAAACGCCCACGTCAGAGTGTACCAGAATCGCCACTGAGATAGGGCTTATTCATTGCTATCCCAACTGACACTGTAGGCTGTTCTGCCGATCAATCGCTACGTCGATGGTCCGGCACATGCTCACTTACTAAGCCGGTCGCTGGTCATGTATGGCGTAACATATATTGGTCAACTAGTAGCATGTCTACTAAAACGAACGCGAGCCGGTTACTCCTATCTATCCTCAAAGACAATATCAGTTCTGCCGGACTATTCCCAAGAACGACAACTCTCAAATTACCTCTGGATGAAAACACGCTATTGGTTCCTGATCGGTGTCCTGTTGTTGAGCTTGCTCGAAGCAGCACGCGTCTATTTTATTATGCCCTTTCCTGGCAGTCAGCTTGACGACGCGGCCAGCCTGAGCCGACTGGAAACGGCGTACTGGTTGCACCAGTATACGCCTTGGTTTAGGATTGCTGGCGGCCTGGTATTGCTTTTTCTGGCTTACCGACTACTTAGTAAACCGGCCCGGTCCTGGGAACGTTGGGTTGTAGCGGGTGGAGCCGTTTTGTATGGCGTTGTGTTTTACGTTGTCAACGAAGAAATGATGGCCGACCGGATGTTCCAACAACCAATCCATAAACGGGTAGTGGCATTAAATCAGAACAAAATTCCGCTGACTAAACTTGTGCTGGGCGTTGCGTCAGGTGGGCAGGCCACGGCCTATCCTATTCAGTTGATTGGGTATCACCACCAGGTGCGCGATACTGTGGGCGGTCAATCCATCATGGTTACTTACTGCACGGTATGCCGAACTGGCCGCGTGTTTAGCCCTGAGCCGGGTGGGGAAACCGATAATTTTCGCCTAGTCGGTATGGACCATTTCAACGCGATGTTCGAAGATCAACGCACCGGTACCTGGTGGCGGCAGGCTACGGGCGAAGCTGTTGTGGGTCCCCTGCGCGGGCAGCAGCTTCCCGAACTAGGAGCTCGGCAGATGACACTTGGCGAATGGGTGCTTGAACACCCGAATACCCGCGTTTTACAAGCTGATTCGGCTTTCCGAGAATAATTCGATCGCATGAAAAACTACGAAAAAGGCCTTTCAACGGGGAAACTAACCCGGCGCGATTCAGCCTCCTGGCATCCTAAATCATGGGTCGTTGGCCTCCAATGGGGTGATGCTGCTACCGCATTCGACTGGAATCAGCTGCAAACCAGACGCGCCCTGGTTGGGACCGTAGGTACAGAACCTGTCCTGCTAACAATAGCTCCCAATGATGTTTCTTTCAGGGCCTGGAGTCGGCGGGTTGACGGGAAAACGCTTACGTTCAGTTGCGCTAACCGACAGTTAGTCGATCAGCAGACCGGTTCGGTCTGGACCTGGCGGGGCACCTGCGTAGCCGGTACGCTAAAGGGGCATCAACTTGCCTTTATTCCGCAAGCCTACCAAGAGTTCTGGCATTCGTGGCGGTCCTTTCACCCCCAGACTAAACGGGCACTTGCCGTAGCAGATCGCCCCACTAGCTAACATTCAAATAGTTAACTATTAACCCAATATTTAGGCTACACGAAGAATACCAATCCGTTAATCTCTTCTCCGCTCTCAAACCAGCCCGCACCGCTTCTGTTCTTGGCTAGATGCGGTGCTGCTGATCACAATTCTACCCTAATGTCAGAAAAGTGGGTCGACTTCGGCACTTCCTTTCCGCTACGGCGAACCGTTCCCTCTCCTCCCTTTCCTCCTTTCTGCTTGTTCCCTCTCTAGCGCATACTCATCGCATCCCGGATGATCTGCACCCAGCCCTTGATCACCTGAGCCGGCGCCGACCGGTCCAACACCGCGTAGCGAACACTAGCCTGGTAGTAGTACTGCCCGCTCGGCAGATCAACCCCCTCCACCGTCTTGCCGTTCCACGACAGCGTCGGTCCCGTGCTCTCGTACACCTTGCTCCCCCACCGGTTGTAGACCGTCAACGTCACCTGCTCCACAAAACGAGGACAACGCATCGGCACGAACACGTCGTTCTTGCCGTCCCCGTTGGGGGTGAACACGTTGGGCAGCACCAGCTGCGGACACGCATCGTTGCAAACCCGGTTCGAAGGTTGACTCTCCAGACCCCGCTGGCTCACCGCCGTTACGTAGTAGCAGCCCGCCACCGTGGTCAGCCCCCCGTGGTCGAAACTGGTGGTGGGGGCCGGTACGCTGGTCAGCGCCCGCAGCGAGTCCTGCTCGTAGCGGGCGTAGTAGATGCGGTAGCTGGCAATGTTGGGGTCGCAGGTGGGCCCGCTGGTGGGCTGCCACCGCAGCCGGTTGGTGAAGCTGGTCTGGTCGCAGAAACTTTCGTTGGTCAGACTGGCGCAGTTGAGGCTGTCCAGCTCCAGCCGGGGTGGGCAGGGTCGGGTGGTGTCGGTGGGCATGGCGCAGATGAGCTGGCTGTAGTTGACCAG
>NZ_BAAHBP010000042.1:0-24015 GCF_054776615.1 Spirosoma pomorum
CAGTAGCGGCAAGAAACGGTGATAGTTACCATGCAATCCAGACGAAAAGTCCATCTTTACGTCACTACCCACGAATTGATAATAGTAAACGTAAAATCCCCAAAAAGACAGTTGCCTTTTCGGGGATTTTACGTTTACTATTGTTAGCTAATCCTTATTTCGCTTTACTCTGACCAGATAGCGCTGATTTAAGTTGTGTATAAGTCAACTTATCAATCGTTACGCCCGAAGCCGATTTAAGCGTTAATTTACTCATGTCTTCTTCCGGGAAGAAAATGCTGGTCATGATACTCAGGCCGTTATCGGCGAACAATTCGACGGAAGCTACGTCGACCAGCAACGTAAGTGAGATCGTTTTGTCGGTCGACAGGCGAGGGGCTTTGCTACGCTGGGCGAAGTCTTTTTCAAAGTCGGTTTTTCCGGATTTCCGCCGGTCAACGTAATACGCGTTTTCGCCTTTGTCGTAGCCAATCACGACTTCGTTGCCTTTGTTGTTCGACAACACAACCGAGAAATCAGCAGTAGCCGGCGCTGACAATGTCAGTTTAAACGTTCTGGCATTACCGCTTGTCTTCGCGCCCAGATCATATTCTTTGTTTACCGCTACGTTCGTCAGCGTCGTCGTTTTGTCGTTTAGAACGTCCAGTTCTTTCGCTGGTATCGACGTCAGATAGATTTCCTTGTTCACCTCCCGGATGCCCAGTTCGCGGGGAACGGTATTGGCACTGCGCCAGCTTGATGTGGGTACTTTGGTGGCGTACTGCCAGTTACTCATCCAGCCCATCAGCACCGTCCGGTTATCCAGATTGGAAAACGTAACGCCCGCGTAGTTATCAGGGCCGTAGTCAAGCCACTTGATTTCGTTCGAGCTTGGCGTAAACCTTTTACCGTCGAAGTCACCCACGAAGTACTGTGTGGCCGATCCGCCGTTGGGTCCACCCGGATTGATACTGACCAGCAATACCCATACGGTTTTGCCATTGTGTTGCAGCGGAAACAGATCCGGGCACTCCCACACGCCCCCACGCGCTCCGGCATCGCTACCGAACTCGCTTTCTTTCGACCAATCTTTCAGGTTGGGTGATGAATAGAACGTAACGCGGTCTTTGGTAGCCAGCGTCATAATCCACTTTTTCTGGGCCGCAAACCAGCGCACTTTCGGGTCCCGAAAATCAACGATACCGGGGTTCGGCAAGACCGGGTTGCCAGCGTACTTGGTCCACCTTTTACCCTCGTCCAGGCTATAGGCAATGCTCTGGTACTGCGTTTTGTCTGACTTCTGCTTCTCCAGCACTGGGTTGTGGTGGGTAAAAATAGCAACCAGGGGCGGCTGGCCATTCTTCCCAAAACCGCTGGTATTGTTAACGTCCAGCACGGCGCTACCCGAGAAAATATAACCCAGGCTGTCGGGATAGAGAGCGATGGGCTGCTCCTGCCAGTGAATCATGTCTTTGCTGGTCGCGTGCCCCCAGTGCATTGGCCCCCAGACGGTCGCATCGGGATAATACTGGAAGAACAGGTGATACGTCCCCTTCAGGTAGATCATCCCGTTGGGATCGTTCATCCAGTGAGCCCTGGGCGTGAAGTGAAACTGCTCCCGGTGGGCTTCGGTCATTGATTGCCCGACGGCACGGTTTAGAATAAAAGCCAATAAAGCAGCGGCAAGGATTCGTTTCTGCATAACGACGAAAGTTAAGGACTCTAACCGAGGTAAACTCGATTGTACCGGTTTATTCATACGCGCCAGCGACGCGCAGTTGGTTTGATAATAGGTATTTTACTGCTGACCACCCCTAACCCGTCCTAAAACAGAAGGGGAACACGCAGAAGTGACCTTTTAACCTCCCCCTCCTACTTTTCTAGGAGGGGGCCGGGGGGTGGTCAGAGCTGAACTCCTACTAGATTAGCTCCTGTTTAAGAAGAGAGACCGCCCCCCGTGAGGTATATAAAGTATCCGTTCCGCTTAGAAACCTACGTTCTGCTTGTACAGCCCCTTGGTGAAGTTGATTTCCCGTTGCGGGATAGGCAGGTATTCATCCCGCCCTGCGGTAAACTTAGCGCCACTCAAGAAACCCCGCCGGGTCTTTTCTTTCGTCAGATACGTATTCAGCGTCGACTCGGCAATACCCCAGCGAACCAGGTCGAAGAAACGAGGTCCTTCCGTCGCGAATTCCAGCCGCCGTTCCCACTGCAACGCCCGACGGGCGTAAGATTGCGTCCAGTTAGTCGCGCTGTAGGGTTTGATCAGGTAGATCGACGGATCGGTCCCGTCCGCTTTCTTCGTGCGGCCCGTGCTTTTGGCGGCCCGCTCCCGAACCTGGTTGATCAGCGGCCGAGCCAGTTCAGGCTGTCCCAGTTCGATGTACGCTTCCGCCTGCCACAGTAGTACATCGGCGTACCGGATGATGTCGATATTTTTCGACGTACCCATGAATGGCCCCTGCTTTTTGTAAGCCGAGCTAGTTGCCAGTTGCTGCTCTTTCATTGTCTGGAAGTAACCATACACGCCCGGATCGCGAATCCAGCTGTTGCTGAACGGCAGCGCTGCATTGTATTTGTAGGGGTGCCCATCGATCCCAATCGTGTGATCGACGCGTGGATCGACGGTCGCCGTTTTGAAATCGATAGTGGCGTCGTTATACGTATCGAATTTAGGCAAGCCGTTAGCATCCGTACCAAACGCGTTGGCCAGATTCTGCGTGGGCTGGTGGAAGCCGCAACAACCGTACTGAGGAGCACCGTGCGGGTAGTTTAGCCCCGTTTCGAAGTTCAGGCGACCCAGCGTCGTTCCATCATTAATCGAATACTGTACTGCAAAAACCGACTCTACGCCGTTGTCGTACTCCGGCAGAAAGTTCTCGGCAAAATCCGGCTGCAGGCTGTACTTCCCCGAACTAATCACCTGCTGCGTTAACGTAACGACCTCCTGCAACTTCGTTTTGTTGATGTTGGTCACCTTGTTGTTGTCGTCCTGTTCGTAAGCCTGGAACAGCCGCAGCTTCGCCAGATAAGCAGCCGCCGACAGTTTGTTGGCCCGGCCCACCTGCGTTTGCGAAACGGGCAGGTTTTCGACAGCGAACTGGAAGTCGGTACCAATCTTATCCCACAGTTGATCATTCGTGTATTGTCGATTCGATACCGTCAGAATCTGGTCATTGCTGAGCGTTTCATCCACGTAAGGAACGTATTTGAACAGCATCTTCAGCATAAAATGCGCGTGCCCCCGCAGGAACCGCAGTTCGCCTTGGCGCACTTTCTTCGACGGAAACTCTGTTTCGCTTAGCCCGTTGATCGACCGCAATGCTACGTTAGCGCGGGAAATGGCTTTATAATAGTTTTCCCAGGTGTAGGGATGGTAGAAACCGCCCCCCTGCTGGGGCTGAGTTAAATTGTGCTGTTCGTAGAAGTTGATGTCTTCCAGATCAGACACCCCGCCCCCACCCTTGTGAGCATCGTCGGAGCGAACGCTCCCGTAAACCCACATGCTGGCAATGGGTCCAATCATTTCCCCGTTTCCCAGCGACGCGTAGGCCGCTGTAACAAGCGCGTCAGCATTGCTGGCGCTGGTGATATTGTCCGAAGACAGCGTTCCCTGCGGTTGATATTCCAGAAAGTCGCTACAGGACGAAAGCAGACTTCCTGCCGCTACGAGAGCGATGGATACAATATAAGTAGGTTTCATGCTGATAATGTGGGCTTAGAAGGAAACATTGACGCCAAAGGTGAAGGCACGGGGAACCGGAACGGTATTGACATCGATCCGCTCCGGATCGGGGCCCTGGAAGCTTTTGCTTTTCAGCCAGAAGACGTTTTCGGCCATGCCGTACAACCGCAGACTACCCAGGCCAAACCGGCCGAGCGCTTCCCGACGGAAGGTGTACCCCAACTGAATATTCCGGATTTTGTAATATGACGTGTTGACGTTGAAGTAGTCCGACGACCGGGTTTCATTATTACCGTCCGACAGGGTCAGCGCCGGAATGCGCGACGATGTATTTTGTGGCGTCCAGGCATCGAATACGCCCGGTCCTACGTTTTCACGCCCCCGGATAAAGTTGTTGTAGAAGGTGTAGGGATCAAATCCTGTCCGACCTGCCACGCCCGATCCAAAAATCGAGAAGTCGAAGTTTTTGTAACCCAAGTCAATTCGTACGCCGTACTCCAGGGCTGGCAAAGTCGTACCAAAGAACTCCTGATCGAGCGCGTCGATTTTACCGTCGCCGTTCAGATCCCGATACCGAATCCGGCCCGGAGCCGCGCCCACCTGCGAGGCATGATTTCGTACCTCTTCCTGATTCTGGAAAAGGCCATCGGTGCGGTAGCCAAACAGATCGAACTGCGAATGGCCCAGAATTGTCGTAACGGCGTTACCGGCAAAAGCCGAGCGAACTTCTTCGGGTAGTACCGTAATCTTGTCGCGGAAGCGGGCGAAGTTGGTCGATACCGTGTACGTTACGCCCCCGATCGGTTTACCCGTGTAGCCCAGCGACAGCTCGAAGCCCCGGTTCGTTTTCGTAGCTCCGTTCACGAACTTCAACTGGCCTTCACCAACGGCCGATGCAACCGGCGGTTTAATCAGAATATCGCGGGTTTCGCGGGTAAAGAAATCAAACGAACCGAACAGGTTTCCGTTCAGGAACGCGAAGTCAACCCCGGCGTTCAGCTCGTCTGTCGTTTCCCAACGTAGTCCCTGGTTTGCCCCCTGCGTTTGCACAAAACCCGATGGCAGCGTGCCGCTGTTCGACCCGTTCAGGTCATACGCCGTACCCACATTCCAGTATTGATCGAAGAAACTGTTATGGCCGTTGGGCACCTGCGACGCCAGCGTTCCGTAGCGCGGCTCGAACAGACCGAAACGAGCCAGATCACCGATGTCCTGGTTACCAATCCGACCAACGCCAGCCCGTAGTTTCAGGCTGCTGATAGCCGTTACGTTCTGCATGAACGCTTCCTTGTCAATACGCCAGCCTACCGACACGGCCGGGAAAAAGCCATAACGGTTATCCGAACCGAAGCGCGACGACCCATCCCGACGTAACGTTAATGCAGCCAGGTAGCGGTCCGAGAAATTGTAATCGACGCGGGCAAACTGCGACAGCAGACGGCTGCCGGTTGAAGTTCCTGTGCTACTGGCATTCCCCGACGCAGCACTCAGCACAAAGAAATCTTCAGTCTGCACGGCAAAGTTCTCCCGGTACGAGTTAACATCGGTCAGGTTGTCCCGAATGGCTTCGACACCCGCCAGCACGTTGAAACGGTGGTCACCCAGGCCAAAACTGTAGCGTAACGTATTGGTCCAGGTCAGGCTCAGAAACTTATTCGTCGTCAGCGTCAGGCTGTTGAGCGAACGGGCAATAAAGCCATTCTGGAATGACTGCTCGATGTTTTTATTCGTATAGCCTGCGTTGTCCATCCCCAGCGACGAGCGGAAGATCAGCCCTGGAATCGGTTCGATTTCTGTAAAGACATTTCCGAATACGAACGTCCGGTTGATCTTATCCCAACGGTTAATGTACTGCATGAACAGCGGGTTGTTTCGGTCGGAATATCCCGACCCAAGCGGCCCGGCATAATCCCCCGTGCTGGTGTAGACAGGAATTGTCGGTGCCAGCGTAACAGCCAGACCCGGCGTTGGTGCCCCGCCCAAATCCGTCGTCACTGGGGTTTCGCGGGTCGAGGTCATCTGGAGATTAACGCCGAACTTCAGGCGGCCATCAAATTTGCTGGTCAGTCCATTGATGCGACCCGTCAACCGGTCGTAGTCGGTGTAGCGTACCATCCCCGAATTCTTGAAGTAACTCAGATTCACCAGGATCGACGAGGTTTTAGTACCGCCCGAAATGGTCAGTTCGTTGTTGGTGACGACACCCGTTTTGTACAGCGCCGACTGCCAGTCGGTATCCCCGGCCGGTACGGTCTGGTTTCCTCCCACGTACGGATTTACCGTCACGCTGGTCAGTTGCGGATTCTGGAAGTTTTTGTTCCAGTTGAAGGTGTATATTTCACCGTAGGCCGACGCCGGATCAACGCCATCGTTGACGGAAGCCTGCCAGAGCGCCCGGCCCCGGTCGGCCGCGTTCAGCATTTTGAAGCGCTCGGGCTTTTCGGATTGCGACGTAATACTCGTATTGAATTGGACGTTCAGCTTCCCGTCGGTATTCGCGCCGTTTTTGGTCGTTACGACGATTACACCGTTCGACGCCCGCGACCCATAAATCGACGCCGACGACGCATCTTTCAGCACCTGCACCGACTGAATCGCCGACGGGTTCAGGCTTTGAAAAACGAACGGTCGTTTGGTTGGCACCCCATCGATGATGAACAGTGGATCATTGTTACCAAGCGTATTGGCGCCCCGAATCAGAATCCGGCTGGCCTCGCCCGATGGCGTCCCCGATTTCTCAATGTACAACCCTGGAACGCGTCCCTGCAGAGCCTGCGCTGGGTTGCCCGAGCTGGTGTTTTTCGTTACGGCAGGTTCTACCACGGCCACCGCCCCGGTCAGGTCCTGCCGTCGGGCGGTGGTATATCCTAGCACAACGACCTCGGCCAGTTGACCACCTTCAGCCAACAAGACCGTAACGGTATTCGTGTTGGTAACGGGTACGTCCTGGGTCGTGTAGCCAATGAACGAAACGGTAACCGAACTAGCGCTCTGCGGCACCGTAAGCGAGAATTTACCAGCGGCATCGGAGACCGTCCCATTAGTCGTTCCAGGGACGATGATGCTGGCTCCGGGCAGCGCCTGCTGGGTTTTAGCGTCGAGCACGCTCCCGGAAACCATGCGTTGCGCCAGGGCGAACGAGGTAGCCAGCAGCAGCATGGTAAACGTAAACAGGTACTTTTTCATAGGCAGAAGGGGGTTTAAGAATATAGGCTGGTGAATGAGCATTCGTTAGATCACCTCCGCGTGGCGGAAACTACGCTGAATGATATCTTCGGTAAACGCAGGGGTAGCACCTCGTTGCGTCGCAACGTAGGCACCAGTAGCACAGGCAAACTCCAGCGTTTTCTGGGGCGTCTCGCCCTGCAAGGTTTTGTACAGGAACGCGGCCAGAAAGGCATCGCCACTGCCGATGGTATCCTCTACCTTGACCGGAAAACAAGCCTGCTCATAGAAGCCGGTTTGGTCAAGCAGCACGGCACCGTCTGCCCCCAGCGTTACGCATAGCGTATCCAGTTGGTAGCGCTCCCGCAGGTCTTCCATACGGGTACGCAGGTCCGTTTCGTCGGTGTACCAGCCCGCTAATTCGGCCAGTTCGTGTTCGTTGAGCTTGGCTGTATCGGCATAGTTCATCAGTTCTTCAATGGTAGCTCGCTCGTAGTGCGGAGCGCGGAGGTTGACGTCGAATACCGTTCGGGGGGCTACGTTCAGCAGGGCCAGTAACGTTTCGTGGGTTTGGGAGCTACGGGCAGCCAGGCTACCGTAGACGAACAAATCACTTTGCCGGACCGCTTCGAGTAGCATAGGTTCCAGAAAAATGTAATCCCAGGCCACGGGCTGGACGATCTTGTAGGTGACTTCGTTGGCGTTGGAAATGTTAGCCTTAGCTACCCCCGTCAGGTGCGAGTGACCCACTTGCACCAGCTCGGTTGGGATACCTTTGTTCGTCAGAAAAGCCAGAAGTTCCTGTCCCAGTTCATCGTTTCCGACGCGGCTGATGAGCTGCGCGTTCAGGCCAAAGTTGCGGAGGTCGGCGGCTACGTTCATGGGTGCCCCACCCGCCTGTTTGCTGGTAGGTAATACGTCCCAGAGAATTTCGCCAAAACAGGTGATTGTCTGATTCATGCTTGCAGAAGGGTAAACAGGTGATTGAAAAATGAGAAAGGCGGCATTTATGACCGTCCTCTACGCGTGGAAGATGGTCTACTCAGAAGTCAGCGGATGGTGCTTAATGCGCAAAGACAGTCCGTTCGATCTGCTCCAGACTGGTGCCTTTCGTTTCGGGCATGAGCCGTAGCACGAACAGCAGTTGCAGCACCATCATGACCGTGAAAAACAAGAAGGTATTTCCCCCGCCGAACTGCTCGGCCAGGTACGGGAAGGTGAACGTAATAATGGCAGCCATCAGCCAGTGGGTAAAGCTGCCCAGCGCCTGGCCACTGGCCCGCACCTCGTTCGGAAAAATTTCGGAGATAAACACCCAGATGACGGCCCCCTGCGAGAAACCGAAGAACGCGATGTAGGCGAATAGCAGCAACGGAACGGTCATCCCGCTGAAATCCTGGACGTAAAAGGCCCGGGCCACCAGCGCCAGCGTTACGATCAGCCCTACAGACCCGATCTTCATCAGCGTCCGGCGACCGTAGCGGTCGATCAGGTTCATGGAGATCATGGTAAAGATCAGGTTGATCAGCCCGATTCCCGCCGACGACAAGAGTGCTGAACTTTTGCCCAGTCCCGTCATTTCAAAAATGCGGGGGGCGTAATAAATGATGGCGTTGATACCCGAAACCTGGTTGAAGACGGCGAACAGAATGGCCAGCATAACGGGCGTACTGTATTTCCCTGAGAACAACCGGGCCGACGCATTTGCCGACTGGCTGCTTTGCTGAATTGCTGCCAGCGTCAGTTCGGCCGTCGCGGGGTCGATCAGGTTCAGCACCTCGCGGGCACCCGCTACATCATTCTTCTTGAGTAGCAGCCAGCGTGGGCTTTCGGGAATATTGATGACCGCGATCAAGAAGATCAGCGAAGGCAGTGCCTGTACGCCCAGCATCCAGCGCCATGATTCTGTGCCAACTCCTGCCAGCAGGTAGTTTGAGAGGTAGGCGATCAGGATACCCAGCACGACGTTGAACTGGAAGAGAGCCACCAGCTTACCGCGCGATTTGGCGGGCGAGATTTCCGTGATATACATGGGGGCCGCTACGGACGAAGCCCCTACCCCTAGTCCGCCCAGAAAGCGAAATACCAGGAAGATAGACCAAGTTGGCGCCAGCGCCGTACCGAGTGATGCCAGCAGATACAAAATAGCAATCCAGAACAGTGTCCGTTTCCGGCCCAGTTGCTCGGCGGGAATGCCGCCCGTCATGGAACCGATGACCGTACCAATCAGCGCAATAGAAACGGTTAGTCCATGTTCCCAGACGCTCAGTTGCCAGAGGGACTGGAGTGATTGCTCGACGCCGGAAATAACGGCGGTGTCGAAGCCAAATAAAAAACCACCCAGGGCGGCCGTAATGGACCAGAAAAAGATGCGTTGTTGCTGACTCATGGTTGACGCGAATCGGTTCGGAAGGCGATTGATTTCGAGTCAAAACTAGCGTCAGGGTAAGCGGGGGGCTTTCAAAAAGCGTTCAATTTCTTTCCAAAAAAGAATCAATGCTAAACGTCTAACATTCAGATATTTATAAAAATAGTTAAGGATACTACTTTCGTTATTGTTGCACTGTATTTCGATTTTGTTTCAGACCGTACTGGGCGATTTTCGGTAGTCAGAAGGCGTCTTCCGGGTGTGTTGCTTGAAAAACGTGGTGAAGTACGCCGGTGAACTAAAACCCAGCTCGTAAGCAATCTCCGACATCGGTTTATTACTTTCCCGTAACAGGTATTTTGCTTTCTTCAATCGAATCTCGGTGATATAATCTACGACGTTGACGTCCAGTAGTGCCTGCACTTTACGGTACAACTGAACCCGGGATAAACCCATATCGCGGCTCAGCTTCTCGACACCGAAGCCCGCATCGGTCAGGTTCCGTTCGATCAGGGCGGTCAGCTGATTGAGAAACTTTTTATCCTGGTTGTTGCCGCTCCCCGACTGCACCAGAAAGTCCGATGCGTACCGCTGCTGCCATTTCCGGCGGTTCTCCAGCATGGTCCGAATCGTTTCGAGCAGGTAAATTGAGTTGAAGGGTTTCGTGATGTACGCGTCCGCTCCGGCCCGGGTTCCTTCGATACGCTGCTCGATCTGTCCTTTGGCCGTCAGCAACACAACCGGAATGTGCGACGTGCGCAGGTCAGCTTTTACGCGTTGTGTTAGTTGTAAGCCATCCATACCCGGTAGCATCACGTCGCTGATGATCAGGTCCGGAATAATTTCCAGCGCCTGTTGCCAGCCTTCTTCACCGTCTTCTTCGGCAACGATATTATATTCCCCTCGTAACTGAGTTGACAGAAACGTACGCAGGTCACTGTTGTCCTCAATCAGCAAAATGGTCCCCATCCGTTGGGAAGGGCTCGTCGTAGGCAGCGTGTCATTTGTGTCTTCATTCACCTCCGTCAGCAACACCTGCGGGTTCGTTACGTGAGCTGTCGGGACACCTTGCATTTCATCGGGGTCGAGGTGAGCATTACCAAGGGGCAGCAAAATTGTAAACTCCGTCCCCTGCCCTTTTTCCGACTGCAGCTGAATATCACCCCGATGCAGTTGGATAAACTCCATTGACAAAGCTAGGCCCAGTCCTTTCCCAAGGCTGAATGGTTTGGCGCTGCTGTAGAACAAATCAAACGCATGGGCCTTCTCATCGGGTGTCATACCCTCCCCGTTGTCTTTCACCCGAATCTGTAGCTGTTGCCCGATCTGGTCGAGATGGACATGAATAAACCCACCTCGGGGCGTGTACTTAAATGCGTTGGATAGCAAGTTAAACAGCACCTTGTCGAGCTTTTCCGCGTCAAACCAGAGTGAACAATCAGTTAGATTGGTCATCAAACGCAGGTCGACTCGCTGCTTTTCTGCCTTTTTTTGAAAATCGTGTACGACATCCTGAACAAACGTAATAACGTCCTGTTCAGCCGTCTGAAGCCGGATTTTACCCGCATCCGTTTTGCGCAGATCCAGCATTTGATCAACCAGCCGCAGCAGCCGATACGCGTTTTTCTGAACCAGTTGCAGGTTGTTCCGAAGATCGTGGGCACCAACGGACTTTTTCGCCAGTAAATCTTCAGTCGGGGTCAGAATCAGCCCCAACGGCGTGTTGAATTCGTGGGAGATGTACGAATAGAAACGTAGCTTTTCTTCCGTCGCCAGCCGCGCTTGCTGCGATACGGTTTCAATCTTGTCCCGTTGCTCCCGAATCTCCTCATTTTGCTGCTCCAGCGTCCGATAGGCCGTTTGTTTGCCCCGGTACAAGTATAGCGCCCAGACGCCGAGCGACATGACCACGAACAAGCTGATTAACGTCAGGTACAGCGTATTTTTTTGGGAGAGGTACGTACGAGACAACTCGTTGATGCGTTGTTGCTGTCGCTCAATATCGGTTTGCTGCTCGATCACTTTCTCATTTTGCAGCTTCATGATCTGCACATTCGACGAATCAACGAGGGTTATGGCCAACCGATTTTCTCGTTTAAACGGCTGCTGATTCAGAATAGCGACCGCCGTACGGATTGCTTCTTTGCCACCAGTCGGGTATAAAACCGTTGCGTTCAAAATACCCCGATCCACCAGATCGATGCCTTCGTTCTTGCCAATTAACCCGTCGACGCCGATAATTTTGATCTGATTGTCCAGTCCCAACCGCTGACAGATACGACCGGCTTTCAATGCCGTTCGGTCGTTCTGCGCGAAAATCAGTTGAACTCCTCCGGGCGCTTTCAACAATTGAGTCAGTTCGCGGGCAAACGAGCGCTTATCCCAGTCGCCGTCCAGTTTTTTGACCAATTTTAAGCCTGGTTGGCCTACCAATGCGCTGGTAAATCCACGATGCCGGTCAATGTCGGCGGATGAACCCGGCGATTCACCTATTTCAACCAGGTTTCCTTTACCTTTCAACAGCGCATTGGCGTATATGCCTGCCGTACGGCCAACTTCTTCGTTGTTAGCACCAACGTAGGCCGTGTATTGGTCGGAAGCCGTACGTCGGTCCAGTACGATGACCGGTATGCGTTGCTGATACGCTTTCTCGACGATGGGTGTGATGGGCTGAGCCGAGTTGGGGGACACAATTAGCAGATCAACCCGCTGATCGATCAGTTCTTGAATCTGCTGAATTTGCGTGTCGCTGCGTCCATTAGCGTCTTTGGTAATGAACTCAATTTCCGGGTGAAACGACAACTCCCGCTTCATACTTTCCAGCATGGTCTTCCGCCAGTTGTCGGCCTGAGTGCGCTGCGCAAAGCCAATGCGAAACGTTTTCTTAGCAGTTGACGACTCGCAGCCAATCGTTACGGTCCCCAACAGCAAAACAGTCAGGAGCGATACCATTATCCTCGGCAATTCCGACAGGAAACGGAAGTTCAACACTAAAAACTTTAACTGATTCATGGGAGAAAGCCAGGCAGACTAGCCTAACTCTCAAAGTTAATTTACAATAAAATAAATACATAATGCCAGAAAACGTGTCGACCTGACATACATCTGCACAACAGTCCGTCTTCTTCTCGTTTTCAGGTGATATCTACTGAGCCGTATCGAACCGGAGTAAATTTTCTGACGTTTTCTTCCGGACGGGCATAGCTGCTTACGTGCCCCTGTTTATTTTTGTCATTCATTGCCGGATAAACACCGGTCATGTCTCCAATATGATTCATTCCATTTCGCTTACGCTCACCCCTGAGCAGGCTTATGACGATATACTGTTCCGGGAACAGGCGTTCCGTGCCCTACACTTGCCTACTGATAGCCCATCAGTGATCCGGAGACGGCGTCAGTCCATTGACGCGCGAGGTCGACAAGTTCGTATCCACGTGGATGCCGACGTTTTCGTGGGCGTTACTCCGCCCCCACTACTCAGCTACCAGAAACCACAAACCGATGTTAGTCGTGCCCCGCAGGCTATTGTCGTCGGTGCTGGTCCGGCGGGTTTATTTGCGGCCCTACGGCTGATTGAGCTGGGGATCAAGCCGATCGTTCTGGAGCGGGGTAGTGATGTCCGGGCTCGCCGACGCGATCTGGCCGCCATTAACAAAGATCACGTTGTTAATCCTGAGTCGAACTATTGCTTTGGCGAAGGGGGAGCCGGTACCTATTCTGACGGAAAGCTATATACGCGCTCGACCAAACGGGGCGATGTCCGGCGAATTCTAGAGATTTTTGTGGCCCACGGTGCCACCGACGAGATTCTGGTCGACGCCCATCCGCACATCGGGACGAACAAGCTGCCTAATGTCGTGGCCGACCTCCGCGAAAGCATTCTGAACGCGGGCGGTGAGGTTCGTTTTGACACCAAAGTCGTTGATCTTATTCTTGATCAGCAGGAACTGAAAGGGGTTGTGCTGGCCAATGGCGAAGAACTAACCGGTCTTGGTGTTATTCTGGCGACGGGGCATTCAGCGCGGGACATATTCTACCTCCTCCGGGAACGTAACGTCAAGATCGAAGCCAAGGCCTTTGCGATGGGTGTCCGGATTGAGCACCAGCAGTCGCTTATCGACCAGTTCCAGTACCACCTGCCCAACCGGGCTGACGTAACGCGGGGGGATTATCTACCAGCCGCTTCCTACAGTCTGGTCACGCAAACACGCTTTAATGGAGTCGAGCGGGGTGTTTTTTCGTTCTGCATGTGTCCGGGTGGCTTTATCGTACCAGCCGCTACCGCTCCCGGCGAACTGGTCGTGAATGGCATGTCCCCTTCGCGTCGGGATTCCAAATTTGCCAATTCGGGTTTGGTTGTCGCCATCACCGACGAAGATCTGAAACCGTACGCCGATGAAGGTTCACTGGCCGGGCTGGCCTTGCAGCAGGATCTGGAACGCTGGGCTTGCCGCATCGGTAGCGAAGCTGATGCCCAGCGAGCGCAGACGGCTCCCGCTCAGCGCATTGCCGACTTTGTCGATGGCCGCATCTCCGATTCCTTATTACCCACCTCGTACCAGCCGGGGCTCGTTTCTGTCGACATGACGGAAGTGCTGCCCGATCATATTGCCCAGCCACTCCGCCAGGGATTGCGCGACTTTGGCCGTAAGATGAAAGGCTATCTCAGCAACGATGGTCAAATCATCGGCGTGGAAAGTCGAACCTCTTCGCCGGTACGTATCCCCCGCGACCGCGACACCTGCGAGCACGTTGAGGTACGACGCTTGTTTCCCTGTGGCGAAGGCGCAGGTTACGCCGGAGGGATTGTATCAGCGGCCATGGACGGCGAGCGTTGCGCCGAACAACTGGCCCAATTGTACAAAAGAAGTTTTTCGTGAAACGTAGTTTATTAAGGTACCCCACCCAACATCCGTTCCCTACTTATGATCGATACTACGTTTCAGACCTTTGCCAAAGACCTCCAACAACGCCTGCAGAAGCCATTACCCGGTGAGCAGGCCCATCGTAAGATGGCTTCCTCCAGTCGGCTGCGCTACAACGCCAAACCCAACGAGCGAACCCGGCGCAGTGCGGTTCTGATTTGCTTCTATCCGTACCAGCATTCCATTTATCTACCGTTGATTCTGCGCCCTCAATACGACGGTGTGCACGCGGGTCAGATGGCGTTCCCTGGTGGTCGTATGGAGCGAATCGACGAGAATCTGACCCGAACAGCCCTGCGGGAAGCGCAGGAGGAAGTGGGCATTCGGGTATCGGACGTAACGGTGCTGGGGCAGTTGACGGAGCTGTTTATTCCGCCCAGTAATTTCTACGTGCAGCCTATCGTGGGTATCCTCCCGTACCGACCGGATTTTTACCCTGATCCGCGCGAAGTAGAGGCTGTTGTTGAAGTTGATTTAGAACGGCTGCTCGACGAAACCATCGTCGGCGATACACAGATCGACGTGCGGGGCGTCCTGATCGACGCGCCTTTCTACCAGATCGAAGGCTACCGGGTTTGGGGCGCCACAGCCATGATGATCAGTGAGTTGCTGATGGTAATGGCCGCTTAATTGGTGCCGTTTTTAACAACACCACGTGCCAAATTACCACACACGATATTAAGTTGACGAATTAGTTGGCAGGCAGTACATTGGGCTCATCCATTCAATCCATTGTTCTATGCTTGCCCTCTCTTCTTCCCAGCGAACACCCTATCCTTATTTACAGATTTTTTCCTTCTTCGGTTACACAGCCGTTGCTATGCTGTTTAGCAACTTGACTACACTAATCGTATTCGGAAAATTTGATCATTATCTTTTTTGTTACAAGGCACTTGTCTGCTCGACTCGTCTCTTTTTTGATCGCGAAAAGGCTATTCTGACAAGTCTGCTATTCATCGGTTTTCGCGTTGGATCAGTCTGGCTACTAACGCGATTTGTAAGTGCCCGCCATACATTCATCAATTCAGTGTTGCGTGAGGGCATTTTTGGTCTCTACCTCGCCGATCTGGTTTATATACTAGCTTTGCCAATAAGTCTGCTGATTGGCAAAGACATCGTCGACTGGTATTACGGAAGCTCTACCAACACGTTCCGACTGGCCTACTCAGCGCATATAAATCCTATGGTCACGTTCCTGCTTACCGGCTTATTTTGCTTGTGGCTGCATAGTCGGGCAGACCGCTTTACGCCTTCGTCCTTTCTCTTGCGTTTTGGCTTGTGCGGAGCCTCACTCTGTCTGTATATTTTCTGGGTTGAGAAAATTCTAGTGCGCCACTAAGTCTCTTCACTAGGGCATCTGCCTCAGTCCTTCCCAGCGCACTCGCCAGGTCCCATCTTTCGGGAAACCCGGATTCGGTTCACCCGTATAACCGTCCCAGCCCGCGCACATCATCGACACGGCCATGAGTAAACCACCATTGCCGGGCAGGTAAATGCGTAGATTGTCACGCTGGTAGTTATGCCCGTTGGGCAGATACGTGTTTTTCGTTACAGGCATCAACAGCGCGTCAATAGCCTGTTTTGGCTGTCCGAGCCGGGCGGCTGTCATAGCCGTTAAGGGATAGTCCCACCCCCAGGTATCCTGCCAGTGCCAGTCGCGCCTGATCCTGTCGAACGTACGTTGCATCGTTGGCACATCGAGTTGGGCGGATGCAGGTAGAAATCCATACGCGCCTAATACGGCTGGGTGATCGGTCATGTACTCCAGAAACGTGTACGAGTCGGGGGCACTTTCTGCCGCCAGATACAAGCCATCCAGAACGGGCAAGGGCGAAAGTTTTTCCAGCACATTATCCCATGTTGGGTTACGACTCATGCCCAGCCGTTGCCGCCAGAGCTGCGCTACAGTGAGCCCCCACCGCCAGTAGGCTAATTCGAACGTCGGGTTGATGGTTGTTTCCGGTTTGAAGCGTTCCTGCGCTGGAATCAGGCCAGGACCAAGTACGTATTGTTTTTTGGCCGAGTCGAGATACGCGTAAGACGCCATGAAATCTGCCGTGTCAAACACGAGGTCTTTGTACTTTTCCAGCACCGCCCGATTTTTATGATGCCGATAACAGAGTTCGGCGAAGTACAAAAAATGGGGTTGCTGCCAGATCAGGAAAGGCGATACGGTCGACGGACCTTCGTTTCCTTCGCGATCCGTCATTTTCTGCCATCGGACACCGGCAAACCCTTGCCGACGCGCCAGCTCACGCGCTTTGTTACGTGCCGTCTGGTACCAACTTAGACTTTTTTCCAGCAGTTCGATTCGACCCCACTGGGCGAAATGAGCCGCGTGCCACCAGTGCATTTCCAGATGCGGCCGACCGTACCAGCTATTATACGTCAGGCCAGTTTCTTGCGGGGGCATCGACCCGGCACACTGAATTTTTGTCAGGTATTGCGATAACACCACCCGCCGTTCCAGTTCAGCCGCGCGAGGGTCGGTGCTGCCCGCCAGGTCGATAGCCCCGCCCGACTGCCAGAACTGCGCCCAGCGCTGCTGGCTGTTGGCACGAGTTTCAGCAGCTGATGCGGGAAGTTCACCAGATGCCCGCTCCGCAAAGTAAACACTAACCGCTAGTGAATCAGCTCGTTGATCCGGCGTAAGGACAAAGGTATGCAGCTCCGGTTTTGCTAACCTGGCTGCCCCATTCCAGCGCAACCGGACAGCGTAGTGTGTCGTGTCCAGCGTTCGATCAATGCGTGCGCCATTGGCTCTAAACTGTGTCAGTTGGGATGTATGCTGTTCCGGATGTTGCCAGTCGTCGGCGCGTTGCCAGTCGCCGGAGCCGTAAGGGAAACGTAACGTCAGGGTGATTTGATTCGTACGTAGTAAAGGTGACCGGACGAACACGGCGACCTGATCCTGGTCCTGATGGGCGACAGTCACGACATCGATTGGTTGGCCGTTCAGCTCAAAATGACTCCGGATCTCTCCCGTCCAGAGATCCAGCTCCTGACGAATATGTTTTAATTCCTCGGGTTTGACGGCCGTACCATCGGTATTGGTCAGACCAAAACCAAGCTGTCCCAGATGCAACCGATGCGGATTTTCACGAAACCAGTCGGATACGGCTTTTTTACGTTCGGGAGCGGAATAAGCGTACGTATAAGGCACCGTACGTCCGTGGGATGCGTACTCTTTATAGACCTCCTCGATTCGGTAGTGTTGGGGGTTTGGAAAGCTATGCCAGCCCCATTGCGACTGCGTTCCCAGCGGAACCCCTTTCTGGTACAAAGTCGGGAAGGTTTGTAAGCCAGTGGGATCGACGGTAAAGGCAAACTCTCCGTTCCCTACTGACAGCGACTGCATCGAATCGAAGCGCGTAACCACTACGTTATGGCGACGGACTACGGCCTTCCGATCGATGCGGGCTGTTGACGTCGTCTGACCAAACGCAGGTAATACGCTCACCAGCAAAAGCAATACAGGCAGTAGAGAAAGGAACCGATTCATACGTCGCAGGCTTACCAAGCTAAAGCGTCGGTCAATGCCAGCCTACCCACGCATTTACCTATTTGGTGGCCCGCGCCGATTAGCGAATCCGTTCATAAAAGGTTACCTTGTCAAGATGGGATAGTACCAGTCAATTAGTGATATTGATTCAGCGTTGAAATATCGTCATTCAGGATAGATACGGGTTTATTGCCCTTAATTCAGATTGATAAAATCCATCCCCCATTTACCTTTGCAGGCGCGTGAGACGGGCGCGAAGTTTCCGTCTTTTATTAAATTCCTCCCTTCCAAAATTATAACCAGTGAAAAGATGGATTGCGATTGGTCTTGTCGTTTTAGTGCTCGGCGGGATCATAGTGTACAATAAAGTATTACATCCCGCTCCCGGCGCCACAAGCGGTGGGTCCGGTGGTGGTGGTGGAGAGGGCGGCAAAGGCGGTTCTGGCAAGGGCGGAGCTGGAGCCGGGGGCGCCGGTAAAGGGCCGACCTTGGCGGTTAATGCCTTCGTGGTCACCGCGCAATCCCTGCGCGAAGATGTCGTGTCCAGTGGTTCGCTGCTGGCAGCCGAGCAGGTTGACATCTACCCTGAAATTTCAGCCCGGATTACGCAACTCAACATCCAGGAAGGACAGCCCGTTGCCAAAGGCGCACTACTCGTTAAACTGTTCGACCAGGATTTACGGGCACAGCTTCAGAAATTACTGGCGCTGGCTGATAACGCCCGCCGGACCGAAGAACGAAACAAACAGCTCCTGGCAAAAGGGGGAATTAGTCAGCAGGAATTTGATATTGCTACCACGAATCTTCGCTCGTCGCTGGCTGACATTGACTTGGTCAAAGCGAATCTGCTACGCACCGAAATCCGGGCACCCTTTTCGGGCGTTATCGGCTTACGTAATGTCAGCGCCGGAGCCGTTGTTTCGCCGAATACGTTGATCGCTCGTCTGCAACAGATTTCGTCACTGAAACTCGATTTTTCCATTCCAGAGAAATACGGTTCAGCAGTACGTACCGGCAGCACGATTTCATTTCAGGTTGACGGCAGCGATAAAGCCGGACAAGGCTCTGTCTATGCGATCGAACCAGGAGTTGAAGAACAAACGCGAAACCTGCGCATCCGGGCTCGTGTGAATAATACGTCGGCCCGCTACCGGCCAGGTACCTTTGCCCGTGTTACGCTCACGATCCAGAACGAACGCAGTCTGGTTGTACCGACTCAGGCCGTTATTCCGCAGACACGGACGAATCAGGTTATTGTGATTAACAACGGAAAGGCACAGTTCAAAGACGTAAAAACCGGCCTGCGTACGGCTGGTACTATTCAGATCCTGTCGGGACTGGCTGCGGGCGATACGGTCGCCACAACCGGTCTGCTCTTCTTGAAGCCCGACGCCCCGGTCAAGGTCGGACGAGTTATTCAACTGCCGGGTGCAGAGTCTAAAGTAGCCAGCAACTAATGAACATACAACTCAACCAGTTATGAGCTTACCCGAATTAAGTCTGAACCGGCCCGTTTTTGCGATGGTGATGTCCATCGTCATCGTGCTGTTCGGTATCATTGGCTTTTCATTTCTGGGCGTCCGGGAGTATCCAGCCATTGACCCACCGGTTATCACCGTCCGAACAAACTATACGGGTGCGAACCCCGACATCGTTGAGTCCCAGATAACGGAGCCGATCGAGAAATCGCTGAACAGCATCGAGGGCATTCGCACGATCTCGTCGAACAGCGCTCTGGGTGCCAGCACCATTACGGTAGAATTCAACCTGGATGCCAACCTCGAACAGGCGGCCAACGACGTTCGGGACAAAGTATCGCAGGCCCAGCGTCAGCTTCCTCAGGATATTGACGCCCCGCCGGTCGTTACCAAGGCCGATGCCAACTCGGACCCGATCATCTTCATGACCGTACAGAGTACAACCCGTAACCCGACTCAACTATCGGACTACGCGGAGAACGTACTACAGGAACGTTTGCAGACTATTCCCGGCGTTAGCCAGGCGAATATCTACGGTCTCAAACGGCAGGCCATGCGTCTTTGGATCGACCCGATCAAGCTCTCGGCTTACCAGTTGACAGCCCAGGATATCCAGAGCGCCTTAACGGCTCAGAATGTTGAACTACCGAGTGGTAAGGTCTACGGGAACAATACGGAGCTGACCGTGAAAGCCGTAGGTCGCCTGACAACCGAAGATGATTTCAATAACCTGATCCTTCGTCAGACGTCCAATCAGATTGTCCGTTTTAAGGATGTTGGTCGTGCGGTTCTGGGTGCCGAAAACGAAGAAACCTTATCGAAGCAGAACGGCGCTATTGGGGTCATTCTGGTGCTGATTCCTCAGCCCGGCGCCAATTACGTCAGTATCGCCGACGAGTTCTACAAACGGTTCGATCAGCTCAAGAAAGATCTTCCATCCGATATTCTGGTCAACGTAGGCATTGACCGTAGTACGTTTATCCGCCGGGCCATTGAAGAAGTCGGCGAAACGCTCATTATTTCGTTTGTGCTGGTCGTTCTGGTTATTTACCTGTTCTTCCGCGACTGGTTGATTGCCTTCCGGCCCCTAATTGATATTCCGGTGTCGCTGATTGGGGCGTTCTTTATCATGTACGTCGCCGACTTCAGTATCAACGTCCTGACGCTGCTGGGCATCGTGCTGGCCACGGGTCTGGTGGTGGATGACGGTATCGTCGTCACAGAAAACATTTACAAGAAGGTCGAACAGGGAATGGATACGCAGCAGGCGGCCAAAGAAGGATCGAATGAGATCTTCTTCGCCGTACTCGCTACGTCGATTACGCTGGCCGTGGTGTTCCTGCCGATTATCTTCCTGGAAGGATTCGTGGGTCGTTTGTTCCGCGAGTTCGGGATCGTTGTAGCGGGTGCCGTCTTGATTTCAGCTTTTGTATCACTGACCCTGACACCGGTTCTGAGCGTAAAACTGACGGCCAAAGATCACAGTAAGCGGTCCTGGTTCTACCGAAAGACCGAGCCGTTTTTCCAATGGCTTGACCAGACGTACCGCGATTCGCTTGACGCGTTCATGCGGAAACGGGCCTGGGCGTTTGTCATGATCGGTGCCTGCGCAGCCCTGATTTTTGGCTTAGGTTCGCTGCTCAAATCAGAGCTGGCTCCGCTCGAAGACCGGGGCCGTACCCGGGTTGCCATTACGTCGCCCGAAGGAACCAGCTACGAAGCGCAGGCTAACATCACCGACAAAGTAATGCAGCTGGTACTCGACTCCATTCCGGAAACGCGGCTGGCCTTCAGTGTTGTTGCGCCTGGTTTTTCGGGGGCTGGAGCGGTCAACTCGTCATTCGTCATGATCAACATGGTCGAGCCATCGGAACGGCAGCGCTCGCAGCAGGAGATCGTGGACTACCTGAATAAGAACATTAAGAAGTTCAGCGAAGCCCGCATGTTTGCCACTCAGGATCAAACGATTCAGGTGGGACGGGGCGGTGGTCTGCCAGTTCAGTTCGTTATCCAGAACCTGAACTTCGAGAAACTGCGGGAAAAGCTGCCTAACTTCCTGGACGAAGTACAGAAAGATCCGACCTTCCAGACGTCGGACGTCGACCTGAAATTCAACAAACCGGAGCTCAACATCAGTATTGACCGGGAGAAGGCGACTAACCTCGGAATTTCGGTGCAGGACGTAGCGCAGACGCTGCAACTGGCCCTCAGTAACCGACGTCTGGCCTACTTCCTGATGAACGGGAAGCAGTATCAGGTTATCGGGCAGGTGGACCGGGCCGACCGTGACGCGCCCGTCGATTTGCAATCGTTTTACGTTCGCTCAAGCCAGGGCCAGCTCGTTCAGTTGGACAACCTGGTTAAGTTCGAAGAAGTGAGTAGCCCACCGCAGGTGTACCACTACAATCGCTTCAAATCGGCTACCGTATCGGCGGGGCTGGCTCCCGGTAAAACTATTGGTGATGGTGTAGCCGCCATGCAAGCCATCGCCGACCGGACTCTCGACCAGACGTTCCAGACATCGCTGTCGGGCCCCTCCCGCGACTACGCCGAGAGCTCTTCGAATACGTTATTTGCCTTTGGTCTGGCGCTCGTATTGGTGTACCTGATTCTGGCAGCTCAGTTCGATTCCTTTATCGATCCGCTCATCATCATGATTACCGTACCGCTGGCGCTGGCCGGGGCCGTGTTCTCACTCTGGATGTTCAACCAGACACTGAATATCTTCAGCCAGATCGGCATCATCATGCTGGTTGGGCTGGTTACCAAAAATGGTATCCTGATCGTTGAATTTGCCAATGAGCAGCGGCTAACGGGCAAGAACAAGTACGAAGCAGCCATTGAGTCGGCTGCGTTACGTCTGCGGCCAATTCTGATGACTACGCTGGTGGCGGCCTTTGGTGCTCTGCCGCTGGCCATGGCGTTAGGAGCCGCGTCGAAAAGCCGCATGCCGCTGGGTATCGTTATCGTGGGCGGGCTGCTGTTTTCCCTTGTCTTGACCCTGTACGTCGTACCGGTAATTTACACCTACATGACTCGCCGGAAAGACGTTGACCAACGCCCACTTCCCCAGCCGGAAGGACGCCCTACCGGTGACACGACGAAACCAGAAGAAATGGAAGTGCAATTCAAATAAAGCGGTCAACAACCTGATAGAAACACAAATCATCCCGAATTTTGTCTCCGTGAGCGGGCAAAATTCGGGATGATTTGTGTTTCACTGAAAGAGCTTTTGTGATAATACCTACGCGACTGAGTGAAGGTGGCATAGTTGCTCAGGGCAAGAGCAAGTCAACTCTTTCTATAAAAATTGAGGGGTGTGGTGGGAGTAATATACGAATCTATCAGCTTGCAATCAATAGTACTTTTCTCAGCCAAATGGCACAATAAATGTTCTATTAAGAGACAAAACCAAGATCGTACACTCCACGCGAGCCCTAGAAAGGGGCAGGATCGAACATTGGAAAGGGGGAAGAAAGGCTCTTTATTTTGTTAATAAAATATTTGTAGGACTTGATCCTAAAAATTGATAGTAAAGCCCCGCTATAGCTCGCGGGCTATCATAACACTGATCATGAAGTAATAATCAAAAGTAGACAAGGTGTCTTTTTGATATTTGAATTAGCTTGTTTTATGGAATACTGCATTGTCTATTTCAGCACTTTGAGAGAACCATTCAAAGAAGAAGACTTGATCGCTACGTTAGAAGAGAGTCGCCAAAAAAATGCGATTGACGGAATTACTAGTGTTACTCTTTACGTCCGAGGCAATATCATTCAAGTCTTGGAAGGACGCAAAGAAGCAGTCGAGGCTTTATATGCACAAATTGAGAGGGATCCCCAGCATATCAATGTTACCAAAATAGTGAGCCGGCCTATTCAAGAGCGACTATTCGCAGGTACTAGCGTAGCTTACGAGACAATAACTACAAGTCAACTTGAGGAGCTTAAAAGTGTAGTAGATTTAGACAATCGTCAAGAGCCTATAAATAATTCCAGACAACCTTTTATTTTGAAACTTCTCAAGGTGTTTTATGAGAGTAATCGATATAACTAACTCACAATAATTAGCGCGGATAACACAACCTACCTAACATAATTGCACTTATACAACTTGAATAATATGAAACGAGTAACTGTCTTCTGTGGATCGAGTCCAGGCTACGATCCATCATTAATGCAATCAGCTTACCAACTCGGTCAGCAATTAGCTACTCTCAAAATAGACGTTGTTTACGGAGGAGCAAAAGTGGGTTTAATGGGGGCTGTTGCCGATGGAGCTTTGTCAAAGGGAGGACAAGTGATTGGAGTGCTGCCTGAATTTTTGCAAACCAAAGAAATCGCTCACGAGGGCCTAAGTGAACTAATATGGGTCGAATCGATGCATCAACGCAAATTGAAGATGCACGAGTTAAGCGATGGTGTTATTGCACTGCCAGGTGGCTATGGGACTTTAGAAGAATATTTTGAGATGCTGACTTGGGGACAGCTTGGCTTACATAAAAAGCCGGTTGCCTTATTAAACATCGGCAGTTTCTATGATGGTCTGTTGACGTTGGCCGATACAATGGTTGTCAGTGGACTACTTAAGCCAGTAAACCGAGATATGATGTTAGTCAGTGAGAGCATAAATGATTTAATCAATCAGATGCTTACTTACCAACCTCCTCTGGTTGGTAAATGGATAACCTCGGAGAAAGTCTAATTGCATTTCGCCAAGTTTAAGAATCAGCCTTCGATCTAAAGATTCTGAATAATTTCTCATAACATATTCTTAGTTATACAATTGCCCTTTAGAAAGTACAATGCTCAACCATTTATTAAAATAGTTGAGCATTGTACTTTCTAAGAGCGTGTTGGGAAATTGAAAAGTACTGGTAGTGGAGTCAACTTTGTATCGACCAAGATGCAATG
>NZ_BAAHBP010000043.1:0-24605 GCF_054776615.1 Spirosoma pomorum
TGCTGTATGTCTTGGTCGACACAAATATGCTCTGACTCTCAGCCTTTATGGATTTCAAAACACGCTCTTATCTTAGTTCGTACGGTCCTATCACTAAAACCAGACTCATTAGTAAGCCGCTCGTATACTATCCCTTTCAGCATTGGTCCATTAGATAGTATCTGTACTAGACGAAACTCTATTTCCACCTGGCTTATTTTTTTTGGTAAAAGCAACTCTGAATTTTTTGGTATAAAATCCATTGGTGCTACAACCAGACCTTTTACTTTATCACAGTATTGCAGGTACAAAGGATCTGGCTTAGCAGCTCCACGAAGTTTTAAGTAACGTAGTTTAACTAATGGCTTTCCATTCCCGTTACCACTGTTTTCTGTTCCAATTTGAAGAACCGCACTAGCTTTATTTGCTGCTTCAGTACCAGCATGCCCCCTGGCCTTTTCCGAACTAGGATTTTCGTGAATGACCAAGAAGAAGGTAGCGTCATAGTTTTCACACAAAGCTCCAACTATATCAAACAGTTTCATTGCTTGCCGATCATCATTGTAACTTTCAATGCAATCAGTTATTACATCAAGGAACACCACCAAATGATTGCAGGTGGATTGTCGGGCTTCGTTTACAAACGACTCGACAGCTGTCAAACGTTCTTTCCTCGCTACACTCTTAATTGAAGTAAATCTAAATGTACTAGTAACGTTATCTGAAACAGAGTTATAACCAGCTTTTTGGTATATCTCCTGAATAGCGTACGGTAATTCTTCTTTAGGACTCCGTTCAGTATCAATATAGCAAACAGAAAAAATTTCTTCGGTTGACCTAGTAAACCCTAAAAAATTACTCGATTGGCTTGTTTTCGCAATTAGCGAAGCTGCCAGTGTTTCCGCTAATCGGCTTTTGTGTTGCCCATACTTACCTTGTATAACGTTTATTGTACCTCGTCTAATAATATCCACTCCTTCCCTACTGATCAGAGCCGGACTAAATACTATCTCTCTGCTAGCAATTTGCTTTATCTGCCTCTCAGTACTCAGCAATGCTTTTAATAGTTGATCTACATTTGACACGCTACTTTCTGCTTCAGTAGTTTTGACCTTCTGCTCAGGATCTGAAGAAAAGCCGGAAGCTTTTTCAATATCAAAACTTTCCTTGCTACTAACTTTTCGAGGAAACTCAAGGTATAGACGCTTACTATCTGGATTAAAATAAATGTTTGAATCGTAAGATAATTCGCACAACTTATTTACATATTTACATGATTCATCTAACTCATTGAACGACACAGAATACGTGGTTTGTAGGTACTCCTTAATCTGGTAATAATACTCCTCATGATTACCTATCTCTTTGTAGTCAATCTTTATTACCACATTAAGTCCGTCATTTGTTGGTGTTTTGAAAAGGATATGTGTATATACATCCTTTTTTAGCGCCTCACGTAACATGCTTATGCGTTCGTCAGCCAGCTCATTAATTACAATGCACAGCAATCCGCTATGTTTTAATAGATTTTCGTTAGTTCGATCACTTTGAAACCTACCACTCCATGTAACCAACATCGACACATAAGGTAGTTTGACTTTCCTCCAACTACCTGGACGTTTAAATCCCGATGTTTGAATTTTTTCAACAGCTTTCTTTGTATTGATGTAGCCGTTAGGCTTACCATCTAATCTGTCACTACCGAATACACTTAATTGCACCTGATTACTATCGACTAGAGCAGATTGTGAAGTGTCAACGGCGTTATCCAACAGAAAACATGAAGCACTATTCATGGTTCTTACGCCCTCCTTTACGTTCGTTTGAATTGTTACGACGAGTGAGTCTTGCAGCTACCTGTTTTCTAGCTTGCTCGTCGAGTTCATTTGAGGTTGCAACACGACCATTTTTTATCCAGTCTATAAGTTCAGTACGTAAAAAATACAATCGGCCCCCATTCCCCACATGATGATATGGGATACGTCGCTCGTAAACTAGCCCATAAATGGTCGATTTTTTGAGGTCTAATAAGGTAGCAGCTTGGTTAGTGTTCAATACCTCTTCTATTGGAAGTGCTGAATTTTGGACTTGTGTAAAATTGTAGACTAACGCCTCTACTAACGAGCGAGTCTCATTTACATCTTTCTGTATCTGCTCGAAATCTATTGTCATATTCGTCGGCGTTTGTTTTAGTGCCGACGCAAAACAACTACCGCACAGCTACGACGATCAAGTTATTTAATTAAGCTGTGATATGATAGTAGTACAATTTTATTTAAAATACACAACTCATACTTGTTAAATTTATAAAAATGTCCACAGCTTGCTTAAGCGTCTACTCTGTCAGCATTACATATGTCTATGTACTCTGGTAAAGAAGAGGTATGAAAGAAGTATACAGAAACATTTTAAAATTGTAAAATAGCGACCTTATCTCATATAGTGAAACAGTGTTGACTAGAAGCCAGCGATAACTGACGTTCCCTCAGAAAAGCGTTCCAATGTAAAGTAGAGAAAATCGGGCGGTTTGGATTAACTTAAATCAAACAAATCGTCATGAAGAAAACGAAGTTCACTGAAGCACAAATCGTTTTTGCTCTCAAACAATCTGAGACTGGAGTGGACGTAGCTGAAGTATGTTGCAAAATGGGCATTAGCGAAGCTACCTTTTACAATTGGAAGAAGAAGTATGGCGGATTGGGTGTCGCCGAATTGCACCGATTACACCAGTTGGAAGAGGAAAACCGTCAGTTGAAACAGCTAGTGGCCGACCTAAGCCTAGACAAACAAATGCTTCAGAATGTGCTCAAAAAAAGCTTTGAGCCCAGTTCAGCGAAGAAAACTGGCCTCAAGCTTAATGGAAAACTATCGCGTTTCCGCCCGTCGTGCCTACGCTGTGATTCAGTTCCGTCAATCCTCCTTGCAGTTTAAGTATCGTCGTCGAGATGACTCCGTGATCCGGAAACGAATCAAATAAATTGCCCAGGTGAGGGTTCGATACGGTTATCAGCGGATTTATGTGCTATTGCGCTGGAAAGGCTGGCGTGACAACCACAAAAGGGTGTATAGGGTGTATTGTGAAGAAGGGATTGCATCTCAGAAGCAAGCGTTTCCGTCGTGATCGAGCCGTTGCCCACCGGTTAGAGCGCCCTCAACTCTCCAGTATCCATCAATGCTGGAGCATGGATTTTGTGGCTGACCAGCTTTTTGATAGGCGAAAAATCCGGACGTTAGCTATAGTCGATAATTATAGCCGTCAGTGCATAGCCATTTACGTCGGACAGTCATTAAAAGCAGAAGACGTAGTAGCAGTGATGAATCACTGAAAAATTGTAGATTTGGCTGTACCCCAACGGATTCAAGTCGACAACGGAAGCGAATTTATTTCGAAGGCACTGGACTTGTGGGCGTATGATAACGGAGTAACGCTGGATTTTTCCAGGCCTGGTAAACCGACCGACAACCCGTTTATTGAATCATTCAACGGTAGTTTTCGCGACGAGTGCCTGAACGCTCACTGGTTTTTATCATTGGAAGATGCCCGTGAAAAATCGAAGCTTGGCGACAGGACTATAATGCCTTTCGACCTCATAGTCCACTGGGTGGACTGACGCCAGATGAAGTCGGAATAGGCGTCGAAAGGGGAACAAATGGACGTCCGATCCTCAATCTTTGACCGGTACGCTTTTGGGAGGACCTCACAACTTCAAAAATGGGATAGTGCGTGGCACACCATCGGAGGTTACATGTTGCAAAGTATTTTGATTGATGGTCTACTACTTATATTTATATGATGTTTTATTACTGCTGTAGTTAGTGACCATACAAATCACTCATATTATTGATAAAATTGCTTAAATTTTCTCTTCTATACAGTAGATGGTAAATATATAACCTTTTTTTAACGAGTTACTTTCAAGAAACGAAAACATGAGGACACAACTGGTTCAAAACGATTAAAGTATTAACAATCCCTTATGTTCTAATGCTCGTAATGTTTTAAAATATCACGCGATAAAAATCTTAAATAATAGTCACCAACAATATATATTATTACATATTGTTGGTGACTATCTGTCCATTTTTTTAAATCAATTTCATTGATTGGTTACAAAACCAGATGTGTGATATTAATTAACTAGTATCACATATGACCCTTTATAAAAAAAACACATTGAACTCTTAACATTGAACAACTTATCAATGCAAGTAAGAAGAATCATACTTTATCAGTTATACTAACTCAGCAATATAAATAAGAATTAGATTAAATCTAAAAGCCCAGTTGTGTTCAATTAAATAGATAAACAAATATAATTTATGAGAAACATTGTTGGAAGTACACCAAGAGGTGATGACTTTTTACAAAGGCCTAGTTTTGTAAAGTTAGTATATAGAAAGTTAGAAGGACAATCCACTCTATATATATCAGCCCCAAGACGAGTTGGAAAGACAGCAATTTTACGCCATTTAGAAGATCACCCTAAAGAAGGATATGAATTTAAGTTTCTTATAACACAAGCGGTAAGTACACCAATAGCTTTCTACAAAAGATTACTAGAGGCAACCAAAGATTTCAAAAATGTTACACAATCGCTAATTGACTTCATTGAAATTTTAGTAAATAAAATTCACAAATTAGATTTAAAATTAGGCGGTATTGAATTTAATCAAACAGATATAGATTACTTAGATAAGTGTAGAAATATTTTCACGAACATAAATACTAATGGTATTAGGTTGGTAATCATGATAGATGAATTTCCTCAAACCGTAGAGAATATATGGAGAGAACATGGTGCGGATGAGGCTAAAAAGTTCTTATATGCAAATAGAGAATTGCAAAAAATTAAGAATGATAATATTTGTATGATATACACAGGTTCTATCGGAATACAATCACTTTGTACACGTTTAGAATCAATGGATTCTTTAAATGAATTTTCATTTCTAGAGTTAGGACCTCTAAGCCAATTAGAGGCAAAGCTCTTGTGTGAAGAAATCCTAAAAACTGCTAATGTTCCTTTTGAATCAGAAGCTATATCACACTTATTAAACATAGTTGGTTGGCTCATACCATTTCACATTCAATTATCACTACAAGAGTTAATCGATGAATATGACCACAGCGAAAGTATTATAAATAAAGACTCAGTTGATAAGGCAATTCTAAAAATTACTCATCGTAGAAACGATCCCTATTTTGAACACTATCACAATCATATAAAAAAAGCATTTCATAATGGTGAATATAAATTCATAATGAGAATATTAAACCTTTTGTCAAATAATGATTTTCTGACAGCAGAAGAAGTACATCGTATATGGTCCGAATATGACATTCCTGTTAGTCTAGAAAATATTGTTTCAATTTTAGAATATGATGGCTATGTCTATATAGATCGATCAAAGGACGAAAATCAATTACGCTTCACATCGCCTATAATTAAGTTGTGGTGGAAAAAGAACATGATTTAAATATAAACGTATGAAAAACTCTTTAAACATTAGTCTCTATAACCCACACGAACAGGGTAAAGAAAACCTAATTTCTCAGTTTGTAGTTAGAGGCAAAACCTTTAACCGAATTTTCAATGATATAAAAGACTCAAAAATGAAGTACCCCGAACAACACTACTTAATAGAAGGACAAAGGGGTATGGGAAAAACAACTTTATTATTAAGGCTAGCATATGAAGTAGAAAATAATAAAAATCTCTGCGAGTGGCTTCTTCCCATAGTTTTAAAAGAAGAGGCTTACTACTCAGTAACTAGTTTAACGAAGTTGTGGGAAGAGGTGGCAAGACATCTTTCTGATAGAATAGAGTTCGCTGAATTAATTTATGAAATAGAGAATATAGAAATTACTGAAGACAAATATGAAGAATACAGCTTTAGCTTATTAATAAAATATTTAACCAAGAACAAAAAAAAGATATTGTTACTTGTTGACAACTTAAACGAAATATTTCAGATATTTTCAGAAAAAGAAGGCCAAAGATTTAGAGAAGTATTACTTACGTGTACACACATTCGCTTTATTGGCGCTAGTAGTATAACATTAGAAGCCTTTTATAACTATAAGGAAGCTTTTTTTGATTTTTTTAAAGTAGTCTCATTAAGAGGACTGAATTATAAAGAAACTAAAGATTTAATAAATTACTTAGGTAAGAGCTACTCTCAAGAAACAAAAACAAATGAAATAATTTCTAAAGAGAGTGAGAGGTTAAACACTTTACTTCTTTTGACCGGAGGAGTAATCCGTACTATTATATTACTTTTTGAAATTTTCGTAGAACAATTAGTCGGTAACACGTTAAATGATCTAGAGAGATTGCTTGACAGAGTAACTCCCTTTTACAAACACCGCATGGATGATCTGAATCCAACTCAAAGACCGATTGTACACATAATCGCTTTGAACTGGGATGCAATGCGCATAAATGAAATATCTTCTAAAGCTAAAATTTCAGAGGAAGAAACCACAAAAATACTGTCTGAATTAGAAAAAGTTTATATAGTTGAAAGCAAGGTAGAAAAAGGTCAAAAAGATTACTATCAATTAAGAGAACGTTTCTTTAATATATGGTACCTTATGCGCATGTCAAGAAATAACAATAAAGTAATTTGGCTTGTAAAGTTTCTGGCATCCTGGTATTCAAGAAATGAAATAAAAAGGAGTGCAACAATGCATTTCAAAGCTTTGGATTTAGGCTTATTTAATCCAGAGATTGCAGCTATAGTTACTAATGCCTTAGTATTGACCGAGAAACTTGATTTTCAAACAGAGCATCAGTTAATAAGTAAAACAAGAAGTTACGTTTCTCAAAAAAATACTTCATTTTCAAATATAACTTTGATATCAGAAAAGGAGAAACTAGAACAAGCTAAAGAAAAATATTACAAGGGAGAAAAGGAAGATGCAATTAAAATGATACACACAAAAAGAGGATCTTCTGAGTCACTATTAGGGCACTTATACAATGAGGTCAATGAATTTGACAAAGCTATTGAACATTTTTCAAAAATAATTGACAAAAATAACTCGGTTAGGGCATGGAATGGATTGGCTAACTCGTATAGTTATATTAATAATTATAGCAAAGCTGAAGAGTGTTATAAAAAAGCTATTGAGATTGATAATGAATATACTGGCGCATTAGAGAATTTAGCTCTCTTATATATCAAATTAGAAAATAAAGAAAAAGCAATTGAATGCTATCAAAAAGCAACAGATATTGATAAAGACTGTATAACAGCTTGGATAAGTTTAGCTGAGTTATATTATGACACTAAAGAATACGATAAAGCAATATATAATTTCGAAAAAGCAACTCAAATAGATCACGAATATTTAGACGCATTAGAAGGTCTTGGCAGAACCTATTGTACTATAAATAACTACTCTAGAGCAGAAGACTACTATTTAAGAGCTATTGAAATCGACGATAAATATACGATAGTTTGGACAAACTTAGGAGTACTTTACTACAACGTAAAGAATTATAATGAAGCAAAAAATTGCTATTTGAATGCGATTAAGTTTGGCGGCTCAGAATCTGTTTTTGAATGGGAGAACTTAGGCAAAGTTTATTTTCAATTAAAAGACTATGATCAGGCAAAGGAGTGTTATCAAAATGCAAATAAACTTCTTCCAAATAGCATAGGTATACTATATAATCTAGGTGAAGTCAACGAAAAATTAGGAGATTATCCAGAGGCTTTAAATTATTATCTGAGAGCTGAATCTAATAGTTCAGATATCTATCCTTTAATTAAGTATAAATTATCTTGTTTGAAACTCATTAGTTATAAGAATAAAGAAAGTTGGAACAAAGCATTTGAAATATTACAAGAAGTGAGTAAACCATTATCTATTCGCATGGATTACATGAATAATGTCACAACGTCTGGTGAAGATATTTTACCATTCATAGACCAAGATAAGGTATATGTTTCTGTGATAAATTTGCCTTTTTATAATAATTACAAAATATATCGACTAAATTTAATTACTGATCAAAACATTCAATTCTACATTTTAAGTAATCTTTATAATCACTTTATTCTTAACAAAACAAATATTCCTCTTTATTCGACCAGTAGTATTGATTTTAGTATTAACCCATCTAATTTAATGAACTATATCATGTTCTTTTTTGATTGTGTTGCTGGTAGGCACGGAAAGTTTCATATTGTAAGAGATATTAATGATATTCCTTGGTGGGATGGAGTATTTATAAGTCAGGAAATAAAAGATAAAATCAGTCTAAACTTGGCGCCTCCCGAATATTTAGGTTTAACTAATGATGACTATATTATGCGTTGCTGCATGACATTTAAGGACTCTTTGTTTAGATCTACAGCTAGAGTTAGTAGAATAGATGGTATAATATCTATCATTGATGAAGAACTAATTTTAGAAAGATTACCCATCAAAGAGGTTGATCCTGATGGTGAAATAATGGACATCAATCATTATGAAAAAATAGTAGAAAGTAATCCTAATGATTACCAAGCTATCTGCTTACTAGGTGATCTATATGCTAACAATTTGCACGATTACTTTATAGCAAAAGAGTATTATATAAAAGCTATTAATATTAATCATGAGTATACTCTAGCTCAAAGGGGGTTAGGTAACGTCTACAATTCGCTGAAGAATTACAACGAAGCTAAACATTACTATCTAAACGCAATTAAGTATGGTGATCATGAATCAGCTAGCTTACTAGCTTGGATGTGTTTCGAAAATAAATTAGATAAACAGACGGCTCTTAAATACGCTTTAATGAATAACGATAATACATATTCAACGTATGTATTATCGTCAATTCTTCTTTGGAACAATCAAAGTGACAAAGCTTTAGAAAAAGCAAATAATTTTCTGCACGACGAATTATTTATACGATCAATGAAAAAGGAATTGTTAAATTATTTAATACTATTGTGCGCGAAAGGCCAGATTACATTCACACAAGAATATCTTGAGAATTCAGCCTTTCAGGTTTTAGAAAAGTACAAACCTCTCTATTATGCTGTGCTAAAGCTACTAAATCACCAAGAATTCCTGCGTATGCCTAACGAGTTAGAACAAATTGTTGATGAAATCATTGCTACAATTAAAAAAATAGAAATTGAGTATAATTAATAAACTATACTGAAAAATTAGATATACCTAATAATTAACTGGGTCTCAACAAGCCATAATTATCTTCTCTAATATTATTGATTTTTATTATATCTATATTAATGCAAGGACACTTCGAATGTACTTAGGTCGTTACAATTAATTTATTCAATTTTATTATACATGTTATCATTTAATTTGTCCTTTTAATGTTGCATAAATAGTTGAAAAGCTGAACAAATCTTGACGTTTTGGTTCACTTCGCCTAAAATATTTACATAGCTACTCACTACAAGCTTTAGGTTTTATTTGTGAAGAAACTAGAACCTTGGCAAAGGCCTTTGATAATTTTGTTTGCGATTCCGTACAATCAAGAGTTATTGGTTCTATTATGTTTTTACCTTCCAGAGCCTGCTTAAATAACTCATGTTGATTTTCTGATATACAAAAAGAAAGCTCATCGAATAGCAATTTTTGATCAGATTCTAAGAGTGAGATTGTCCTTGATATATTTTTCACTATAGAGGCGACACCATTGTTACGGTCAGGAAAGTGAATCTCCTCTAAGGTTAATATTACCCAATCTAGCGTATTTAACTTACTATCAAATGCCTCTAATAGGTCTGTAAATAAATATTTGGAGATATACTCATTCCTAGACATTTCTATAGGCTTGTTATTAACAGAATACGGAAAAACAACCCATAACCACAAATCATTTTCAAAATTTCTGAAAATAAACTTATTCTTATCGAAATCTCTTCTATGCTTTTTAGTATCTACAATTGCCTTTTTACATCTTTCTTTTATTAGTAATAAACGTTTAATAAAAGTGTTAACTTCGTTATTATTCAGAGTTGAAAATTGTGTTATTACATTTTCACTTAATTTAAAAATAAAATTATCGTAGTAACGACCACGTTCTGTTTTTGTATCATACTTAATAGCTCGTATGAGTCCCTCCTCATTCACTTTATTTTCTAAAGAAGCATCAATGACACTTAAATCAATTGAGTTTAGCTCATCTATCCATTTCGCTAAATTGTTATTAAAATCTGCTCCGCTCATCTTGTGCTAAATGATAAATTTTAATTTAATAATAACTTGTGTAAGTGAATAATATTTATCCTCATCCAATTAGAATTCTGCAAGAAGACTTTCATTTAATGAGTATAAATGAAAGTCTCCAAAAGTATAATGCTTACTATATTTAAGGTTGTTTATTAATTTAAACGATGGGCTAACTCTATATTCGAGCTAAAGCCGAAAGGAAGCTTAACTTTATCATGAAATTCCAAACAAAGGTTGCTTTGTAATATACAAAACAAAGAATTATGTGTTACTTCCTTCTAAATTACTACTACTAATAATGGTATTATATATTAGTTTCATTTTTCACCTCCGATTAATTTCTTATATTTTTTTAGACATCCCTACAGTAAGTCACTAAATATTAGTGACTTACTCTTAAAATTAAGCATATCTTTTTATTCTAACTTTTATTTTTAAAACTAATTAAGGCATTAGCATACTCTAGTTTCACCTCATCTTCAAAGCTGTCGAGGTAATTACGAGTGGTGCCTACGTTTTGATGACCAAGACTCTCGCTTATGAACTCAGCTGACGCACCTGAACGCTTCAGTATGGTTGCAAACGAGTGGCGGGCCGTATAGGTAGTTACGTCCTTCTCGACACCGACAGATGAGGCAATCAGCCGTATATAATGGTTCATGGATTTTACGAATTGCTTAATTTTAGCCAGCTCCTGCTGGGGGGTTAGGCCAGGGCTTAAAACTGGAAATATGTAGTTACTTGGCTTAGCTGGTCGTTGCCCCCACTTATTAATGATTGTTTTCACTTCCTCCGTTAATGGGATAGTAACGGGTAATGAATCGCGCTTTGTGCGTTCGGTCTTTGCTCGTACAAACCGAATGTAATTTCCATCGATATGACCGTATGTTAATCGCCCAATATCCTTTGGGTTCATACCGTTGCAAAGATAGGAGAACAACCACAGGTCCCGGTAGCGTTCTTCCTGGCAACCCTCCTTAGCAGGATAATTGTATATCTTTTCGATATCAGAAAGCGTTAGTGCTTTCTTAACGTTTCGACCAGTTGGTATCTGATAACGACGTTTAGAGAAAGGATATGCTTCACGATTAGCAATACCCTCTTCAATGGCTTGATTGTACACAGCTCGTAGATTTCTCAAATAAATGCCTACTGTCGTTAGTGAACGACCCCGTCCTATCATCCATTGCTCAAAGCCTTTTAGCCAAATAGGCGTTATAGTCCCAAATGATAAAGGTTTTTTGCTATTGTGAAAGGTCTTAAGGGCTGTTAGTGTGTCTTTGTAGGTATTAGCAGTACCTACTCTCCCCTCCTTATCAAGTCGTCGTTGATACTGCCCAATTAATTCAAGCGCATTATCTGAGCGACTGCCGATGCTCGTTGAAACGTAGCGGCTTTCAAATTCCTCGAACGTGAAAATAGGCATCGTATCAATAACCCGCTCAGCACGGTGATTGATTGCCGAAAGAGTTGCCTTCGTAGATTTAATAAAGTCTTCGCGGGGCTTGAGCGAGCTTACCTTTTTCCACTGGTCAGGCGTAAGGTTTATCTCTGTGGGATAATACCGTTGCTGACGCTGGTAGGTAATGCGAAGTTTGACCGGATACGTGCCGTCATGTTTTTGGCGACGGGTGTCAAAGTAGTAATTGGCAGTAGCACTCATGATTGCTGGTTTATGTTATAATTAGGGTGCCATTTCCTAATTAACACCCAACTCTATTTGCATACAAATTTGCATACAAATTTCCGTAATAACCCTAATCTGAACGAAAACATTTAACGTAAACAGGCCTATAAAACAGGCTATTAAAGCTTTATCTTTAATTCGCTTCGACCCGTTTCTGTATTGCACCTGACTACGGATCAGGAGGTTTGGGGTTCGAATCCCTACGAGTGCACTGAGAAAAAAGGACTTAGTTTTCAACTAAGTCCTTTTTTCGTTTTTATCGCCCACAAACTCGCCCATTTACCTGACTTTTTCTCGGCCTCCAAAGTGGTCTTTATGGCTAATTCCGGAATGGAAGAACTATCAATAATATGATTCATAGCCATGCAAAGTATCTCTGTAAGGTTAACCAGCAGAAACTCGTAGTCCGAAATGCATCATTAACTCATTGAGCAACATGAAAGTGAAACGTTGATGAGTGAGATGGCAATCTGAGATTACAGCCGACTTTTATAAATAGCACATTTAGATAGAACGTGCTATCTTGGAGAAACAGGCGTTTCGTGAGATGTTCGTCAGGTGTCAGGTAAAAAAGACCTTTCAGTTATACCGTTTCATCAAAACACGCAACGCCCTCGAGGCTGTATGGTTAACTTGAGCCATGATCGTTTTGCTAACTCACTAAGCCTGAACATGCATGAACAACGCCTGCCTTCTGATAACACTGGTTTTGCTATCTGCTGCCTTGATTAGCCAAGGTCAAAGCCCCCCTAAGCCCGCCAACACCGCCAGCCAGCAGGAGGCCATGACCCAACTCCTTGACTTTTCGCGACCAGGCCCTAACCATGCTCTTCTGGCGAGGCTTGTCGGCACCTGGGCTTTTCAAGACAAGAACTTACCCTTTGTCAAAGGCACTATTGTTCGGAAGCTCATTTACGAAGGCCGCTTTTGTGTAGTGGAGATTACGGGGGGTAAATTGCAAATACCCATCGCTGAAGGACAGATGAAACTGGAGAACTATCAGGGAATGGAAATTGAAGGGTATGCTAATGTAGCACACAAATTTGTTACGACATCGATCAATAACCACATTGGTAGCGGTATTACCAAGCAAAGCGGGGGCTACGACCCTAAAACCAACTCGTTTACCTACGATTGGGACAGTGAATTAAGACCGGGTTTGACACGTAAAAACCGGAAAGTTTTGACCGTTCTGGATGAGTTTCATTACACTGAAGAGTATTACGAGGAGCAAAATGGCACTAGTACTAGTAAGAAGGTACGGGAGTTGATTTATAGCCGAGTGCCCGTTAAGTGACTCTAGTGAGCTGATTCATCGTCCGTATGTGCAGGATGGGAGGTGGTTAAAAAAGCGTGTGAGTGCCATCGATCTGGCGCGTGTCAGGTTGTTGGTTTTGTTATTAGTCCTCGGCTCGCGTCTCACAAAATCGCTCCCTGATGAGATAAAGTGGCTTTCCCTCCCCTTCATACCCCTTTTTAGTAGCCTATGGTGAGCAAATGATCGAGGCATGCCGGCCAATCTGCTTCCACTGCCCATTTCGCTTCAACCATACATTGGTAAACCGGCGTTTAGTTGGTTGACCGGCCTTTGCTTCCAGCAGGTCATGTTTAGCCACAAACAGCTCATAGCCCATGGTAATGACCAGATTTTCCTGTACCTGCATGGATTCAATGACTCGCTCAAAGGAACTGTAATCAATTAAGCCCTGCTGCTGATTTTTGAATACGGCGGCTCGATTCTGGGCAATGGTATTGCGGGGCGTAGTGACCATAAATTCAGGGGCCCAAATTTGGGTCAGTAAGCTGGTATCGGCGGTTAAAATGCCTTTAACGCCAATCTGCTCTAAGTCTTGGATGATTTTTTCAATGTTGGCTGTAGACTGAGCTTGACTGACTAAACCCATCAACAGAAACCCATAAAGAAATAAGTATTTAAGCATGGATGACGTTTAATAAAAGCGTAAAGCGGTCAGCGGGCTAATTCCTTACAAATGAATAGGGTCTAACTGAACAGCGGTTTGGGCATTCATTTACCTAAATATGGTAGGTGAAGTACCAGCTTATGGAATTGCCTTAGTAAACGGTAAAATGAAAGTCAACTATGTTTTAAAGGGTAGTTAGCTTGTTTAAAGTAGGGCACGTCAGGCTACCTACACTTTTGTTGATCTCTTAAAAACGTTCCAATTCGAGACGACACGTTTATACTTCTGCTTCTTAATTGTGGCGTTTCTTTAAACTGATTAATCAACCTAGGATATACCCTAAAATGATTTCTTACGCAGCGTTGTGACTATTACTGCTCCTTTTCGAGCAGCTGGGTTATCTGGTAGTCAACACTGTTGACGCCATCGCCTTGGCCCACGTTGCGCGCAATCAGCTTGTGATCTGGACTGAAAAGGAGCCAAACCGGGATGCTCTTCAAGTCATACTTTTTGTCTAGTTGCATCAGCGAGTTCGGTTGATGGACTAATAATTGGGGCCAGAACATTTTTTCCTCCTGTAAAGCCCTGTGCCATCTTGGCTGCTGTTCATCAAGTGAAAGACTAACAATACTCAATTGTTGGTTTTGCTTCGAGTAAAGCGATTTAAGTTGGGGGATCTCACGCCGACAAGGACCACACCAGCTAGCCCAGAATACCACCAAGGTATATTTGGTCGGCGACAGCACGGAAGAAGTTAATTGGTTGTTTGGTGTTAGAAAAGAAACCGATCGGGGAAAACTATTGCCTGTTTGGTTCTGGTACTTCGCATAGGCAACTAGGCTCTTGTAAGTTTCCGTTTCTTGTAAAGACCCATCAAAGAGAGTTAGTAAATGAGTCAGCTCAGTATCACTGAGCGTTCCTCGGCTACGATATAACTCACCTAACAGACTAAACGAAAAAGGATATTTTTGGATTAGTTGTGCGTTCTTATCTTCTTGATTGGGGCGATTCTGTTCACTTGGTCTGAATGACAGATGCAGGAAAGCTACCTTGGTTTGGGGCCGCATTTGCGTAAACCGAAGCAAGATTGACCTCTTGTTCCATCTACGACGTAGTTTGGCAACGTACTTAATGGCTGTAGGGCTCGTGTCTAACTCTAACTGAGTGGTACCAGACTCCGCATAAAAGTAAGATTCTGTGACGTTCTTTTTAAATGGATTTGTGTAACCAAGTAGACTAAAAGGGGATTGATTGGACTCGTTGGATTTATAAATGAGAGCGACCCAGACGGGGTCTTTAGTTGATTGATCAGGCAGGGCTAGTTTAACCTTCCCATTTTTAACCCTAGCAGAGTCGATGAAATCTCTGGTATCAGCATTCCCCAGATAAATCATCTTTCCTTCCAAAAAGGAATGGTTACTCTTCAAATCTACTGTAATCTGGGCAGCTTGTTGAGCTAGCTGATTGTGGCAAGCCCATAGGAAGACAATACTTAGTATGGCTAGCACGATACTAGTGACTAGGGTAGCTTGTAGCTTCATACGGGTGTTGAATGTGTAGAGTAGGTGCCTTAGTAAAGTAGATTCTTATTGTGGTTGCTTTCCACACTCGCTTAGTGAATTTTTTTTGATTGTACTAGGTGGTCTACTTCCGCCTGGGTTCTGCTATAATGCCCAGGTTTATACATTCGTCTCAGAATAGGCTTCCCAAAGGGAGACGCACGAATATTGGCTATGTATATGCATCCTGAAATGGGGCATTTGTTTTAGATGCGACCCTTCAAGTCGGGACCGCAGCCGCGGACGGTCGCAACGGCGGCCCGTGATTTGTGTCCTTTTTTTTAATCGCATCCAATGTTCTCTTTTATCGGTTGATTCAACCCAGTTAGCCGATTACCATACTGGTGAGTAAAAAATCTTATACGTGGGCGGAGTGTCAGACTCTACACGATCTCATCATCAAAACCGATAGCCCAAGGTCAGTCCAAAGCGGGGAGTAAACCCTTTCCGGCTCATCTGTTCGGGCAGGATTGCCTTGAGAGGGGGACTGCTGGACGGTAGTTGATAGTGAAGTCCCAGAAACAAATCGACCACTACTCGCGGTGTACTTGTCTGTACACCAGCCATAGCGCCGGGCATCCAGACGTAAAGCTGCTGGATAGCCCTGACTAACTTACCGCTCGGGTCTCGAATGATAGTCCCCTGATTGTCGAACTGATAGTCGTCGAGCGTGAGCCCGGAATAGCGACCGTATACGCCTGCATAAAAGCCAGTGGGGGAAAAAGCACGCCGAGGGAAATAGTGCCGGTATTCCAATGTAACCCGCTTGTAGTGAAATAATCTCGACAAGGGGTTGTTGGCGTTGTGATATTCAAACGTTGCCGAACCGAAGCCCACCCCACCCACCAGCGATGCACGTTTGGTCAGCATCCGTTCATAAAACACAGATACATCGCCGACAATAAGACTCAGTGGGTTAATTTTTAGACTATTAGCTCGGTTGACTGCTGAGTCTGCCGTTGACTGGGCGTAGGCCCTGCACAGGCTAATGGCACTAAGTAGAACAAAAAGGGATATTTTCATTACGAAATTTGGGTGTCCGTTATGGCCTGTCACCAACAAACTGACATCCGCTATTTTTTACTGCCGTTGCCTGTTCTGCCATTGCCAGCCTGAGGGCTTCATACCGGTTGACAATATTACCAGTTTTGACAGCTCGGCAACATTAACTTTCTTTAATATCAGCTCTATCAGTTGCGTGTGTTAACCCAGCGCCAACTGCGTAATGATGCGCGTTGAACTAGCAGGTATAAGTTTGAGGAAATGCATCGTACTAGTTAGTCGAAGATGAATTCGTCTGGAAATGGGCGGTAGTCTACCCTCTTAGCCACCTTACAGGGCGGGTTGAAAAAGGAGGTAGCCATTCTCTGTTTCGGCTTAGCCTTCTAAGGACTAAGCCCGGTTACTGTAATTGAAAAAAGCGGTTTGTGGGCCTAGTCAGGTGCGATCGATACTGTCAGGTACCCAACTAGCAGCACTCTAGGGGGGGAAGTCTATTTTTCTTGGCGTACGTGCCGGTCTTTGTTCATGGACCGTATAGCTGGCTTGATAGGAATCAATCACTGCCGACCACAATTGACAAAAAATATAACGATAAGCCTTCATGTGCTAGATACCTCGTTAAAGGCTCCCAGCCGAGACAGAGGAATTACCGGGTTCTCAATCCGGGCGTTTTAGGTCAAAGCCCTAATTTGTCCATTAATGGTTTTTCATACTCGCCGTCCTCGGCGGGGTAGCGCAACACCGACTCAAACCGGCCTGATTCTTTGGCTAAAGCCCAAGTCAAGCTCTCGCCGGCTGGAATCGGGGTGGGTACCGCGGTATAGATCTGGTCTGTATAGGCTTGATCGGCATCGATAACTTCCCAACCGTTGGCAGTAAAATGCTTGATCAAATCGTCAAGGAAAAGGGCAGCGGCCAAATTATGATGCAGTAGCAGCACGTGGTTGATGCGCCGTTTGGTTAGCTGATAGGCCAACGAATCATAGTAAAGAGCCCGGTTCAATAAGTGATTCTTATAATAAGTTCTGTAGCCGCTTAGATTCGCGTGGGGGTTTTCTGTTAGACGCTCGCGCAAGCGAGCGTCAATGTACCAATCGGAAGCGTCGATGGTAACATGACCGTTTCTATAGCCTTTCTGCTTCATAAAGGCTCTAAACCCGTCCACTTTTTCTTTCGTATCGCCTTCCTTGAGGTAGGGAAATCGAAAGTAAGGGGCGTAATTGGTATACCCCTTAATGATGCGGTCATTCTTTATTAGTTCAAGTTTGAAATCATCCAGACAGACCTGCTTATCCGAAAAGTTAATATGTGAGAAGGTATGATTGGCGATTAGATGCCCCGCCTTGTTCCAAGAGTTTAGCACGTATTTCCCTTTAGGGCCAGACTTGTTGACACCCGCCGAAAATAAGATTGCCTTGAGCTTGTTTTTTGTCAGATGGTCCAGCAGCAGTTGATTCCATCTTTCGAGCTTGTATTGGCCAAAATCATCGATTGAGCCGTCATCAAAGGTAAAAGATATCTTGGGCTTGAGGGCTTGAGTCGGTTGAGGCTGCAACGTTAGATCAACCGGATTTCTTAGGCCGCAAGCCGTTGCTAGAAGTAGGAGTATAAAGGGTTTTGTCATAGTGATGCCGTTCTACCGTTTCGAAGAAAGGCAGTTTATAGAAACGGGTCAACTAGTCAAGCTTCAATACTAGCAAAAAGCAGCAATTTGTCTGTTTTCAAAGGAGTTATATAACTTCTCACGAAAGGCTCCTGCTTGAGAATATAAGAGATTTTGTAATCAGTTGTTCAGGCGTTTATTGAGTTAGTATTCTCTACCCCGGCCTATGCTGATATATACCGTTGCCCAATCTAGACCATACCAGAGTCCAATCGATGGGAACTAGTCTCAAGGAAACACCTTGGCAACCGATAGGCAATGTCGCTGACCTATTCTCATCAACAGGCCAACTGGGACTATTTATTCGGAGTCGAACTTGTCAATGCAAAAAGGACCACTTCAGATTTGCTTCATATTTGACGACGAAACTTGTGGGTAAATCTTGCCGCTAATGAAACGACTTATTCTTTTTGGCCTACTCTTTTTCGTCATATCAGCGGTCTTTGGTCAGTCCAATCGCCTGATTCGGATTGACGATGGTACTACGCACCAACCCATTATCGGAGCAACCATTCGGACACCCTCCTCGGTGAAGCCAGTTGTAGGTGCTGTAACTGACGTTAACGGGATAGCCACTATGCCCGCTATACCCGTCAGCGTAACGGCGCTAATCGTCACTGCTGTTGGGTATGCAACCGAATCGTTTCCCCTTACACCCGGTAGCGATACACTCGTTTTCAGGCTCCAGAGTCAGAATGAAACATTGGACGAAGTGACCGTGACGTCCACTCGGACCAACTCACGCATCGAGGATTTACCCATTAAAGTGGAGGTGCTGGGCCAGGAAGATATGAATGAAGAAAGTGCGGTTGTACCAGGCAATATCAGTAGTATCCTGGGCGATATTTCCATCATTCATGTGCAGCGGACGTCAGCCGTGAACGGTAACCAAGCCATTCGCATGCAGGGACTCGATCCGAAATACACCCAGATTTTGCGGGACGGCTTACCGCTTTATGAAGGGTTTTCAGGAAATCTGGGCGTTTTACAGATTCCACCACTGGATTTGAAGCAGATCGAAGTAGTGAAAGGCTCCGTGTCAACACTCTATGGCGGAGGGGCTATTGGCGGGATGATCAATATCGTCTCTAAATCACCCACCTCGGATACTCCCGAATTTACGGCGCTACTGAACCGGTCTAATCTGAATGAAACGAACCTGAATGCGTATTATTCGCAGCGCTATGGGAAGGCGGGTCTGACGCTTTTCTCGGGGTATACGGATCAGAAGGCTGTGGACGTGACGGGCGACGGGTTTACGGATAGTCCCGGCATCAAGCAGTTTAATTTTCACCCCAAGTTTTTCTGGAACCCAGGCCATAACACCAAGCTGGATATTGGGTATGCTTTCACGACCGAACATCGGACGGGTGGTTATTTGCCTGCTCTTGAGGGGGCGGAGCCTAATTCGTATAAAAACATAACCGACCTGCAACGCCACACCATTGATATCAACGCCAGCCACAACACCTCGGAAACCAATTTGCTGACCCTCAAAGGCGCAATTAGTACCTTCCACCGGCAGAACACGGATTATCAGAAACTATCCGACGGTCGTCAATCATCCATTTATCTGGAAGCGAATGATCTGATCCGCTTCGGTAAACACCAACTCATCGTGGGCGCAAACCTGACGGTCGAAGCCTTCCGTAAGAACCCTGACAGTACCCGGCTTGTGGATTACACCTATATGACGACGGGCGGGTTTGTGCAGGACGATTGGCAGGCCGGCGAAAAGGTTGCGATCCAGGCGGGTCTGCGAGTTGATCACCACAATACGTTTGGTAGTTTTCTGCTGCCCCGTCTATCCATAAAACTCAAACCGTCTGATCCCTGGACAGTACGGCTAAGCGTGGGAACGGGTTACAAAACCCCGAACCTATTTGTCAACCAAACGCCCGGCGCACTGAATGTGAGTTTGCTATTACCAAGGTTGCTACCAATTGACGTAGCGAACGTAAAAGCCGAACGGTCGGTTGGCACTAACATCGATATTGCGTATGCCAAAACCTTTCCGAGTGGTTTCTCAGTGCAGGTCGATCAGGCGCTTTATTACACCGTTGTCAACTCACCCGTAGTGTCTGCGTTTGCCAGTCTGTCGAGCAACCTGGGAGCCTACACGCAGCTGATCAATGCGCCTTACAATCTGTTCAGCGTGGGAACCGACACTTACGTTCGACTCGAATACAGCGCGTATGAGTTGTATGTTGGTTATAACCATACGCTCGCCCGGCGCAACGGACCTACTGATAATACGTACCTACCTCTAGCTCCCCAGGACAAGTTCTCTACCACACTGGCCTGGGAAAATGAGCATTTCCGGTTTGGGGTCGAAGCCAGCTACGTAGGTACGCAGTATCTCTACAACAATCAGAAAGTACCCAACTATACCTTCTTTGCCGCAGCAGCTGAATACCATTACAACGACCACTGGCGGTTGGTACTCAATGGGGAGAACATTTTCAATGTAAAACAGGCGAATTACGAAACGGTTGTACTCGGTGCCAACCCAACCGGGCAACCTACGTTCCGGCCTGTCTGGGCACCACTGGAGGGGCGAATCGTGAATCTGGCACTGAAATTCACGCTGTAAGCACAAGGGTACAGTAGACGAAACGGGCTCCTGAAGCGATGATCTTCAGGAGCCCGTTTCGTCTACTGTACCCTTGTGAGGAAGAAAGCAGAAATACTACATAGCAAATTTTTCCAGTTTCCCTTTCCGGAAGACGTAGGCTTCGTAGGTATGTTTCCCAATGCCAAATACTTCCTCCAGGACAACTTTATCAGCCCCGCGACTGATCCTGGCTACGTCAACTTGCTTGTTTTTAGGAAGTTCCTGGAACGGGATAGTATGTTCAAATTCAAAGCCTTCATCATATTCAAATTCGAGCGAAAAAAGTTTATTTCGCCACTGAAGTTGTGTGGTCATGCCGTTGGCAAGCGGAGAATAGGCAATAGCCACCGACGATCTCGTCACGACCTGACCAGCCGCTTCCGTAAATAAACTCAGTCCTGAAACAACCATGGCCGTATAGCCCACCCGTCGGAAAAGACGTTCGCTTAGGCGAGGTAGTACCCACTTCATACCCCAGGAAGAGAACATGGCTGCTACGGCAATCACCGCCCCTAGCGTGAACGCCTGGTCAGTCAATAACCCAAATGAAGCGTACAAGACCAGTTTCACCGTGTGTAGCATGACTTCGTTAGCCGCCCGGGTAGCCACAATCTCTTCTTTTGTCATCCCATAACGTAAATAAAATCGGTTAAATAGCAGGCCCACGGCGCCCGTCAGGCCCGACACAAACCCCGCGCTTAAGCCAATCAGGGCCAGGTAGCTGTTGGGGAGCGGATTGATGTCTTCCCGTTCTTTGCTAGAGCGAAAAATTAACGGTAGGTTGGCCATTAAAAATAAGCCCATCAACAACTCCAGATAGAGCGGGTTGACATAGGTTAGTAGCTTAGCACCCAGCCAAACCGCCGGTAGGGCGGGCGGAACAAACCAAACGACTACGTTCCAGCGGATACAGGACCAGAAGGCGATGATCCGGGAAACAGAGCTGGATAACGTACCAATCGACAGCGCTGCCGGAACCTGAGCCCCCGGTAGCAGGGATCCTAATACGGGTATTAGTAAAAGACCAGCTCCACCGCCACAAACCGCACTAAGTGAAAATGCCAACAGAGCACAAACAAACAGGAACAAACCAGATAAGAACATGAACTAGATTGGTTCGTAAAGAAAAGCCCGATGTTAGACATCATCGGGTGCGTAGTCATTCTGAAAAATATCGGTATTAAACAGGAGAAGGCAAACTAACAGGCAAATGCTGACGAGCCGTTGTAACTGGCGAACTCACAGAATCAGCACCAGTGTGCCCCCAATGATCAGTAAGGCACCAATAGCTGCTTTCCAGGTTAGCACTTCACCCAGAAAAACCACCGATAACAGAATAGCGATGGCTACACTCAGTTTATCAACGGGGGCTACCTGCGACACTTTACCCAGTTGTAAGGCTTTAAAATAGAATATCCACGAGAGACCCGTGGCTACGCCAGACAAAAGCAGAAAAGTCCAGTTCTGTCTCGACAGCATGGGCAATGCCTCAATGCCGCCCCGCCAGAATACAAGCCCCCAGGCCACAATCAGGATGACAACCGTACGAATGGCCGTTGCCAGATCCGTATTGACGCCTTTGATGCCGATTTTGGCTAGTATGGCTGTCAACGCAGCAAAAAGGGCCGATAATAGAGCGTAAATCCACCACATACGTTTATAGGTAATAACGAGTCAGGATGTCAGCGGGTGCGCAGGTAGCCGTGATGTGACTCACCTCGCCATTTTCAGCCGTAACGTACCGAACATGAATAATCAGTTTATATCCCGTGAGGGAAAGCGTTAAGTCCTAGCTAGTTTATAGGGGTGTGGGTGAGCCTGACTTATACGATGTAAACTAAATGGGCAAACCTAAAGAGAATCTGTAGCTGGTTCGATAATCCGAAGTCTGGCGGGCTGAAACGTCAGCTTCAAAATACATTCAGTTTTGACCCTGTACATTAGGGGAATAACCCGTTGAGTTACTTATGAAAATTTTATTGATTGAAGACGAACCCGCGCTGTTAGCTGCCATGCGGCACTATCTGGAGGGTGAGCAATACAACGTATCAACGGCCAGCAACCTCCGTAAAGCCTCCGAAATGGTTCATGATTATGTCTACGATTGTGTTATTGTGGACATCACGCTGCCCGATGGTAACGGATTGGCCATCGTGAACGAGTTGAAAGCCGCGCATTCGCAGGCCGGCATCATCATTGTATCGGCCAAAAATTCGCTGGATGACAAGCTCAATGGGCTCGACTTGGGGGCCGATGATTATCTGACAAAACCATTTCACTTGCCGGAATTGAACGCCCGTATCCGCTCGCTGATGCGACGGCGCCTGCATCAGGGCGAAACGCAACTCTGTTTCGGGGAGATTACAATTGTGCCGAACCGTAAACACGTACTAATCGCCAATCACCCCGTGGACTTAACCGGGAAAGAGTACGAACTACTGTTATTTTTGGTCACCAACAAGAATCGATTACTCTCCAAAGCGGCTATCGTCGAACACGTGTGGGGTGACTACATGGATGGGATCGACTCCCACGATTTTCTGTATACCCACGTTCGAAACCTACGCCGGAAACTACTAGAAGCGGGCTGCCCGGATTACATTACAACCCGTTACGGAGCCGGTTATATTTTTACCGCAGGCCAATGAAACTACTTCATAAAACAACACTTTACCTCCTGCTGGCCGCTCTGCCCATTTCGCTCGGGGGTGTTTTTCTACTACATTCCTTTATTCACCGCTACATCCGGCACGAGATTGATGAATTGCTGGCCAGTGAACTCATCCAGGTAAAAGAGCAACTACGCCAGCACCCAGCCGATGCCGCCGACCTACCGGGCTGGGATCCCAATGTGCGGATCAGGCTGACGAGGTTGCCCCTATCAGCACCTTCCGTTTATTTCGACACGACTACCTTCCTACCAGGCGAAAAAGAGCCAGAACATATCCGAATACTCCGGACAACGTATACGTTCAGAAACCGGAATTACGAGATTACTCTTAAACAATCGTATCTGGAGTTTGATGAAATTGCCAATGCCTTGTCGGTTGGTGTTATCGTTTGTTTTCTGGTTTTCGTACTGCTGCTAATTATTGCCGACATACTGGTAACCCGCCGGATCTGGCACCCCTTTTACGGCATCATCGATCAGTTACATCAATACCGGATTGATGGGCCCGATGACGCTACATTCCCCGTCAGTAACGTAGAGGAGTTTACGCTGCTGAGTCAGTCGCTCGAGGAGATGAGTCGCCGAAGTCGCCATCAATACGTTCAGCAAAAGCAATTTACTGATCATGCATCGCATGAGATGCAGACACCGTTGAGCGTATTATCCTTTGAGTTAGATCTGCTTCAACAGTCGGAGCGGCTAGAGGAAGCCGACCTAGATCGAATTCAACGCGCGCAGCAGGAAATCAGGCGACTTTCGGCCATGAATCAGTCCTTATTGCTGCTGGCAAAAATCGACAATCACCAGTTTGCCCAGAATGAATCGGTGAACATCGGTGAACTAGTCACTCAGTTAATAGACAATTACACCGATTTTGGGGCCCACCGGGGCATTACCATTACCCGTGTTATTCATGAGAAGACATATCGATTGATAAATCGGCAACTGGCGGAGGTACTCTTTTCTAATTTGATCAAAAACGCCTTTCGGCACGGGGACGCCAATAGTCCTGTTTTTTTTCAGGTTAGTTCTACCCAATTTGTGGTTACCAACGAAGGGGATCCTTTGCCTTTTCCGGAAGACCAGATTTTCGGTCGGTTTGTTCGCAACCAAAGCCAGACCCAGTCCACCGGACTGGGTCTGGCTTTGGTGCGAGAGATCGCTGATCAGTATGGCATGCGGGTTCATTATACTTATGTATCCGGGATGCGTCGCCACGTGCTCCAGGTCGATCTTTAGAACGTGTTGGGGAATTATGTTTGGTGCTGAGCCTGACCACGTTGTAACATAATCTGAATGTTGGCTAA
>NZ_BAAHBP010000044.1:0-556 GCF_054776615.1 Spirosoma pomorum
ATTTCTTACAACATGATACAGAAAGTCAAAATTATAAGTCTGGCCCTGCTCGCTACCTCGCTCAGCATCACGGGCTGCAACGACAACTTCGTCAACACCCAGCCGCTGGACCAGGTCGCCGGTGACGCGGTCTGGACGGACGCGGCCCTGGCCGAAGCCTTCGTGACGGGTATTTACGCCGGGCTGGGCCAGGGCGGTTTCAACGAGCAGCAACTGGCTTCGCTGACGGATGAAACCATCTTCACCCACCCGGGCCGGGGGATCACTACCATTACCGAGGCTCGGTCCAACCCCGCCGATGCGGGCTGGATCAACGAGACGATTGACTGGAACCAGATGTACCTGCGCATCCGGGCGGCCAACCTGGCGATTCAGAATCTGGCCACGCCCAAGTTCGCCAACTCGAGCGGGATGGCCGACCGGTTGATGGGGGAGGCCAAGTTCATGCGGGCTTACTACTACCATCAGTTAGTGCGCTACTACGGTGGGGTGCCCATCGTGGATAAAGTGTACGGGCTGGGCGAAGCTGATTACGCCACGACGCGGAACACGATGG
>NZ_BAAHBP010000045.1:0-7142 GCF_054776615.1 Spirosoma pomorum
AAAAAAAAGGGTTAAGGTCTGAATTAGTGAACCCGAAAAACCATATTGATTTTTTGGGTTATAGTGTTTCGGCTGATCATATAAGTATTAAGAAAAAATCTGTTCACAACATAAAAAAGCAAATATCATATCTACTTTATAAGAGTTTATTACAGCCTGTTTTAAATCATGAGACTATAGCCAAAAGCCTTTCATCTAAAGATACAGAAAAGGATTTTCTGTCAGCTATTCAGCAAGTAAGAAGGTACCTATATGGAAACCTCACAGAATTGACTTTGAGAAATTACTTAAATGGAACTTATAGTAAGCTTAATTTTAAAGGAATAATGAGCTTTTATCCTTTAGTCGATGACGAAGAACAAATGAAATATTTGGATAAATGGCTCTTATCCTCTATACTCAATATATTACAAAAGCGAGGAGAAGTTTTATATAAAGCAAAAAATCTAGAATACTCTCAACACGCTTTTCCGTTTTACTGTGATTCAACTAATATAATAAAACTATGTAAAGATATTAGGGTAAATGGAAAGAAAGGCGCTCTGCAAATTCCGAGTTTTATGCGAATATATAAAGCAATAAAACTCGGAATTAAAAATGATGGCATTGAAAGTGTCATGAATAAAAAATCTAACTACTACAGCTAAAAGACATCTTTAATAAAATAAAATAACTTTTTTCAAACTTTACACTATGAGTAAGTTCAACTTAGGGGATTTAGTTCAGCTTAAGTCCGGCGGTCCTGCTATGACAATTGGATCCTGTAAAACTGATTTTGTTGAACAGGGGAGCCTAGAAAAAGTGGGTCAGATATGGACTTGCCAATGGTTTGATGGGAACACCCTCTCTAAAGGTGACTTTCATGAAGATACAATACAATCCGTAGATGAAAGTTCTGACTTTCTATTTTAGGTGAAAAACCGAATTTTGTATTGATTATATAATTCGGCTGTAATATTATGTTTATGAACGTGTAGTTGCAACTGGTTACTGTATTCGCTTGATTTGCCGCCTATATAATGCCTATACAATACCTATACAATACCTATACACCTTCTTATATAAGTCTAGACAGCATTTATGAGTTACCTTACCCTTAAGGAAGCAGCAAAAGCGACTGGGTTGAATGAGGCAACAATCAGACGCTTGTGCAAAAGAACTGCTAGTAAACCCTTTATTCGGATGAAAGAGGGTAAACAAGGGGGCATGTACACCATTCAGGCAAATTACTTATTTGATAATTATCCCCCTTTACAGTCAGTACAAAACGCTGTCTATACAAGCCTTGATAACGATAGTACAAGTATAGATAAAGAGCCTATACAAGGTTATACAGCCCTGTTGGAGGCTAAGGATGACATTATTCAGATATTAAAAAGTGAAGCAGCTTACTTACGAGCTGAAAACACAAGCTTACGGGAGGAGAACCGAGAGTTGAAATTACTACCCTCGCCTAGTCCGGCATCTAGCGTAGCTCCTGCCGGTGAAGTGCTTGAGTCGTCATCAAAGCAAAGTAAGAGAAGCATCTGGCAACGACTATTCGGTTGATTCATCAATCAACTCCAGGTACGTTTCCAACTCGCCGGTTGTTAACGTCTCTTTTTCTGACTTGTCGTAGAGTGCTAACAGGTAAACAGCTTCTTGGGTAATCTTAACGAAAGTAATTACCCGAGCACCACCTGACTTGCCTTGCTTCTTACTGGCAATAGCCATGCGTACCTTATAGCAGCCTTTACCAATGGATGTGCCCTGCGTGGGGTCGAGCTGTAGTAAGTCGAATAAGGTCTTTAAATCAGTTTTTAAGGATGGATACTTCTTAGCCAATCGTTTGGCCTGCCGATCGAAGGTTGGCAAGCGCTTAATCTCATAATTCATCGAGCAGTGAATAGGCGTCAGTTGCTTGGGCTCTACCGGCCAGCACGTCGTTCAGTTCATCAATGGCTTCCCCAAACTCAGCCAGAAATAAGGCTTTTTCGTTCGAAGCTCCCGCCGGCAGGGGCGTAGCTTTGAGAAAGGTTAGATTGCGGACCAGTTTCATGACAAAGCTGAACTGGTCGTCTGGAATATCGAGGACGATTTTCATAATAGCAAGATACAGGGTTTTGAGTCATTGTCAGCCCCTACAAGGCCTGATCGGCGTAAAAGTGATTTGCCTTACTTTTCCTTTCCCTTAGTTTCTAGGCCAAATACGCGAGCCGTGTAGCTGCCAATATTCTTAACCTTGCCATCGGCAGCTTTTGTCTGAATATCATAGAGCTGGCGATTGATGGTTTCAGCTGAGTGACTGGCCATCACTGTATCAGCTTGATCTGCACGTAAGCGGAATTGCTTGATTAGCCGCTCGTGCAGGCCCGACAGAGGAACTGCTTCGGGTTTAGCCTGGTAAAAGACTTCAAATTCGACTTCAACTACAGGTTTTCGACCCCGCCCAGGCCGATCCCCGTAGATCGGTCTATAAGTGAACGTGAGGTCTGTGTGACCATTGATTTCTCGGACTGCAACGTCGAGTACATTCCTTTGAAACCAAGTCCATGATGGATAACTATCCTTTCCTGTTTTAGGGTCGATAACCCACAGCATAGTCTTGAGATCTAACAAGCTACGCTTGAATGTTTTATCAGGCATGTTCTTAAACATGCATAATAGTTCATATACTCGCTTAGCATACGTTGAATTAAGCGATATAGCGGCCGCCAGCTGCATCTTGGTGAACTTCTTATTCAAATCCACATAGAAAGGTCTAACCTCTGATGACAAGCCAATTTCAATTATATCCGTACCCTTCTTGTACCTAGCTGAAGTGATAAATGCAGCCTGCAAGAAGTCTCCATCCGCCAAGGTGGTCTCAAATACACGAGATATAAGCTTCTTAGTAGCTTGCTTATACGCATCGGCTTTTAGTCGTATGGAGCCATTGAGCTCCGCCATTTGATTGACAGATACTTGATATCTCTTGGACTCAGGATCATCGGGCTTGACTTGTGCAACAACCATATACAATAAGTTTTTCTCAGTCTCAGTCATTTCATAGCGAGCAAGAGTCAGAGCGTTGTCCTGCCATATCTCTACACCTTTCTTCATACTCAATCATGTATTGATTTTCAGGCAAATGTAAAAAGTGATTTATATAAAGTTGTATCATTGTTTAAAATCATTTTTTTAGCTACCAAACCTCACTTTATTAGGCCGCTTTTAGCTACCAAACCTCACTTTATTAGGCCGCTTTTAGCTACCAAACCTCACTTTTTTGGTAACCAAACCTCACTTTATTAAAGTTATCCACAGTGCAATTGACTGTAAACCTGATAGTTGTGAGCTCTGTTTTGCCCCTACAAGTGTTTAACAAGTGTATTTTGAAATACACAAACACTTGTCTCACACGCGATCGCGTGTGCACGCGTACGAGGGTTGGGGTTCACAAGTGATTTGACAGGTCCGGTTTTTAGGGTGGCTGACGCCAAAACCGAAAACCGAGTTGGAAAGGGGAAGAGAAATGAAAAGCGGACGAAAGACCAAAAAACAAAGAAAAGCGGACGCGAACCAAAGCGCGAAGCGGTCTTTTAAAGAGCAAGCGGGAATTACGCTGCGCGCTAATTCTCCCTTGCTCTACGAGGTCTCTGTGTTCATAATCAATTAGTTAGGAAAAATATTGACTATTACTAAATAAGCATAAAGTATATTTTATTGCTAAAAAGCCTTTTTTTAGCGTTCTGAGGCCTATTTTAGTATACTCAAGTGCTTAATTATGGAAGTGAAAGCGAGTAAGTCAGTGCGATTCGATTCAGATACTGATCTGAAATTCAGTAAGTTAAGTGAAAAGCTAGGCCGTTCGAAGCAGGAGCTCTTCGGCCAGATGGTGGACTATTTCTACAAGTCCAAGAAGGATCCACTCGATTTGAACGACGAATTGCTCAAGAAAGAACTGGGTCAGGGCATCAACCGAATCATCGCCTTCATCAAAACTCAGGAGAAAGAAGCCCTCTCGCCCATGCTGGCCGATCTGGCCCAGCTACAACGCACCCTGACCCAACTCAACGCCCAGCATGAGCAGTTCTTTCAAACCGATAACGAGCGGGAGGTAAGCGGCTTTTTCATCCAGACCCAGCGCCGATTGCTCAAAGAACAACAAACCAGCCAGCAACAGCAGCAGGAAATGGCTCAAACGCTGCAAAACCTGCTCTCAGAGGCACGATCTCATCAAAATGAGGTAAGACTACAGCAGGAGACGAAAAAGGGCTTAAAAGCAAAGTTTATGGCTATCCTCGATCACTATGTGTTACAGCGGGATGCGATGAACGCGCTCACCCAGGGGCGGCTCATCAAAGAGCTCCAGGAGAACACCCGCAGTCAGGTCAACAATCTGTAAGTTTCTATTCCCTTTCCCACCTGGTTATGCCTCACATCAACATCACTACCAGTAGCACCGGCAGCAATGCCGGCAGTTGTGGCCAGCTGGTCGAGTACCTGGAGAAGGAAAATAACCTGAGAGCCGAGCACAAAGCCGAGTTGTGGTTCAACCAGGGGCGCGACGATCTACTGCCCTACGAGGTACGCCAGGGTATTGATAGCAACGTGGCCAAGCTCAAGCAGCAGGAGGCCAAGTTCTACCTGGTCAACATCAGCCCCTCCCAGAAAGAGCTACAGCACTTAGGCAATGATCCGCAGCGGCTCAAAGAGTACGCCCGGGGCGTGATGGCCGAGTACGCGGCCAACTTTCAGAAAGGGTTGGGAGCCGACGATGTGAAGTGGTACGGCAAAGTGGAGTACAACCGGGGCTACAAGTGGACCGATCCGGAAGTCAAGCAGGGGATCACCCAGCGGGGAGACGCCAAAGCGGGGCACCAGATGCACGTGCAGATCATTGTGAGCCGCAAGGACAGCCAGAACCGGCGGTTACTGAGTCCGCTAACCAACCACCGGGGGAAAGGCAAGAGTCAGGAACACGGCCAGAAGTTTGGCCAATTCAACCGAGTCGACTTCAAAGAGCGTAGTGAGGTCGTCTTTGATCAACAGACGGCCTATCGTCGGGAGCTGGAAGAGAGTTTCCGCTATCAAAATACCATGAGTAACGGGTCAACCCAGGAGCGAGCGGCCATGACACTCGAACTACGCGATAAGCAGCAGGAGCGTCAGCAGCAGTTAGCCACCGATCTAAGGCGAGCCGAAGAGGTACGGCTGGAACAAGCCAAAGAAGTCATGTTAGGCCAGCAACGAAGTGTAAGCATTCAACAAGAACAGAAGCGTAGTCGAGGGCTAGGCCTATAGCCTACATAGTCCAAGATTGTGAGCGCTGGGGGCTGGTCAACTGATTCTTAGTTGAGTCTGACTTATCGTCCTTCTTGGTAAAAACTTGAGCAATCTTCTTCAGGGCAAGATTTACGCCGATCGCGTCAAAAAGCCAAAGTGCCCATTTGGCCAGTAATTCAAGTGGATCCATTGTCGTCAAATTTAAGTGAACAGAAAGCCTATTATTTTCTTGAAGCAGAAAAACCAAGTTCCCTACTAAGATCACTGCTTGACAACGAGCCGATTTACACCCCTTTATATTCGCCTAAAAGTTGTACTTTTTGAAGTGGTGTTGTATAAGTAGTCTTATGTTAAGGGATAAAAACAAGATCGGGACCGCTCAAGCAGAGCCTTAATTGAAGGCAACCTCGTGAACCAAGAAGCACTAAGCGAAGTACAAGCACCGTAGGGCAGTAAACTCATATTATTATAATATGCTGTATAGAAAGAGCAACGCGAATGCTTGTGCGAAACAAAAAGTATACTCTGTAACTGCACATAAAGAACAGTCTCTTAAAAGAACTCTTGTGACTATCACATATAGAAAACGGGATACGTCGAACATATACACGTTTGGGATATCGCTAAATATATTTTTGTTGTAATATAGCTAACAAATTTGATTGACTTTTATAGTTATATTGAAATATATCTAAATTTATTTTTGCTAATTCTTATATTATTTTGGATTTAATGTTTGCAAAAACTTATGTTTGTGTAAGTCCTAAGGGGACAAGCGGAAGTACCATTCCCCAATCAAGAAATCAGTTTGGGCCAGGTAGATTATGCTTTTCTAGGCAGTGATCTCAATTTGAAACTTACTTTTACTTGGTAATTCCGTGTGCAAAGCTCTTACTGTCAGGTAAGAGCTTTGTGTTTGAATAGAAAATCCACATCATTTTATGGACAAAGAAATTTTAAAAGAGATACAAACAGAGGCGTCTGACAGAGGAAGAGAGTTTCATGAATATCACAATTTTTTACATATTGAATATAAAAGAAAGAAGAAGCGACTATTAAATGTTCCTCATAAGCATGTAAAAATTCCACAAGAATGGAATGAAAATAGACTATACAATCCTTTTTATGTATTGAAAAATGCAAAAAAAATTGCTAGATCAATATCTATAAAAATAAAAAATAGTAGTTATATTCCAACAAAACCAATAAGATATACAATAAAAAAATCAGGTAAGGAAAGAGAAGTGAGTTTATTTCAATTGCCCGATTCTGCGGTATCTTACCTATTTTACAAAAGTCTATTAAGAAAGAATAGACACAGATTTAGTTCGTTTGCTTATGCGTATCGAAATGATAGGAATATTCATTTTGCAATACAAGATATTTCTAATGAAATAAGAAACGAACCAAGAATATTCATTGCTGAGTTTGATTTTAGTCGTTTTTTTCAATCAATAAAGCATGAATTTATATACGAACAACTTGATAAAAACTGTTTTTTGATTAGTAAAACAGAAAAAGAAATTATAAAAAGCTTCCTTCATCACGAGGAGCAGAAAGGAATACCACTCGGTACATCTATTTCTCTGTTTATAGCTAATCTAGTGTGTTGGGAATTAGATAGAAAACTAGAGGACAGAGGATTGAGGTTCGCTAGATATGCTGATGATACGATTATTTGGTCGAGAGATTACTCTAAAATATGTAGTGCTTTTCACATTATTAATGACTTCTCATCAATATCAGGAGTTCCCATTAATTTTGATAAATCAGATGGTATAAGCGTATTGCAAAAAAAAGGGTTAAGGTCTGAATTAGTGAACCCGAAAAACCATATTGATTTTTTGGGTTATAGTGTTTCGGCTGATCATATAAGTATTAAGAAAAAATCTGTT
>NZ_BAAHBP010000046.1:0-863 GCF_054776615.1 Spirosoma pomorum
ACGGGCCGCAAGGTCAGTGGCGAACGGGTGCGTAACGCGTAAGCAACCTGCCCACAACTGGGGGATAGCCTTGCGAAAGCGAGGGTAAACCCGCATGGTTCTACTGGATCACCTGGTTTGGTAGATAAACATTTATGGGTTGTGGAGGGGCTTGCGTCTGATTAGCTAGTTGGTGGGGTAACGGCCCACCAAGGCGATGATCAGTAGGGGTTCTGAGAGGATTGGCCCCCACATGGGTACTGAGACACGGACCCAACTCCTACGGGAGGCAGCAGTAGGGAATATTGGGCAATGGGCGCAAGCCTGACCCAGCCATGCCGCGTGCAGGATGAAGGCGCTCAGCGTTGTAAACTGCTTTTATCTGGGAAGAAAAGTATGCCTGCGGGTGTATGTGACGGTACCAGAGGAATAAGCACCGGCTAACTCCGTGCCAGCAGCCGCGGTAATACGGAGGGTGCAAGCGTTGTCCGGATTTATTGGGTTTAAAGGGTGCGTAGGTGGTAGCCCAAGTCTGGTTTGAAAGCTGGTCGCTCAACGATCAGATGTGGCTGGAAACTGGGTTACTTGAATGGATTGGCGGTAGCCGGAATGGGTCATGTAGCGGTGAAATGCATAGATATGACCCGGAACCCCGATTGCGAAGGCAGGCTACTACGATTTGATTGACACTGAGGCACGAGAGCATGGGTAGCGAACAGGATTAGATACCCTGGTAGTCCATGCCGTAAACGATGATTACTGGCTGTGTGCTCGATAGAGTGCGTGGCTGAGCGAAAGCGTTAAGTAATCCACCTGGGGAGTACGCCGGCAACGGTGAAACTCAAAGGAATTGACGGGGGTCCGCACAAGCGGTGGAGCATGTG
>NZ_BAAHBP010000048.1:0-529 GCF_054776615.1 Spirosoma pomorum
GTTAGTCGGGTCCTAAGGCGTAGCGGAATTGCGAAGCTGACGGGAATGGGGTTAATAGTCCCCAACTATCCATACAGGTTAGTTCATGACGGAGTGCAGGGGGTTCTACGTACGGACGGAAGTGTGCGTTGAGACAAGGCTTCGGCTGCGTCGAAGGACTGAATGGGCTTCCAAGAAAAGTGGATTGGCGTGTAGCGTATGGATACCCGTACCGTAAACCGACACAGGTAGCTGGGCAGAATATGCTAAGGTGCGCGAAAGAATCATGGTTAAGGAACTCGGCAAAATTACCCTGTAACTTCGGGATAAGGGGGGCCGTCTCCGTGAGGAGCGGCTGCAGAGAAGACGCCCAGGCGACTGTTTACCAAAAACACAGGACTCTGCCAAAATGAAAGTTGACGCATAGGGTCTGACACCTGCCCGGTGCTGGAAGGTTAAGGGGGGAGCTTAGGGGTAACCCGAAGGTTTGAACTGAAGCCCCAGTAAACGGCGGCCGTAACTATAACGGTCCTAAGGTAGCGAAATTCCT
>NZ_BAAHBP010000049.1:0-636 GCF_054776615.1 Spirosoma pomorum
GTGCATCACTTGGCATTTGGAAAAACAGATCGTGCGACGGGCTAATCGCTTAATCCGAGTCCGTAAATCTAAATGTTTGCGTTCGATACTTTGTGTCTGGTCTTTGCCGGCTTGATGAATGTCGGCCGGCAATTCGTCATAATAGGCCCACCAGTAGTCGGTAAACCAAAGGCTAACCACGATACCAGCCTGACCCAACAAGGCCATCAATCGCCGGAAGCTTTCGTTCGTGCGCCGACCAAACACAAATGCTACGACCTGGCCCGTATCATGGTCCTCGACCCACCAAAGCCAGCGTGGATTGCGCTTCGTCTGGACATAAGACCACTGCTCATCCGCTTCTAAGCGAATGCATAGGTTCGCTTCAACACCGCTATAAGCTGGGTTTACTGATACGATCCGGTTTGCTTTTTTTTAAGCGTACTCATGACCGTGTTCATATTGATTTTCAAGACGCGGGCTGTATCGCGGATACCACTACCGTTCAAGGCCATGTCAATAACTTGCTCTTTGATACCGACTTGGTAGGCTCGTTTGGTGTAGTCAAGTTGAAAGCTACGTTGGCAGGCTTCACATTTATAGCGTTGGTGGCCAGTAGGACTAACTCCTTTTCGTCGAACCTGGTCTTGATTGCCG
>NZ_BAAHBP010000050.1:0-1134 GCF_054776615.1 Spirosoma pomorum
GCAAACCGGCTTCCCGTCGGAAGTATGACCAGGACTTCAAAACTGAAGCCCTACGGATGATCGCCAACGGGCGTAGTGTACTCCAGGTTGCTCAGGCACTGGGTGTTGGCGAGAACTTACTCTATCGCTGGCGTAGCCAACAGGAAGCGTCAGGGACGAAAGGGAAAGAAAAGGCAGACAGCCCATTGGCTATCGAAAATGAGCGATTGCGGCACCAATTGCGGCAGATCGAAGAGGAGCGGGAAATTTTAAAAAAAGCCTTAGCTATTTTCAGCCGACAGACCTCCGGTTGATTTATCAGTTTATCGGCCAGCACACGAATGACCATTCGATTCAACTCTTGTGTAAAGTATTCGGTGTTAGTCGTAGTGGCTTTTATCGGTATCAGGCTGGTGAGACTTATCAACCCACAGAGGGGAAGAAAAAGCTAACTCAATCGGTTGAAGCAAGTTTTCTTGATCATTACCGTCGCTATGGAAGCCGTCGATTAGTAGAAGAGTTGCGCGATCAGGGCTATCAAGTGAGTCGGTACCTGGTTCAGCAACTTATGCGTCAGCAGGGATTACGAGCTATCCAACCCCGTAGTTTTGTACCGCGTACTACCGATAGTCGCCATAATGGGCCATTTAGTCCTAATTTGCTGCTGGAGGCTCCGTTTCCAACAGCTCCTGGTCTAGTTCTGGTAGGCGACATTACGTACATTGCCTTGGCGGGTGGTGAGTGGGCGTATTTAGCCGCCTGGATGGATCTTTTTAGCCGACGTATTAAAGGCTGGCAGGTAGAAAAACATATGGAAGCGTCCTTAGTCCACAAGGCGCTCAAAAAGGCTTTACTAGCTTATTCAATTCAGGAACAAGCGGTTGTCCATTCTGATCGTGGTGGTCAATACATTGACAAAGACTTTCGCCTGACACTGAGAGATAACAAGTTACGCCAAAGCATGAACCGTCCTGACGATCCGTATGATAATGCCTTTATGGAGTCATGCTGGTCTAGACTGAAAGCGGAATTGATACAGGACGGTATATTTCAGAATATTGAGGATGCTCGCACAGAATTATTTGAATACATAGAATGCTATTATAATCGGCAACGAAAGCACTCCTCATTGGGCTACCAAAGTCCAGAGCAGTT